>CAYGZQ010000050.1:0-32640 GCA_964354375.1 uncultured Planctomycetota bacterium
AAAGAACTCCCCGGACCAAGCCGGGGAGTCCAAGAGAGATCCGTCTGGTGGAGCTGAGGGGAATCGAACCCCTGGCCTCTAGAGTGCGATTCTAGCGCTCTCCCATCTGAGCTACAGCCCCATGCTGAGTGGGCACCGTAATATACTCGCCAATCGAAGCCCCGTCAAGACCCGCCCCAATAACAGCCCTACATATCAAACACCTTGCCGGGGTTGAGGATGCCTTGGGGGTCGAGCGTGCGTTTCAGAGAGCGCATAAGCGAGAATTCCGCTTCCGACATCGCGAGCTTCAGATACGGCTTCTGCGACCACCCGATGCCGTGCTCGCCGGAGATGGTCCCGCCGAGCCTCACGCAGTGCTCGAATATCTCGGTGATCGTCGGCGGAAGCTTGTCGGTCCATTCCTCGTCGGTCATGGTATCCCTGAGAAGGTTCACATGTAAATTTCCGTCGCCCGCGTGACCGTAGCACACGCTCCTCACCCCGCGCCTCAGGCAGATCTCCTTCACGCCGACGTACAGGTCGGGAAGACTCGCGCGCGGAACCACCGTGTCCTCTTCCTTGTAGACCGAATGCGCCTTGACCGCCTCGCCCACTGCCCTGCGCACCTCCCACATCTCATTCACGCGCTGACCCGAATCCGCGAGGATCACATCGATCGCCCCGCCACTCCCGACACCCCCGCCACCCCCGTCCGCGCCTTCATCGCAGACTGTCCCGGCAAGCTCGATTTCCTCCTGCAGCCTCGCCTCGTCGTTCCCGTCAAGCTCGATAAGAATCTGCGCGGCGGCGTCGGAGTTGGGAAGGCTTCGATCGAGATGCTTCAGGGCCATTTGCATCGCATCTCGCTCCATAAACTCACACGCGGACGGAACCAGTCCCGCGCGGAAGAGCGCCGAGACCGTCCCGCACGCCTTGAATGCATCGTCGTACGCCGCCAGCAGCACGATCGAGAATTTCGGCTTGGCAATCAGCTTCAGCGTTGCCTTCGTCACAACGCCGAGCGTGCCTTCGCTCCCGATGAAAAGTTGCGTGAGATTGTAGCCGGCAACGTTCTTGAGAAGCTTCCCGCCGGTTGAGATAATCTCGCCCGTCGGCAGGACCACCTCGAGACCGTACACCCAGTCTTTCGTGACACCGTACTTCACCGCGCGCGGTCCGCCGGAATTCTCCGCGATGTTTCCGCCGATGAAGCACGATCCGCGGCTCGCCGGGTCGGGAGGATAGAATAGACCTTCGTCCTCCACTGCATTCTGGAACGTTTCGGTTATGACGCCGGCCTCGACTATGGCGAACAGGTTCTCGCGGTCGATCTCGATTATTTCGTTCAGGCGATCCATGAGAAGCACGATTCCGCCCTGCACCGGAAGCGCCCCGCCTGAGAGACCGGTTCCGCCGCCCCGAGGCGTGACGGGGATCATCTCTTGCGATGCGAGACGAAGAATCTCGCTGATCTCGCCGGCGGTGCGAGGTCGGACGACACATTCGGGGACAAAGCAAAGGTCCTCGGTTTCATCGCAGGAAGCGAGTTTCAGCGAATCGGGATCGGTCAGCACGAATTCATTGCCGACAATGCGTCGCAGAGCTTCGAGGTGGCTATCTGAAAGGCGATTGAACATCGGACGGAGTGGAATTATACCAAAGAGTCGTCGCGACGATGCGTGGCGAAAGCATCACTGCTATACTGGAACATGGACGACTCGATTCCGGATCGGGTCTTGAATGCCGTGGCGAAGAAGCAGAAGAATAAGAAATCCTCCGACAAGACACCCGGGCGGCCTTCGTACTTGAACAGACAGGCGCTCAGGGACTATCACGTGCTCGACCGGTTCGAGGCGGGCATCTCGCTCGCCGGGCAGGAGGTCAAGAGCATCCGCGCGGGCGGGCTGGACCTGAAGGACGCCTACGCGCGGGTCAAGGACGGCGAAGTGATCCTCTTCGAGATGAACATTGCGCCGTACAAGTTCGCCACGATCGACCCGCTTCCGCCGCGACGTCCCAGGCGGCTTCTATTGAACAAACGCGAGATACGCAAAATCAAAGGCTCGGTCGAGGAGAAGGGAATGACCATGGTGCCGCTGAAAGTGTATTTCGTGAGGCATCTCGTCAAGGTGGAAATCGGCATCTGCAAAGGGAAGCGGCTGTATGAGAAGCGCGACGTGATCTCAAAGAAAGAGGCCGAGCGGGAAAAGGAGCGAGCTATCAGGGAGAAGGATTAGGAGAAAGAACGGGAGCGTTCATTTCTGGGCGCATTTTCGTATAATCGATGACATCATTTGACGAGGAGGGAGACTATGAATCTCCAAAGCGACGATTTCACTGGCGGCAACCGTCTGCCTGATCGGCACGCGTACGGGAGCGACAACCAGAGCCCGGCACTCAAATGGACCGGTCTTCCCGACGGCACAAAGGAGCTCGCGATAATCTGCGACGATCCGGATGCTCCCGTGGGAACCTGGGTGCACTGGGTGATCTACGGGATTCACGCATCGATCGGGAAACTTGAAAGGGGGGTCGCGAAGAACCCTGAGCTCAAGGAAGTCGGGGGTGCGAAGCAGGGCAAGAACGATTTCGGACAGGTGGGCTATGACGGCCCACATCCCCCGCCGGGGCGACCGCACAGATATTTCTTCAGGTTCTTCGCGTTGAGCGAATCGCTGGGCCTCGGACCCGGCGCGACCGCGACCCAGCTTCGCAAGGCCATGCAGGGAAAAATCCTTGCCGAGCAGGAGATAGTGGGGATGTACTCAAGATAGGACAAGTCTGAGGGAGCAATGAGACGGATTCCTGTGGCGCCCATACGTACGCCGACGGCGACAGCCGGAGGCGTACGTATGGGTGTCTCAGCTTAAAGCGAAATCGAGCAGCGCTGTACTTCCCGAATTCTGTGGTTGAGACGGCTTCTTCGTAAGATGAGGCACCCATCCGCCCCCGCGGGAGCGGAAGCGTATGGGCGCCACTAAAGAAAGACCCGGGAAGATGTCCCGGGTCGTTTTCGTAAAGACCTTTATACCGCCGTCCATTCCGGAAGACGGGGTGTGTCAAATCAATCAATCGAGCGGAAGCGGGTAGACCAGCACAAGCTTCTCATCGACCTCGGTAGAGATCAGAGTAAGCACGTGCGGGTCCTGGGTGATCCACTCACCGCAGGTGTAGTAGTGGTACAAATCCACATCTTCCGTGAGCCAATGCCACGTAATGTTGTCGGTGTAGCCGTCCTCCAGCTCCGGTGTTGCGCCGCCGCCGTACTGCATGAGCATTCCGAGCCAACCGAAGAGTTGATCATAGGCTTGGTCATTGAAGTACTGGCTGGCTTCACACATGATGCAAAGGATGCCTCCATTGTCTATGAACTCCTGCAAGTCATGAGCTTCTTCCTCAGTGTACGGCGGATCGGGCGGCAAGTCGCTGGTGTTCAGCCCGATTACGATAACTACCCGGCTGCCGGTGGCGTCGAAATAATCATTGTACGTTCTCTGCATCGAGTAACCGAGGTTAGCGCAGGTGACGTTAAACGCGTCAATCCACTGATTCTGAGTGTTAGTCTTGCCCTCCCAGACCTGAACGTACGTGTAGTCGTTGTAATAGCCATCGATATTCTGGCTGATGATGTTCTTCATTAATACCTGGTTGTCACCGCCATTCTCGGTGCACTGTTGACGCATGGTGGCGCACCAGTCGGGGAGGAAGTATACGTACGCGTAATCGCCCTCGGGAGTAAGATTCGTTACCGGCACATCGCACAGGAAGTACGCCGCCAGCGGCGCGGTGGGCCACTTGAATTTGCTCGTGTCGCCCTGAATCTGGGGCTCGAAGGTGTTGGGACTCGCGCTTTCGACCGTGATGAGAAGCTGCTGATTCTCAAGGCTGTCGGGCATCATGTCCTCGATTCTGATTCGATACGTGGCCTGAGTCGCGGTCGTGCTCTCGACAAACTCCATGGTGTTTCGGACATCGACCGGGGCGTCGAACAAGGTCGGGGATTCGAGCCATACGTGGGATATCTCGTTCAGCACGTTGCCGCCGGTGGCCTGCCAGTCGCCGATGGTCAGGAGAAACTCGAGATCGCCGCCGGCAACCCACTCATCGACGTAGTAGGGTATCTCAACGTATTCCGGCACTCTTACCAGGTAGGGCTCCTGGCAGTTGGCCAGAAGGTCAAAGGCCTGGATCGGGTAACTTGGCTTATAAGCCGGGTTCGGCAGCGACCAGCTCGCGGTCACCGCATACTTGAACCGGTAGATCGGGAACGTGGCTTTGTCGAACTGGAGCCGGTACTGCCGTTTGGCGAAGCCGTCGATCGAAGGGAAAGTCGCCCTGGTAGTCGGATCCAGCTGGTATATCGGCTGAGTCGGCTGAAGGCTCGGGGTGTGCAGCTTGTACGGATTTACTGTGCTCGTAGACGTGAAGCCCTGTTTCGCGAAGTGACCTTCGGTGTATCCGAAGACCGTGCCGTATGTCGTGAACTCCGTCTGGTTCCACCACCGGCTGTAGCCGTCGGGGTTGATCATTTTCATCTGGCCTGGCGCGGCAAACTTCACTCCTGAATCGTGAATTCCCGTCCTGCCGCCCTCAGCCATGAGGATTCCGCGCACATCGAATCCCCGGAAGATGGTCTTTCCCGGGAACGGGTGCCTCAGGGTGATGTCCATGGTGATGAGTCCGTTCATTATGTCGGACTCGGTGGAGTTGAGCTGGATCGTCACGAACTCGATCGGTGCGATGGGGGGCTGAAGGAAACGCACCACGTTGGCGGTGAATTCGGCCGTTCGGACTGGAACCATCTCGATACTGCCGGTCTCGCCGTCAATGGCGACATCCCACAATCCCCAGCACATCTCACCGGCCACGCCCGCGCCGTCGCGGAATTCGGGCGTTGCGCCTGGCGAAGTCGTGTCAGGATTCTGACTGCAGCCGCCGAGCAAGACAATAAGGCAGCATGCAGCTATGCACGTTGTGGTAAAGCGGGAGAACATTTTTTTGGGACCTCCGGAATGGGATTCAACTCATTAGAGGATAGCATTTTTCGGCGATTTCAACCACATGCGGCTGTTTCTTCCCAGGGATTTAGATGCCGTACCAGGCGGTTTCAATGCGACTCGGGAAGGAGAAATCGCGGAAACCCGGCGGATGCGGATCAGCCTGCGGCTCTGACCAGGTAAGAGTAGAAAGCCCGGATTTCCCTGGCGAAGTCCTCCATGTCGAGCATTTCGCCGATTCCCCCCCTTCTGGAGAGGGTCTCGGACAGGGTGCCGCCGATCGCGAACGGCTCCCAACCGAGAACGCACGTACCGTACCGTCGCAGCGCACCGAGACCTGTCGGCCACGGCGCGAGCCCGACTACAAGAAACGCGTCGGGATCGACCTCGTGGAGCGCCGCGCGCGCCAGAGCCAGAGCCTCCGGAACGACCTCGCTCGCGCTCGGCTCCGTGATCGATTTTTCAGAGAGGTAAACCCCGTCCGATTTGAGGAGCTCAGCCACTTCCCGCGCGACCGCCTCGGCGTCCTCACCGGGAGGGAAACTGTAATTGACCTCCGCTTCGGCGACGCTCGGTCTGAGGCCGTCGGGCGCCGTCGCGCTGATGCGCATTACATTGCGCTCGGTTCTCAGGGCGGCCTTGAGAAGTATCAGCAGTCCGGCATCCATCCGCGTCTCCTGCTCAAGGGCCCTTAGAGACCTGTCGACCGTGGCCTGCCTGTTGAGCCCATCGAGAAGCTCCCTCAGCCCGCAATCCGGGATTGTCGGCACAATGGACTGGACAAGCGCCTGCGACGCATCCGACGGCCTCGGGGGAAAGTCGTATCCGCACAATCGGCTCAGGGCCACCGCAAGCTGCTCGACCGGGTCTTTTCCGGTTCTGACACCGGCCCGGCCACCGTCACCCTCGGAGCGGAGCTTCATCTGGAGGACACCCTTCTCGCCGGTGGTAAGAAACGAGCACGGGGCGCCTCCCGAGCCGGTCCAGCTTATCGCTCCCCATGCCAGGGCTATATCGCTGGTGATGTGCTCGAGGTGATTTTCTGCAAGCGCCCGAAGACCCAGACCCTTCCCGCCTGCACCCTCGCTCGTCGCGGCAAGCCTCACCGTACGCCTCAGCGGAATGCCTGTCCTGACAAGCAGAACAAGCGCCATGGCATGGGCCATCGCGAGATGAGTTCCCATGAGTGCACCCGGACCAGTCAGGGATCTGCCCATTAGACGTCCCGGAAGATCCAGGTCATTTGATATCCTGGGGGCGCTGTCAAGATGGCTCAGGAGCAGAAGGGGCTCCTCGGCACCGCTTCCCGGGACATGGGCGACGAGGTTGGGTCTGGCCGAACAAAGCAGATTCGCGCCCCCCGGAGAAGTGGATCGAGGCGGAAGAAGCACCGCTGGAATTCCTTCGCTCTCAAGCAGATTGAGGAGATATTTCGCTGCGGGGAGCTCCCATGCGGGAGGCGAGGAGGTCCCGTGCGCGAGGATGTGGCCGAGATGCTCGACCGCCTCGCGTGCGACATCGGTCCACGGGATGCTCTGCGATGTGGCCACGCTGAAACAGGTCGCCGAGGGAACGGTGATGTCCCACCCTCAGGAAAAGGCGACCCATGCATTTTAATGGTCCGAGGGCGTTCAGGGCAAGAGCTTGAGGCGATATCTTCAGGGCAATATGGCCCCAGCGGGATCCGCACGGACGTGCGCGACAGAATCGAAACCGGGCGATCCGGCGTTTCAGAACTTCGGCGTGTACGTTTCCCCGCTCCAGGGGCCCTCCAGAGTCACCTGGGGATAGTTCCCGGGACCCGACGTGCATGTGACCTGGAATATCTCCTGGACGCCCTGCACACCGATGATCCTGAATGCATCACGACCCGTCTGCACTTTCGAATCGTTCCGCTCTTTCAGTCTCACCATTGCATTGTAGGCGAACTTCCCGGCCGTCTGTCCGTCAGGCAGGTCCTTTGTGACGCACCGATAGACTCCGGGCTGGCCATCAAACTTGAGACTGACGAAATATGGCCGGGAGTCGTCGGAGGTTTTCAGGTTCTGCTCGACGAGAACACCGAGGTCGCGGTCCTTTGCGGCCTGCGGATCGAGCATTTTGGCGCAGCCTGCGCTGTAGAGGGCCGCTACAAGCCCGATAAGCCCTATGATAATGGCACGCTTCATCATGAGTTCCTCACCGTCCTGTTACTCCCACCCGATGCATTTAGATCATCACGCGCGAATTTGGTTCAACCCGATGCGACCGGGACAAACCTCCCGCGCGTGCATTATTCTTCTTCCGGCAAAACGCAGAGATCGCCCTCCATGAACCCCCCGCCGGTCACCCATACAGCCTTGCAGCTTGTGATATCGACCTCGATCACTCTTACCCGACCCAGAAGCGTTCGATCCTTCCACACGACCTCACCGTTCGAATCGGTCACCGCCCCAAGTCGATATACTTCGAATTCCATGTCCTTCTCGATATGAGCGTTTGCGCCGATGCCTACGACAACGAAATCTTCAGTGACCGCGAGCAGGGGCGCCTGGATGGGGAAATACGGGAAGAGTTGAGCCGTCAGGTTCTCGACGGCCTTCAGGGTGGCGTGCCCGACCATGGATTCCGCGAATTCGTCGGAGCCAAATTCTATTGAGCCGATCCAGTCAGGCCAGTCGGCGCCGCTGATGTAGACGCCGGTCTCGGATTCCTCACCTTCCGCAGACTCCGCCAGGACCGTCACGCCCGTAACTGCGTCTATCACGGAGAAATCGAGCCTTACATCGGCGCGCTGTCTCGAAATGGCGACATCGACTCCCTCTGAATCGCCCAGGAATCCGCCCGCGGAGGATTCCTCGTAACCGAAATTGGTGACCTGTCCGGCAAGTATGTAGTCGACACCGAGGGCCCGGTCCATCTCGATCGCAGCATCCGGCTCGATGTAGCCGGACTGACCGAGCTCGATCTCCTCGAGATTCTCACCGCGCTGGATCACCTCGAACCGTCCGGATTCCGCGAGATGCGTGATGATGATGGCCGTAAGGCCGCCGCCGATTGTCGAGTCGTGATAGTCGGCGGGGTTCTCGAAGGTCCGGACGACGATTTTCGGACGTCCCGCAGCACGGATCGGGGTCAGGGTCGACGAAGCCGTGACGGTGGTTGTGGACTGGTTCGATTCCTGGGTTCCCGGGCTCGATTGGGTCTCCTGCGCGACCGCGTAGCCATCGGAAACGACCATTATCAGGGCCGAAAGAGCCGACAGGAAAATCATGTTCAGAATTCTTGCAGCCATGGGTTCTCCGCCCTTACACAACCCCACCGTCGTATCCGCAATGGAAGGTTACAGGAGCAAAGCATGGGGTGTCAAGCAGTCCCCCGCAAGGGGTGCATCCGGACCGGGTCCGCCGACTTTCCAGCCGGCTCTTCTATTCGTCATGCCGCTCAGAAAAGCGACGCACCCGGCAGGGTGAGTCGATCTGTTGAGTTTGACCCCTCTCCCGGCTATTATTCGGAGCCACAGTACAGTGTCAACACTGCCTGGGGAGGTCCTGGTTGTTTTGCTACAAATGCGGCACGGAGCTTCCTGACGATTCCGTTTTCTGCGGCACATGCGGCGAGCGTCTGCACGGGGAAAGTCGGAAGCCGGGTACCGACCGGGAAACGTCGAGGGCAAACCGCGAGATGGACTTCGGGAGCGACAAGCCCGGGACGTACGGTTCCGCGCGATCGGGATACCCTTCCGGCTCATACCCGGAGACTCCATCGGAAACAGGCTGGGATTCCTCATCGGGTGCACGGGGTGTGCAACCCGGGACCCGGTCCCAGACGCGATACGTCGACTCTCGGGATGAGTTCAACCCGCATGCGCGTCCGGAAAGAGACCGCTTCGGATTCAAGATACCTGCCGAATACCCTCCCTACTTCGATCGCAACGGGTGGTGCTGGCCGGGCTTCTGGTTCCCCGCGTACTGGTGCTGCATCAAGGGCATATATATCCAAGCCTGGAAGTACATTCTGGTCGGCCTCCTGAGCAGCCTGATAGCGTCCATCTGGTGCGGGCTTGTCGGGTACAGGGAATACGGCGATTTCATCAACAGCCACACGCCCGAGGAGATCACGCGGCACAAAGGTACCGGCATGGGGTGTTTCATCAGCCTGATTGTCGTGGGGGTTGTGACAGGCATCCTCTCATTCGTGTTCTGGGTGGTATTGATGTCCGAGATGAGCAGTTATTGACGAGAGCACGGCACAGACAAGCCGCCGACTCAGGCTTTCTCGGGTGCATTAATCATCTCAGGACCGAAAGTCTCAATATGGAACTTGATTGCGGACCTCGCATCATCCAAAGCCTGCTGGTATGTATCCCCCTGACCGACCACTACCCCCTTGAGCCCAAGAGGATAGGCCACATAACCATCAGGGTGTTTCTCTACTATGATTTTGAACCGCCTCATTGATCCCTCCGCGAAGCAGACCTGATCAGCAGTAATTCTAGCACAAGCCGCACTCCGGGGCCCGCGCGTGAGCAAGGGCGCAGCCAGCGGGGTCAGCCATGGGACGCTCCACTACCGCTCAGACAGGACCATCGGATTTCACATGGAACTTGACGTGCCGATCCATAGTCCATAGCCATGTTGCCCTTGGGGGTCCTCAAAGCGAAGAAGATTCAAGATGATTTCCAGTGGATCATTGTCGAACACTAGGCCTTTGTCTGATGCAGCCTTGGCAAATAGCTTGAGATGTTCCTCGCCCCTTTCGCTAAGCTCCTGAAGCTTCTTCTCCAAAGCTCCGATTGAGTCGATCCCTATACGCAATAGCTCTGGGAGAATGCTCACCTCAAGCATTATCGATCCCCATCTTTCGAAGTACTCCTCCTTTGTCTCGCCGTACGGCTCCGGGACAACCGTACGAAGCCCAGCTCGGAGGCCCATCTCTTTCCACTCTTTACGGTCAACGGACTCCATGAAGTACCTTTTCGCTGAGGACTGATCCAGCGGGATGTTGTCGAAGTCGTGATCCGCGAAAGCCTTATTGCGCCTTTGAAGCTCCTTGAATTCATCGCGAATTCTGATGAACTCATCATCAACCAGCTCGGAGAGTGCGGTGATCCGCTCGATCCGTCGCGAGAACTCGGACGGTACATTTTTAGCCTTGTAGAGAACGTGGCTTTGAACCGCCCAAGCATGCTGCAGCAGCGATCGAATCTGAACTTCTGCCTTCAGGTCGGAGAATTCCGAAAGCTCGCCAACCCATTGGAACGGTCTTACTATCACATGGTGCAGGTTATAGGAGAAATCATGGGCTCCCGCCTCATCCGCCTGCTCGGGGGATCTGGTGACCTCAAGGTGGAAATGCAATTCCAGCCACGCGATGATTCCCCTTGCGTCGTCGGCGTACCGAGTAATAATGCGAATACCCGTAATATCATTCATCTCGGCAAATGGGTTCGTGTATTTCTCGCGAGCAACCTTCCGCATGAAACTGTCCGGGGTCTTGGTCCGACTCTGGATGAACTCGAAGCCGCCGCCCACGGCTCTGAGCAGTTGTTCAATACGCCGCTCGAGGCGCTTGCGAAAACGTTTGTGCCTGTGTCTCACGCGGGAGACATACTCTTCCCTGATCTGATCCTCGTCCATGGTCATTCCCCACCAAACTCCCGCACGCGTATCCTATCATCGTGCACAACAGCGAACAGACCGGCCCAGTCCGACCGGCTTTCCAGCGCATTGACGACAGCCTCCGCCAGATGCGACGGCGAGATCATAGCGATCCGAAACAGCACAATCCCTGCAGAAACAGCTTGATCGCCGACGAAGGCCAATGCGCCGAAATCCTTGTCGAACGTCAGAAGCACTCTTGCTTCCCTCTGTGCACGCTCAAGAACATCACGGTCACTGCACCCTGGAGCGATTGTGCGAATCCACGCGACATCATGACCTCTCTCTCGAAGAGCTTCCACAGCGCTTAAGGGGAAATTCTCGTTCGCGAGGAATCGCATGAATCAGCTTTTGATGGGGTACACCTTCTCCGAGTGCAGAATCGCGCTTGCGTATTTCAGGCAAGCCTGTATGTCTTCCCTGGTGATGCCCGGATAGTTCTCAAGGATCTCCGATTCGGTCCAACCCTGCGCGAGAAGGTCAACAACGAATTCAACCGCAATTCGGGTTCCCTTGATGACAGGTTTTCCGACGAGAATCTCAGGGTCTATCACGATTCGGTCTTCCCATTTCATGGCGATCTCCCGTGGGTAATTATATCATCGGGACAGACGAGAAGCGCCTACTGCACGAATCTGCGCACCGATTCCATCGCCGTACTGAAGCGCTCGTGCCAGGAATTCCGGCGTGCGTATTCCAGAAACTGCCCCCTGCGCTCCTTCTTCCAGTTTTCGTCGATCGCTCTTGAGACCATGCTCACGAACTCATCATCCGACGACGCAAGCAGTGCCGGGCTGTCGAGGCTTTCAAGCTCCCTCCATCGGGTGCTCACGACAGGAAGCCCGGACGCGAAGAACTCGAACAGCTTCAACGGGGAAACGCTCTCGACCAGACGAGTCCGCTTGAACGGGATGATCCCGCAATCGGCATGGACGAGGTAGCGAGGGATCTCCTCGTACGGTCTCGGTCCCAGGGCGCGGACGTTCCCCATCTGAGAAGTCCAACCCATGTCGATACCTGCCTGTCCGATAAGGACGACAGTGATATCGGCGCGCTCGCGTGCGAGTTTCTGTACCCACGACGGCTCGAACCATTCCTCGATCGCGCCGACATAAACTGCGATTGGACCCTTGATGTCGTCGTATTCGTCCGGCCGGGAAAAATCCCCCTGGAAATGGGCAACGTCAACACCGTTCCGGAGAAGTGTGAGGTTGGCGGCGTATTGCCGTCGAAAACGATCCTCAAGGGGCGATGATGTCACGAAAATGGCATCGGCTCGTTTCGCCAGCTTGTCCTCAATGCGTTTGAGAGCACTTGGCATATTCCGGAACGCAACATTGTCGTCGGCGATCCTGACCGCCACCGCTTTCGCCTCGGCGATATCCGCGACCGGGTGCATGACCGTGTCGGTGATCCACACGAGGTCAGGCTTGTGGAATCCGGTCAGGATCAACGACCGCCTCATCGAAGGCCTGAAAAATCTGTGACTGTTCTCAAGCACCCAGATGGACGAAAGTCCTGGCGAGTTCAGAAATGGCAGGTACGTGCAGGGCACCAACTCCGTGGGTCCGTTCGCGTGTTTCTCGGGGCCTTTACGAGACCGCCTCATTCTTTCCTCGTTCCCGGCCTTCAGACCATGGAGGAAGCTCACCGGATGGCTGATCCAGAGGACGTCCCAGCCCGACGAGAGAAACTCGCGGGCGTAATGATGGTTCCCGATGCGACCGACGGCGTTCCAGGGGTGATATTCGCAGATGATGACTTTCATGCCCCGTTCTCACTATATCGGTACACCGGGGGCCGCCCGGAACACGAAATGGGCGCGAGAGCTGTCGGGCGGCGGCACGAACCTCAACGTGGTGTTCGGAATTTCCGCACCATACTCGCTGGAGAACATCGTGTCCACAAACTGGACCGTCCAGCCCGGAAAGTACAGAATCTCCGCGACCATGTTCCCGTCCCTGTCCAGAATTTTCAGATAGCCGGTCCCCCTCGGGAGGGGCGCAAGGCCCGGCGCGAGCGGGAAAATCCAGGCGATATCGATCCGGCCGATTTGGTCCGAAAGCTCGACGGCATCCTCGATTTCGAACTGGCGACGCTGACGGTCATGGGTGACGGTTCTTGTCACGCGCACGTCTTCTTTCGACCACGGACCGTATCCCAGCAGGACACCTTCGAGCCTTGCTCGATTCGACCCGGTTTCCACTCCGGAAAAGCGGGTCTCGACCGTCTGCGGGAGCGTGAAGAGGTTCCCCTCCACAAAGCGATTCTGTTCGTCCCCGCCGATCGCGATGGTCGCGTGCCACTCAGTCGACCGATATCGATTCCGCCTGGCAGGGTCCGATGTGTAAACGGCCGATCCGGGATCGACGATGAGAGGTTCACCACAGAACCAGATGGCGATCGACAACTGATCGTTATGAGCGTGACCGCCGGCGCCATTCTGTCCTACAGGCCCGAGCCGAAATGTCAGGAGGTCCCTTTCATCTTCGGACCTCAGGCACCACAGACCGCCGTCCGGGAAGGCGCTCACCATCGGACGCCGCTGTGCTCCCAGCCATTCAAATCTCTCAAGCCCATCTCTCCCGAGAAGCCATAGAATCTCGGGAGCCGCTCCCAGGTCCTTCGTCCTGAGCGCGGGTTCGCCCAGATAGGCAGCACAAAGCGCAAGCAGGTAATCCAGGCGGGTGAAATCTCTCGTCTGGAGAGCCGTAAGGAGGCCGGAGTCGTTGTCGCCAATCAGTGGGAACGACCCGTCGGGCAACGTGATGTCCCGGACGAAGGCAGCCATCGATTTTAGCCCGGCACGATATGTCTCATCCGTACGCATCCCGGCCCGCTCAATGAATATCGCCGGAATGAGAAAGCATTCGAGGACAAGACGATGATATGCGGTCGACGCCTCGAAATCCCATCCGTCCGGATACACCTGCTTTTTCATCTCGGACGCAAGCTCGTCACGGGCGAACTCAAGCCAGGAATCCGCCTCCTCGACCGCCCCGCCGAGCAGGGAGGCAAGTACGCCCAGACCCGCTATGTCGGCGAGGTAATGGTTGGAGGTGAGCTGCTCGGACCATTCCAGGTGCTCCGCGATGAACCGTCCATGAGCGATCAGACTTCCGACAAGATCGCATGCGAAATCCGGGGGAAGATCGGGCTTCGCCAGGAGCGCGAACGCGTAACCCATGTTCGCCGCCCGTATCGCGACATCCATCGTGCAAGCCCAGTTCGGACCGAAACCGACGGGATTCCGGGCGATCCAGTCTCCCGCCTGATCGTTCAGTGCGTCAAGATACTTAGGTTCCTGAGTCAGGCGATATGCAAGGGCAAGTCTGGGCAGGTGCTGGAGGCGCGAAAGCTCCCATGGGTACTTGATGTCATACCCGCCCTCGGGTCGGGAGTGCGGAATCCGGGAATAGAAGCCGTCGGAAGGAAATTCATGCCCGTTCCGGGGATCGTAATGCCACCGGATGCCCGACGAATAGTCGAGGTCCTCACCAAGGATGTGAAAATGTCTCATCGACAGCAAGTCGGCTTCTTGGATGAGCGCGGAGACCTCTTCGGGGAAACGGTTCCTGGCCAGGTCAAGAAGACCGGCTTCCGGTGCGAACCTTGCGGTCATGGCCTCAAGAACGCGTTGAGCCGCGTCCGACGGGGTCACAGCTTGCCCTGAGACGATCCCCGGGAGGCTGGAGGGTTTGACTTCGAGCCCCCCTGAGCGCGCCCAAAGCTCCTCGGCGACCCCCCTCAGCCGGTTCGCCGCCCATCTCCCGACCCTGGAAGGTATCTTCTCAAGCGGCGTGCCGGCTATTTTGTCCAGGCTGTCCATGTGAGGCGCTGTATGCAACTATACCAGACATGACAGGATCGTGGAAGGAACTCCGTTCCCGGCAGGGGCCGCGCTTCACCAGGCTGAGGGTTTTTTTGACAGAAATTCTACCGCAAAGTCTTGACAATGATACGACGGGTCATTATATTGACCGGCCAGTCATTTTAGTGACTGCTTACCAAACGCCTTGCGACAGGTGGTGAAGTGACGGACAACTCATCGCAGCTATCACGTAAGGAGCGCGAGGAGGCCTTCCGGCGGGAGCTGGTGCTCGATGTCGCGGAAAGCCTGTTCGCGGAGAAGGGCTTTGACGGGACCACGGTGTCGGATATCGCCGAGCGGTCCGAGCTCGCCAAGGGCAGCCTTTACCAGATCTTCCAGAGCAAGGAAGAGATCATCGCGGCCATCATAGGACGCAAGATCGACCGCATCTGGGGCACCCTGGACGATATCGTGAAGCGTCCGATCAGCCCGATGGAGCGAGTCAGGGAGGTTTTTCGCACAAAGCTCGAATCGGTGTGGGAGAGCAGACATTTCGCGCGTATATTCCTCCACGAGCTGAGAGGGCTTCACCCGTGTGTTGATTCACCCCTGCTGGACGTCTATGTTGAGCGGATGCGGGCGATGACCGCGAAGATTGAAGTGGTGTTTGCCGAGGGTCAGGAGAAAGGAGACTTCAGGCGCGACGTGCCCGCTTCGACACTCTTCGCGGCGATGGAGGGATTCTCCAATGCGATCATATATACCTGGCTCAACTGCGAGGGGGACTTCGATCTGGATACGGCCGTCAGACAAGCGGAGGATTTGTTCCTTCATGGCGTGGGGGTGAGCAAATGAAGACTGTGAATACCGACCATAAACCCGGAGCCGGATGGGGAGCGTTGTCGCGAACCCTCCCGCTCACACTCTGGAGAATGTTCCTCTTCCTTGGGATCGCCCTGGTCCTGATCCTGCCTTCGCAGCAGGCAAGGGCTCTTACCGATCTTCTGCTCAGCGAGGCGGGCTCGATTGAACCCGGGGACGTCGCAGTTACCGCTCCATCCGATACCTCGACAGATACTGCGGAGATCCCGCTCCTGACGATTGAGGAAGCGATCGAAACCGCACGGGAAAGCAACCGGAATCTTCTCATGGCCGAGCAGGCGATCGAGCTTGTCAGGGCAGGCGGCAGGAGCGCGCTGGCGGGATATCTCCCCGATCTGTCCCTCGCTTACTCGTACATGCGGCTCGCCGACGCTCAGACCATAGACGTGCCGGAAATAGGGTCTTTCGAAATCCAGCCCGCCGACAACTTCTATGCCGGATTGAATTTCAGATATCCCATCTACAGCGGCGGATCCAGGGAAGCGACCGAGCGGGCGAGTGATGCCGACATCAGGATTACCGAGCTGGGGAAGGAGCAGGCGGTTGCGCTGATCGATTTGGGAACGATCGACGCGTACTGCAGCGCCCGAGAGGCCTTCGATAATCTTGCGGTGAGACAGTCGTCCCGCGATGCTCTTCAGGAGCTGGAGAAACAGGCCCAGGCGTTGTATGACGCAGGATACATGCCCATGAGCGACCTTCTGTCTGTTCAGGTCGCAAAAGCGGCGGCCGAGCAGCAGGTTTTCGAGTCGAAGAACAGCATCCGGACAAGCCAAAGCGCTCTCGCTCTGGCCATGGGCATCGACATCGGCTCGCAATGGACGCTCGCGCCGGTGGAATACCCCATTGTGGAGCCCCCATTCTCGCTGGAAACACTTACCCAATGGGCCATGGAGAACAGGCCCGAGCTCAAGGAAATCCAGGCCCGGAGAGAGAAGGTCCTTGCCCAGATCGAGTCGATAAAGGCCACGGAGGGTCCGAATGTCGATTTCCAGGCGCAGGCATCGCGCACCGGATCAAGTTTCGGGTCCGTGTTTGACAGTGGCACTACATCAATCTCCGGGACGATCAGCATCTGGTGGGATCTGTACAACTTCGGAAGGACCGACGACCTGCTGGGTCCTCTCAATGCTCAACTCGAGCTTATCGACATCCAGGAGAAGGAGCAGCGCGAGCAGATTCGCTCACAGGTCGAGAGCGCCTATCTGTCGCTTCAGAACCTGTATTCAAGCGTGCAGGTCGCGAAGGAATCGCTGAGCCAGACCGAGGAAGCGCTGCGGGTGTCGCGACGCAGGATGGAGGAAGGGCTCGCGATCATGGTCGAGGTGCTCAACGCCGAGGCCACATGGACCGGCACAGGCGCGAGGGTGGTTTTCTCGACCCATGCGTACTACAGAGTCCTGGCGATGCTGTCCCGTGCAGTGGGAATGCGCTTTGAAGACATGATTGCCCTCATCGAGGCTTCAGGAGAGTCCGATCAATGAACAAGAAAGCCATCATAACCCTGATGATCCCGGCACTTGCCGTTTCATTCCTGGTTCTCTTCGCGGGCTGCACGAAAGAGAAGAAGGACACGGCCGTGCGTGAGACCCCGCCCGTCGCGGTGGAGACTCAGCGGCCGCAAGTGGGCACGATCACGAAGTGGTTCCGCACGACCTGCGAACTGAGAAGCCCCCTGGAAGCGAACCTGTCGTTTCCGAACGGCGGGAGGATACTGGAATTGGCGGCAAAAGAAGGGGACGCTGTGGAGGCCGGGCAGTACCTCGGACGTGTGGATACGGCGGGCCTGTCGGCCCAATACGCGGCGTTGCAGAGCTCGGTCGTGGGAGCGACCAGGCAGGCCGAGGCGGCCGCGCTGGCCGTAAAGGCTGCCGAGTCCCAGGTGGAAATGGCACAAGCTGCGTCCGACCAGGCGGAAACCGACTACAAGCGGTACGAATCGTTGTACAAGGACGGTGTCGCGACGCAGGCCGAGTTCGAGCAGGTGAAGCTCCGCAGGGATTCGGCAAAACTGGCTCTGCAGGGCGCGACCGATCAGACTGAGGCAGCGCGCTCCCAGGCGAGCGCCGCTCAGGCGGGCGTCCAGGCTGTCAGAGACCAGGCCGGCGGGATTTCCGTGATGATCGACAACGGCACGCTTCGAGCCCCGTTCGGCGGGAGGATAGGTACCCGATTCGCCGATGAAGGATCCGTGGTAGGACCCGGTACACCTGTGTATAGCCTGATTGGTGAAGGGGAAGATGTCGCCAACAGGCTGGAGATCAGGCTGGACATCCCCGAAAGCATCCTGGGCGCAGTCACCGCAGGCACCGCTGTCTACCTGAACCTGTCGTCATGCGAAAAGGAAATCCAGACCGCCGTAGACCACCTGGGGGCTGAGGTCAAGAGCGATAGCCGAACTGTGGAGGTAGTCGCGTATCTGTCCAAGGACTCGACATGCCTCCTTCCCGGCATGTTCGGGACCGTGCGGATACCGATCGAGGAGCACTCGAACGCTTTGCTTGTCCCCGAGAAAGCGGTCATCGACCTCGAAGACGTGAAACTTGTCTACATTGTTCAGGGAGAAACCGCGGCGAAACGCGAGGTCGAGACGGGCATCCGCGACGAAGGGCTCGTGGAGATCACGAGCGGGATCGGCGCTAACGACGAAGTGATAGTCGTGGGCAACAGATTTTTGGCGGACGGCGCGAAGATCACGATACGCAACAAGGCCGAAGGCACTGCGAGCACTCAGGACGGCGGGTCCGGAGGGACAAGTAAATGATTCTCACCGATATCGCCATAGGCCGTCCCGTGCTGGCCCTTATGGCCACGCTGGCGCTGATCATTTTCGGGGCGATTGCCTACTCGAGGCTTGCCATCGAGGAAATGCCCAACATCGAGTTTCCCTACGTCACGATCACAGCGATCTATCCGGGCGCCGATCCGGAGACGGTGGAGTCCGAGGTCACAAAGAAAATCGAGGACGAGGTCGCAACCCTGTCCGGGATCAAGAGTATCACGAGCACATCCGCGGAAAACGTCAGCCTGATTTTCATCGAGTACGAGCTGAACGTCGATGTGGACGTGGCGGCGCAGGATGTCAGGGACCGCATGGCAAGGCTTCAGCAGAGCCTTCCGGAGAATGTGAAGACTCCAGTCGTCGAGAAACTGGATGTCATGTCGACCTCCGTTCTCGATATCGCCGTCTCCGGTCAATCCACCCCGCAGGACCTCGCAGCCTATGTTGAGGACTTCATCAAGCCCCGGATCGAAAGCATTCCCGGTGTGGGCAGCGTGAGCATCACGGGCCTGAGGGAAAGAGAAGTGAGAATCTGGCTCGATGCCGACAAGATGGCTTCCTATGAGATCAGTCCGCAGGAGGTGGTCGGGGCGATTCAGCTGAACCACATCGATATTCCGGGAGGCCGGGTGGAGACCGGCGAGAGGGAATACGCGGTCGTGACAAGCGGTCAGATCAAAAGCGTCAGGGAATTCGAGAACATAGTGGTCGCGACGAAGCAGGGTACCCCGGTCAGGCTCGGAGATGTCGCGGTCGTGGAGGACGGTCTTGCGGACCTTAGGAGCAC
Organism: uncultured Planctomycetota bacterium; assembly: GCA_964354375.1. Classification (GTDB taxonomy): domain Bacteria; phylum JAJVIF01; class JAJVIF01; order JAPKYR01; family JAPKYR01; genus CAYGZQ01. The sequence continues at coordinate 18,881 of CAYGZQ010000050.1, forward strand.
GGCGAGACTGAACGGCGTCCCGGCCGTGGGCGTAGGCGTCATCAAGCAGCCGGGAGCCAATGTCGTGGAGGTCGCCGACAGAGTCCACAAGGTGATTGATGAGCTGAAGGGTGAGATTCCTCCCGGGATAAGCATGACAGTTACGAAGGACCAGTCGGTGTTTACGCGCGAGAGTTTCAACCAGGTGAAGGACCACGTGTTCGGTGGCGCGGCGCTGGCTATCATAGTCGTGCTTCTCTTCCTGGGAAGCTGGCGCACAACCCTGATCGCTGCGGTGACGATTCCCACAAGCATCATCACCACGTTCATTTTCATGAAGTGGCTGAATTTCAGCCTGAACAACATAACGATGCTGGCGTTCTCGCTGATGGTCGGGATGTTGATAGACGACGCGATAGTGGTCCTGGAAAATGTCTTCCGTCACGCCGAGATGGGCAAGGGTTCGGTCAAGGCGGCAAAGGAAGGTGCAAGAGAAATCGCCCTGGCGGTTCTGGCCACGACCGCGACGATTATCGCGGTGTTCGTGCCAGTCGCCTTCATGTCGGGAATCATCGGCAGGTTCATGTACCAATACGGTATCACCGTAGTGGTCGGGACCAGCGCAAGTTACGTGGTCGCGATAACCCTTGCGCCCATGCTGGCCAGCCAGTTCCTCAAGGGCTCCAGGGACAATTTCGTAGTCTTCACCTGGTTCAACTACTGGTTCAAGCGGCTTGAGAACGCGTACAAACGGCTCATCGGGGCCGCTCTCAGGGTGAAATGGCTCACTGTCGCGATCGCGATGGCGGCCGTAGTCATTGCACTCGTGCTCTTCATCATGACTCCGAAGGAATTCCAGGGCAACGTCGACATGAACGAGACCAACGTATCAATCGAAATGCCCGTAGGAACTTCGCTTCAGAGCCTCATCGAATTCACCAAACAGATCGAGGACATCGTAAAACAAGTCCCCGATGTGCAGAGCACATACTCGACCCTCGGCGGCGGACGTCTGGCCGAACAGAACACGGGCAACGTCTACATCAGTCTCGTCGACAAGCGTGAGAGGTCCCGAAACAATCTGGCAATCGATGCCGACATCAGACAGAGGCTTAACGGAATACCCGGCGCCAAGCTCCTTGTCGGGGGCACAGGACACTTCGGGAGCAACTACAGCTTCTCGCTGCAGCTGACCGGCAACGACATGACGCAGCTGAAGGCAGCAGCGAAGCAGTTTGCCGATGCCATCTCTCAGAACCCGGTTTTCGCCGAGATCGACACGAGCTACAAGGAGGGCAAGCCGGAGATCGACATCAAGCTCGATCGGGACAGGGTGGCGGACCTGGGTTTGAACGCAATGGCAATCGGATCGACTCTCAGGCTCCTCGTGAGCGGAGAGGACACAATCACAACGTTCAGCGAGGCCGGACGGCAGTATGATGTGAAAGCCCGCCTCGAGGAGAACTTTCGCAATCGCCCGGAGGATATATCCAGCCTCATCGTTTACTCGGGAGGCAAGGAACCGCTGCCGGTGGAAGTCTCAAGTTTCGCCTCGGTGGATGTCACCTCAGGACCGTCCGAGATAGGGCACGCGAACAAGCTGCGCTCGATTTATGTCTATGCCAACGTCGCCCCGGGACGCACCATGGGCGAGGCGTCGCAGGCGATCGGGGAGATGCTCAAAACCATGCTGCCTTCCGGCATCCAGGGAGAGATAGTCGGCGAGGCCGAGATCATGGCCGAGAGTTTCCGGTCCCTCGGATTCGCACTGGTTCTGGGCATCGTGCTTATCTACCTGATTCTCGCCGCCCAGTTCAACCATTTCATACACCCGCTCACCATCATGACAAGCCTGCCCGTATCGTTCGTCGGCGCGTTCGCCCTGCTGTTCTTCACACACATGACGGTCAACATCTTCAGCCTCATCGGGGTGATCATGTTGATGGGCCTGGTGACCAAGAACGCGATTCTGGTGGTGGAATTCACCAACCAACTGAGGGATCGCGGGATGGAGCGGGACGAGGCGCTTATGGTGGCGGGTCCGACAAGGCTAAGGCCGGTGCTGATGACCACGGTTTCGACGATAGTGGGAATGCTGCCGGTTGCCCTGATGATCGGCGGCGGCGCTGGGGTCGAGATGCGCGCCCCGATGGCGGTGGCTGTCATCGGCGGACTGGTAACCAGCACCCTTTTGACTCTCGTTGTGGTGCCAGTCGTCTACGCCCTGTTCGATAACGCGACTAACTGGGCTCTGAGGCGTACCGGAGTGATCAAGCCTTCTGACGCAGTCAAGCTGCACATCCCGGAAGACCAGATCACGCGGGAATAGCGGTCTCTTCGCCGGACAGATTCGCGGGTACCTGCAATTCTGCATTCTAAATGCATAATTGCAGACTGCCACCTGCAATCGAGACGGAGCGAGAATAGGTCTATATCCCCTTGCTGCAAACCCGCAATTCATGCAGGTCCCGACCTACCCCATCCCCCCCTTGGGGGGGATCATAGGGGGGCTATCAACGCAATTCGAATCGTCACGTCCTGATTACATGAGCGAGACTGCGGCAGGAAATCGGCTCTCGACGTGCCGCTCTCTTCTCTCACCAGTCCGGCGGTGGGTTGAACTTGAACAGATTCTGGTAGCCGCTGTGAGGAACGGCCCACAAAATCCCGTCGGCCTGCAAATCCCCTCTGCACGGCCCGTAGTAGCTGGACGTCACTTCGTAGACTTCCTTCTCCTCGAGGTCCGCGGAATATCTCGCGAAGTGCCAGACGACCGACTGATTGACTGAGTCCACCTCGTCAGCGTACACCACGATCCGACACTCGGGATCTGTGAGGTCAACGTCGATGCCCACATTCCACGCGAGATGATTCGCCGGGTCCACATCGAATATTTCGTCATCCTCAAAAATCAGATCCCCGCTCATGTCCACGACAAACAACTGCCCGCCGAGAGACTCGCCCTCGTTCAGGCAGAAAATCATGATCGCGTCGAGCTCCTCGTCATACGCAATCTCGCGGAAATAACCCGAATTGGAGTAGTTGAAGTCGGACAGGTCGAGCTGGAAAAGCTTCGAGGTGGCGTAGTTGTTGGACTTGTCGTACAGATAGAACGTCGGGTTGTAGGCCTGTGCGTCCTTGATGATCAGGTCGCCGTCGGGCGTCAGGCAGAGATTCCATATGCCGTTCACGCTCGCTTTGGGAAGCGTCTGCGGATTCACAAACCCACTCCCATTCCAGTCGATCGACTTGAGCTGGTAACCGGGCGTGGGGCTGCCGGTGCCGAAGTTGTTGTAGAAAATCCTATCCGCGCCGGTGATGGAGAGCGAGTCGATCCACATCGCCTGGTCGTTGTTGCAGTAGATCAGGTCGCCCGTGGCGTAGCTCGCGATCGGCCCGGCAGACGGATTCGATGCATTGTAGATCAGGACGGAAGTGTTCACGTTGTCGCTGCTGCGCATGACGATACGCTGGGTCGCGTCCTGCCTCGTCGCCAGCACGCCCATCCATGGATAGCTCCCGGCAAGATAAGTGTACATCTGTGCCAGCGCGAATCCATCGGTCCCGAAATCGCAGCCGCTCGGAAGAATCGTGAAGTAATCGTCGCTGTCGTCCGACAGCCCTCCCCCAGACTCCACAACTCGCACCTTCACAGTCTCCGACGGGTCCTGGGGGATAAGCCAATCGTAAATCCCGGTGTTGGCGTAGTTGGAAATTATCTCGTGAACGTCGGCGACGAAATCATCCTTGGAATACAGAAGATCGACATTGGGAATGTCGCCGTTCGTGTCCCAGGTGATGTTGTGATGCTCCTCGGCGGTCCATTCCTCGCCGCCGTTCGGGGAAGTGAGCACAATGCTCTCGCCCGCGACCTCCGCTGAATAGAGGAAATACCCGGTCAGCGGCTCGCCGGGAAGCACGCCCCAGTAGTCGCTCTCCTCCGACTCGATGCCGACGAGGATGTCGAGCGCGCCTGCGTCGGGCGTCGCCCCGAGGATGTCGACCTCATAGGTGCTGTAGCCGTCGCCGCCGCCCACCGGCGTTGAGACAAACACCGGCGTGAACTTGCCGGGCGAATCCACCCAGAGCGTGTTCTGGTCGGCGTTGTAATGGTCCCAGACATCTATCATGAGAGACAGGTTGCCGCCGCCCGTACCCCCTGCGTGCCATAACGTATTGTCAAGCTCGGTGACGGAGATCGCCCACGCCTCCGGGCGATTCGCCTCGGGCGGAAAATTGTCGGGCGTGTAAGGCTCGTCGCCCACCGGAGGCTCCCAGCTTGCGTCGACCGCATAGTTGAAAACCACGCCCCCGGAGAAATCGATCGTGTAATGTCTCGCATTGATATATCCTGCGGAGAATACCACCCGATTCGTCGGGTCGAGATCGCTCACCTCGTTGTCGACCTCAAGATCGTCGCCGAACACCCTGTACCCGTTCAGCGTGCAGCTGTAATGGGCCACGGAATCCTTGATCCCGAGCAGGCCGTCCTTGTATCGGAGAATGGTTCCGTCCTGAGGGAATTCGAGCGGATTCCACCATCGCGTGAAGCCGTCCGCGTTCAGAAGACGCGTATCGCCCCCACCCGCCATCGTAAGCGCCGGATCGTGGAAGCCGGTCCACGTTCCGCTCGATATGAGAATCCCGCAGACGTCAAATCCCGTGTACTGGCTCATGCCCGGGAACGGATGCGTCAGCGACACGTCCACGTCGCAGATGTCACCGTCGAAAACGAGGTTCGAGATTTTCAGCTTCAAACCGGCCGGCGGTTCGAGGAAGGGGATCACGTTCGCGTGAAAGGACTCGGTGCGAAGGGGCACTATGTCGAGCGTTCCCGCGACCGGGTCGGCGACAATCCGCCACATGCCCCACAGATAATGGGTCGAGGGGCTCGCGACGGCGCTCTGGGCGACCGTATTCGGCGCCACGGGATTCCCGCCACCTTGAGCGCAGCCCAGACCTATCGCCACCGCCACCGTCATCAACAGGATCGAGTACCGCATGATTTTGACCTCCGGCAACCCAAGCCGGCCTCCCCGGCTGTCGTCCACAAAACCAGTATATCACCTCATCGAAATGTGGCAAGCACCCCCCCGGGATTAGATGCGGGCGGGAAAGGAAGAGATACCTCGCGCCGCTCAATGTCGTAATGCCTGGTGCAATGGATCGGTGGCTCCCACAAGCGGAGTCCTCGGAGCTTGTGGGAGTCTCATATTATTATATCATTGAAGCTCGACACGTCCACAAGCTACGAAGACTCCGCTTGTGGAGGGCACCAGCGGCCGGGAAAGGAAGAGATACCTCCCGCCGCGATAGTACCCCGCCGGCTGGAGCCCGCCACCTCGTCTCACTCCGCCGGTTGTGTGTAAAGCGATTGGATGGACGTCACACTGAAGTTGGCGGGGAGCGGCAGCAGCAATTCCTTGTGAACCCTCAACGCCGCTTCAGTCGCCGGCAGGAAGATGGCGCGTGAGCCCGAGCGATGTCCATAGTTCTTCCACCAACCGTTCGTGTCCACCCCCAGGCTCCGCAACTCCGCCAGACTCGACGGTTCATCCGGCATCAGAATCCACCCATACAAAACCCATTCCTGATCGGACGATGGCCCTGCGAGCCATGCCCAGACCTCTTTCTGTCTGACTTTTATCCCACCCCCCGCGGGCTGGGCCGATACTCGCACCTGCCAGCCGTCTTTTTCCAGTGAAGAGAAATAGCTCTGGACTTTCCAGACGTGCCCTCGATACATGCGGGCCGTCTCAATTGGAATTTCGCAGATCAAGCCCACCACAACCAGACTCACAAACAAAAGCACCAAGGCTGCGAGGAACCATAGGATCCGGCTCTCGCAAGTTGTCTTCCGGCCGTCGAGCGGACGCGGATCGTCCTCTGTCTGTCTGTCGGCGTCAGTCATTCCTGCATTCGCAAGGCGGCAACGCCTTGCCCTCCAAAGCTGTACCCGGGGCTGGTGAATGCTTCCGCATGGCTCAATCTATTATACCCCTTATCGCAGCAATCGTATATCTGCGACTCCGGCGGCATCTCGGTCCCGATGCTCTGTGGCAGACCGCCGTCTTACCTCGCCCGCCCGGAATCGGTATAATTCAACCGTGACGGCAGGAATGGCGAAAGAGACTCGCGCGCGCGGACGCGACCGGTTCCGATGGGTCCCGTGGGTGCTTGTGCCGCTGATGTTCGTCGCGTACGCGTCCCATCCCACCCGGAAATATTATTTCGACGGCGTCGTGTTCGCGGCGATCATCGAGCACGGTCCGTGGGAGGCGCTCTTCAACCCGCATCACCTTCTGTACACGTGGTTTTTCTATGCGCTGCGGAACGCTCTCGAAAGCCTCACGGGGCGCGAGATCAAGGCGCTCTACCTGATGCAGTGGGCCAACATAGCGCTCGGGGCGATCGGGGTCGGCCTGATCTGGAGGATCGTCAGGCGACTCGTCGAGGACGACGGTCTCGCGATTCTTGTCGTCCTTCTCGGCTGTTTCAGCTTCACGTGGTGGCACTACGCGACCGACGCGGATGTGTACATCGTCTCCACCCTTTTTCTCATTCTCGCCGCCGACCGTCTCGAGTGGATAATCCGTCACAGAAAGCCCGCCCCCCGCGATTTCGTGTGGATCGGGGCGCTGCACGCGGGAAGCATCCTGTTTCACCAGCTCAACGTGTTCTGGATCGTCTGCGTGGCGGGATGTCTCGTCTTCAGGGCAGTCGAGGGGTCGCGGTCCCAAAGGTGGAGATGGTGGTGGATATATCTTGCGAGCGTTGGGCTCCCGGTCGCGGCGGCGTATCTCTCCATCGGCTCGCTCGCGCTCGGACATACCGACCCGGCATCGTTCGGCTACTGGATCACGCAGTACGGTCACGAGCCGTCCTACTGGATCTCAAGCTGGAAGGAGATTCCGCTCGGGACGCTGAACGGCTACCTCATGGTGTTCTTCCATCGACCCTCGATCGGTCCCGGGATTCTCAAGTACGATCTGATTCTCGCGCTGGAGGAGGGGCGGTTCTGGAAGGGCATGATCAAGAAGGTGTTCGGGTTTTACTCGCTCGGATTTCTTTTCTTCTGCTACCTCGCGGCTCTGTACAACCTCAGGAAATTCGCCGCCCAGTACCCGCGTCGAGCGATTTTCCTTTTCTCATGGCTGGCCCCGTACGTCATCTTCCAGTTCTTCTTCATGCCGCTGAACTATTTCTACAAGCTGTTCATTTTCGTGCCGCTGCTGACCGCTTTCGCATGGTACGGCACCATCCGGGTTTCGCCGGAGAAGAAATGGGTGAAATGGCCCCTGTTCGGGGCATTCGTGATATTCACCGCGCTGTCCGAGCCGATCCTGGCGATCCTGGTCGCGCTGTTCATCATCGTGTTCGAGGTCTTTCAGCCGCGCAAGAACGTCCTGTATCGATGGGGGCTTTTCATTCTCGTCGCGTTCCTGCCGCTCTACAACTACATCGCCGGAATCGAGCCGGAATCGCGCCTTCAGAACAATCCCGAGGTGGCGCAGGCAATCGAGCTCGACAGCCGTCTGCATGAGGGCGACCTGCTCATCTTCGAGGGCGGGCACGATTATCCGGACGGACGGATCATACCCGCGCTCACCGGGGCCGACGTCGTCACGCTGCGCGACCTTTACGAGATGAGCCCCGCGGACCGAAACTCGCTCTTCGCATCCGTTCTCGACGCAGGCGGACAGATCTACGTCCATCCGAACATCACGGAGCGTACGGATCAGATCGCGAAAAGCGCCGCGAGATTGGGTATCAGCGAGGAGGATTTGCTGAGAACACTAGCCGGGTACTCGCTGGAACGCGGTTTTGCGCTGGACGGTAGGGAATTCGTGACGATCCAATAGCGTACGGCGATTCCGCCGAAGCGCTGCCGTCGACCGCGATCGTGAACGCCCCTACTTCTGCGCGGCGGCCGAGAGTCTCCTCAGTTTCTGGCGGAGCACAATGGGCATCGCAACCACGAAAGCCAAATAGGCAAGTGGCACCCACCAGAAACACGTAATCAGTATGATCCCAATAGACAACAGCGCGAACTCGAAGACCTCAAGATCACCGTAAAAGAGGGTTCTGCTCAGATGAAGCAAGGCGCGATTCGGATTGCCAAGGCAGCAGAGAGCCTCTATCGCCCTCAGTTTCCCGTCAGTTGGCTCGGACTTCAACCACTTAACAACGACTTTCTCCGAGTCAGGATTCCATCCGTATTGTGCGAAGGATCCTAGTGCAACCATGCGCAGTCGATAGTCGGTCTCAGTGTCTTCAATTATGCTCTTCAGGCGTGCCGGGATCTCCTTGTCCTGCCTTACGCGACTATCCACTCTTGCTGCGTCTCCTAGCGCCGCAATCGAGTAACCCCTGGTCTCGTAATCCCCCTCGAAGCAGGAGGCGAGAAGTACACTCTTTACTGCATCGTCGTAGGCAAACCACCGCAGACTGCGGATGAAGACAGGCTTTGCGCTTGAATCTATTGCGTCCCACTGATCTGCCACAACACGAGCGAATCCCAGATCTCTGACAGAGTCTAGTTTTGTGGCAAGCAGCCAACTTAGAACGAAGAAGTCAGACCTCTGTTGGCCCATCCACCGGGATGAGATCACATCAACGACGTGAGAATCATAATCCCCGAGTCTTATCAAAGCGAACAGGGCCAAGTTGCCCTGCATGTCGTCCCTCGCGGCAATCTCCTTCAGTTCCTTCCGATGCTTGCTGTCAGCTCCCCGTTGAACCAGGACATCAATGAGCTCGAGCCTCATGAGTTCGTTGTGCGCATTCGGATCCGTCATGTACGCAATCAATTTCTCAGGGGAGCGAGGCCCAAAGTACTTGACACAGAACACGTATCCGGGCGGCGTGAAACTGAAGAAAAACAGAAACAGAATGACCGCCATCGTCATCAACGCGGCGAAAAGCAGGGCAATGCGCAGGTTCTTCCTCATTGAACCACCTGGTGCCGGGCACAGACTCAGTGAGACGAAGTCGAACGTGTCTGTGCCCGCCGTTACGTGAAAATCAGCGACGACTGTGTCTGTTCCCCCCTCTTAGAGACACTCGCTTGCCTCATAAGGGTGTCATCCCACTCGCCCGTGACGGAGTCAGGTAGCCCGGCTTCGCGGACCATACCGTGCATTCACACCCTCGATCTGCGTCGCGAAGCCGGGTTCCATAACAAGTTCCCGAATCTATCAATGCGTCCCGCGACCGGCAGGTGCCCTTCGCACATCCTCCGACGGCGCCAGCCGGAGAAGGATTTGCGAAGGCCCGTTTATCTGTGCCACTTGAGACCTTCGCAAATCTTCCGTCGCCTTCCGGCTCCGGTCGATGTGCGAAGGCCACCAGCCCATTCCGTCGTATGCATATTCTACCACATACTTTTCCGGACCGTACGTCGCCGGGTGCCGCCCACAGCCGGAGCGAAGCGTAGGCTGTGGGTGAAGGATTCTCCATCAAGACGAATCCGCCACAAGCTACGCTTGTGACGGCCACCCGTCCGCCGCAATCATGTAGGGGTGTTCATTTGGGGCCGTTGACCGTGAGGCCGGTGTCGGCGTCAAGACCGTAGAAATACAGATCGTCCGAGCCGAACAGGAGGCGGTTATCGAGGAGGAGCGGGCAGCCGTGGTTCATGCCGTACGTGTCGAAGCCCCAGACTTCCTTCTTCGTCGCACGGTCGAGCGCGACCGCCCTGAATCGAAGTGTGCAGGCATAGATGCGGTTGGAGTCGACAACAAGGGGGGCGAAGATTTTCTCCTCGCGCCCATCCTTCGACGGGACCCCCGTCGGGCCTTCGACAATGTCGCCTGCGGTACCTCCCGACGTGCTGTCGGCAGGCGGAAGGGGCTCGGTGGATGGGCCGAGATGATCCGGGTGCGGGTCGACAATTCTCGTTGAGCCGAGCAGAGCGCCGGTGTTCGCATCGATCTCGTAGATTCTGCCGCTCATGCCGCCGATGTACAGCTTCCCGTCGAAGAAGATCGGTCCTGCCCAGAACTGCTCTTTCTCGTCGGGCTCGAACCTCCAGAGCTCGGACCCGTCCCCAAGCGAGAAGGCGGCGATTTCGCCGGTCACGCTCGCGGCGAAGACCTTCGAAGCCACGGCGACAGGCTCCTCCTCTGCGTCCTCATCCCATGAAGGAAGGAGGGGTGCGAAGCGGGAGGGCATTTTTTCGACAACGTCAAAGGGGAACGCGCCGGGAGCGGGTCGGAAGGCCTTGGCGGGATCGGTCTCGCCCTCGATCTGGAGGACATAGGGGATGTCGAGGGCCGGCATGCCGTAGATCTCGCCCTTCAGGTTACCGCGCCATCGTTCGGACCCGGTTTTTGCGTCGAGGGCATGGAGGACGCCGGCGCGGTCGCCGACAAGGATTGCGTCGCCCGCGACCGTAGGAGTGCATCGTATGATTTGATTACACTCGGATGCCCACTTGACCGAGCCGTCGGCGGGATTGACGGCGCGCACGATGCCGTCCCATCCGCAGACAATGATATGTTCCGCGGTGTGAACGGGCGAGGCGTCGACGTGCGTTTTTGTCTCGATCAGGGGCCAGGCGTTGCCCGGCTCGGAGGGTTTTATGGCCGTTACACGTCCCGAGTTGTCGGTGACGTAGATGATCCCGTTCCAGACCAGCGGCGCACCGCGCGATCCGGCGGCGAGCTTCACGGACCAGTCTTTTTCGTGCTGACCGCGCATGCGGTCCAGCCTGACGACCTTCCCGTCAAGCCCGGCGATGTATATCCACTCCGCGGTGGGGGTGGCCCGTCCGATGAATCCGCCGTTGCCCCAGCCGCCCCCGGACGACTTGAAGCCGAAATACCAGTTGGCGGCCTGGGTCGTGAAGCCGGGACCGGTCTTCGGACCTCCGCATCCCGCCGAGATCGGCAGAAGCAACAGGGCTATGATGAGCAGGCAAAATCGACGCATAGTATCACTAATCCGTCAGGCCGTGGCGGCAGAACGCGCATTGTACCACATGAACGCTCGCAACGCTCACGACACCGAAAATCCGCGCGCTCACTTTCCAATCTGGAATCCTTGACAGAGGCAACCAAGGGTGATACATTCAAATTTGGGAGTGTGGGATTATGTGCAGAAAAGCCGGGAGGAGGAGTCTCATGGACCTCGCCGAAATCGGGAGAAGGCTTCTATTGTGCTCTTTGTTGGCGCTGGTTTGCATGCCTCTGCTGGTCGGGTGCGCTTCGAGCCACGGGAGTCCGATCGCGGCAGGCATTCAGGAGAGTCAGGATAAACAGGCCCCTTCCGTAGAACCGGCTTCGTCAGTCGACCCGAGGCGGGTCACGTGGGGAATGTGGACCTTCGGGATTTCGGCCGATCACTCCGCGATCGATGTCATCCCCGTTCGCACCGGCTCAGGCCACATGAATGTCCGCCACTGGCTTGAAGGGGGGCTGTGCAGCAATTGTTTATATATAGACAATATCCTTCCGCAGCCGGGCGGGCAGGTGTACTTCCAGCTCCACCTCGTCAATCCGTACGATAATCCGAAATTCACGGGGTTTGATGTCAGGGGGATTCTCATCTCGAACGGCACGCAGTATTTCCCCGCCGCCGGGGTTATGGTGAATCTCGATAAGGACATCCCGCCGGCGTCGCCCAGGCTTCTTAATGCGACCGGGTGGACTCGAATGTTCAACCCGACCGAATTCCCTGAGGATTCGGACAAACTCAAAGTGTTGAAATATACGCGAGGCAAGATGGCGGCGGACGAGCCGTTCACGAGCACGCTGAACCCGTACATCGCCTTCAATACCGATCAGCCGAGGCGGGTATTCCCGTCGTCGAGCGGGTCGTTTGTCGATGTAAGGCTGAGAGTGCCGGACGGACCGCTGGAGCTCGGCTATGTGGTCGACGCCTGCTGGATGCCGCCGTCGGTAACCCCGGTGACCGATCCGGTTGAGGACTTTCCTCCAAGCGCGAACTGTCCGGAGCCGTATCAGATTTTCACGACGCAGGGGTTCGGGTTGACGAAGATTGCCGGCAGCTCGTGCAAGATCACGATCCGAGTCTACGACTGGCAGGACCCGGCGCAGGTCAGTCAGGTGACCCTCGAAGCGCCCGATCTCTTCTCCGGCACTGTCGAGGCCTCTTTCAGCACTGTCCAGGACGAGGCTGCGGTTTTCGAGGGGAAGATCAGCAATGAAAATGGAGTCGGCATCGGGCGATATCCGTGCCTGGTCACAGCATGGGACCAGGACCTGGATGCTCAGTTCGGTCCGGTGAAAGCCTATCAGGGGCTGTTACTCAATGTGACGGTGGTGGGCGCTCCGATTCAGGATGTTGTGTTCATCCCTGGGGGGGAGTTCCTGATGGGATGCCACGAAAACGAGATGTGGTGTGATCCGTTCTTCATTCCGCAGCACATGCACCCGGTGAATGATTTCTACATGACGGTGTTCAAGATAACAAACATCGAGTTCGCGGCCTTCATGGCCGACGATGGCTACAACCGTCCGGAGCTTTGGAGCGCAGAAGGCTGGGAATGGAGAGTGGCGGGTTCACACGACGAGCCGCCGGCTTGGGGCACCAAACATAACGGCGAAGCCTACCCCGATGAGCCGGTTTTTGCAACCTACTACGAGGCTGAAGCTTATGCGAAATGGGCAGGGGGGAGACTGCCGACAGAGGCGGAGTGGGAATATGCAGCGGGGGGGAGCAATAATTACCTCTGGCCGTGGGGAAACACGTGGGGACCCGCGTATGTGAACTGCTACGGACCCGAGTGTGCTGGCGGGTATTCGAAGGATATCCCTTACCCTGTGTATCGTTTCTACCCTGATGATCTGAGCCCTATGGGAGTTTCCACGATCGTGGCTGATGGAAAGGAATGGTGCACCGAATACTGGGATCCCGAAATCTACCATCAATACGCCACGGGTGATTTTACGCCACCGCCGCCTGGCGACTCTGGGCGCGTTCGCAGGGGTTTGCTGGAATGGAATAATATCGCCGATCCGACAGAGTTTTACGTTTTTCAACGCGGCAATTATGGCGCGTATAATAGTCAGTATTTCAGGATAGTCTTTGACCCGTAATATCCCCTGAAAGGTCAGGGAGAAAATCGGAATCGGGGTGCGTGTCAACGGACCCTGCTTCCTGGCACATGCCAATCTCGCTTCAGTGGGGTATAATCGCGACATCGGTGACGGGGGTTTCAACCGGTGTCATCGCAAGGAAACAGCACACCATCTTCACCGGGAATTCAGCGCCCGGGAGTTCTCCTCTGGCCCCTGGCCCTGGCGGGCTGGATCACGACGGCTATTCTGCAACCGATAATCAACCTCTTCGACTACATGGGCCGACTGCTCATGCTGGTCGCGCAATGCATCTGGTACATCGTCACGCTCCAGATACCCGTGGGACTGACGATCCAGCAGATGGCGCATCTCGGGACCGACAGTCTTTTCATTGTTACGCTGTGCCTCGGGTTCACGGGGATGATCATCGCGACCATACTCACTCAGCAGGCTCTGGATCTCGGGTTTGGGTCGCAGTACATCGGCGGAGCGGTCGTCTACTCGATGGCGAAAGACCTCGGGCCCGTGCTGGGGAGCCTGGTGATGGCCGGACGGGTGGGAGCCGGGATCGCGAGCGAGATCGGAAGCATGAAGGTAACCGAGCAGGTGGACGCGCTGAGGGCGCTGGCGGTCCCGCCGGTGAAACATCTTGTCGTGCCCAGGCTGATAGCGTGCGCGATCATGGTGCCGGTGGTGTGCTATGTGGGCGGGTTCGTGGGGGTATGGGCCGGATGGTTT
>CAYGZQ010000051.1:0-30812 GCA_964354375.1 uncultured Planctomycetota bacterium
ACGGGGGGCCAGGGGGGTGAGGGACAGAGGGGGGCCAGGGGGGTGACGGAGAAAAATGAATTGCCGCATGCACCCGTCATGCATTTTTTCCGTTCCATGCGAAAATCCGTGAACCTATCCGAACTTCGACCGATCTATACTACAAGACGCGATTCGCTCCTCACGGCATGCTGTCATGGCGAGCGTCGAGCTTCACTAACAAAGACTGTCCATCGATTCATTAGTAGCCCCCTCCCCCCAAAAAGGGAGGGGTCGCCGTTTCTATACGGCCGCGATTGAATTCGTGAATGCCATGCAAGTCGAGACTTTCAATTGTCATCCCAATTCCGAAACCATAAATTGGCGAAAAGACATTTGACATTCGTGCGACATCTGCTTTAAACTCCTCTTGGTATCAGAATTCACACCACTTTTGTGGAATACACACTGCAAATTGGAGTCTTAAATGGCCGACACAACAAAAAAAAGAGCCTTAGCGCTCGCAAAAGAACTTCGTCGCGAAATCGCGCAGATGGAGAAAGAGCTCGATCAAAAGAAATCCCTGCTGTCGACTCTGGGCCTGTTCGGAGTCACCCGGGGCGCCGGGACGAGGGGCCCCAGACGTGCGCGTCCTGCCGCGCCGCGAAAGAAATCAGCCAACGGCAGAAGGCGGAGAGCCGTGCCCGGAAGACGCAGATCTCACAACCGTGACATCGTCCTCGCCGCTGCTTCCAGGATCAGAGGAAAATTCTCGCTTGCGCAGTTGAGAGAGACGATCCAGGAATCGTATCCTCGATTCGGCGGAAAGTACGCATCGGGCACGATAATTAACATCATCAAAAAGACGGCCGAGATCAGAAAGGTCAAGCGCGGGCTTTATCTGTACAAAGGCTAGAATCGCCCAACAACTGAGCCCGAGAGGCAAATCCGCCTTGCGCCCCTCACGGGACGCTCGCAGGTCCTGCAACTTTGGAGTTCCGTGGCGCCCGTCCGCCCCTCGACAAGCTCGGCGCGGACGGACGGGTGTCTTACGCTCGCTTCCCACAAACAATCACTTGGAGAGCTTGTCGGTGAGTTGAGTCACCCATCTGTCCGCTGCGGCGGACATATGGGCGCCACAGGCCTCACAGCGGGAGGATCCCCCTAGCTCGTCTCACGCAGAAGCGCCCGTATCCTCCTGAGCGCGGGCGCGTCTTTTGCCTTTTCCGCCAGGTCCCTCGCCACCTCAAGATGCGCGCGCGCCTTGCCCTTGTCCCCGCGCTTCAGATATATCTCAGCCATGTCAGTCCTCAATTGATACCCTATTTCCGTGACCGTCAGCGCGATTGACAGATGATGCAGCGCCTTGTTGTCGTCTTTCGCCAGCAGCGCCAGGCGTCCCAGCGCCAGATGCGCCGGGACACTCTCGGGCTCCCAGCCAAGAGCGATCCACAGCCCGTCCATCGCTTCCTTCACCAGCCCCGACTGCAGCTCGGTGCCCTGCGGAAGATCGTCCAGCACGATCTCCGAGAAATTCAGGTGCGCGACGCTCACAAAAGGATTGTCGCCCTTCATCTTGGCAAGAATCCTCGCCTGGTCGAGCGCATCCACGAATCTGCCCGCTCTCCTCAGCCCGACCATGTAGCCGAACCGCGCCGTGGGATCGTCCGGAGACGCATCTACCGCAGCCTTGAGAGGAGCGAGGTCCACCGCGGGCGCTTGTTCGCTTCCCCCGCTGGTGTCGGAAGGAACGCCCTCGGCCTTGGGCACGACCCTCTCGAATTTCGGCGCGCCGCTCTCGCTCGCCCTGGGTTTGCACGACAGCGACCCAAGAACAAGCGCGACAAGAATTGCACATGCGATTCGTTTCATCCGTCACCGTTCACCGGAACCCGGCGACAAGCTCAGAGAGCTTCGGCTTAGAAGATCAAATAGCGCCCCCCTCGGTTCATCGATTGCCGGTCGATTCCGGTTGATTCCGGTTGATCCCGGTAGCTGCTACCTTCTTGATTCCGGTTGATTCCGGTAGCTGCTACCTTTTCGTCTTCGAAAAGTCGCTGCTACCGGAGTGGGACTGACCGGACTGCCCTACCGG
The DNA here is from genome assembly GCA_964354375.1 of uncultured Planctomycetota bacterium. Lineage (GTDB taxonomy): Bacteria > JAJVIF01 > JAJVIF01 > JAPKYR01 > JAPKYR01 > CAYGZQ01. The sequence continues at coordinate 2,054 of CAYGZQ010000051.1, forward strand.
ATCGCCTTCTCGTTTTCAAGCACTCGCGCCGACTCCTCGAGTGGGATCGGCTCGAACGTAGCCTGGAAAAATCTTAGTGTTTGCGGCTCATACGTAAACCTGAGCCCTCGAATCTCGTGCCTTTTCTCCCATAGCTCTATAGTGCCCTCGGCCGCTACGTCCATGTGCAGGTTGGTGTAAACCCTGCGAGGGATCGTGTAGCGCACCAGTTCAAGCTTCGGCTTGCGGTTCTGCCCGGATTTAGGATCACGTCCCGCGCTCACATTTCCCCTCTCCATTGTCCGTACCCCTGTCGCCATGTAAACCTGCGCCGCCAGGGTCTGTGCGGGAAAATGATCCTGCGGAAGATGATCCAGGAATCGCTTTGCGTCCACGAAAATCGCGTGCCCGCCGAACGGAACGACCAGCGGAATCCCCGCATCAAGCATCTTCTGTCCGAGGTAGTGCGTCTGCCTGATCCTCGCAGCCACATGCTCGTCCGTCCCCACAGCCTCCAGCATCCCGATCGCCACGGCTTCCATGTCCCGTCCCGCCATGCCGCCGTACGTGTGCAGACCCTCGTATTCCACCACCATACCCTTCGCCTTCACGAAAAAATCCTCGTCGTTCATCGCCAGATAACCGCCGATGTTCACCAGATGATCCTTCTTCGAACTCATCGTGCACCCGTCCGACAAATCCCCGATCTCCCTCACGATCTGCTTCACCGATTTGTTCCGATACCCCTCCTCGTTCTGCTGGATGAACCAGGCATTCTCCACCAGCCTCGTAGCATCGAGCATGATCGCAATCTTGTGTTTGTCGCAGAAAGCCCTCAGCTCCCTGAGGTTCGCCATCGAGAACGGCTGCCCGCCCGCCATGTTCACGCAGCCCTCGAGGCTGATGTACGGGATTCTCTTCGCACCCACTTCGTCGACCAGCTTCTGCATCTTGTCGATGTCGACATTGCCCTTCCATTGATAGGTCGACTGCGTGTCGTGCGCTTCGTCCACGATCACGTCGACGAAAATCCCACCGGCCTTCTCCTGATGGAGACGTGTGGTGGTGAAGTACATATTGCCCGGCACATAATCGCCCTTCTTGATCAGAATCTGGCTCATGATGTGCTCTGCGCCGCGACCCTGATGGGTCGGGACTATGTACTTGTAGCCGTAAACCTCCCGCACCGCGTCTTCGAGGTGGTAGAAATTGCGGCTCCCCGCGTACGCCTCGTCGCCAAGCATCATCCCGGCCCACTGACGGTCGCTCATTGCCGAGGTCCCCGAGTCCGTGAGCAGATCGATGTAGACATCGTCGCTCCTCAGAAGGAACGTGTTGTAGCCCGCTTCCAGCATGGCTTTACGCCGATCACCCTCGGAGATGAGATTGATCGGCTCGACCATCTTGATTTTGTACGGCTCGGCGAGAGTCTTCGGCATGTGAATCACCTGCCCGGCGACAACCGTGCAACACGCATCGCTGCGTGCCTCCACGCTTGTGAATCAGGTCGCAATCGGGTTAGAAGGGTATCTTAGCCAAACCGGCCGCCGAGGGCAAGTACCATGCGCGTCCCGCGCATGGTTCTTCACAAAACCTCACCCCCGACCCCCTACTCGAACTTCTGGTCCGGATCCGTTCGACCCTTTCTGCGGCCGCCGGACGCTCCCGAACCACCTGCACCACCGAAGAATATCATCGCCCCAAGCACAAACCCCAGGTTGTACAGGTTCCCCACGTTGTGCGTCTCATAAATCCCGACACCGGAGTTGAAGAGCGACACGACAAACGCGATCGGCATGATGAACCCGTGCCACAGTCCCAGCCAGAAGCCCGCTTCCCCTCTGTATACCACATGCAGACCTGGAACCGGGTTCGGACCCGCCGCGCATCCCACAACAAGCAGAAGTGCGATTATCCCGAGCAGAGGAATGAATCTTTTCCAGTTGAGCATTTCCACGATCTCCCTTTTCTCTCTGTTTCTTTACAAAGGCAATAATCTGAAACGCCTACAAGCTCGAAGATTCGCTTGTAGGCGCCACCGATTCGCATTCTATGTCGCGATCCTTCGTCGCACGATCGCCAAAGAAATCGCAACAATCAGCCACACGAACCACCCCGCCGCCGTGACCCCCCAGCCCGCCTTCAGTCCCGGCATGACGTACCGAAACTCCACTGTGTGCTTCCCCGAAGGCACTTCGACGGCCATACGCCCATCGTCCATGGGACGCAACGCCGCTTTCTCGTTGTCGATCCTTCCCTCCCATCCCGAGGCGTGGCCTTCGTTGAAAATGACGGTTCCTGATGCCGTCAGATCGCTCTCCGCAACGATACGCCCCGGCTGGTCCCTGACAAGGACCGGCTTGCGCTGCTCATCCGAACCCGCAACCAATTCCAGCCTTCCCGAGATCGATGAGCTCTCGATCTCCGACACACAGAATCCCGGGAAACCCCCGACCCGTTTCAGTCCCGGAATCGTCTCGTCCGACAGGACATACCTTGCGCCGATGACACCAAGTCTGGGATCTTTCAGGTCGACTCCGGCCTTGAACGCGACTATCCCTCTATCCTCTATCACCGCGTCCTTCTGGATCATACGAAGGTAGTCGAACCTCTGCGACGGCGCCAGGTTGTGATACCCGAAAATGTCCGGGATGCCGAAATAGGTCCCCAGGTTCGGGTAGAAAGTGTACGGCTGGTCGGTCATCGACATTACATCGACCGGCCCGTCACTGTAACGAATAGCCCGACCCCATTTTCCGCCCGCTGACGGGTTCGTCAGTTTCACAAGAGAGTTAATCGCGTCGGTCCGGGGCATCGGCTTGCCCAGGTAGCCGCTCGCTCCCTGTTCGGGCGAGAGAATCGACGCCAGCATGCCGCCGTTGGTCGCAAGAATGACAAAAATGACGAGGACCGTGAACTGAGTCTGCCAGGTCTTCCTGGCACGGAAGATCTGAACAATCAGCAGAACCGCCAGCAGTCCCGTCAACCCAACCGCAAACCTCCCGAACAGAAGCGAGTTCCCGCTCACCTTCATTGCCACCAGAATCGCGCCCAGCGCTGCGATCGCCGCCAACACGACCCCGAACCATACCTGCTTCCCGGATTTCTTCAATGACCGGGTCTCGAACCACAGCTTCACTCCAACCGCCGCAAGCATCAGAACAAGGAACCCGAACACCTCGATCGGCGGATTCGGATCGATGGATACCCCTCTTGTCAAACGGTAGATCGCGAAGTTCAGCGCGGGAATCAGGGCAAACGGTGCGACCAGAAGCGCCATCAGCGCGACAACGCGAGGATAATCCCTCCTCGTCAGCCACCCCAGTCCGAACAGGGCGAAAAGCACCGGAACAACGCCCAGGTAGCCCCGATTGAACAAGTCGTTTCCCGGGAATCTGAACGGCATCAGCGGCTGAAGTAATCTCTTCACTTGTATCTGCCACGGCTGGTTCGGCGGGACAGTGAACTCGGCCTCCTGTGCAAGCTGATCGGCTGTCTTGAATACAGTTCGATCCGATTCGCGCGCCGCCATCATCGTAGGCACATTCTGGACCGCCGACAGCGCAATCCCCAGCAATAGCGGCCACACGAGTATCAAGAGCATCCCAATGAACTTCGGCCTTCTCTCAACTTTCACCATAAGCGGTCGCACGAGTATCCAGACCAGCGTGAACAGGGTGAGCTGGACAAACAGCGACGGATATCCGGCAAGAAGAGGTCCCGCCCAGCATAACGACATCCATAATCCGGCCCACGCGCTTCGATGTTTCAGCCATCTCTCGTAGAAGAACCAGATTGCAGGGAACCACGCCAGGGTCATCGGCCACGGCTGATAATGCGGGTTCGGAAGCATCGAGACAACCAGCGCGCTCGCGGCCAGCCATGCCGCCGGACGGTTCCCGACCCACTCCTTAAGGAACAGGTAAAAAAAGAACCCCAGTATCAGCGTGTGGATCATCCCGCTGACACCGAGAACAAACAGTGGCGGAAAAAATCTCACAATGAACCAATAGACTGGGTAGAAGACCGGCACGAGATGATTCGAGGCGAGCGGCGCGCCCCAGAGGCAATTGGGGTCCCATGAAGGTATCCGCCCCGCGTTCAGCTCGTCGTGCGCGAACTTGTTCCACGGGATGTAGAGCAGAATCGCGTCGTTGTTTGCGCTCGCGATCCTTGGATCCAGCGGACCGTTAAACCCAAGCTCGGTGTTCCAGGGCTCGAACCGCTCCCATGTGTCGGGCATCACCGCCTGTCCCGACAGCAACGGAAGATAGACAACCAGGACCAGCACCGCGACCGCAACCAGAGGCCATATGTCGGATCGACCGATCGCGGGTTCCATCTCATTCTCTCTCATGGTCACTACGCCTCCTAAACGGTCCCTTTACGAGTCTATACCCCCCCTGTAGTCCCCCCCAAGGGGGGGACGGCTAACATATCAATGAGCACCATCCCCCCCCTGGGGGGGGATTATAGGGGGGGAATCAATCCAAACCGGCTTCTCACCGCCCCATCCCGAGCGTGAAATATCCGGTCACGATCTCGACAGCCGTCATCAGCGGAAAGAGGATATACCAGAGCCACTGGCTGAAAACGAGCACCAGTAGGACAATCGTCCCGTACGGGTACGTTCTCTCCCATTTCTCGGCAAGATGCTCCGGAAGCAGACCGGACACGATCTTCGCTCCGTCCAGCATTCCCAGCGGTATCAGGTTGAAGGACGCAAGTATCACGTTCAGGTACGCAAAGATGTCTATGAAGTTCAGGATCGGGTTGCCCCTTCTCAGAGCCAGACCCGCAAGCCACCATATCCCCACAAACAAGGCTGCCAGGAGAATATTCATCACCGGTCCGGACAGCGATACCAGCATCATGTCGCGACGCGGGAACCTGAAGTTGTACGGATTCACCGGCACAGGTTTCGCCCATCCTATCCCCACCCCGAACATCGCCGAGACAATCAGAAAAACCAGCCCCGTCGGATCGATGTGAGAAATCGGGTTGATCGTCAGGCGCCCCGTGTCGGCGGCTGTCCTGTCACCAAGCCTGAACGCAGTGAGAGCATGCGCGAACTCGTGCAGCCCTCCCGAAATAAGGAACGCGATTATCCACAGCGGCAGTTCTTTCAGTTTCTCGGGATCTAACCCCACAAACTCACCAATCCGATCAAAGTAGTCCCTCCCTCTTCAGCAACTTCGCGAGCTTCTTGAAATCAGTGAGGATATCCTCCCTGTATTTCGGTTGATGCAGCGCGGCCGCCGGATGGATCATCGGGAAAAATATCAGACCGTCTTTCCTCCTGATCGGCTTCCCGTGCACCTCCGATATCTTGTGCTTTTTGCCCACCATGCGCTCGAGCCCGTACCTCCCCAGGGGCACGATGATCCTCGGCTTGATCACCGCGATCTGGGCCGCGAGATAAATAGCGCAGTTCTCCATCTCCTGAGGCTGGGGGTCCCGATTCTCCGGCGGACGGCATTTGAGCGTGTTCGCAATGTAGACCTTGCTCCTCGGGATCCCGGCCTGCTCCATCGCTTTGTCCATGAATCGACCGGCCTGGCCGACAAACGGTATCCCCTGCTCGTCCTCCTCCTTGCCCGGCGCCTCCCCCACAAACAACACTTCCGCCTCTGCCGTGCCGTCGCCGAACACTGTCTTCGACCGGTTGGCCACAAGCTCAGCGCACCTGGTGCAGCTTGCCACTTCCTTCCGAAGTTCGTCCAGGATGTCCATGCCCTGAATTATATCAGCCTTAAGAGGATTAAGGGAAAAAGGTGCAACCGGCAAATGATTCTGCAGTCCAACCTCACCCCCCTGCCCCCCTCTCCATCCGCCGCGGCGGATGGAGAGGGGGGCAGGGGGGTGAGGCGGCGAATCACTTGCCGGGAGAGATGCGTTCCTGTGGCGCCCGTATGCCCGACCCGAGCTTGTCGAGGGGCGGACAGACGGGTGTGTCATCAATCGACAGCCCCCCTATGATCCCCCCCAAGGGGGGGATGGTGCTCTTTGAAGTGTGATGAATCGTGGGCTTGCCAACAAGTTGACATATAAACCGTCCCCCCCTTGGGGAGGACTACAGGGGGGCTTCAGTTCCTCCCCAGCTTGACCCTGAGTATCGCAACGAATTTCTCCTCATCCTCAATCGCGATGTCTATTTCCACCACGTAAAGCTCCAGCCCGATCGCATCGATAGCGCCGTCCAGACGCACCGCGTCCTTGACCGTCGTGAGCAGCGCATCAGCACCCAGGTCTTTCGCCCGCCGACCCACCCTCGCCATGTCGCTCCGATTGTACGGATGATGATCGGCAAACTCGATCAACCCCCCCAGCTCGCATCCCAGACCCTGTATCGTCTTCGCAAAACTCCTCGGATTTCCTATGCCCGCAAATGCAGCCACCTTCATGCCCCTCAGCGATTCCGCTCTCCTGAGCTCTCCGTTCAACCCGTGCCGCATTCCTCTCACGACCATGCGGGTCAGGAATATCGGAGGGGGACCCTCAACCCACGATCTGAGCCTTTCCCCGATCGCGTCGATACGCGCGCGGTCCACCGCTTCAGTGTGCGTGAGAAAAATCGCATCGGCCCGGCCCAATGCTCCCGGCGGCTCTCTCAACGGACCCCTCCCGCAATCCACGCGCCCGAACGGCGCCAGCGCATCGACCAGCGCCAGGTCGAAATCCCTCTTCAGACCCGTCGTCTGAAATCCGTCGTCGAGAATGATCGCATCCACACCGAACTTTCCGATCAGCAGGCGCGAGCCCTCTATACGGTCCCTGCCGACCGCCACCGGGATTTTCTCGGCTCTGAGCCCTTCCCCAAGAAGCCTTGCCTCATCCCCCGACCTCTCCCAGCCCATCAAAAGCTCGAAGCCGTCCGACACAATCTCCGGGGGCCCCCCTTCCCGCTCGAGACTACCTTTGTAGCCGCGCAGCACCACCCCGGGATGATGTCCCATCCCGGATAGCTTCCTCGCCACATACTCCACCGTCGGCGTTTTCCCCGTCCCGCCGAAGGAAATGTTCCCCACCGAGATCACGGGTACGCTCAGCTCCAGCGCGCCCGACATGCTGCGACGCACGCGGTCGTGGCTCAGGCTCGCGTACAGCGAATAAAGAGGGCTGAGTATGGGCATCGACATGATCTGCAAAACTCGTGCACTCATCCTTGCGACACCGACCGTAATTTACCACATCAGCAGAGGCAGGACGCAACCCAGTCGGCTATCATGTCGGCCGCCTTCAGTTGACCCGCAATGAGTGAGCTTGCCTTCAGCCTGTATTCCTCGATATCGACTTCTCTGAGCACGCGACGGATTCCTTCTTCAAGCTCCTTCGAATCCGCCACCTCAGTTATCACGCCCGCCTCGCCCAGCACCTTCTGAAGATCGTGGAAATTCGACATCGACGGTCCGTGAAGCGTCGGCACTCCCATCGCAACGGGCTCCAGCACATTGTGACCGCCGCGACTCACGAGGCTCCCGCCCACAAACGCCACGTCCGCCGCTCCGTAGAGCTTCATCAGCTCCCCGATCGTGTCCACGACAATTGCTTTCACCCCGTCGGGCACACCGCCCCTCTCTCTCACCTCAGTCCATAGCGAAACCTTTTCGCCCGACGCCCGAACCAGCTGGGTCACCCTCGGGACCTGTTCGAGATGCCTCGGGGCCAGCACCAGATGGACCGATCCCCCTCCTTCGACTCCGCCCGCTCCGTTGAGGTCCTTCCAGACTTGGATCAGTTTCTCGTCCTCGCCCGGATGCGTGCTGCCCGCCACCAGCAGCTTCGACGTCGGCCCGACCCCAAGGAATCCTCTCATCCGATCGCGCTCTTCCACCCCCGGAGGGCTCCCGCAGGCGGCGAATTTCAGGTTCCCGGCAAGATGGGTCCTCTCTGCGGGTGCCCCCAGCGCTTTCACCCGCTCGACATCCTCCGCGCTCCTCATGAACAGTGCATCGAACGATCCCAGAAGCCACCGGTACAGGCCCCTGAGGAAAACCGGACGTCTCGCGGCACGGTCCGATATCCTCCCGTTCGCGAGCGCCATCGGGACTCTCGAGTCGACAAGCGCCCTGAACAAATTCGGCCACAACTCGACCTCGATGTCCAGGAAACAGTCCGGACGCAGCTTCGCCACAAGCCTCCTCGTTGCGCCGGGAAGATCGAGCGGCAGAAAAAACAGAGCGTCGGGCTGGAAATTCCGCCTGATGTAGTCCCTGCCCGTGAATGTCACAGTCGAGACAGCCACGAGCGCGTCCTCGCACCTCGTGCGGATCGCCTCGATCAGCGCCTTCGCCACCGCCGCCTCTCCCACGCTCACCGCATGAATCCAGACCAGCTTCCGTCCATGCCTTGCCTTCTCCAACTCGTCCAACGCCGGCGAGAATCTCCCCAGACGCTCCGGCACCGTGTCCTTGAAGCCGCCATAATTTGACAAGAACGGTCCGGCCAGATGAACCAACGGCGTGAGCACGCAACTGAGCCCTGTGTACGCTTTCAGAGTCCACGGAAGCGAGCGATTCTGTTGTGTTTCAGCGGCCATAGAACAGAGATTTCACAAAGACCGGACTGCCCACTCAGAACCCCTCCCTGCTGCACCATCCCCCCCCGGCTCCTACACCATCCCCCCCGCTTGCGGGGGGGATTACAGGGGGGGCCTTCGCTTCATCTCCACCGCCCGACTCTAATACCCCCTCGACCTCAACGCCGCCTCCACTCTCGGGACATCCGACCTCGTGTCCACACCCATGAATTCATGCTCCGTCATCACGCACCTGATCTTCATCCCGTTCTCGAGCGCCCTCAACTGCTCCAGACCCTCCGCGATCTCGAGCGGACTCGGCGGCAGGCTCACAAAACGCTCGAGCGCATCCCGCCTGTACAAGTACAGCCCAATATGCAGCAGGAACTTCGTCGCAGGAATCTTCCCGCGCTCCTCGATCGGCCGCTCCTTCACGTGCGGGATCGGCGCCCTCGAGAAATAAAGCGCGTTCATATCCCTGTCGAGGACCACTTTCACCCTGTTGGGATCCCTGACCTCCGACGCATCCAGCGTCCGAACCATCGTCACGATCTCACTTCCCGACCCCTTCTCGTCCATCACCACCGACACGAGCGAATCCAGCACTTCACCGGTTATCAGCGGCTCATCGCCCTGAAGATTCAGAATCCATCCGGCATCCAGACCCTGCGCGACCTCCCAGACCCGGTCCGTGCCCGACGGATGGTCGGCTCGAGTCATGCACGCCTCGTATCCTGCATCCCTCACAGCCTTCGCCACTTCCTCGTCGTCGGTCGCCACCACGATCCTGTCCGCGTACCGGCATCCGCTCGCGCCCTGGGCGACCCATACCACGAGCGGCCTCCCCAGAACCGGGTGTAGCACCTTCCCGGGGAAGCGGGTCGAGCCCTTCCTTGCGGGTATGACTATCGCGAGCTTTTCCACTCCGGCCATTATACTCAACACTCCGCCCATTCAATAGGTCGCCTACGTCGGCACTCACGTGGGGTATGCTATATTTGGGCCCCTGATGGTGGAAAGCCTGAGAACCCCCGATAAGATGGAGACCTCCCCGATGGTCCCGCAGAGAGAGCTCTACAGGATCGCGATCGCAAGGATTCAGTCTAGCGGCACCATGCGTGTCATGGAAATCGTGCTGTGGTCGATCACCGCTTTGTACCTGGGTCTCCTCACATCTCATCTCACGCCGTACGTAGTGGGTTCTTGGGCATTTCGCATCGCCTACTGGACAATTTTCGCTACAACCCCTTTTCTGATCGGCGGTTGGGTGCACAGAACGCATTTTGTTCCTGGGGATGAGACATTGAAAATCACCCCCGTGCGGGCCTCCGAGGTGATCAACCCTCGTGTGAAGGCGGTGGCTGTAACCTGGCTTAGATTCGCAGCGCCTCTGATCGTCCTTCTCGTTGTCTCGCACGAGGCTACGCATTCCTACAACTTCCCCAATAGGTACGATCGCGTTCTCAGGACCGCGGCGGCGTCCCTGCTCGCCTTTCCCTGCAACGGACCGCAACAACTTGAATGCGAGGCGATGTGGCAGAAAGACGATGAGGGCAACTTCGTCCGGCCCAGGCTCCTGACGCTCAATGACGCTCAGAAAGCAGCAGTGATCGGCCTTGGAGTTCTGCATCCGATCGGATGGCTCAATTTCCCCATAATGTGGGGCTTTTATCTTCGTACGAGACTGCGTCAGGGCGGCGGGTATTGGGTCTGGTACTTCGCGCACCTCCTGCCCGTCGCGGGGCTCGCGTACATAAACTACCTGAGGGTCCTGCTTCCCCCGGTTGGGAGAGTGTGGCCTTTCTATGCGGTTACCCTATCGAGCACAGCGACTTATACGATACGAACCCTGCATCATGGCTGGACCGACTGGCTCTGGATGCTTCTCTATGGGCTAGGTGGCGTCCTGCTGTCCCTGTTTCTCTACGTGCTGGCCCTGAGATCGTGGGCGAGGCGGAAATCATGAGATGGAAATGGAAATGGATATTGATTCCGCTCCTCGTGTACGCCGTTACTGCGTCGGGCGGAACGATTTTCCATCATTATCGCCGAGCCAAGATCGCTCGGATGTTCGAGACCGCAAAGCGAGAGCATCTCCCCCTTCTCGTAACACACAACCGAGGGAGAACATGCTTTACGTACAGGCTGCATTCGCTGGACGGTGAGGTTGTCGGACTCGACCCGGGGAATCAGTGGCCCATTAAGCCGCCGAGCGTGTCTGAGGATGGGCGCACCGTCTACTACTGGACCATGATAGGTACCGAGCCCGAAATTCATCTTTGGAGCTTCTCGCTTCCCGAGGACAGACCGTCGCTGGTCGCGAAATCCGATCTGACGGAAATGTTCGATCCAAAGGAGAAGAAAGGCTCCGAGATTCTGGGCCCACCCTGGCGACTGGAGGGAGACGGCGAAGCATTTTCGCTGCTCAATGTAGCAACAGGCGAAAGAAAATCGCTCGATCTCGACGGCGAAGCGCCCTGGGAGAGGTCCGGGACCACCGGCTATGCGCGCTACGACTTCGGATACTCCCCGTCAGGGAACCGATTGTTCTGCCTGGACCGGTCGATTGAATGGATGTATGACGTTGGCCTTGATGAATGGAGCGAGGTTACAAAGGCGACAACATCGGACGTTTTGTTTGTTGGAAGCAGGGATGGAGCGCTCAAAGCGAAGGTTTCGGAGCGGAGCCCGTCAACACTGGGCACAAAGTACGATACCGACTTCATCGACACGCGCACAGGGGCAACGATAAGGATGGTCAAGGATGGCGCATGCCTATTTGTCGGCAAACGATTTACCGCGTGCATCCAGTATCCTTCAACAGCCTCGGGCATAATCCTGAAGGGTCGTTTTGTCGTGAGGATTTTTGATATGGAAAACGGCTGGGAAGAGCATCAGATTGTGCTGAACGACAAAGCGAATTTTCATTTGCCCCGGCAGCTGGGTTTCGATGTAGCTCTCCTGGAGCCGTAGGTGATGGGCGGTGGTGCCAAAAGAATCCAAGCCCCCCTGTAGTCCCCCCCAAGGGGGGGACGGGGTATTCCAGATGCCTAATGAACACCGACCCCTTGCCCTCCCCCCCCGAGGGGGGATGGTGTTTTTCGCATGCCTCATGTACTCCAACTCTTAGCCGTCCCCCCCTTGGGGGGGACTACAGGGGGGCATCCAGAAAAACAAAAAGCCCGGCAATTGACTGCCGGGCCGCATAGGTCTCTTGCAGGGAACTCCTATTCCTCTTCCGGATCGATCTGGTAGACCTTGTCATCCCAGAGCACGATCACCGACTCCCCGACCGCAAGATACTCGGCAATATCGGGCTCGTCCGTGAGAAGATCGAAGTACTCATCGCTCAGGTAGATGATATGGGTCGGCTCGGGCGACTCGCCCTCCACGTACTCGCTGTCTACCCAGTATCCTTCTTCGTTCATGTAGAACGTCTTGTCGCCCGCATAGGACACGGCTCCCACAAGGCTCTGATCAAGCTCGTACGCGCCCTCTTCCATTTCACCCACCGATTTGCTCTCCAGCCTCTCTGCAGATGCCGCGTCAGGTGCTGCGAAGCCTCCGCCGCCACCCCAGCCTCCGCTCGGACCGCCCGGCGGTCGGAAGCCTTCTCTGATGAAACCCTGCTGTAAGGGCTGCGGATATTCGTCCTCCGTAACCAACATGCTCGTGTACGGCGTTATGATCCCGTATCGAGTGGCAAGCTGGACGATCTCGTCCACGACCTCCTGGTTCTCGCCGTACAGCCGAATCTGGTTCAGCAGGTACCCCACACGCCTTGTCGCCCAGTGTCGCGGAATGAAATCGTTCTCACGATCGCTCGCGAACTCGACGGGATAGGAGAATCGTCTCTCGTCGTTCTCCACTTTTCCCGTGATGACGATGTTCCCGTCGCCCGTGCCGACATATCGTCCCGTCAGAATAAGCTGGCTTCCGAGGAAGAGGTCCGGAAGGACGTCGGGCAGCATGTCGTACACCCGCGTGCCGTTGATCTCCACCTCGATCCCCGTCATCACCGGCGACTTGATCTTGGCGTAGAAATCGCTCAGCGGCTGCTCGAGGTCTTCGTCCGGAGCGACACTTGCCGTGTAGCCCCCGTTCTCCTTGGCGAGCCGGTCTATGAACTGGTAATCGACATCGTCCCCCACGCCGAAGAAAAAGATTCGCGCGTTGACCTCGGAGTTGGTGGCGTTGGTGTTCTCGATGATCTTCGCGGTGTTGGTTTCGCCGACAGTGGGAAGCCCGTCCGTGAGGAAGATGACATACATCGGACGGTCGCGCTCTGGACTGGAGCTTAACGCCTTCTGCATGGCGGCGTCGATATTCGTGCTCCCGCCCGCATCGATTCCGCTCACGTATTCTCTGACATCCGAGATGTTTTCATCCGTAGCATCGCTCCAGCCCTCAAAATAAGGATACACATCAGTCGCGTACGTGATGAACTGGAAGCGGTCATCGCTATTCAGGTTCTGGAAGATGAAATCCAGGGCCTGTTTCGCCTGCTCGATTTTCCCGCCCGACATGCTCCCCGATGTGTCGAGCACGCAGACGAAATCTTTCGGAACGACCGTGATGCGGCTCTCGTCGTATTCGGGAGCTATCATCGCGAGAAAATAACCCTCACCGCTCCGTGTGGAGTGAGTGAGCATGTTGAGCCCGACCTCGGCCTCCGGACGGCTGACGTAGAGGACGAAATCGCCGGACGGTCGATATGACGATTTCTCGAAGCCGACCGTCGCACGTTTTGACCCGTCGCGGTCGACCCGTATGTCGTGGGTTGGCGAGTAAATCGTCCCGAGCGCGTCGGGCGACTCGATGTTCACCGTGATCGCCAGCGATTCGATCTTATCGATCGAGTACCCGTCCAGCTTCAACGGGATTTCCACGCGCATCAGACCTGCATCGATCGGCAGAAGCCAGTCGTACTCCATGTCGATCTGCTTCGTCCCGTACGCGGGTATGGGATAGATATTCGCGCGGATGAGCCCGTCACCCACGTATTCCAGAAGCCCGGGGTCGCGCATGGATGAGACGATCTGCTGATAAATCTGCGCGGCCTGCTGCGCCGGCAATGTCTCGGAGGTCAATTCCTTCCCGTCGAGCCAGAGCGAAAAATCGGAGATGTCGGCCCCTTTCGGAACCGGGAACACATAGACTCCCTCGAGGTCGATCCCCGTGTTGTTCTTGAAAATCTGCGTTGTGCGGATGTGCGCGAACTGATCGTTGAGATCGACCTGCACGCTCTGGCTCTGAAGAGTCAGAGGCTGCACAGGCCACGGCATCGGCTGGGGCGGCGGGTTCCAGTTAACGTAGATGTCGGGCTGGATGATTATCCCCTGCGCCCTCACGCCGGATGTCCATCCGAAAAAGACGAATAACGCGATAAATACAGCAAATGGGACTGTCAGGCGACGATTCATGTTTTGGCCTCCAGTTGAATTACCCCTCATGGTCGATACATGTAACATCGATTGAGATTGTAGCACGCTCCTAAAGGTTCGATACGCCCTCCCCTCTCCAAGAGACAGAAGGAATCCCGTGGCGCCCGTACGTCCGCCCCGAGCTTGCCGAGGGGCGGACGTACGGGTGTCTCATCTGGAGTCACCCATCTGTCCGCCGCGGCGGACATATGGGCGCCACGAGGATTCATTGACTATGCTCTTGCTTTCAGTGCCCTGAGTACAAGGAGCACCAGGATAACGACGCATGCGATGCCGGCTATCAACGCCACAACCAAGATTACTCTTGCGCTCGCTACAGTGGAAGCCTGCTTCTCCTTCGGGACGACCTCGGGCCATTTCGACGGATCCGCCTGCTCGTCGGACGGATCGATCTGGTACGCGGCCTTGTCCCAGACAACGATCATGCGGTCGGACACGGTCAGGTAGTCGGTCAGCTCCGGTTTGTCGGACAGCAGCTTGATGTACTCGTCGCCGAGGTACGCGATATGTGTCGGCTCGAGACCGCTTCCCTCGAATACGCTGTCGACCCAGTAATTGTCGGGATTGAGGTAGAACGTCTTGTCGCCCGCAAACCTTACCCGCTCCTGGGATCCCTGGGCCATATCTACAGAACCTCCCGCTTCCATCGCCGCCACATCGCGGCTTTCCATGCGCAACGCTTCGCCGCTGCCGGAAGGCGCGGTCGGATTTGCCGATCTCCCGCCGCCGAAAATGTCGCCAAGCCAGTTGCCGCGCTCCACTCGATCTTCAATCATAGGGCCACCCGGCATGGGAGTCGGAATGTCCTCCGTGACCAACATGCTCGTGTACGGCGTGACAATACCGTAGCGCTTCGCCAGGTCAACGATCTCATCCACCACTTCCTCGTTTTCGCCGTACAAGCGTATCTGGTTCAGCAGGTACCCCACCCGCCTTGTCGCCCAATGCCTGGGGATGAAATCGTTGGCCCGCTCGTCTGTGAACTGTACGGGATACCTGTAGCGCACGTCCCTGCTTCCCACCTTCCCGGTGAGCGTGACATCCCCCGACCCGGTCCCGTTGAACCGTCCTGCGAGAATAAGCTGGCTTCCCAGGAAAAGGTCCGGAAGCTCGTCGGGAAGCATGTCGTAGATTCTTGCGCCCGTGATCTCGACCGCGAGATCGGTCATCACAGGTGACTTGATCTTCGCGTAGAGATCGCTCAACGGCTGCTCGAGGTCCTCGTCCGGCGCTACATTGGCAGTGTATCCGCCGTTCTCGCGCGCCAGCCGATCGATGAACTGGTAATCGACATCGTCGCCGACACCGAAGCAGAAAATTCGACCGTCAACGCGCGAGTTGGTCGAGTTCGTGTTCTCAATGATCTTCGCGGTGTCTCTCTCGCCCACTGTGGGGAGGCCGTCGGTGAGGAAGATCACGTACATCGGTCGCTCGCCGCCGGATTCGTACCCCAGCGCCTCCTGCAGAGCACCGTCGATATTTGTGCTCCCGCCCGCATCGATGCCGTCGATGAAGTCGCTCACGTCCGAGACGTTTTCCCTGGTGGCATCGGTCCAGCCGCTGGAATAGGGATAAACATCGGTCGCGAACGTCATCAGCCGGAATCGATCATCGGCATTGAGGTTCTGGAAAATGTAGGCCAGCGCCTTTTTCGCCTGCTCGATCTTCTCCCCCGCCATGCTGCCAGACGTGTCGAGCACGCAGGCGAAATCCTTGGGCACGACCGTCGTGTTGGACTCATCATATTCAGGCGCGACCATCGCCAGGAAATATCCCTCATCGCCGCTGGTCGAGTGAGTCAGCAGATTCACCCCGACGGGTTTTTCCGGACGTCCGATGTAGAGAACGAAATCGCCCGACGGCCTGTGCGATGACTCCTCGAAGCTCGCCGTCGCGCTCGTCGGACCGTTGTGATCCACCCTCACCTCGTGCGTGGGCGAGTAAATCGTGCCCAGCGTGTCCGGAGAAGTGATGTTGACGGTGATCGCAAGGGATTCGATCCTGTCCACGGAATAGCCGTCCAGCTTCAACGGCAGTTCGAGACGCATCAGGTCACCGTCGATCGGCAGCAGCCAGTCGAACTCCAGATCGACCTGCTTCGTGCCGTTTCTGGGGATCGGGTAGACATTCGCTCGGATGAGCCCGTCGCCGACATATTCGAGCAGCCCAGGGTCGCGCATCTTCGACACTATGTCGTGATAAATCTGCGCGGCTTCCTGCGCCTCCATCGTCTCGCATGTCAGCTTCTTCCCGTCGAACCACAGCGCGAAATCGGAGATGTCTGCCCCGGGGGGAAGAGGAAATATGTAGGTCCCCTCGACATCCATCCCGGTGTTGTTGCGGAAAATCTGTGTGGTCTTGACATGCGCGAACTGGTCGTCGAGCTCGACGACAATGCTCTCACTTTCGAGCGTGATCGGTTGCATGTCGATCGACTGCGGTGGGAGACGATCGATCCAGGGCTGGATTTCCTGGCGATCGATTATGATTCCCTGTGCGAAGGTTTGGTTTGTCCAGCCGAAGAAGAACGCCAAGGTAAATGCGATTACTGCGGGGATGACCAGACGACGGTTCATTTCAAGCCTCCAGTGGTTGATTGTCCCTGCTCCTTCGATGTGACCGGTCACCCGCGAGGTTTGCCCCTGTACAGATGCGTGTGACGAAGATTGTGATCGTGGAAAGGCGGAAAAGGTTCGAAGCGTAGGCATGCGCGTCCCGCGCATGGTTCTTTTCAATATCCGATTTAAGAACCCTGCGCCGGAGGCGCATGCTACATAGAAGGCGCATGCTACTGTATAATGTGACCCCATAGCGGAGACGGGTGGGATTTTTTTCCGCGGCGACAGATGTCAAAACCACATCACAACGGAGGCTGAATAAAGCATGAAGAGACTCATCCCTGTGGCAACCGGTCTTGTCCTGCTCCTCTTCTTCGCGATCGCGCCTGCGATTGCGGGACAGGGCACAAGCGAAGCCGAGCCCAACGACACGAAGGACCTCGCCGATCCCATCGAGGGATTCGTGATCAACGGCAACATCGACGAAGAGGACACCGACGACTGGTTCGTGCTGGAGGGTCAGGAAGGGCTGCAGGCCAATTTCGTGATCTACTTCGATGATTCAGAAGGCCTCGAGGTGGATTTCGCGGTCTACAGCGACGATGAGGAGGTCGGCAAGGCGGAAGGTTACGGCCCCGGCGAGGCCATCGCGTGCGAAATCCCCGGCACGTGCTACATTCACGTCTGGCGCTATGGGGGAGAGGGCGACTACACCATCAAGATCGGCGACCCCGCGTGCCAGGGTGAGAGCGAAATCGAGTCCAACGATTCCAGGGAGGAAGCCGACCTGATCCCCGAAGAGGACCTGGTGATCAATGGGTTTATCTGTGAGGAGGACCATGACTGGTTCGCCCTCAGCGGTCAGGAGGGGCAGAATCCGACCTTCACTCTGACGTTCGACGATTCCCGGGATTTCGAAATCGACTTCGAAATCTACAGCGATGACGAGCTGGTGGCGACCGCCACAGATTGGGATTCCCCCGAAAGCCTCACCTGCAAGGTTCCCGGAACCTGCTACGTGCACGTCTACCACTGGGAAGGCGAAGGCGAGTACACGCTGGAGATCAACCCCGAATCATGCCAGGGTGAAAGTGAAATCGAGCCCAACGATGCCAAAGAGCAAGCTGATCTGATCCCGGAAGAGGACCTGGTGATCAATGGGTTTATCTGTGAGGAGGACCATGACTGGTTCGCCCTCAGCGGTCAGGAGGGGCAGAATCCGACCTTCACTCTGACGTTCGACGATTCCGGAGATTTCGAGGTCGACTTCGAAATCTACAGCGATGACGAGCTCGTGGCAACCGGCGCAGAATGGGATTCCCCCGAGACCCTCACGTGCGAGGTCCCCGGAACCTGCTACATTCACGTCTACCACTGGGAAGGCGAAGGCGCGTACACGATAGAGATCGAGCCCTAGACACAACTGTCATTCAGGAAATCATCTGCGCCCCGGCTGTAAAGTCCGGGGTGTTTTATTGTCGCTCCTTTTGCACGACCGATGTGCCGAGCACGTCCCGTGCTTCGGATCCGGGAGCCGGCGCGTCCCGCGCGCTCGACGGACAGCACGAGACGTGCAAACTCCTGAGTCCGAAGCACGGGACGTGCTCGGCACATACAGTCCAGAATTCCTGCTACACTTTATGGGAACGAACTACCCACGGGAGGCCGAGCGTATGAGTCCGGACGAGTCTATCGAAGCTCTTGCGGGGAGGGTCGCGACTCTCGAGCGCAGCAACAGGCGTCTCACGATCGCGATCTGCATTTTCAGCGCAGTGTTTGCCGCGATCATCGTTGCCGGCGCTGCCGACAATCGCCCCCAAGCAGGCGATATGCTGAGGGTTTCGGGTCTGGAAGTGCTCGACGAGAGCGGACAGGTGCGCGCGAGACTGGACGTGGACAAGAGGGAAGGTCCCGGCCTGGCATTGTTCGATTCGAACGGCACCCTGCGTCAGCGCTTCTATATCGCCTACGATTCGATCCCGAGACTTGCGTTCTTCGACAGAGACGGGACCTTGCGGGAGCTCATGGGCGTGTCGCTGGACGGCGCGGCGGTCAAGCTGTTCGACGAGTCCGCAACAATGCGCGCCATCATGGGGCTCTACATGGACGGCTCCACCGGCCTTGTCCTTCTCGATGAGTCGAGCCGGGTGAGAGCCGGCGTCTGCCTTGATGAGAACGGAGAGCCGTCAATTGAGTTGTTCAATGACAAGGGGGAATCAGTGTATGCCGCGCCATAACGGAGGCGACCGTGATGAGTGAGACTCTGATTCTCTACACTCTTGGATCAAGCGGATGGATCCCGTCAAACGGTCAGCAGACCGTGTGCTTCGCGTTCGTCCGGGCCGACGAGGTTTTCATAATCGACGCGGGCACCGGCATTTCGCGTTTCCTTGAGTTGAAGGACAATCTCTTCAAGCAATGGTGGGGCGCGATCAGAGGGGTCCACATTTTTCTGACCCACTACCATTTCGATCATGTGACGGGCCTGTTCTGGGTGCCAGCCATTTTCAAGGATTTGCCGGTCACCGTCTACGCGCCGGGGAGAGCTGCGTACGGAAGAACCGCCCAGGAGACTCTCAACACGCTTTTTCGGAAACCATATTCGCCCCACTCGTTCATGGAGCTCGTCCCGTCCATGAGAGTCGTCGATCTCGATCCGCCCGGCCTGAAAATCGACTCCGGCGGCGAGCCGCTCGATATCGGCTTGAAGATGAATCTCGGGCATTCCGATCCCACGATCTCACTCAGGTTCGGCGACTCCTTCGCGTTTGTCACCGACACTCCCCCTGAGGTCCAGACGATTGATTTCGCGCGCGGCGCGAGAGTCCTTCTCCATGAGAGTTGGTTCGATTCATCGGGCAGTTTTGTCGATGAAAGTGACGACCTTGTCCGACATGCCGAGGGTCCGCACACCGGGTCGTTTGGCGCCGGACTGATCGCGAAACGCGCCGGAGTGAGCAGGCTATATCTGGTCCATCACAATCCGGAGAGATCGATTGAGGAAGCTGCGTCCGATGCAGCGAAAGTGTCGGAGCGGCTCGGAATCGATTGCCGCGCCGCCCTCGATCTGATGGAGATACGGATCGACCCGCGGAATTGATACCCCCCTGAAATAGCCAAGTCAGTTTCCCCTTTGTGCCCCCGTTCAATTAGTACCATCCCCCCCCTGGGGGGTCTCCAGGGGGGCTTTCGTGTAAATCAGGCTCCCTGCAGAACCATCCTGCCCGAGACTTGCCACTATTTTCTAAACGTCCACGGAACGCTGTAAGACAGCCTCGATAGTGTCTCCTGGTCCGCCGCCGAGAGACTGGACCCGAGCGCCGTCCCCGCGATCGCCCACGTGTAGTCCTTCTGCTCCGTCAGAAAATCATACAGGACCTGGCTCAGGACGAAATCGCTCGCCGACTTGTTCAGCGGCAGATAGAACGGCTCGCCAGCCGGCTTGACTCCCGTGATGCGGGCGACATAATTGAGCGCGCCGGCGCTGTCGCTCCAGTCGAACAGCTCCAACGGTTGCACGGTCCCGTTATGAGCGGGCGAGATGAGATCAGGCGCCGTGTACTTCAATATCGAGCTTCTTTCGCTCCAATATTTCTGCCCCCCTATGACGGATGCCACTGACCATTCCCACAGACCGTCGCGAGCCCTGGTCTCCACAAACTGAAACGGCACATAAAGCTGCGTCGCGGCGCCGAGGTTTATGCCCCCGTCCGGCAGCAATTGGAAGTGCACCCCGTCGCGCCACACATCCACCCAGTACGCGGTCGGGACAGTTCCCGACGCTGGCGCCCAGTTGAACGTGAGATTGCTCCCGAGAGTGTAATTGTAGCCGGATACGGGGGCGAGAAGTATCGGAGCCTTGGAGTTGGGCTCCGCGTACTCGGTCATCACGGTATTCGCCGCGAGCGCCCATTTCTCGTTCGATATTCCGGACGCTATCTCGGTCCCAACGACCGCGACGATCACGTCCTTGCCCGCGTCCGACGGTCCGAACTGGATGTACTCCTTGTTCTCGTATTGTTTGGTTGTCTGATACAGCAGGTTTCCGCTCGAATTGTCGTACGCTTTCAGATCGAGATTGCTCAGTTTCCATGACGTAGCGGACTTGTGCTTGTTGCAGACGAGCACGACCCGGTCGCCGTCATGGATAACCGGAATGCGGAACGTTCTGGTGTCGCCGGTCGACGAGAAAGACCCCGTGTACGTATCGGCAATATGCGCGTAAGCGTTCCAGGCGTTTACGTAGCCGAAGCCGGAGTAGTAATCGGGTCCGGGACCGGCGGGGCTCGACGTGAAATCGATCGCGGTGGCGAACGTGAGCGCTCGCACCTGAAGCGAGCTTGTCGCACCCGCGCTCATAAGAACCGCCGCGACCCCGGAGTAGTGCGGAGCCGTGCAGGACGTCCCCGGAAACTCGCCGTACCCTCCCCCGGCGCCCGGCGATGTCGCCACCGTCGGAGCCATGATGTCGGGCTTGAGGCGCTCTTCGCTCCCGTCCGCCCCGTAGCACGGCCCGTATTTGCTGTTCTCATAGTACGAATCGTCGTCCCGCAGTCCGGTGTTGTTGTCGGTGACTCCCACCACCGCCACCCCGTTATAGCCGACCGCCGGCTTGTCGTCGATCTGGTCGTTTTCGCAGCCCGCGTCCCGATTTCCCGCCCCGAGCGACCACACGACATCATAGAGATCGACCGTGTTGTCATAATACTCCGACAACATATCGAGCCCGTCACGCTGCTCGCAGGCATAGGCGAAAACCATGCTGAAATTGAGCACCTGCGCGTCGTTGAAACCGGTTCCTCCCAGCGCCGCCCAGTCGTACGCGTCCTGCACCGCAGCGAAGCCGTCGTACCCGTTGCACATCTTCGCGTTGTAGTACGTATCGATGCCCCAGGCCATGCCCCGATATGTGGCGTCCTGCGACGCAATCACTCCGCAACTATGAGTGCCGTGGTCCGATGTGTCATCCGGCGTGCAGTCGGACGCATAGGTGGGGAATTTTTCGGACTTGATTTCCAGCCCGTTGAACGCCTCGTGTTGCGTGTAGACGCCGGTGTCCATCGCCATTACCGCCACTCCCTCGCCATGAAAGCCGACATCCCACACCGCCTGCGGATACGCCCCCGGCCTCAGCTGCATCGACTGCGCGGTTGTGTCGGTCACAGGGATCGCCTCGAAATCCTCGGTCGCTTCCAGCACCCCCGTAAGTGCCCGGATCTCAGCGATGTGCTCCCGTTTCGTTACCACCGTGAGCGAGTTCAGAACCAGGTCGCTCGAAGCGACCGCCGTGTCCGGTATTGCATTTATCTTGTCGATCGCGGCTGTCTGGATCTCATCGAGCGAGGACCTGAGGATGGAGGTCACCATCGCCGCCCGTTCACGCTTGAGGGCGAATATCCGTTCGACCAGGGGCCGGATGCGCGACCGCATGGACGGGCCGGCGATGTCTGCCCGGTTCGACCGGTAGATTTCCTTGATCCCATCCGAAAGGGTCTCGATCTGCGGGAACGCCGAGTCCGCGGCGTTAATCGCATCCGTGTAGACGTTCTCGGGCGCGCCGTCGAGGAGAACGATCAGAGTAATGGAATCCGGAGACAGCGACAGCTCAGCGGCCTCCTCGGGATTCTGAGACTGCCTCGACGGGGAACTCTCAACGGACGGGGATACCGGGGCCTTGCCCGAGCAACCCACCGCAAGCGTAATCAGAATGATGGAAATTACAGCGATAGCGACTGACTGATTGAGTTTCATGCGTAAGGCTCATCTCTCTTGTGGCATGGACGACGCTGCATCCGGAGGTCCGATTCTATCAGAAGACAGCCGAAATTTCAGGTGCACGACGCATACCTGATGGGCCGGAAAAAAGTCATATTTGGATTGCTATCCCCCCTATGATTCCCCCCAAGGGGGGGACGGCTTTCTCTGCGGATCGGCTCAGTAGTATGAGATCACCCGCTGTCCCCCCCTTGGGGGGGAGTACAGGGGGCTTTCGCGACAATCGGACTCCCTCCACAACCATCCCACTCGAGACTTGGCTCTATTTCCTAAACGTCCACGGAACGCTATATGACAGCCTCGACAGTGTCTCCTGGTCCTCCACCGAGAGGCTGGACCCCAGCGCCGTCCCCGCGATCGCCCACGTGTAGTCCTGCTGCTCCGTCAGAAAATCATACATGTTCTGGGAAAGGACGAATTCACTCGTCGACTCGTTCAGCGGCACATAGAATGCCTCGCCTGCGGGCTTGACACCCGTGATGCGGGCGACGTAATTGACCGCGCCGAGGCTGTCGGTCCAGTCGAACAACTCCATCGATTGCACGATCCCGTTGTGCGCGGGCGTGATGAGTTCCGGCGCAGTGTACTTCAGAATCAGTCTTGTTTCGGTCCAGTACTTCTGTCCACCGATAACTGATGCCACCGACCATTCCCACAGACCGTCCAGAGCATTTGTCTCTACAAATCGCGACGTCACGCAGAGCGCCGCGGTAGCGCCCGTGTTTACGCCCCCCTCCGGCAGAAACTGAGGATGAACGCCGTTGCGCCGGAAGTCCACCCGGTAGGCAGTCGGGCTTGTCTCCCAGGCGGGGTACCAGAAGAACGTGAGGTCAGTCCCGAGCGTGTAATTGAAGACGTATGCGGGAGCAACAAGCACGGGGGCCTTGGAGTCGGGCTCCTGATACTCGCTCATCACTGTATTCGCGGCGACCGCCCACTTCTCCTTCGATATTCCGGACGCTATCTCGGTCCCAACGACCTCGACGAGCACGTCCTTCCCAGCGTCCGACGGTCCGAACTGGATGTACTCCTTGTTCTCGTACTGCTTCGTCGTCTCATACAGCAGGTCTCCACTCGATTTGGCGTACGCTTTCAGATCGAGATTACTCAGTTTCCACGATGTCCCCGACTTGTGCTTATTGTAGACGAGCACGACCCGGTCGCCGTCATGGACAACCGGAATGCGGAACGTTCTGGTGTCGCCGGTCGATGAGAAAGACCCTGTGTACGTATCGGCGATATGCTCGTACGCGTTCCAGGCGTTTACGTAGCCGAAGCCGGAGTAGTAATCGGGTCCGGGTCCGGCCGGGCTCGACGTGAAATCCAGGGCTGTGGCAAACGTGAGCGCGCGGATCTCAAGCGAGCTTGTCACACCCGCGCTCATAAGAACCGCCGCGACCCCGGAATAATGCGGAGCTGCGCAGGAGGTTCCGGTATAGTTGCCGAACCCTCCGCCGGGTTTAGCCGATATCGTCACCGTAGGGGCCATGATATCGGGCTTCAGTCGCTCTTCGCTGCCGTCCGCACCGTAGCATGGCCCGTACTTGCTGTTCGCATAGTATGTATCGTCGTCCCGCAGGGGCGTGTACTGGCCGTTCACTCCCGCCACCGCCACACCGTTGTAGCCCACCGCAGGCTTGTCATCGATCTGATCGTTCGCGCAGCCCGCATCCCGATTTCCAGCCCCGAGCGACCACACGACATCATACAGGTCCACCGTGTTGTCAAAATACTCCGAGAACATGTCGAGCCCGTCACGCTGGTCGCACGCCTGGGCGAAAACCATGCTGAAATTGAGCACCTGCGCATCGTTAAAGCCCGTTCCTCCCAGCGCAGCCCAGTCGTACGCCTCCTTCACTGCCACGAAGCCGTTATACCCGTCGCACAACTTCGCGTTGTAGTACCTGTCGATGCCCCACGCCATGCCCCGATGTGTCGCATCCTGCGACGCGATCACTCCCGCCGTATGAGTACCGTGATTAGACGTGTCATCCGGCGTGCAAGCGGGCGCAAAGGTGGGGAACTTCTCGGACTCGATCTCCAGCCCATCGAACGCCTCGTGCTGCGTGTACACACCCGTATCCACGCCCATTACCGCCACCCCCTCGCCATGAAAGCCGATATCCCAGACCGCCTGCGGATACGCCCCCGGCCGGAGCTGCAGAGATTGCGCCGAGTAATTCGTCGCAGGAACCGCCTCGAAATCCTCCGTCACCTCCAATACCCCCGGGATCGCCCGGATTTGAACAATGTGCTCCCGTTTCGTCACCACCGTAAGCGAGTTCAGGACCAGGTCGCTCGAAGCGACCGCCGTGTCCGGTATAGTTTCTATCTTGCCGATCACGGCCGTCTGGATTCCATCGAGCGAGGACCTGAGGATGGAGGTCACCATTGCCGCCCGTTCACGCTTGAGGGCGAATATCTGTTCGACCAGAGGCCGGATGCGCGACTGAATGGACGGGTCTGCGATGTTTGCCCGGTTGGACCGGTAGATCTCCTTGATCTCGTCCGAAAAGGTCTCGATCTGCGGGAACGCCAGGTCCGCGGCGTTGATCGCATCCGTGTAGACGTTCTCGGGCGCTCCGTCGAGGAGAACAATCAGGGTAATGGAATCCGGAGACTGCGAGAGCGCAGCGGCCTCCTCGGGGTTCTGAGACTGCCTCGACGGGGGGCTCTCAACGGAGGGGGATGTCGGGGCCTTGCCCGAGCACCCCACCGCAAGCGTAATCAGGATGATGGATAATACAGCGATAGCGACTGACTTATTGAGTTTCATGCGTAAGGCTCATCTCTCTTGAGGCATGGATTACGCTGCGTCCGCATGTTCGATTGTATCAGAACCGGGTATGATTTTCAGTAGGGGCCGGTGCCCTCCACAAACGAGTCCGCGAGTTTGTGGAGGTGTCAGACTGGCTCTTCTTCATTATGAGACCTCCACAATCCGCCGCGGCGGACGAAGACTCCGCTTGTGGAGGGCACCCCTACGATGACGCCAGTTTCCTCTCATCGTGGTATCATTAATAATGCGAACCAAACAGGCCCTTCGACGGTCTTGAGAGAAGGGCGTTTTTGTGTGCATTTATGGACGCTGTCTTTGATTGGTTATACCGGGCTTTTGTCCTGGGGCAACTGAGGTTCTACAACTGGCTGCCCGCCATCCTCCTGCTTGGACTCCCCGCCATCCTCTGGGCGTATTTCGTGTTCCAGAAGAAGCGACGCTGGCGGGTGAGCTACCCGATAACCTCGGTCCTTGCACGCATCCCGCGCGTCGTCAGAGTTCGCCGACCCTCGCGCCACCTTCCCATGGTGCTTCGACTCCTCGTTCTTGCCCTGGTTGTTTTGGCGGCCATGCGTCCCCAGATGGGCAAGACCCACGAGAAAATCAGGACCCAGGGCGTCGACATAATGCTCACCCTCGACATCTCTCCGTCCATGATGGCGCAGGATTTCAAGCCCAATCGCGCCGAGGCCGCGAAAGTGGTCCTGGCTGATTTCGTGAGACGGAACCAGAACGACAGGATGGGTCTGGTCGTGTTCAGCGGCATGGCGTTCACGCAATGCCCGATGACCACAGACACGGCCATCCTGGAGGAGTTCGTCAACCAGGTCCAGCTCGGCGACGTCCTCGAAAGCGGGACCGCGATCGGCGACGCGATTGTCACGTCCGTGGCCAGGTTTCCCGACGAGCATGTGCCCAGCAAGGTCATGATTCTCCTCACTGACGGCGAGCACAATATCGGTCGTTTCGACCCGATGACCGCAGCTCGAATCGCCAACAGGATGGGCGTGCGCATCTATACGATCGGCGTGGGCAGCCGCAAGCCCACCCCCATTCCGGATCCGTACGCTCCGGGTGAGTACCTTAGACAGTTCGGCGAGCTGGTCTATACAAGGCTCGATGAAGAGACTCTTAAGGATGTCGCAAGCCTGACCGGGGGACGGTACTACCGTGCCGAGGACGAGAACGCCCTGGCGGCCATTTATCGCGAAATCGGGCAGCTTGAGACCCATGAGATCGAAAGCGTCAAGTACACAACCTACACAGATTTGTTCCAATGGGTGGTCGGGACGGCACTTGTGTTTCTCGCGCTCGAATTGATAACAAGACACCTTTGGGGTCGAGTGCTCCCTTAGGATGAGTGGCCGATGAATTTCTACAGCGCGACATATCTGCTTCTTCTCCTTCTGATCCCCGTACTTTTTGTCGGGGCCTGGCTGACCGCTCAGGCACGGGAGAAGGCGAGGGAGAAATTCGCGCCGGAGCACCTGTTTTCCAGGATCGCGAACCCGGAGCCCCAGTCGCGCATTTTCGTGCGTACCCTGCTCGCGGCGATCGCCCTTGTGTTTCTCATTCTCTCGTTCGCGCGTCCGCAGGGGGGACAGCAAGTAACCGAAGAGGAGGTCGTGGGCATCGACATCCTTCTGGCGATCGACGTGTCAAGGTCGATGCTCGCCGCCGATCTCTATCCGAACCGTCTCACGGCCATCAAGACCGTCACCAATGAGTTTATCGATTCCAGCTACGGCGACCGCATCGGTGTCGTCGCGTTCGCCGGCGACGCGGTGGTCGTGTGCCCGCTGACCACCGATCACGGCAGCGTTCTCGGCTTCATCGACCGCCTCACCACCGAGGAGCCCCTCCGACCCGGAACCGGCATCGGCAACGCCATTCATGTCGGAGTCAACCGTCTCAAGCAATCCGAGGGCGGACGGGTGATGATCCTCCTCACCGACGGCGAGAATAATAAGGGCATGGACCCCATCGAGGCCGCTGCGGAGGCGAAGTCCGAGGGGGTCCGGATTTACACCGTCGGCGTCGGCACGACCGCAGGCGCTCCGCTACCCGACCAGAGTCAGTCGATGCTCGGAACAAGATACAGAACCGACGACCGCGGAAATACGATAAAGGTCGGTCTCGACGTGGCCGCGCTCGAAAAAATCGCCCAGGACACCGGCGGCAAATATTTCCAGGTCTCCAGCCAGCGCCAGCTTCACTCGCTTTATTCCAACATAACGCACGAGGACGAGACCCGCTTTCAGGCGAGGCGCATTGTGCGTCGCGAAGAGCTCGCGCCCTATTTTCTCTTCATCGCCGCCTTGTTTTTGATCCTCGAAGCGTTCTACTCTTATATCACCCCCGCAGAGGTGCGCCATGCGAAAGCCTGATCGAAATCCTCACATCGCTCGCGCTGTAAGGGTCGGGCTGAAAATCCTTCTCGTGATGTTGCTGCTGCCCGGACTCGTCGCGTGGGAGTTTCCCTTCCTCTCCCAGCGCATCCGCGGCGACAACGATTTCCGCGCCGGCAGCTACGACAAGGCGATTGAGCATTACGCGAAAGCGATCGAGAAAGGCGGAAACGACTGGCAGGTCCTCTACAACCTGGGGACCTCATACTACAGGGCGGGCAAATGGGACGACGCGGTCGAGAACCTGACATACGCCTCCCAGATCGCCGAAAGCTCGGGCGCGGCCGACATCGATCGCGCCCACGTGCTCCACAACCTCGGGCTTGCGTATCTCCAGCTCGACGATTGCGAGAAGGCGGTCCCGGCCCTCACAAAAGCTGCGGAATTAGCCAATGACGACAAGGACATCGCGAAAAATCTCGAGTTCGCGTCCGGTTACTGCCAGGGTAAGGGCAAGGATCCCTCCGAAAGCGAAGGCAGCAAGGAGACCGAGGGCGACGGCCAGAAGCAGGAGCAGCAGGGGCAGTCCGACAAGGAGCAGAGCAGCGACGCATCGAAGACTGAGGACCAGCAGAATCAGTCGCAGTGCGATCAGGGCAACCAGGAAGGCGGCGGCGGAGAAAACAAGGAGAACGATACCGCCCAGAACCAGGGTCAGAACAAGGACGAGACCGACCAGACCGGCGATCAGGGCGAGAACAATAACAAGCTGGGCGGCGAGGGCAATCAGCCCGAGACCGACAAGCAGGAGGGTCAGGGCGACCAGAACAAGGATCAGCCCGACCAGTCGGGTAACCAGGACCAGAACAACCAGGGCGAGGGTCAGAACGATCAGAACAACGGTCAGGGCAATAATCCCCAGGACCAGCAGGGCGCAGGCGGCAGCGGGAACGCCGAGGAGCGCGGTCCCAGAGATGTCCCGGACGACGGGCTCAACCTGTCCGATTCCCAGGTGCAGGACCTTCTCGACCAGATGTCGCGACTGGAGCGTCAGAGGGCGCCAAGGTATTTCCACAACAATCCGACCGAGGGCGCCTGGATGGACGACGAATCTCTGTACGATCTCTTCCGAAGGCTGATTCTGGGGCTTCCCACCGACAATGCTATCGAGGAGCCCGACGACGGCATCGACTGGTAGGGGCGCTGCTTGCTGTACCTCTCCCCCCCCTCAGCGCGAGATTAAAAACCCCTCCCCCCCCTCAGCGCGAGATTAAAAACCCCTCCCCCCCCTCAGCGGGTGATTAAAAACCCCCCCCCCCCCTTGGGGGGGGACTTAGGGGGGGCATTGTGAGGAAAGG
>CAYGZQ010000052.1:0-30238 GCA_964354375.1 uncultured Planctomycetota bacterium
CCTCCCCCCCCTCAGCGCGAGATTAAAAACCCCTCCCCCCCCTTGGGGGGGGATTAAGGGGGGGCATTGTGAGGAAAGGATTCACGTAGTATAATTTTTCTTACCTTGGACAGGAGTGGGATCGGGCGGAGATTACGATCTGGGAGGCTCGCAAGATGGAGGTCGAAACAAGCCTCATCGGTGATGTCGTCGTTCTGAAGCTGATCGGGGAGCTCACTTCAAGAAACCCACTCTCATCCGTCTTCTGGAGCCACCTTCACAGGGGCCAGAGCAAGTTCGTCGTCAATCTCGAGAGGGTGCGCGCGATCAACTCGGTTGGTCTCAATTCGCTTCTGGATTTCAAGCGCCTCTCCGAAGCTGCGGGCGGCGGGATCATCCTTTGCAGCGTCTGCGACGAAGTGAAGGGGATACTCAAGAGCACCGGCATCGAAGAGGTGTTCACCGTCTTTGATGATGAGGAGCCTGCGCTCGCAGGTTTCATCAAGGGCCTTCCGTTCATGAGCTCCCACTCATCCGTGAGCAGGTACAGGAACTAGCGCCACAATTCCCGGACCACTCCGTAGCCCGGCATCTCCTTTGCCGGGCACGTGACGCTGCGGACAATCCCGGCAAATGAGGAGGCTGTCTCAAAACTCAATGAACTGGTGACAAAGGAGTTGGATCGGGAGGGCGAGGCTCCCGCCGAGCCGCACTATCACAGCCGTTACGGCTCAGCGGGAGCTTCGCCCTCCCGAATTTGGCGGAACGTTGAGGGTTTTGAGACAGCCTCATGAGATGCCAGGCTACAACCGCGAGGAAAGGCGGGCACCGATATGGATAATGCTCCCCACGAAGACGAACCGCACAGCGATGAAATGCCTGAGCTGGAAAGGTATCAGCGCCGAACCTGCTGCATCGCTCTTGTTGTCTGTGCCGTAGTTCTCTTCATATTGTTCGTAGTCGCCGTCGCCATCCCCGGGATCCTGGGCGCAAGGCGCGGCGCACCGCAAAGCCGAGCCAAGGGAACCCTCCGATCGATCGGATCAAGCGAGCTTGCCTACCGGAATGCCAACAACAACGGTTACTACGGCACATTCGAGGACTTGCAACAGGACATGTTCATTGGTGGAGATTACACCCTCGGCAACTTCATCGAGAACTACACGATGACCTGGGAGGTCTCGAATACACCGGCGGGCGGCAAAAAATTCACCGATGAACCCCAGACGATTCGAGAGCTTATCGAGCGAGCAGGCGGCAACAAGTTCACCATCATCGCGTTCCCGCTTGATACGCGTCCCGGCTTCCTGAACACGTTCGCCATTACGGAAGATCAGATCGTTCGAGTGTATAATCCCGCCAATCCGTCGAACAAATGGGAATCGGTGACATCCTGGGACCCCATCCTGTGAGTCAAGCAGCCCGGGATGAGCTGACCGGGGGCCTCCAGAGCCCTCCGACTTGTTTGACGACCCGCATCCGACAGCGTATATTTGTCATGACCTCACTCGGAGAGCGAGCGAACGTGAAGTTCAAACGAATCACAATCGACCCGGACCAGATGGGCGGAACGCCCTGCATCCGCGGGCTGAGAATCCCCGTTGCCACCGTCGTCGGCATGGTTGCGGACGGCATGTCCGACAGCGAAATCCTGGCGGCATATCCTGACCTGGAGCCTGAGGATATTCGAGAGTCCCTCAGGTACGCCGCAGAAGCGGTCCGCGAACGATCCCTCCCGCTGGTTTCCTGAACATGAGGTTTCTTGTTGACAACGCCCTTTCCCCCGTTGTCGCCACGAAGCTCAGGGAAGCAGGGCATGACGCTACGCACGTGCGCGATGCGGCGCTGCAGCGGGCAACGGACGACATCATCTTCGAGTATGCCCAACGAGAGAACCGAATCCTGGTTTCGGCCGACACCGACTTCTCCGTTCTCCTGGCCCGCAGGGAAACCCCGTCACCTTCCCTGGTACTCTTCCGAGGACCATCGCCGCGTCGGCCGGAAGCCCAGGCTTCCCGTTTGCTCCGCCTTCTTCCAAGCCTGGAAGAGGACCTTACAGCAGGGAGTATTGTTGTGATCGAACACGCCCGTGTCCGGATACGTCGGCTTCCATTGGTTCCATAGAATGCATCCCGGTAACTGAGCCGGGCATACGACGCTGAGGACCAAACCCGGCAAATGAGATGCCGGGCAACAGCTACCCGTTCGGGATTGCAGCTTCGTCATCTGTCCCCGAAACCCTCTCCCTGTGCCGAATTGACATCATTTCGGCGAATCCGCCGGGCGGCGGGACCCAGATTGTGTATTCCCGCTCGCAGCGTCGGGGAAGGGCAATCCTGCGCTCCGTCCAGCCGTTCGCCATGTCCACAAGAATGACCCCGGAGGCGTTCCTTTCCCGGCAGGCGATCCACCGTTCGCCGATAATGGGGTCTCTGGCTTGGAATACCTCGTGCATCACGGTGCCATTGGACGTGTCGATGAACTGGATCTTGGACGGTTTCTTGGAGGATTCGGATAGCTCATATGCCATGATCTTTCCGTCGGGACCTACCGATGGATGACCTGGTCCGAGATCATCGATGATCTTATGCCATAGGCCCGACCCTATGTCGTAGCTCCATATCCCGGCTGCGGAAGTGGTCCAGGAGAACACTCGCGCGATGATGACATTGCCGTCCGCACTGACGACGCAAAACGGAGAACTGGTATCGGGGACATCCAACCAGGGCGGCGTTGACTCGAACTTCCCTCTCGTTACCGCCAAGTCCGGGAGACTCAGAATGACATATCCTTCGTCATTGCAGACCACGTCTTTGGGATCTCGTGTAACACACAAGCGATCGTCCTGCCCTATCTCCGGTGGGTATTCCACGACAGTCGGCTCGCCCGCAAAGACTCTCGGCAGCCCTATTGTCCACATTCGTGGCGCGTGTCTCATATAGTCAGAATTCGGGCTCATGTCCACAAATGAGATCACGCCGCTATCGGATACGAACGGCTGGAGGGACGGCCACTGGAAAGACTTGGTCGCAAGTCTTACCGGCTCATGCCCGAAGGTCACGAAAACGGAATCGTCCATGAGTCTGTTGCATATCACGATCGGCTCGTTCTTCCTGCCGGCATCGTTAATCATGTCAATGATCTGAGCCTCTCGCCACTTGACCGTCAGGAATGAGCACAAAATGGTTAGGAGCGCAACCAACGGAGGAAGAATGTAGCGGTATCTTCTCATCCCGACCTCCTGAGCCATTCTCTGAACGCGAGAAGTGTGAAGAGGATGAAGAATATGATGCCGCTGAGACTCACAAGGAAGATCATGGGCAAAAGCATCCCGGGATAGCCAAGAAGAATACCGGGGATGTCGGACCTTACCGCCACCAAGAGAAAGCACGGAAGCACGAGGTAGGGAACGTACGCGAGCACGAAAGGCCCTCCTCGGCGCTTGAGTATCGTCCCCCACCAGAACGCCCAGCCGATTGGCAAGAGGCCATATCCGAGGATTTGCAGCAGCAGAAAGAGATATAGAACCGGAATCTCATTCAAACCTAAACCAGAAGACGGGACTACTTTGACGCCGCCGAGATTCCCTCCCAATGTCAGGAGATACAGGGCATTTTCAACGCCGAAATCGGGTACCGCAAACCTTGAAGGCGACACAGAGTTCAGATAAGCCATCGCTCGGTTTTGCGAAACGAAGTTGAATATGTATACCAACACGAATGGTAAGGCAAGTTCGAGCCACGTCAGGAACACTGCGCTCATCCTCGGCAGAAGTACCAGCCAGGGTCGCAATGGAACAGTCTTGAGTGAGCTGTCTCCTGTTCCTTCGAGGACGTACGCTCTAAGAGATGCCCATCCGACAGCGAGAGGAGTGATCCCCAGGAATCCGTACAGCCCGACATGGTTCGCAAGGTCC
Source organism: uncultured Planctomycetota bacterium (assembly GCA_964354375.1). Classification (GTDB taxonomy): domain Bacteria; phylum JAJVIF01; class JAJVIF01; order JAPKYR01; family JAPKYR01; genus CAYGZQ01. Next base: position 3,896 of record CAYGZQ010000052.1, read on the forward strand.
TCGATCTTCTGCGGAACGAAATCGTAGAGCCAGAACCCGAAATAGGCTGCCGCGGCGCACCAGCTTATGCCCCACCAGATGAAGATGAGCTTCCCCGCCCAGATGCGTCCGTACGCGCGGTCGTGCAGCCTGCACCAGGGGCTGTCTCTCGACTTCAGCACCCAACTCCGTATTTTTCCCGATAAGTTCATCTGTGACCCATGACTGGTGGCGCCTACAAACGAGTCATCGAGTTTGCAGGCGTTTCACATTATTCTTCCTTCGAGACGTTTGATATTCCATATGACGCAATTAGGAATAATATGAGACTCCCACAAGCTCCCAAGACTCCGCTTGTGGGAGCCACTGCTCATCTCAAGTGGATAGAAACCTCTAAGAGAATGCGCACTCTTGGAGGATTCTATCCGGAATAACTCACAAGTGCAAGGTATGGGTAAGGGTCACTGTCGGAAGCGAAGGAGGCACTCTGAAGGGGTTAAAACACCGCCGCTTCGTGGATTTCGTCGCCTTCGGCGTACCGTTCAAGCCGATACGCAGATACATCCAGCGTGGATGTCTTCCCATCCAGCAGATATTCCGACATGGCGCACCCGACAGCCGGCGCGTGCATAAGCCCGTGCCCGGAGAAACCCGCCGCCATGTATCGTCCCAACGGACCCGGTATCGGCCCCAGGATCGCGCTGTGGTCGGGACTCATGTCGTACAGCCCCGCCCACGCGTCGATCACCTCGGCATCGGCGAGCCGCGGCATGACGTGCATGAGGTCTGGGACTATGTTCTCCAGCCAGTCCCAGTCCGGCTCCTCATTGAAGCTCGACGGCTCGTCCGGATTGATCTTCAGAAACAGTATGCCCGCGCTCTCGGGACGAAAATGCGTGCCGGTGACCACGTCGAACGTGAACGGAGCATTCTTCGGGAACCAGGGCAGCGGGCCGGAGATGTAAAGCGAGCGACGGTACGGCTCGATCGGCACGTCCACCCCGCACTTTTTCAGAAACTCGCCTGACCATGCCCCCGTCGCGAACAGAACTCTCTCGGCATGAATCGTCCCCTGACCCGTCCGGACCCGGTGGCTGAAGTCTTTCTCAGTCGCGACCGATTCCGCCTCGACGTCGGTGAAAATCCCGATCCCCATGCGACGAAGCGACGTATCGAGGCCGTTCACGATGTCGCCCGGATCGACGAATCCGTCCTCCGGCGAGTAATTCCCCCCAAGGATGTCGGTGATGTTGAGGTCCGGGAGGATTCCCCGGATTTCCTCAGGGGTCAGCCGCCTCACAGCCTCTACTCCCTGCTTCTTCTGAAGCTCCATCGCGTGATCGAGCGCGCGAAGTTTTTCCTCGGACCTGGCGAAGAAGAGGTAGCCGTTCTGCCTGTACTGGAAATCCGGATTTATCTCCGCTGCGAAGCGCCTTCGATAAAAATCCTGCGAGTATTTCGAGAGCATCACATTGGGGGCGGTCGTGAACTGGGCGCGGACCCCTCCCGCGGCCTTCTGGGTCGCGCCCGCCCCGAGGAACGAGCGGCGCTCGAGAATGACGATATCGGTCTCGCCGCGTCGCGCGCATTCCCAGGCCGTGAACAGGCCCATCACGCCCCCGCCTATGATGACCATTCTTGCCGAGGAAGGTAAACCCATCGCCCGAATATTCTACAGGAAACGTCCGGATTTTCGTATGCGGCCACCCGCGCGGGAGTACGAATCTGGACAGTTACTGCCCGGATTCTCTCGTTCGCACTTGAACTCCGACCGACTGCGGTATTAAACTGATCTAAAGACCTAAGGAGGCCAACACATGAGGAATCGACTCAACATCGTTCGAACGTTGACTACCGCCATGGCCATTCTCGCTGCCACATGGGTCATGAGCGCATCCGCTACGGCAGGACCTGGTGAGTTTTACAAGTACATCGAAAGACCGACTATGTATGAGCATCTCCCCGACCTTTGGGAGCTTCTCGCCACCGAGGGGGCAATTGAATGGACTGATCAGGACGAGGCGACCATGGAGCCGAACAACGACCTGGATCACGCATTCACGATATCCGACGGAATGCGGATCAATGGGCACGTGGATAACTCGACCGATCAGAACGACTATTTCAAGGTGGTTCTGACCAGTCCCCCAAAGAGCGTTTTTCTGGAGCTTAGCTGGGCAGGATCCGCCTGGCTCAATTTCTACACCTACGACGAGAACGAGCAGCCGGTTACCTACGACAATGAAACCAGCGTGAGCCCCAAGGTGCTGAGCATATGGCAGGGCACCAGCACCGTCTACTACATCCGAGTCAAGGCAGCATACGGCGTAAGCGACTATAAGCTCAAGGTGTCGGTCGCGGGCCAGATCAGTGAAACGCAGAACGACACTCTAGATGACACCGACCTTATAGTGGGCGCTTACGCGGCTCCGCTGGTGTCGGTTGTCTGCTCCAGCGCCGATCCTGCGGACTATGCGCTGGTGAGCATACCCTCCGGCTGCGAATCGGCGACCATCACTCTGGACTGGTTCGGCACACAGGACGCGAACCTGGATTTCGTTATCTACGGTCCCGGGGGCGCAGAGCTGATGAGCGCCGCCAATTCGAACTCCTTCGAGAGCCTCTACAGCCAGAACGTGCCCGAGGGAGACTACTACATCGCCGTCAAGGCTGTCGCCGGGAGGGCTATGTACAAACTGATGGTTGACGCCGAGGTGGACCTGAAGATCCACATCCCCCGCTTTGAGATGGAGGTCCAGCCCTGGTGGCCGCCTTTCCCGTGGGACCAAGGGGACCTTCTTTTGAGGTCGGAAGAGGTCGTGCAGTAGCAGAGGAAAGCGGCTGAGCAGGCGAGAACCGGACTGCCACAGAAAACAGGGCCCCCTCATGGGGGCCTTTCTTGTATCGAGTGTGAACGGTCGAATGCCTCCGGCCCTTAGTTTTGATTAATTCCGGCCGATATAGCATTTACGACGCGATACGATGGAGAAAACTTGAAATCTGATTCGCGCCGTGGTACAATGGTAATAATAAGAAACTATAAGATACTATAAGTCCCGATTCCCGGGGGCTTTCAATGGTCGAAGGAAGGATTTCAAGGGTGGAACATTACGAGGGCGCGGGAGATGCGCATCAGATAAGATGGGTCGCCCCAACTGTCAGACCCGGAGGATGTAAGATGATTCTCGTCACAGAAGGCGCAGTAGAGAAGGTCAGCGAAGAGCTGGTCAAATCGAAATACAACCTCAAGGAGCTGTTCAACAGGATTCGGAACGAAAACCCGAAGGTCGCCGAGTACATCAAGTCGCAGGCCGATAAGTCGAAGCATCCGATGGAAGTTTACGGCACTGGAATCGTGGTGTACCTGCTCCTCAGGATGCAGGTGGAGCTTGATGAAGAGAACGTAACGGAGACTTCAGAGGAAGAAGTGGAGCGATTCAGGGACTTCCTCGATTCGACCGACTTGTCCGATCTGCTTGAGGGAGCCTGATCTGCAGGCTTACTGAACCGGAACTCCTCCTCCAGGAACCACCCCGCAAGGTGGTTCCCTTAGTAACCGGACAATGTTCCACGTGAAACACAAGGACGCCTGTAGATGAACATGTCCGACGCAAACCCTTCCATGTCGGACCCCATCGCGACCCGTCTCGCTCGCACCTACGACCTCACCCCTGATTGCCTCAATAAACTAAGTCCGTACATACTCCTCTTCGCGAAATGGAACTCCAATTTCGGCTTCTCCAACTACTCCTCATCCGAAGCGATAGCCGATCACCTGATCGCACCGTCACTTGCCCTCCATGTCCTCCTCCCGCCCCACTCCCGCATCATCGACCTCGGATCCGGCCCAGGCATCCCGGGTATCCCCCTAGCCATTGCTCGACCGGATCTCTCAGTGTGCCTCCTTGAATCCGGGGGAAAACCGCTCGAGTTCCTTCAAGCCTGCAAATCCGCCCTGACACTCGACAACATCGAAATCCTGGAAGGGAGAGCCGAGGAGCTCGCTCATGACCCCCTTCTGCGTGCCTCCTTCGACTGCGTAATCGCCCGCGCATTTGCTCCACTTCCCATTGTGGTCGAAGTCGCGTCGGGATACATCCGTCCGGGTGGGCTTCTAACCATCCAGTCCTCCGGGTCTGTGTCAACCCGTCTCGCCGATAGAAACGACGCATCGGCGACGGTGGGCGCGATATTCGATCGCCTCGGCGCCATCCTCCCTGCAGCCTATCAGCAATACCCGATCTACTACATCCGGTATTGCCAATGCAAGGCACCTCCATCAGAATATCCGCGGCCCTGGAAAAAAATGAAAAAGAATCCTCTCTGGTCCGATTGACTCCTTTATCAAATTGAATCGAAAGTGGGAAGCTGGTATACTCCGTGCGGGATGAAGGTTATCTCGATCGCCAACCAGAAGGGCGGTGTCGGCAAAACCACCACCGCCATCAACTTGGCAAGCGCGCTTGCCGAGACGGGCAAGCGTATCCTTCTCGTGGACCTCGACCCCCAGGGCAACGCCACCACCAGCCTCGGGTTCAACCGTCGAGACGTTTTCGCGTCATCCTACGAGGTCCTGATGGAGGGCTTAAGCGCGCGGTCGGCGATCTTCCCCACAATCCAGGACAATCTCTTCATCCTTCCGGCGAACGAGAACCTTCCCGGAGCCGAGGTCACCCTGGTGGACAGGCCCCACAGGGCGCAGCTTCTGAAGCGATGTATTTCAGAACTGGATTTACAGTTTGACTATATATTTATCGACTGTCCGCCCTCGCTCGGCCTTCTGACCGTCAACGCGCTCACCGCATCCGACGGGATACTCATCCCCATGCAGGCGGAGTTCCTCGCGCTCGAAGGGCTCACGCAGCTTCTGAAGACCATCGACATCGTGCGCGAAAGCCTTAATCCTCACCTGGAGATCTGCGGCGTGGTCTTCACGATGTACGACGGCCGGACCCGTCTCACCAGGGAGGTCGAGGACGAGGTGCGCTCGTTTTTCAAGGGCAGTGGAAACGTGTTCGAGTCGGTGATTCCCCGGACCGTTCGTCTCGCGGAAGCGCCGAGCCACGGACTGCCGATTACCTTGTATGCTCCGCTGTCGAACGGGGCGGACGCGTTCAGGAGTCTGGCCAAGGAGGTCATGAATGTCACCCAAGCCGGCGTTAGGAAAGGGTTTGAAGGCCCTGATGCCGCAGTCATCGGAAGCGGCGCCGTCACGCCCGAGCCCCTCGCAGCCCCCACAGGCGGCGAGCTGGGTGAGGGAGATAGAGGTGGGTCGGATCCGCCCGAACCCACGGCAACCGCGCAGGGCGGTATCGGACCCTGAGCTTGACGAGCTTGCTCAGAGCATAAGGGAGCACGGGGTGCTTCAGCCGATTCTGGTCAGGCCTACGGAGGCCGGATATGAGATTGTCGCGGGCGAGCGTCGCCTCCGGGCTTCAAAGCTCGCGGGTCTGGGGACGATCCCCGCGATAACAGTCAATCCAGCGGACGCGATCGGCTGTCTCACAATCGCGCTGGTCGAGAACGTTCAGCGCACCGACCTCGGACCCATGGACCTGGCCCGAGCCTACAAGCAGCTTCACGACGAGTTCGGGAGGACGCAGGAGGAGATCGCGAAGGCGGTGGGCAAGTCCAGGCCCCATGTCGCGAACACCCTGAGGCTTCTGGAACTGGGCGAACAGGTCATCGAGGCCCTTGAGGACGGCAGAATAACGGCGGGTCACGCCCGGGCGCTTCTCATGGCTCCACCCGAGGTCAGGAACATACTGTTTCAGCGGATGCTGCGGGACGGCATAAGCGTACGGCAGGCTGAGAAGGCGGCAAAGGCGGCCGCGAAACCCGACGGGGACGGGTCGGAGAAGCCCCAGAGGCCCGTGTCCGCCGACACGGACCGCGCGATAAGCCGCATGGTGCTGGAGATGGAGCGAGCGCTGGAGAGCGCGCTCGGCAGGAAATGCCTCATCACCCGCGGCAAGGAAGGCGCGGGTCGCATCCTGATGGAGTTCTACTCCGACAGGGACCTCGAAGCTCTCGTGGAGAGATTGCGCGCGAACTGACGATACTTATACTGAGGTTAAGCACTTACCATAGAAAAACGACCCGGCGAGGGAGATCGATTCAGTGAATCCAATCCTCATATTAATAATCGCAATAGTATACATTGGCATCGGCGTCGGCGCCATGTTCCGCATCCGCCAGGACAGCGAGTTCAGGGGAATGGAGACGGTGAGCCTCTTCGCCTACGGCTCCATCATCCTCTGGCCCATCCTGTGGCCCCTGTACGAGCTCACCAAGTCCCCCGAACAGCTCGAGGACCTGGCCGCCAAGAAAACCTACCAGGACTTCAAGAACTTCATGCGTACCCGCAAGCGCTCCGAGATGGACCTCTTCACTCGTCTCGACAAGGCCACCTCACCTGACAAGCCCATCGAGATTTCCGACGAGCGCGATGACTATCGCGACTATCCTCTCGAGGAGCTGATCAGCCAGGGCAAATGGATGGAAGCGCTGAGGACTGCGAACGACATGCTGAGATTCGCGCGCGAGCAGCAGGAGCATGGACGGGCCCAGGCATACGAGAGATACATCTTCGAGATCAAGGAAAAGCGTCGCGAGGAGTCGACGCTGTAAAAATGGCCAAAAATGGCCCGACATGAGAAAAAGCATTTTCAATCAACATTTTGCCCGTGCATGTCGCATAAGTTATCTCCAGTTGGTTACACACCGGTGCACATCTCGAGAACAAGATTTTTGCCTGAAACCCTGAGCTTCCGGGACTTGTTACCATGAAAATCGAGATCTCTTAGATATAGGCATTTTCCACATGTGGAAAATGCCTTTTTTCATCTTTTCCGGTCGGATATGTAAGCGATGGTTGCGAAGGAAGCAGTCGGTCGATCGGACAGCCGGAAGCCTCACTGGACCCTCCGTCTGAGATGGCGTGTGGAGAGAGCGCTGGGAATATTCATTTTCTGGATCGCCCGGAGAATCTCGCGCAAACAAGCCCTCTCCCTCGCGAATTTCCTCGGCGGGGTGCTGTTCAGGCTTTTCAGACGCTACCGGATGGTATGTGTCGACGGGCTCACGATTGCGTTCGGAGACACGTACAGCCCCCAGGAGAAGCTGCGTCTGGCGCTTGCGAGCCAGACGAACCTTGTTCGGACGGTGATGGATTTTCTTCGGTTCGACCTGTACTCGCCGCAGGAGCTCATCGGCCTTGCACACGAGGTGGTGGGGATGGAGCATCTTGAGGCGGCTATGCAGAAAAGCAACGGGGGCGTGATCGGCATCGCGGGTCATCTGGGGTCGTGGGAGTACTGCGGAGCGTGGCTGGTGGCATCCGGGTGGCAGGTTACTGCGGTCGGGAAAAAGCAGCGCGACCCCGGCGTGACCAGGATCATGCTGGACCTGAGAGCTGCGGTCGGGATCAAGCACGTGCTAAAGACAAAGCAGGGGAACATGCAGATCGTGCGCACCCTGAAAACGAAAGGGGCCATGCTGGGGCTCTTATCGGACCAGAACGGGGGGAAAGATGGTATATTTGTCAACTTTTTCGGCGTTCCCGCCTCCAGCGTCAGGGGCCCGGCTTTCCTTGCGCTCAGGTACGATGTCCCTGTGGTCCCGATGTTCGCCCTGTGGAACGGGGACTACTACCGCATCGAGATTCTTCCCGCCGTCGAGCTGGTCAGAACCGGCGACGAGGAGGCCGATATTCTCGCGAACACGCAGCGGTTCCAGAAAGTGATCGAGGACATGGTTCGCAAGTATCCCGGACAGTGGCTCTGGGCGCACAGGCGATGGAAAACGAGGCCCCCCGGCCAGCCGCCGATCCATCTCCATTGACAAAGGAATCACCCGGCAAGGCCATGAATGTATACAGACAGCCCCTCTACTACGAGACAGCGTTCAGCTTCATCAATCCGAGAAGGCAGGTTGACCTCTTCCTGAGATTCATCGGGAAGTACTCAGGCCGACCCGTGAAGCGATTCCTGGACGTCGGATGCGGTCCGGCTCTGCAGTTGAGGGAGATTGCGAGCAGGGGATATGAGGCTGTCGGTTTGGATTCAAGTCGCGACATGCTGGAGCATGCAGGCAGGAAAGCGAAAGAGGGGAACGTTCGTATAGAGACTGTCAGAGCGGACATGACCGATTTCGTCCTTGCGAAGAAGGTCGATTTCGCTTTCGTCATGATGGGCACAATAAACTACATGCGCAGCAACGACGAGTTTCTAAGACATCTCGATTGCGTTGCGAAATCGCTGAGAAAGGGAGGGCTGTACCTGATCGAGAATCTCAGGCTTGACTGGGCGAACACCAGGTTTTTCGACCCCCAAAGCTGGACAATGGAAAGTGAAGGAATCAAGGTCAGGACGACGTACGGGGTCGAACTGAAGGATGCACTCACTCAGACGCTCAGGGAGACCTTGAGGCTTGATGTCAACGATCACGGGAAGAGGATTGTACTGGAACAGTGCGTGGATACCAAGATGATATTCCCGCAGGAGTTTCTTGCGCTGATCGAGCTGAGCGGGAGATTCGAGTTTATCGGATGGTTCGAGCGCGAGAGAATGAAGAAGCTCAGGAAAGCCGGCATGGATAATATCTGCATTCTCAGGAAGAAACGGTGAAGCTCAGATTCTACACGCTGGACGTATTCGCGGAGGAGAAATACGCGGGCAACCAGCTTGCGGTCTTCAGGGGAGGGGACATCCCCGAAACTCTGATGCAGAAGATCGCCAGGGAGATAAATTACTCGGAGACCACGTTCATCGTGCGCGAGGAGATGCGTGACGGGGGCTACGATGTCCGTATCTTCACACCCGGGGAGGAGGTGCCGTTCGCCGGACATCCGACCCTGGGAACCGCCTACGTGATCCAGCGTGAGATCATGCGGGAACCGGTCGAGAAAGTGATTCTCAATCTGAAGGTCGGTCGGATTCCCGTCACTTTCGAGTACAGCGGCGAGGAAGTGTCGAGGCTGTGGATGAAGCAGAACAGGCCGGTCTTCGGGAGGATATTCGATGCGCTGCAGGTCTCGCTCGCTCTGAATCTCGATATCGGCGATCTGGACGACAGGTTCCCGATCCAGGAGGTCTCCACGGGTCTGCCATTCATCATGGTCCCGTTGAAGAATCTCGATGCCCTCAAGCGCGCCCACGTGTCAAGAGACAGGTATTTCGACCTGATCCGGGACAAGGATGCTAAGGCGATTTTCGTTTTCTGTCCCGAATCCCACTCAGGGGAAAACGACATGAGTGCGCGACTTTTCGCAGACTACTATGGGGTCCCGGAGGATCCGGCGACAGGCAGCGCGAATGGATGCCTGGCGGGATATGCTGTAAAATACCGCTATTGGGGAGAGGACCGAATCGAGAAGCGAGTCGAGCAGGGGTATGAAATCGGACGACCGTCGCTTCTGTATCTCAGGGCGGAAGAGATAGCCGGGGAAATCGACGTGAACGTGGGGGGAAGTGTATTGATGGTGGCGAAGGGAGAGTTCGTTTAGCTGTCGAGCAGTGGTGAGATTCGTAAAGAGGAGAGACCAATGAAAATCATCAATCCCAAAAGCCTCGCGGAGACTCTGGATGCGTTGAACGAAATGTTTTTCTATGAGCGGGAGTTGACGAATGCTCAGAGGACGGAGATTGCGGAATGGATCGCGGGCCGGCAGGGCATGCCGCGGTCGTATGCCGGGATGCCCGCGCCGACCGATCCTGATTTCACCAGAGGCATCAGGATTTTCACCGGGGAGAGAGTAGTGTCCGGAGGGTCGATCGCTCATATCCTCGGACAGGAGGCATGCAGGGCGCTCGCGAAGCTCGACGTGCATACGGCGAAGGTGAACAAGGCTTTGAACGAATCCACTAGGGGATTTTTCGCCCGGTTGACGCATCCGGGGCGAAGAGCCGGCACGTACTGCTGCGGTCCGTGCACGGTTGCCTACTGGCGCCACCTCACTGCGGGCGACCTGACCAACGTCGACGGGGAGCTCAATGCCGGCGTATGGGACTTGAGAGAGCATCGCACCGACAACGGCAAGTGGTCGAAGTACCCGTTCTTCTACACGCTTCTCGGGCTGATCGAGATCGATTCATCCATGGCAACGGTCGAGATGCGATATGCCGCGCCGCTGTGCGAGAAGCTCCTGAAGCATCCCGCCACGGGGAAGTATGATCAGCGTCAGCACGATCTGGCGGAGCGGGTTCTGTCCAGGTGCGACGCTCTGTATGATTATCCGCGCAGTTAACTTCTCTGTCGGTCCGGTGTAGAATCACGGCATGAAAATCCTCATGGCGGGCGCGACCGGCTTGATCGGTTCGGCTCTTGCGCCGTTTCTGAAGGAGCGGGGGTGGTCGATCGCGAGGCTGGTGCGCTCGCATGACGTTCTGGCCGACGACACTGCGTTCTGGGACCCGCAGGGGGATTTTGTGGATATCCCCAAGGTGGACTGGATCGGTGGAGATGAAGGATTCGCCGCCGTTGTGAATCTCGCGGGGGAAGATATCTCGAAGCAAAGATGGACGCCGGAATTCAAAGCGGTTATCAGGGACAGCCGCGTGAGGACGACGAGCCTGCTCAGCAGGACGCTTGGGCAGTTGAAGCGCAAACCCTCCCTTCTCGTGAATGCGTCGGCGGTCGGGATTTACGGTAGTCGCGGGGGAGTGCTTCTCGACGAGGCAAGCGCGCCGGGAGAAGGATTCCTGGCGGATGTCGCGAAAGCATGGGAGGCCGTCACGCGTGCGGCATCGGATGCAGGGATTCGAGTCGTCAACACAAGGTTCGGGATGGTTCTGAGCGCGAAGGGCGGCGCGTTCAAGAAGATGATCTCTCTCGCGAAGATCGGAGGCGCGGCCCCGTTCGGCGAAGGCGACCAATATATGAGCTGGATCACGATCGATGATGTCGTGGCTGCACTGGCTTTCATCCTGTCGAACGACTCGCTGAAGGGGCCGGTGAACGTCACGTCGACCAACCCGATGAAGAACATCGAGTTCTCGCGCGTGATGCAGTACTACTTCAAAGCGCCGATAGCGATGCACGTGCCCGCGTTCGTTCTGAGCATCGCGCTTGGGGAGATTGCCCAGGAAGTGCTCCTGGCGAGCCAGAGGGCGGTCCCGGCGAAATTGATCCAGGCCGGCTTCAGCTTCAGGCACACCACTCTGGAGCCTGCGATCAGGTATCTCACCAGTGAGAGAGTGGAAGGAGAGGTGTGAGAGACTGTTCTCTTGTGTTATTTGAGCACGCCCAGCTAACTTCCCCCTGCGGTTCTGGTGAATGTCCCAAGCCAATCGAGGCCCTTGTCCACAAACAGCGGTAGCTCGCTGTCCTCTTCAATTATGCCCCCGTCAATGTAGGACGGCATCTGCGCCTTCAGGAACTCAAGCGCCCGAACTATCTCCTCAATTCTGGGATTCCATTCCTCCGACGTGAGAGGCTGGTCCGAATTGGAGGACCAGCGCGATATCTCGCATGTCTGCGTTTCTGGGTCGAGCCGGACGGACCACGGGTTTCCCCGGAAGCCCGGCCAGACATCAATGTAAAGCACCGGATTCTCAGCCCCGACCGGATCGGACGTCAGAATCGTCATCTGGTTCGGGAGGTTGATCGTGTAACCTCGCCCCAGGCCACCTGTGGGCAGCATGTTCACGACAGCCGCCATCGCGGCATATTGGTGCTGCACATAAGGAGACATCGTTCCGTCGGGGAAACTCCCCAACTGCTCCCTTGCCTGGGTCTCATACTCGCCTGCGTTCAGAAATTCCCAGAACGCCGGATTGTCCATAAGTTCGCCCACAAGCCCCATCGATCGCTCCCACAGCGTGCGCGCATCCGACGGCATCGGGCCGAGCTCGAGCCTACCTTCTCTTCCGTAGCTCCCGAAGCAGTTGATCTTGATTACCCCGGCGGACATGTCCCAAACGTCTTCGCCATTCGACATCCGTGCTCCAACCTGATAAGGGGCCTGCGGAGCGAAATCGAATGAAAAGCGGATGTCCTCGGCGCTGATGTCCACCGATCCTGAGAGAATCGTCCCGTCCCAACCCTTATGTAGTGTGATTGCGATCTCGGGGAAGGATGCGGTCGACAGCGTGGTCGTCGGATCGGGCTCGCGAGGTCCGCCGCAGGTCTGAGCCCATGCTGGCTGAGCGATTGCGAGGGCGAGCATGACGGCGATTGCAATCGTTATGTTGTATGAAAGTGTTCTCATGGCTTTTCCTCCCTGCTGAAGGCGTCGATCCAATCCAGGGCCCTGTCGATGAAGATCCCCAGCTCGCAGTCCTGTTCCACCAGCCCGTACTCCTGATACGCCGGAAGCTGGTCGCGGAAGAAATCGAGCGTCGCCACGATGTCGGCGATGTGGGGAGCGGCATCCTCTTCAGTGAACGGCTCATTCTTGTCCCACGTTATGGTGCAGGTCTGGATGGCGGGATTGATGTCGACGTTCCAGCGGTCTTCGGGATACTTGCCCTCGGTCGAAACCACCAGATGGGGGACGGTCGTACCGATGGGATCGGATGTCCGAATGGAAATCGCTATGGGGCCCTGCAGACTGTAGCCGCGAGATATGATCCCCGGTGTATCGTGCCATTCTCTTGCGGAGAAACGGAGCCCGAAGATCTCCTGGCGCATCTCCGGCATGCGATACCCGTCTCTGACCTCGCTTAATTGCTCCCGAACCGTTTCCTCTTTGTCTCCCAGGTCGAGGAAAGTCCAGAACTCTTCACTCTCCATGGCCTCCCCGACCATTTTCATCATGCCCGTCCAGAGACGGTACGGCTCGGGCGGGAGAGCGCCCAGATCGATCGGATGGGGAAAGGATGAGCCATAGGAAGACAACTGGATAACGCCGAGTCCCCAGTCGTACGCGTTCGCACCGTTTGACACGTTAACGGTGTTCATCATGAGGCCGTCCGACGACACGGTAATGCTGGCGGTGATGCCGTCCGCGCTGAAGACGATCGAGTCGCCGACTGCAGCGCCCTGTCCTATGGAGTTCTTGTGATAGATGATGTGGAGGTCGGGAAACGACGGGGTGGAAATGTCTGTGCTCGGGGACGGCGGACCGCACTGCGCCCATGCCGGCACGGTCTGCCCAAAGACGAGAAAGACGATGATAACTGCCGAGACGCGGGAAATGTTGTGGCTCAAGGAAGACCTCCCAAGCTGATTTCTCCCGCCCGCGAGGCATCCATGCTTCGACCCGCATTATATCACTGCGCCAAAGCACGCGTCGGGACCGTGCCCGACCGCTCAGGATGTTGTGGTCTGCAGGCTCGCGGACTTGCCTGACGATGCGCCGTTAATCCGAGACTCGATCTTCGCCTGCCTCACCACTATCCCGGCCGCCAGAGACCGGACATACGCCCCCCACGCCCTCGCGAGCCCGACAATCCTTGTCGATGAATCCGCGCCTTCATTTCCCGCCATCCTTGTCCTCCTTGTGAAGTCTGCCGTTCAAAGCGACGGTTACCAGCGTCTCGACGCCGTCCAGAGTACGCTCCATGCCCGCGAGCGCACCGGCAACGTCCTGCAGAACGGTCAGCGCCTCGCGTCCGATCGACGCCACCTCGTCATCCTTCTCCTTGAGACATTCCAGAAATGCCTTCTCCCTCTCCATCCAGTCCGAGCGCGATTTGTCGTCGCTCGCGGCGTGACCCGACTCCCGACGCCACCATCCCCATGCAAGCGCAACGTTCAGCGCGAGGCTGATCACCAGGGCCGCATGGGCACTGGACGCCGCCGACTCGATTATGTTGTAGATCTCCTGCACGATGTATTGAACCCCCCCTGTAGTCCCCCCCCAAGGGGGGACGGTAAGGAGGCCGATGGGCACAAGTCATTATCCAACGAGCATCAAAAGAAAACTCCGTCCCCCCAGCGAGCGGGGGGGACTACAGGGGGGGCCTCCTAGTCGCTCACATAGAGCCACTTCACCGGCTCCGACATGAATCCCGCCTGCACCAGAATCCTCGGAATCCCGTTCAGAACAAGGTCCACGGGAATGTCGACCCGGAAAAACAGCCTTCTTGAGCAGTTCGACGGAATGTCTCCTATCGAGTGATAGGATTCGGGATCGGTGAGCTCGCCGCCGATCTCGCTGAACTCGGCCTCCTCGTCGTCCACGATTCCGACCCCATCAGGATCCAGAACGCCGTTCGATTTCACCTTGATGTACCGATTCTGCACGATCTCCTCGGCCCAGACATTCGCCGCCGCGACGGTGATACGAACGTCCGTAGCGGTCGGCGCATCATTGAAGCCCTTTTTGTTCCAGAGCCACACGATAACTTCCTGGCTGGGCGATCCGGGCCTGATCGTCCCGAAATCGATGCCCGACAGGCGCTCGGTGCCGGTCATGTCGTACAGCACCATGTACGGTCCCTTTTTCATAAGCCTCCTACCTCGATTTCCTCCCGCTTGGGGCTGTTGAAGAAGTCTCTTTGTGGGGCAGGCTTTCCGGCCTGCCGCCTCTGAATGCCGCATGAATGGCAGGCTGGAAAGCCTGCCCCCCATGCCCTCACTCACCAGTCCAAGACTTTTTCAACAGCGCCGCTTTTCAGAGCACAGGGGTAAATTCGTAATACAAATCCATCGGCGGATATGTCCCCGGAGGATAGTACTCCTTGAAATCGACCAGCATGAAAACCTTCTCCATGAACGGGCTCTTTATCAGATACTTGTCGCCCGCCTTGACACCCATCGCGGACGGCGCCGCCTGCGACCCGTCGGTCCTGATGCACCACGTGTTCGCGGGATATCCCGGCGGCGGTTTCGACCCAGTGTAGAATTGGCCCACCACTCTGAATTTGCAGCCCTTCGCGGTTCCCGAGAGCATTGTCAGCTCGCCCGGATCGTACAGCGACCCCCAGTACACACCCGTCCAGTCCTCGTCATCCTCCCCGACAATCCAGTCGCCGCTCTTGACGAAATCCAGCGCGCCGGAGTAGTAGCGCATGCGACCCTCGCTCACCGCAAGCGTTATGTAGCTCTGCGTCTTCACGTCCGGGTCCACTGTGAACCCGCCTATGCTTGCTTTGACCGACCATTTGCCCGACGGCGCCGACGGCTTCAGCATCTTGAGAAGCTCCGCCTCGCCGGGCACTTCCTCCCAGCCCGGGCGAACATTGTCCTCGATCGGGTAGTTCACCCCGAAATATCCGACCGTCGTCCATCTTCGATACCCGATCGACGCCAGCTTATCCATGCGGAATCCCCACCCGAAATAGAACCACGGATCGGTCTCGCCCCATGCGTCCAGCCACGCGAACGTCGTGAAATCGACATGATCGGGAAGAAACTGGCACTCGGCTGGCTTGTAATAGTAGTTATATCCGTTGCTCTTCCAGAACTCCCAGCCCTGGATTCTCCCTACGTAGTTGCCGTGCGGCGCCGGTATGGTCAGCTCCAGATAGTCGAGCTTCATGAATCCGGACGACATCCCCTGCGCCCGATAATGGCGCATGTCCAGATTCAGCCGGATACCGACCATCCAGCCCCAGGAGCCGACCTTGTAAAGCCCGATCTGCCCCTCTATCGGCTGAAGCCCGATCGCGTGCGGATCGTGCAGCGGAATGTCCCCGCGCAGGGCCTCCTCACCGTCAGACATAGCACACACGCTCCTCGCCGAACACCTGGGTGGTCCTCGCGACAATCATGTAGCTGAGAGCGCCGCTGGTCGCGCGTGCGATCTGGACCATTTCTCCCACAGCGAGCTCTCCCAGCAGCGGACCCGCCTTCAGGCCGTACAAAATCCGTCCGGCGGCAGCCACATCGTAAACACGTCCGCTCAGCTCATTGCGATATACAGCCACAACGGCACCCACACGCGTGTCCAACGGATCTTCCATGAACCCGCGCGAAAGAAACGCCCCGATCTTCTCCGGGGCGCTCGATACGACATCGTATGCCTGCCCGCTTTGCGGCTCGATCACTTTCCTGACCTCGGTCGCCTGGAACGGACGGCTGGACTCAGACGGAAGATCCAATACATCGCCGGTAACGCGTACCCCGTCCCCCGCTTTCATCCATCTGTTCAGCGGAAGTCTCAAGGTAACCGACGGCACCCCTTCCCGCGACCCTGCGAGAAGTATCTGCCCGACTCTCCTGGCAAGAACATCGGTGGTGATCCGCTCGTCCCGGATCGTCGGACCGTACACAAGCCCTTCCCCGCTCAGCGTGCTCTTGTCCCGGACCTCCAGCAGCACCTGGCTCACCGTCAAGTCCGCCAGTGGACCCATGTCCACCTTCGGCCTCGCCCACACTATGACATGGTAGTCCGTAGCTTCCTTCTCGTAACGCCCGTCCTCGATCTCCGTCTCGTACTCCAGCAGCTCCCCCATCAGGTCGCGCATTTCGTCATTGCCGGGATCGGTGTCCGCGTAGTTGTCAAGATATCCTGGGGAGCTTGCGATTATCTTGTACTTCCCGACCGGCACGGCTTCGAAGAAATAGTTGCCGTCCTCGTCGGCGGTGACATCGAACGTATCCCCCTGCTCCTCGCCGTCGAGACGCTCGCGCCTGACCCCGGCGTGCGCTATCGGAAGCTTGAGGCCGCCGGGCAGCGGGATCGCGTCATACACACGCCCATGAATCCTGAAAAGCCTGTTCCCGTCTTCGTCCTCGATGTAGGGACATTCCCCGGCCTTGTCCTCGATGTTCCATTCCACCAGGACCGTTACATTGATCACTTTCTGCCCACTGATTACCTCGACCGTCGGCCTGCTCTTGAGCTCCCCCCCCAGCACGCGGATGCTCGATGCGTCGTACAGCTCTCCATCGAGCTGGAAATTCAATTCCGCGGGCTGCGGGATGTCGTCCGAACGGAACGGCTCGGACGGCTCTAATGTACCCTCTTCATCCACCACCCGGCACCATCCCGGCTGCGTGAAGTCGGTAGGCGGCAGAAAAACCGACCGGGTGGGAAGCCGGCTGGTCTCGCTGTGCCCGAAAATCTGCACAGCAGTGAACCTGTCCTCGATTTCTCCTGCTTCCCTCTCGCCGAGAACCGTCAACGCATCGTACACCCACGCGGTCCTGAATCCGTCGGGGAAACCGTTCTCGCTGACGACAAGCGTGGAGCCGTGCGCTTTCACGGTCGCTCCCGCCAGGCCCGCGACCTCCCGGATCACCTGACCAGGCGTCTTCTCCCGCGCATCGAGGTAGACCACGGGATAATCCAGGCAATCGATCACCAGCTTGCTCAGATAGTCGCTTGCGGCAGCCTTGAAGCACTCCCTGATGATATCGTGCGCCTGCGGATACTCCTGCGCGAAGTGCAGCTCGACCACGTCGTCGAAATCCACCGAATCGTACAGAGTCGACGATCTCAGGTCCCGATAATCGTCCGCGATCAGAGCGCCGTTCCTGAAGACCTCGCGCCTGAGCCTCGGATGCCATGTCCGCCCGAGCGCTTCCTGCCTGGGAGCATCGAGCGATACCGAAAAATCCTGCGCTGTCACCCGTACATGATGCGTCCCGTCCCCGGCAGCCACGAACTCTCTTGACACAACCAGCCCGCGGAAACACTCCGAGTAATGTGTGACGCCCTCGTCATCGATCTCTCCGACTGCCGCCCCGACGATCACGTCTTCCTCCGGATCGCATGTCGCGTAGATGTCCACGTCGGCAAGGACGATTTCCAGCGTGTCTCGATCGAGCCCGAGGCTTTGCCTGAGCTCGAACCGCACCGCCTTGCCGCTCAGATCGGTCCCGGTGCTGAAAAGGTCGCTTGAGGGTTCAGGAAGGATTTTCACGAGCGCCTTCACCGGATGTAGTACCGCAGCGCCCTTTTCTTCAAGCTCCTCGAGCACATCGCCGGACACGCCCTTTGCGTAACGGACATTCACCTGACCGCCGTCGGGAATGCCCCCATCCTCAAGGCGCGCGATCGTGTCTTCCTCGTAATCGACCACATAGTCGACCCCTTCCTCATACACGGTCTCATCATCCGGCGACGTGACCACGATATGATCCCAAAGGCTCATCAGTCCAACTCCTCCGGCGCAGTCCCGCTCAGTATTACCGCCTTCTGCTTCCGCCATGCATACTCGGCGCACATCGCGCCGGCCGTTTTTGAATCAAGCACCAGGAACCCCGCGCTGAACTCACCCAGGCCCAGGATCGTCCCGCCGAGCGTTACGATCGCTGCTGCCACCGTTCCGATGTCGAACGCCGCGCCCGCACCGCTGTCCACCGGCGCCGCTATCGAGCATCCCCCCGACACCTTTGTCAGACTCGGGCACTTGATCCCGAATCCAACGGATGTGTTCTTCTTGAGACCGCCTTCAACCGTTACCCCCGTCTGAATGCAGAATCTCGCCACCGACCCGACATCCCAGCCGGACGGGATGCCCACGGCCCTGATCCCCTCGATCGCGCAGCCGACCAGAATCTGCCCGTGCTTCGTGAGCGTCCAGCCCACCCCGACAGGCTGTCCCCCGGGATGGAAAAAAGCGAGCAGCCGCTCGCTCGTTATGTCTTCAAGCAATGAGACATAGAGCAGCCCTGGACCCGGATAGTAGCTCGCGCGGTATGAACCGCTCTCCAGCTTCTCCCACGTATCCCCGCCGTCGTCGCTCGACCATATCTCGACCTCCTCGGACGGCCAGTTCGCCACGCGAATACACAGCCTGAGGAAATCGATCGCAATCTCGCCCCCTCGGCGGGGATCGAACTCTATTCGAACCAGGTTTTCCATCTCTTCAGACCTGCTGTCGACTCGCTACTCAGATACCGCAGTCACTTCATAAGCCCCGATTTCCTCGCCGAACGTCCCGCCCGTACCCACAATGACCTCTCCCGCGTTCTCGCTCCCGTCGAGTGGATCCGGGTTCAGGTAGTCCGAGCTCAGCTCGCCGCCTCGGGCCTGCAGCTCGGTCATGTTGGCGCAATCTCCCCAACCGCCGTGTACCGACAGTGCAACCAGGAACGACCGCGCAATCGTCTGCACCTGTCCCCATTCGAACAGTTCCTTGTACAGCCGATTGACCTTTCCCGACTCCCCGTAACGACTCAGACCCGCTTCGAAAGGAACAACTATCGCGTCGTGCGAAAGATCGTCAGATCCTGAGCCCGTATTATTCGAGTAGAACCCGAACCACTTTGGAACAGGCGCGCCGTCCCGACCGGGATTGATGTCCTCGTCGTCGGCCGGGTTCAACCGGTACGCCTCTTCCAGCAGAACCTGCAGCTCGCTTGAGAGATTCTCCATTTCGATCCTGCATGCCAGCCGTCCGCTAGGCCATATGCGCCACATGATCTCCACGGGGAAATCGACGCTGTCGGGAATGGATGGATTCCGCATGTATCCACACTGGCGAATCTCCACGAACCATGCGAGCGCCTTCTGCACGATCAGGTCGGTGCCCCCCGACGGGTAAAGCACTTCTCCCAACAGGTCCTTCACGACGAAGTACGGTCCCAGGAGCGTCGGGGGCGTCGTGCTCGACTCCACGCCTTCATGCCAGGTCCCGCCGGTCTCGTAGCGGAACGACGTGATCCCGACATGCTCCTTGCTGAAGACCAGCGTGAACGTCTCGGTCGCAACCGTGACGCTGCCCTCATCCACCTCGATTTGAAATCCGTCCGTCATGCTTCCTTCCGATTCCGCCCGTCACATGGCTATATCGTCGTTATCCTCGCCTGCAGGTTCGCGTGACGCGGATTGCCCGACGGCGAATCCGACTCCTGCGTCACGACCCTCACCCAGAAGCTCTTGATCTCTCCCTGGCTCATGTTCCCGAAAACGACATCCCCCGTACCGAAGGTCCCGGGCGTTCCGCTCGCATCCTCAGCGATCTGCATCTTCGATTTGCCGTCCGATATGTAGATGTCCGCCTCGTCGTCCTCAGCGAGTCCCGTGTTGAACACCACCCAGAGGCCCGTCGCAAGCTCACTGTCCGTGGCCCCGTCCGCCACTATGCTCTTCTCTACCGGGGAGTTCCCCTCATAGGAGACGTCCACTTTCTCCGTGTCGGCCTTCACCTTCACGTTGTAGGTTCCGATCGCGGTCGTCTGCAAGTACTTGGTCTCGCTGACCGCTCTCACCGGCGCGTTCACGACATTCTCGAAATCGCCGTCGGGAAGTATCCGTATCCGCGCGTCCGATCCGTTTGCATCCCCCACGTTCTTTACCCACATCCTCTTGTTGGACGAGGTGTTGCCCGCCACGAGAATCCCGGCGTTCCATCCGATATACACCTTCGCCTGGTAGCTCTGCAGCGGATTCAGGTCCGCCACGCCGAGCGTGACCCCCGGGATGACATGGTTCACGTCATTACCGTTCGTCGTCACATCGTCGACGTGATACTCCGTCCCGTCCTTCCGGCCTACGTCGCAATCCCATTCCGAGTTCCCCGAGTCGTACGTGAGATCAAGCGTGAGCTCGTCCGGCGGCGCGTTCCCCGCGCCCTGGTTCGGCGATTCGATCACCGACGCTGCAGTCAACGGCGTCCCCGTCGTGTTTTCGTACCGGATCAATGTCTCCGTCGTGCATCCCGAATTCTCATACACTTTCAATTCAGCAGCCATTACTGCCTCCTAAGTCATTTCTGAAACATCGCCTTCGCGTCTCTCAACTGACCGTCCCCCCCGCTTGCGGGGGGGACTACAGGGGAGGAGGTATCGCCATCAACTCACAACGACCAGTTCCATACTGAAGCTGAACCCTTCGGTCTTGCCGATCAGCGGCGTGGTCTCGAACGACCTTATGAGCACGTTCCTCTGGCTGTAGCCGTCATCCAGGACCGCCTCCGCTCCCGTCTCCCGGCACGCCAGGTAGAGGGCCTCCATCGCGGACTTCACCGCGGGAGTCATGTACTTCCCGCTCAGACGAACCGTCTCTCCGCCGACTCCCACCGTGTGCATAACGCCTCGCCCCAGCGTCGCCTCGCTCCTGATCAGCAAAGCCAGTGAGTTGTCCAGCTTCTCCGGGACCGCATCGAAACTCGTCCCGCCCAGACTGTACGTGATGTTCGGCATGGATCCTCCTGCGCTCCGGACGTCATTCCTCTTCCTCACACGAGAGGGTGACTTCCTCCATCATTTCGCCCCCGAGCTCCCCGTAGACCTTCCACTCCGTCACCTTCCCCAGCGCAAAACTGTGAGTCTCCCCCCCGGATATGAACTCCAGGGTCAGCGGACCCCCGTCCAGCGCTGCATGAAGCGGGCTCGACGGCTGGTACTTCCGACGGATGGACGCGGTGACGTTCTTCACCGTCTGGATCGTCCGGACGAACGGCTGATCCCTGAAAACCGGGAACGTAACCGTGTCCCACCCCTCCCTGATGCTCGCTTCGACAACGAACGTCAGATTGTCCGACCCGAGCTTCAGCTTCGCCGTCCTGAATTCACAGATCTCCGCCATCTGGCTCTCCTATCCCAGCTCATCCGGCACACGCGCCTTCCGACCCTCTGCGCCCGCCATCATCGCAAGCGTTTCTTCAAGCTCCGTCAATTCCTCTGTCAGCTTCTTCAGGGACTCTATGATCCCGTCCAGACCGACCATTCTTTCCTCGTTCATCACGACCCAACCTCCGCTATCGCCACAAGTTTTACCTCGAGGACGAATCCCACCATCCTGCCCTCTGCATGTACTTCCCCGTTCGACTTCGAAACATCTCCGCCCCCGCCCCATACCGGCGAGAAACTCCCCCCAGCCGGCCTCAAGTATATTTTTCCAATCTGAACCGGATTCTCGATGTCGGAATAATCGTAGAACGTTATCGACGGCTCCTCGGCGAGAGACACGATCTTGTCCGCCATCTCGCCCAGATGCAGCCGCTGCGAATCGTCCCTCGCCCACCCGCTCACTTCCGCATTCAGCACGTGATATCGGCCCTTCGTCGCGACATGCTCCTCGATGAGATCGCCCATGCCGGTCGGCTCCGTCGAGCAGCCCCGGTACCTTACCGCGTACCAGGAAGTCAGGCCCGACGTGTCGAACGGGTCCTCGTCGTAGTTCACCGTCGACGGCGCGACCTCTCCGGCCAGGTACGCACTGAACGACCGCTTCATGTTGTTGATTATCCGGGTCGGGTCCAATGACATCTCTCAAGTCCTTCCGTCTCTCTCATTCGATCCTGTGCGCACGCACGATCCAGATCGCGAAATTCCCCATGTCGCGCTCTTCCACCGAATCGATCTCATGCTCGAATCCGTTGATCCTCAACCTGTCCGTCTTGTGAACGCAATCGATGAACTCCAGCTTGAGAAGTGAAGTGGGGATTTCGCCGGACCTGTCATGGACGGGATCCTGCTCCGATCCGATGAGGATCGCCTGCGCCGCACGGATCACGGTCTCCGACATCTCCGGCGGTATCATCTTCTCGGGATCTCCCCCCGCTTCGGTCCTGCGGATGATGTCCACTCTCATCCGTCCCGTCAGCTCCCAGAAATCAAGCCACACCCTGAGCGCATCGTGACCGATCCCTTCCTCCATCCTCGGTTCTATCGGAGCCATCACACCACTTCCTCCCAGTTCACCTCGTCCGCCCTCGCGCCGCCGGACTCGCTCGCGCCCTGACCGTAGAACCGCCTCGCGACATCGCCCAGGTCCTTTCTGAGACGGTCATAGTCGATCTTCGAGTCCCCACGGCTCCACGTGATCATCCTGTTCCTGTCCGCGATGAGCGACGTGAGCGCCTCTCCTGCCGCAAGGGCCAGGTTCCCTCCCGCGCCGTCCAGGAATCCCTGCAGGTCATCGTCGCTGAACGCTGCGAATCCATAGTCCGCCGCGATCGAGTCACCTTCTGACGGCGCCTCTGCGAAAACCAGCTTGCTCGTCGCATACTCGAGCGTGTAGTCATCGCCCTCCGTCTGCTCGTCCCCGTCGACATACACCGTCACGCTGCCCACCATCACCGGACTGTTGCGCAGCTTGTACGCCTTCGTCGATCCGTCGCCCGTACCCACGCTTTCCCCGATGACCGCCTGCGGACGGTCCAGTATTTTCAGCCTCAGCTCCTCTATCGTGGCCATCTTCCCAACCTCCTCGGGGTCTTCGTCGATGAGGATTTGGCGGATGATCTGCCCTTCCAGACCCTCTTTGCGGGCTCGCCTCGCCCATTCTCGCAGTAATGACATTCAGTACCTCCGTAAGGGGGAGGAAATGCAGTAGCCTTTCGCCTGTCACAGTCTAATGGGACAGGTTAGGGTATATTCTGACGCGGGTTAAGGGAGGATTTTCTGGGAAGATACTCGAGATTCCCGACCGTACGGCAATCCAAAGACTGGACTTATGCACCTGTCTGCAGTTCTAGTATGATATGATGCGGAGTGAACAAAGGTAGCCAGCTTAGGGGACTTCAGTTCAGATTGAGGACAGCATGCAGCCCAGGCGAGCGAATCCGGAAACTGGGCAAGTAAGGTCAAAGGTACTGACAATGCCTAAGAGGACAAGTGGCACAGGAAGCGAGCTCTTCATAGTCGACAACAGCGATCAGGAATGGAAAGTCCTGCGCTACCTGCGAGATTGGTGCCCGATATCGAAGGCGATTGACGTGGCAACGGGTTTCTTCGAAATCGGCTCGCTCCTGGCTTTGGACGGCGAGTGGCAGAAGGTTGACAGAATTCGACTCCTCATGGGCGGTGAAGTCTCTTTCAGAACAAGGGCGGCGTTCGTCGAGGGTTTGGGGACCGCCAGCAAACGACTGGATCAAAGCATAGAGGAGGAAAAGCAGAAGAACGACTTCCTTGCCGGTGTTCCGGCAATCGTTGATGGCATCAGGACAGGGAGGATTGTCTGCAGGGTCTATCGGAAGGAGAAATTCCACGCCAAGGCCTATGTGACTCATGCCCGCCTGGCGGTCGTGGGATCTTCAGCACTTGTCGGGTCCTCGAATCTCACCCTGCCCGGCATCACGGAAAACGTGGAGCTCAATGTCCAGATTACCGGGGCTCCGGTGGCGGTTCTTCAGGAATGGTATGAGGAACACTGGAACGAAGCCGAGGATGTCACGCCTGAAATCCTGAAGGTCATCGAACGGCACATCAGGGAGTTCACACCGTTCGAGGTTTACGCAAAGGCCCTCCAGGAGTACTTCCGCGGGCACGAGATGACCGCTACAGAATGGGAGATGACTCAGTCGAAGGTCTACCCGGTTCTCGATCACTATCAGAAGGATGGCTACCACTCTCTTCTGAAGATCGCCCGTCAGTATAATGGCGCATTCTTGTGCGATGGTGTCGGCCTGGGCAAGACCTTCGTGGGCTTGATGCTGATCGAGAGGCTCACGGAGTACGACCGCAAGCGTGTGGTATTGTTCGTGCCAAAGGCAGCCCGCAAGCCAGTTTGGGAAGCCGCACTTAGCACCTATCTTCCTCATCTGGGCGGTGACTTCAGCAACTTTGTCATCTACAATCACACCGATCTCAGTCGGGGTGAGACTTGGCAGGAAAGGCTGGGACGGCTTAAAGACACCGCCGACGTTTTCATCGTTGACGAAGCTCATCATTTCCGCAATCCAGGTATCAAGGGCGAGGGCGAGAAAAAACCTTCCCGATACAGGCGCTTCTTCGATATCGCGGAAGGCAAGACTCTGTTCCTCATCACCGCTACGCCCGTCAACAACCGCCTTATCGACCTGCAGCACATGATCGAGCTTTTCTCTCGAAGGGAGGCAGACTATTTCGCCAGCAAGCTGGGGATTCACTCTCTTCCGGGCCATTTCCGCAAAATGGAGAAGGCTCTGGAGAAGGTGGTCGCAGGAGTCAACGGCGGCGACGGCTACGCGGGTGAAATCACTCTCGCGGAAGCTGAGAAAGTGCTGTCCAGGGACGATCTCTTCCGGGCGATTGTGGTCCAACGTAGTCGTGCATATGTCAAAGAGAGCCAGAAGCAGCGCGAAGGGAGGCGTGCGATATTCCCGGTGCGCGAAGCCCCTAAGGTCGCAGATTACTCCGTCAAGAAGACCTATGGTCGCCTGCTCGACATGGTCGAGAGAGCATTCTCAAAGCAAAAACCCCTTTTCTCACTTGCAGTCTACTACCCTCTTGCCTACTACAAGGGGGATGATGCTACCATCGATCCGCTTGACGAGAATCGCCAGATCGCGGTTGTCAGCCTGATCCGAACCCAGTTTCTGAAACGATTCGAGAGTTCAGCCACGGCTTTCCAGATGTCGTGCCAGACTCTTCTCTGGAAACTGCTGGCATTTGTGGAAAAGCATAGTACTGCCGAGTCCGAGAGAAAACGCTTCAAAAGATGGAAAGATCAGCATTCCGAACTGCTTGGCTTGGTTCATAAGGATCAAATAGAGCTTTTCGATGAAGAGGAACCTGAGCAAGAGTCAGATGCTGATGCTATCATCGAGGAGATCGCGGAAGACCTGGAGGACCTGTCTCGCGAGGAATATAAAGTCGAAGAGATTCTGGCCGAAACCTATCTCGACCTTAACCAGATAGTCGAATTCCTGGAGGAGCTTAAGAAGTTCAAGCCATCACACGACGACAAGCTCCGCGCTCTCATTGGACTGCTCAAACGGGACAAGGTCCTCAAGCAGCATAAGGTTCTCATCTTCACAGAATACCTGGCAACGGCTCGGTACCTTCAAGGGGAGTTGGAGAAGGAAGGATACAAGGACCTCGATGAAGTCGACAGCAAGACCAAGCGCGACCGGGGACAGATCATCGGGCAGTTCGCACCATACTACAATGACTCGTCGTCCGCCAAACTCGAAGCTGAAGGCCTTTCGGAGACGCGGATTCTGATTTCAACCGATGTGCTTTCCGAAGGGCTGAACCTTCAGGATGCCACACGCATTATCAACTATGACATCCATTGGAATCCCGTCCGGCTGATGCAGCGCATTGGACGTGTTGACAGACGCATGAACCCTGACATCGAGGCTGCAATCCTTGCAGATCACCCGGAGCAGCAGGACATCAGAGGCAAGGTGGCGTTCTGGAATTTCCTGCCGCCGGACGAACTCGATCGGCTACTCCACCTCTACTCATTGGTTTCGCACAAGACCCTGCGCATTTCCAAGACCTTCGGCATAGAGGGAAGGAAGCTCCTCAGGCCGGAAGACGATTATGAGGCGCTCAGGGAATTCAGCCACGCCTACGAGGGAACGACTACTTCTGAGGAAGCGATGCACCTTGAGTACCAGCAGCTCCTGAAAGACAATCCCGAACTGGAAGACAACCTCAACTCTTTGCCTTTGCGCGTTTTCTCAGGCAAGGAGCATCCATCGAAGGATTCCAAGGCTGTCTTCTTTTGCTACTCCCTTCCCGCCCTTGACGTGGAGAAGCAGGACCAGGGGATCACCGACACAGAAGCGTGGACGGAGGAGGCCGGTTATACCCAGTGGTATCTCTACGATCTTGAGACCGAAAAGATTTGGTCTGAGCCATCGGAAATCATCG
>CAYGZQ010000053.1:0-28251 GCA_964354375.1 uncultured Planctomycetota bacterium
AGACTGCGTGAGCAGGCTTTCTGCCTGGGGGTGTTCGATCTGTTAATCCCTCCATTTAAGAAACGTTCAGGTGATTGCACCAGCACCCCCAGGCTCGGGGACTCGCCTGAGGGTGCCACGCCTGATAAGCCCTCCTTCGCGCGGGTATCCGACCCGTTTTTCGATCTTAGTCACCGTCCGAAAAACATGGTACGATATCCCGAACTTTCAGACCGGACCTGACCGAGGGTCCAACGAACAGCATGGATAGCCCCACGCCCAATGCATCTCCCGGCGCCGGCGCTCCACAATCCGGCAATCGTCGCGGACCCCGCTGGATTCTGCCGGTGGTGCTCGTGGTTGTGCTGGTTGTCGGCGGACCGTTCGGCTACAAGTGGTGGCGCGAGTTCATCTCCACGGAATCCACCGACAACGCGACCATTCAGGGCAGCGTTGTCTCCATCAGCAGCAGGATCAGCGGCACGGTTGTCGGCGTGGAGGTCTCCGATAATCGGAAAGTGAAGAAGGGGGATATCCTCGTTCGGCTCGATCAGCGCGATCTTCAGGTCGCCCTGAACCAGGCTCAGGCGGCGCTCGAGCTTGCGATCAGTCAGGCCGAGGCGGCGAGGGTCGAGGTGGATCAGTCCGCAACCCAGGCCTCGGCTCAAAGCACACAGGCCGAGGGACAGTTTTCGCTGGCGACGACCTCTATCGATGTCGCCCGCGCGGCGGTTGACGCCGCCAGGACCGGGATTTTGTCCGCAGAGGCCAAGCTTGCGCAGGCTCAGACGCAATGCGATCAGGCTCGCGAAGACTTTGAACGCTACGCCGCGCTTGCCGAGCAGGGCGTGATCCCTCAGCAGCAGCTCGACCATGCGGAATCTGCATACAAGGTGGCCCAGGCCGCGCTGGAGTCGGCGCAGAACGATGTCGCTCTCGCGCAGTCAAAGCTCCAGCAGGCCGAGCTGAACGTGGATATCGCAAAGGCGCAGCAATTGCAGTCCGAGGGAGCGGTTCAGGGCGCCAGGGCCACCGCCGAGCAGACCGATGTCCGTCAGAAACAATACGATGCGGCCCTTGCGCAGGTAGACGTGGCGCGGGCGGCCGCCGAGACCGCGCAGCTGCAATTGTCGTACACGACCATCTCCGCGCCTTCAGACGGCCGGCTTGGACGGGTCTCCGTGCAGGTGGGCCAGCGTATCAGCACCGGACAGCCTCTCGTGGCGCTGGTTCTGCCGGACATCTGGATTGTCGGAAATTTCAAGGAAACGCAGATGAATCGGATTCGTCCCGGACTGCCGGTGGATGTCCGGGTCGACGCATACCCTGGGAAGGTGTTCCTGGGCCGTGTCGACAGCCTCTCGCCCGCCTCCGGCGCCACTTTCGCCCTTCTGCCTCCCGAAAACGCCACCGGTAACTTCACGAAGGTCGTGCAGAGGATTCCGGTGAAGATCGTGTTCGACGGCGGCACTCTTGCGGGTTACGAGGATCTGCTCGAGCCCGGCATGTCCGTGGTGGTCAAGGTCAGGGTTCCCTCCGACAATGCCGGTTGACCTGTCCGGCGGATTGCCCGGAGATGTTAAGACACGATGAGCGCCGAGACTGTTGCGATAGGTGCGCCCATGGACACAGCGCAACCACGGGCAGACTGGAGGAGATGGGCCATCGCCTTCACTGTCTCGTTCGCCGCACTCCTCCAGATTGTTGACCTAAGCATAGTCAATGTCTCGCTCCCCCAGATGCAGGGCAATCTCGGAGCCACCGTTAGCGAGATCGGCTGGGTCGTGACGGGCTACGCAATCGCGAGCGCGATAGTGATCCCACTGACGGCATGGCTCGGGGATTTCTTCGGGAGGAAGGCTTACTTCATCTTCTCGCTGGTCGCTTTTGTTGTGGCCTCGGTGATGTGCGGGATGGCCACTACCCTTCCGATGCTCATACTTGCCCGGGTGCTCCAGGGGCTTTTCGGCGGCGGGCTGGTGCCGAGGGCGCAGGCCATCATGTTCGAGACCTTCTCCCCGAAGGAGATCGGGATGGCCCAGGCCATCTTCGGAGCGGGAATGATCGCAGGCCCCACTTTCGGTCCGACCCTTGGCGGGTACATAACCGACACCATGGGCTGGCGGTGGATTTTTTTCATTAACATTCCGGTGGGCATTGTTGCAGTCCTGCTGGCCTCTACGTTCCTGCCTCCTTCCCCGGCGAACAGAACCGGAAAACGCTCGATCGACTGGCCCGGCATCGCTCTCCTGGCGCTCTGGCTCGGGTGTTTTCAGACTTTTCTCGAGGAGGGAGAGTCGGACGGTTGGTTTCAGTCAGGCTTCATCACAAGACTTGCAGTTGTCGCGGGTGTCGGATTCATCCTGTTTGTGTGGAGGGAGCTGACTGTGCCCTGGCCCGCGGTGGACCTTAGAGTCCTCAGACATCGGTCCCTGGTCGCGGGAAGCATCTACTCAATCATTCTGGGGATAAGCCTGTTCGGGACGATTTTCGTGATCCCGATTTTTACGCAGCGGGTGCTCGGATTCACGGCTGTCCAGACGGGCCAGCTGATGATTCCCGGCGCGCTTGCATCGGCTCTGTGCATGCCGCTAGTGGGAGCGCTGGTGACCAGGCTCGACGCGCGGATCGGGGTGCTGATCAGTAATGTCATTGTTGGTGTCTCGATGCTTCTTCTGGCCGACATCACAATCAACACAGGCGTGAACGACCTCTACCTGCCTCTGATTCTGCGCGGCGTCGGCATGGGTTTCATGTTCATCCCGCTCAGCATTGCCACCCTTGGCTCCATCCCGAAAAAGGATATCCCGGCGGCATCGGGATTTTTCAACCTGACGAGGCAGATCGGCGGGAGTATCGGAGTCGCGATGCTGGCAACCATCCTGCAGAACCGACAGGTTTTCCATTACGACAGGCTGGTCGAGAACGTCAGCGTCTATAACCCCGTGGCGCAGCAGTATCTTGCGCAGATTCAGGCGGCGCTGGAAGGCAAGGGGTTCGACGCTTCTTCGGCTCAGTACGCGGCGATCGCGATGATCGACAGGACCGTGCGTCTGCACTCCATGATCCTGTCGTTCGCGGACCTCTACTTCTTCGTCGGCGCTCTTTTCCTGATATCACTTCCCCTCGTGTTCTTCCTGGGGCGCGGCAGCAGGGAAGCGCGTCCGCGAGGAGGGATGGTCTAGCCCGATACCCTTGGCAAGGGAATGTATGATCCTCGGTGCAGGAATTGCTGTCTGGTATATGTATAATGTGACCGGGACCGCTCTCAGGCACTCGTCCCAACGTTTTTCTTCAGGAGGCAATTCGCAATGCAGGTCAGAAATCAGGTTTTTCTCATCGTTCTTGTTCTTTTCCTTTTGGCCGGATGCGGGAGATCGGGCGCCGGGATGCTCGAATGGGTAAGGACTCTCCAAGACAACTGGCCCGATGACATGGCCGTTTCCGAGAGATCGAAGGTCTATGTGACCGGGACATTCGATGAACGGCCTGCTTCCGGCTCGCAATGGGTCGCGGGACGGGCAACCGCCGACCGAGGATCCCACGGCTCTTTCCTTGCGTGCTACAAGCCGGACGGGAAGCTTGAATGGCTGAAAGCGTGGGGGGGCGAGGGGCTTGTGCAGGCAACGTCGACGGCATATTCGGCATCGGAGAAGGCCCTCTATGTAGCGGGCTATTGTTACGGCTCAATCGATTTGGAGAAGGAACCTTATCCTTACCCGTGCTCTTCCGACGAGGGTTGCTCTCATGGATACTTCGCCAAGTTCGATCTGGAAGGCTCTCTCATCTGGTGCAAGCGGCTCGAATCATACTACTGGCCCCGTCAGATCGACGGCGAGTTTACGGACGGCCGCGTTGAGCGCCTCGATATCTGCGTGAACGATAGTGGCGACCTGTACGTGGCAGGTTACTTCTCAGGGACGGTCGACCTGGATCCGGACCCCGATGCGACGGAATTCCCCGAGTCGATTGTGGGCATTTTTACGGCTAAATACGACCGCGATGGGAATTTCCAGTGGGCGAAGTACTGGGACTACGTCTGTCCCTGGGGAATATCAACCGACTCTAAAGGCCGGGTGTATTTCACCGGAGTCACCGACACCACGATTGACCTGGATCCCGGCGAGGGAACCGAGATCGTCGAGCTGGAGGATCACAGCAAGAGGAAGTCGTTCGTGATCTGCATGGACGACAGCGGTGCGCTCGAATGGATGCATGTTTGGGACGGATACTGCCGGTTCGATCTTTCCGCCATCGACACTGGCAGGTTCTTTGAGGTTGGTGCGGATGACGCAAAGGTCGGGGCCTATGACCAGGACGGAAATCCCATATGGGAGATCCGGGATCCCAACCTGGAGGCATATCATGTGGCAGGTTGTGGCGACGGGCGCGTATGTTTCGGAGCCAGCCTCGGTTCCGGGAGAACAGACCTCGATCCGGGACCCTCGGAGGCTCTTGTCACCAACAATCACGCTGGCGGGATATACATTGTGTTTCTTGATCGCGACGGCAAGTACGTCAATTCCTATACTGCAACGGCGGATAAGGCGCGGGAGGGTATTAATCCCATGTCGCCGCAGCAGATCCGATACGACGGCGCGAGCAGTGTATATGTGGTCGGGTACACCAATGGCACCGGGATCTTCGGACCGGGCTGGGGTCGGAGAGTCAAAGGGGAGAGAATGTTCCTTCTCAAGCTGGACCTCGACAAGGTCTACTGAGGCGATCGCGGGGCACACGGACGCAAAAAGCCCTTCGGCGCAATCGCTGAAGGGCTGTTTGTTCGGCTGGTAGGCCAGGAAGGAATCGAACCCTCAGCCTACGGTTTTGGAGACCGTCGCTCTGCCAATTGAGCTACTGGCCTGTGCGATCAGAATGTACGATTTTCCGTGAAGTCCGTCAAGACCCGCCCGTCAATATTATCCCTCCGACCTGCGTCGGCTTTCATCAGCCGCACATCGCCGACGGGCACAGCTTCTTCAGCACACACTCGCCGCACATCGGTCGCTGAGACTTGCACACCCTCCGTCCGTGACGGATCAGATAGATATGGAACGGATACCTCAGCTCCTCGGGAGTGATCTCCATCAGAACTTCGAAAGCCTGATCGGGACCGGCCTTTTCGATCACCAGCCCGAGACGTCGCGACAGCCTGTGCACGTGCGTGTCGACAGGTATCACCGGCCTTCCGTACGAGAACACAAGCACGCATGCCGCCGTCTTTTTCCCGACGCTCGGCAGCTTCGTAAGCTCCTCAATCGCCTCATCGATCGGCAGCTTCGCGATCGGATCGAGCGTGAACTTCCCGAATCTCTTTTTGATTTCTCCCAGGATTCTCTTGATCGCGCGCGACTTGTTGTGCGCAAGGCCGCCGACACGTATCGCCTTCTCTATCTCTCCCGCGGGCGCATTCAGGACATCATCCCATGTCGGAAATTTCTCGACGAGACTCGAGTATGCACGGTCGCGGTTTACGTCGTTCGTGTTCTGGCTTAGGACGGTGACAATCAGCTCCTCGACCCCGTCCAGCCTTTTGAACGGCCTGAATGGTCCGTATACCTTCTCCAGTCGGCTGTTAAGCGCGCGTACCCGTCGGGTGCTTCCGTTCTTGCCCCGATATTTCGTCCAGTCGGCTTTATTCATCATCTAGTCCCTTTGAATCCGCCACAAGATCATTACTCCGCAGCCTGGGCAAGTGGATCGATATATCGAGACCACTCATTCTGAGGATCCATCTGCGATCTCAGCCGGTTCGCAAAATCGAGCAGGTCTTTGGAGCCTGTCTCGGAAGCTCTGCAGTAGATTTCGGTGAGCCACGTAATATCCCTTGGGGGACCAGTCTTATCTATGATCTCGATCGCCTGAGCAGTGTCGCCGGTCTCGGCGAGCCACGCTGCGTAGCTGAACGCATAATCGACACTGTACGGCCAGGTTTCATAGGCCTGCCTGAAATACTCGCCCGCATTCTGATCTCCCGACAGCTCCAGAAGCTCTCCAAGCACATACAGCCCGGGAGGATGCTTAGGGTAGAGCTCGTTATAGCCTTTCGCCTTGGCCAACTCATCGGACATTACTTTCTCGGTGTCGGGAAATCCCGATTCTACTGCGGCGGGCGCCGCATGAGCCAGGGAAAGGTACTGCACGGCAATATAACTGTCGTACGGCGCCACGGCCATGCCATCAACGGCCGCTCTCATCGCGCCCGACGCGTCCCCCTCGACACTCAGCGCCGAGGACTTCAGAAACGGCGCATCTACACTATATGGGTTCAACTTGAGGGCCTCATCGGCGCAAGCGACCGCCCCCGCAGGATCACCGCCTGCGAGCAATACGGCACCGATTTCCTCAAGTAGACCTGAAAGATCGCCCCTCCGTACCGGACCGCCGACCGCCTCGACACCCCTTAGGCTCTCCGGAATCGGAATGCCAAGATCGGCAAGATTCCTCTCTCCGCCGACACGGATCGCGCCCTCGATCGCCCATAACCTGGCATCGTCGTAGCGCCCGATCCTCACGCCCAGCCATGCAAGCTCCACCCAGTTCTCCGTGACATTTGGTAGCTCCTCCGGCATCAGTTTCAGGATATCGACGGCGCGATCGATCTCGCCTTTTGCCGTCGCGAGACTTGCTCGGCGGAGGACAAGATCGGGATCGTAGAATTCCGACGCCGGGTTGTTAAGCGCTGACGGCAGATTCGGAATGCGCTTCAGGGCATCGGACGCGGAGTCGAAGTCCTGCTCAAGGAGCGCCCGATCGAAGCTCGCCAGGACATCGTTGATGTCGAGCTCCTGCCTTGCTTCCAGCTGACCCTCATACTCCCGAGCTTTGTCGAAGTCCCCTTTCTTGAGCGAGATATCCCAAAGACCCCACAGCGCACTCGATGCCCGACGCGGGTCTGCCAGAACCAGCGTCTCCAGATCGGCCCGCGCATCATCGAGACGGTTCATCGAGAAGTACGTGTAGGCGCGGAGGTCCAGGTAGCTCGCGTCGTAAGGCCCTGGGTTCAGAGTATTCATAATTCGCAGGGCCTCGTCGAATTCGCCGACGCTGTAGTCGAGATACGCTTCCGAATACTGCGTCCAGCGATCATCGCGACCCCGAGTGGTCTTCAACACGTCGATCTTCTCGCGCGCCGCTGCATAGTCCCGCGCATTGAAATCATCTATGATCTCATAGGTGAGAGTGTAGGGATCGGCGTTTGCAGGGGACGAGGTCGGGCTGGACGGCTTCCCCATGATGCGTTCAATCGTCCGATCGATAGAGGATCCTGGACCGCACCCGAGCGCGAAGATCAGCGTTATCGCGAAAATACATGCCGTCGGATTCCGCATCGCTACACCTCCTGCCTCGTCGCCTCCGTCAATCAACCCCCCTGTTGTGAGGATCCACGTACGGTCCGGGTTGCGTCACTCCGAAGTCTACTCGCCTGCGACGGGTGCAAAAAATTCGCTATGCTCGCCCTTAGGATCGAGACGGTTCCGCACGAGCGACGCAAACTGCTTGAGAGCATCGTCGGAATTTACTCTCGCCTCGAGCTCGAGCTGGCTTGCCCAGGTCAGGTCCGGCGACTGGGGCGGCAGATGCGACTCCACGACCTTCCATGCCTCCTCGAGCCGTCCCGACCTCGCCAGGAAATACGCCCACCGGAAAAACATCTCCCGTGTCGCCCCGGGCATCGCTGAAGCCTCCTCGTAGATCCTCGCGGCGCCCTGGATGTCGCCCCGGTACCCCATAAGCTCCGCGGTGGCCGATCTGCAGAATCCGTTCTTCGGATACCTCTCCTCGAAGTGGCGAACATCCTTCTCCAACTGGCCCACAAGCGCTTCTTCATCCCACGGGGGCTTCACGTTTGAGACTGCAAGCCGGGAGAATTGGATCATCCTCAGGCGGGTACGGATATCGGAGGCAGGCGCGAGCTTCACCGCCTCGTTCAGAAGCTCGAAGGCCGCGCTCATGTCGTTCTGAGTCATTTTCGCCGCGGCAAGCTGCAGCAAAGCCGAGTAATCGTACGGGTTCAGAAGCTGAGCGCGCTCGGCGAGAAGTCCGGCTTTCTCCCTGTTCCCCCTCCCCAGCTCCAATGCGGCCGCGTAATCAAGGAGACCCGCGACCGCCATCGGCTGCTCAGCTGGGGGCGGATATTTCTCGGCGGGCGTGTCGACCCATACCGTGGCGTGGAGCTGATCGAGCGAAGCCCTGAGATCGCTTTCCCATTTCGCGAAATCTCCGTTCTCGGCGTCGATACGGAGCTGGATCGAGGAAAGGTTCAGATCGAACCCCTGCTGCGCAAGGTAGTCCGAAGCGATCCTGAGAGCTTCGGTTCTGTCGCCGGACAGGTATGCCTTGTACGATCCGGCGAAAGCCAGGAGAGAATTCCCGGCGGCCTGATCGCCGAGCGAGGTCGCAAGCGCATTCGAGGTCGATTCGATCCATGCGGGGTCATTCGACTGGATCGCGGTCTGCAGTGACAGAATCAGCGCGAGGGGGTCCTGACCCCGGGCCATCAGCTTCTCCCGCATGCTTTTCGATTTGTCCCATTCCCCCATCTCTTCGTAAAGGCGGGCAAGGGAGAAGAGAACTTCGGACGACGGCTCATCGCCCTGGGCCTCAAGCAGGATCTCAAGGTCCATTCCGGCATCGGCGTACCGCGACATCCCCCACAACACTTCGGCGCGAAGCTGCAGAAGATCGGGTCGGGAGGCATCTATGCGGTAATTGGCAAGCGCAAGGAAGGCCTCGTCCAATCGACCCAGCTCGTACAGTAGCTGCGCGCGAACCTGCTCGGCCTCCAGGTCGGTCGTCACTCCGTGATTCACGCCCCTCTCGAGAAGCACAAGCGCCGCGGTAGCGTCGCCGCCTTGGTACAACTCAGTGACCCCATCGAAAAGCTGCTCCGGAGTTACGGTGGACCAATCGATGGATTCCTCCGGGGGCACGTTCTCGGTCTCGATGACCGACTGCCCCATGTCCGAGGACGCGGTTTCGTTGCCGGCGTTGCATCCCGCCCACAATGCGTATCCGGCTGCGACCACCAGAACGAAGACCAACAGAAGAATCTTCACTCGATTGGGCATAGTCCGGTCCATGATTATAGCGCCTGCGCAGGGATTTAACCGACCCACCCAACATTTTCCCCACCTCCGTCGCACCGTTCCGCGGCGCCCATACGTCCGGCCCGAGTCTTCGAGGGACGGGCGGATGGGTGATTCGCCTTCTGAGATGAGACACCCATCTGCCCGCAAGAGCGGGCATATGGGCGCCACCACCAGCCGTGCGACCTGTTCATTTTTTTCGCGCTCATCTCGTGTTACTATCCTGCTGATCGGGTGCTCCTTTGGTTTCGGTCAGGCTCGACCAGGAGCATGCATTCCTGACTTCGGCCGCACACAACTTTCGATCATTGAGGAAGGCCCTCCATGCTTAGAACCCCTGGCTTTGTAGCCGCGATCCTCTTACTGTCAATTACCTCTTCTGTTGGGCTCGCGAAGAGCAGTGCTCCGACAGAGGGTGCTTTGAACTATGGCATCGGGGTAATTGAGGACGACGCGGCCTGCATCGAGGTCCTCGATCTGTCCTATGTCGACGACCGGGCCCCGGTTGTCGAGCAAATGCTTGAGGAAATGGACATTGGCACTCTGGGTCGAAACTCCTGCGAAGTTGAAAGGCTGAGCAGCGTGCTTCCTGAGTGGGCTTGCGGGTCGATAGTTCTCATTTGCCCCAGGGGAGAGATCGTCGCGGAAGCGAAAGCGGCCTATGTCGGATGCGTGTATACGGATTATGGTTATGAAACCGTGGTCGGTATCGAGGTGCAGGTCCCTTCCGAATGGCTGGTCCCGGAAGGGTCGGACGACAGGCTGTCGGAGGAGTGGGTCGCTCCCAGATCCCGAAGCTGGGTCATTGCGGTGGGTCCGGCATCGAATTTCACACGACCTGTTGCGGAATCACGTGAGGAATCGTCGCCCCCCCTCACAGAACGTCAGACTCCGATAATCGAAGAACGACTTGAGCATTACAAGGAGCTTTGGGCCGAAGAAAGAGGACTGTCGGACCTGCGCTACTGGTCCACTTCGGTCTCAGGCGTCTTCGAGAGATGCGGTAAGGAGGGCGAACTAGGGGGTCCGGGAGCTGCCGTCGCCTACTGCTTCAGTACAGGGATGGAGTTCGCAGTGGCGTTTGAGATAATCGATGAGTTCGGGGACACCAGAGTAGAAGTAGTCCCGTGGGAAGGGATCGGCGAGTTCCACGGCTGGTTCTGTGAGCCCCTCGCCGCGCGCGACGTAGACTGCGACGGGTGGGATGAGCTGATTGTCTTCGAGAACTACTGGGAGGACTGGATGTGGGAAATCTGGGACCCCGTCCCGGATGGGAGGGTCGTTCTGGCTTCTACAGGCGGAGGATAGAAAGGCATCCGAAGCCCCGGCGCCGTTCAAATTCCTGCGCCATGTCCGACTGATGTATAATTCGTCCACTAACTGGACGTGAACGGAAGTCCCTCAAACAGCTCGTTTTCAGGACCCCCGATATCCTGGCGCACCGACATCCTCGGCCTCCTCGGTGTGACACTGCTTGTCGCCGTTCTCCTTTGGCCAACGCTGGACGGGTCCCGCACGCTGATGAGCGATTCATGGCTCATCAACTACCCCTGGGCGGTCGAGGGCAGCCTCGACGTCGAGAGCCTTGAAAGCGCACTCGGACAATCTCAGCCGCCTGCCTTCGCGCCGGGAGAGCCGTACATCCACGCGTACGACATCTACCTCGAATGCCTGCCCTGGTACGCTTTCGCGAAGTCGGAATTGTACGCGGGACGGTGGCCGCACTGGAACCCGTACTCCTTCTGCGGCGCTCCCCTCTACGCGAATCACCTCGTCCCGCTCACGCATCCGCCGCTTCTGATCGCCATCCTGCTGGCGCCCGTCCAGCAGATTCATACCGTCGCGGCTTTCCTTACGTGGTGGCTTGCCGGGCTCGGGCTCTACCTCTACCTCCGCAGAAAACGTCTTCAGCCGATCGCATGCCTTACCGCGGTCGCACTCTACCTGACATGCGGACACTACATGCCGCTCGTACCCTTCCAGATGGCGGGCCTGATGTACTACCCGTGGCTCATGTGGGCCTCGGATGTCCTTGACGAACGTCCATCATTTCGTGCGCTTCTACCGTTCTCCCTGTTGATCGGACTGCAGCTCGCAGCGGGACATCCGGCATTCGTCGCGCCTTTTCTTTACCTTCTGATTATTCACAGGGTGCTGATCTGGGCCTTTTCGAAGAAGCCGAGATCGTCGCGGATGCCGAGGCTCGGTTATCTTGTCCTCGGGCTGGTTCTGGGCGGATTTCTCTCTGCGATCCAGAATGTCCCGACCTTGAACTATCTTGGGCTTACGCCGCGAGAAGTGGCCGCGCCTGTCGACCGCACCCTCTACAACGATGCGAACCTGCTCAAGACCGCGCATCCCGCATCCGATGAGTCCGGGCGGTCGTCCGTCGAGAAGCTGGCGTTTGTCGTCTCCCCGGTTTTCCAGAGAGAAATCGAGCTGGAGCATCCGTTCGTGGGAGCGCCTCTCGTGCTGCTTGCGCTGCTCGGACTTCTGGTTCTGAAACCGGTACACGAGCGCAAGGCAATGACCGTTCTCCTCCTGGTTTTCGGCTTCATCGCGATTCCGCCCGTGTTCGAGCGCATCGCGCCATTCATTCCGGGACTGGATATCTCGCCGTACAATCCCTACGCCACCGCGCAGTTCATCCTGGTAATTCTTGCCGCGATCGGCCTGGACGGCCTCATGAATCCCGTCCTTGTCCCGGACCGCAGGGCTCGCCTCGTTCTCATCGCACTTGCCGTCGCGGGGATTTTTGCCTACGCCCTGCCGCTTGTCCTGAACGGTCCGCTCAACCCCGACACACGCTGGGAGTCCGAACAAGTCGCACTGGGACTGACCGTTCTTATCATGGGGACCGCCGCGATCATCGCGCTTGCTCTTGCCGTGGCGCGGACAGGCAGGACATCGCTGATGTCGGGGTTCGTGCTGCCTCTGTTGCTGACCGTCGGCGGCATCCTGGGCCATTTCTACCAGTACCCTATGTTTCCAGGAGTGCCGGTCATGCCTCCTACACCGTCGATCCAGGCCATGCCTCGATCCGACATGTACCGGGTGATACGTCACTCATCGAAACCGCCCGCGCATTCGGGGTCGCCCGAAAATCCTCTTACGTTCGGGGGGAACCTCCCCATGTGGGCGGGCTGGATGGACTCGCAGGGATACGATTCGTTCGTTCTGAGGGGGCAATGGGATATCCTCGCGGCTCTCGATCCACGCTCGCTTGCATGGAACGGGCTGGCCCTGCCTGTGACCGATCCCGCCGCGCTTCGATCCCCGATCCTTGATGCGATGGCGGTGAAATGGGTCATCTCGGACGATCCGAATCTCGCGACGGAATCCGATCTCGGACCTGTGGGAGCTCTGCGTTTGATCCATTCGGGCGGCCTTGTAATATACGAACGGCCGGGCGCTCTTCCGAGATGGTACCTGTCGAACGATCCGGAGTTCGCGGCCGAATGGTACGTGTCGAGCGATCCGGAGCTCGCGGCCGATTCGGGCGAGGCTGTCATGATGCTCGATGAAAAGGGCCTTGTCGAAGGGCCGGACTCTCACGGGCAATCTCCACGCGTCATCCTTGAGGCAAGCAGAACGGAGCGGGAGAACGATCCCTCTCCTGAAGTGGCGGGGACAGTCTCTCCGGTCGAAGTCACTTCTCAACGCCTGGAGTTCCGGGTCAATGCCGACCGGGACTGCTACTTCGTGCTGTCGGACGCATGGCATCCGGGCTGGCGGGCTTATGTCGACGGAAGCGAGGTCAGGATTCTCAGGGCCAACGGATCATATCGGGCCGTTGCTCTGGAAGCCGGCGACCACAAGATCGTCTTCATTTTCCACCCCCGGGATTTCGAGATCGGCGCTCTTGTGTCCGCGGCTGCGCTCTTCCTCCTTCTTCTGGCAGTCCTCGCAGAGTCCGCAGCGTCCGCCCGAAGGAAGGGGCGGTCGCGCTTCAGAAGTCAATAGTTGGCCTTGGTTAAGCGCAGGAAACAAAACGTCCACTGGATATTTACACGGAACGCTAAATATGGTACTTAGGAATGGGAACCCGGTGGTTGAAATCACCGGCGGTGGTATTTTATTACCGTATTTCGACCGCGAAGCAACCGTTTGACGGAGCGTGCTGTTTTTTGTTGTATGTCCAACAAATTCTGACCAGGGCAACAGGGGAACGGTTGGCTTGACTTCTATGCCGGACCGAGAAAAAAGAGAAACGGGCTACACCCTGCTTGAGCTCCTCTTCGTGGTGAGCATCATATCGCTGCTCATCTGCCTGCTTGTTCCCAACCTGCTGGCGCAGAGGAGCAGGATCATCGAGATCCAGGCCCAGAAAAGGCTCAGGACCATCGGATCGGTGATGGCGGCGTACGCACTGTCGCAGGAGGACGGCAACTACGCGGACTTCCAGGATCTCAAGGACGCCAGGTTCATCACCCGGGACGTGACCCTGTCGAGCATCATCGTGGACTACTCCCTGGTGTTCCAGACAACCGATTCCGGGGAAAGCGAGAGCTCCGGCCTCTACACAATCATCGCGTACCCTCGACCCGAGCGCTCCCAGGACCGCCTCTCCACTTTCGCGATCACCGAGGACAACGTGGTACGGGTATACGAGCCGGGTCCCGGCGTGAGCCTCACTGATCCCCACACCTGGCCCCCCGTGCTGTAGACCCCGGTTCTTCGCTTTCATCTCCAACATCAGGGGCGGTGACTGCGGAATCGGGGACAGGCACACCGAGGCGCTCGGTTCGATTGTATAATCTGGACCCGCAAGGAGGACCCGCCAAATGCCGAAAACCCTCATCACCCCATTCGCTTTTCTGCTGACCCTGTTGGTTTCCCTAACACTCATGACCGGAGGTCCCGCCATGTGTCAGACAGGATCGGACGAAATCGTAGTGAAGCTGCCGGAACCCTCGCTGGACAGCACGAAATCTCTGGAGGAATGCATCGCCGCCCGAAGGTCACAGCGCAGCTACTCCGACACCCCGCTCACGCTCGAACAGGTTTCGCAGGTCCTGTGGGCGGCCCAGGGCATAACATCGGATCGAGGCTTCAGGACCACGCCGTCCGCGGGCGCGCTGTACCCGGTTCGCCTGTATTTCGTCGCCGAGAACGTCGACGGGCTGGAGGACGGGTCATGGCTGTACGATCCCGAGGATCACTCGATAAGCCTTGTCAGGGAAGGGAGCCTTCTTGCCGACCTCCAGACTGCCGCTGTCGACCAGGATTGCGTTGGAAACGCCGCCGCCGCGCTTGTTATCGCTGCGATCCCGGAGGTAACCGAAGCCCGATACGGCGACAGAAGCTTGCGCTACATCGACCAGGAGGTCGGCTGCATCTGCCAGGACGTTTATTTGCAATGCGCATCGCTCGGACTGGGAACCGTCGCGATCGGCGCGTTCTACGACGACCAGGTTGCGGAGGTTGTCTCGACGGAAGCCCTCCCCAGGCTGATCATGCCCCTCGGCGCGCTGCCCGACTGAACGACTGAACCCGTCTTTAGGAAATCATACGTATCTTAATCAGAATTGATGCCGAGCTTGCCGCCGCTCAAGTTCATCTCTGCAGTCTCAGATTGATAATAATACGTGTACGGAGTCCGGGAGTTTAAGCTCGGAGGGACTTGATGCTTCCTGTTGTGTTGCTGGGAATCGTGCTTGTGATCGCAGCCGGCGGAATCTGGTTGTACTGCTGGTCGAATACACGTGCGAAATCGAAGCCTGCTGCCAGGCCCGAGCCGGAACACGTGGAGCCTGTCGAGCCGAAACCGGATCCGCTGCCGGTCCCCAAGCCCGCCGAGAACCCTGGCGTCGCGACCGTGGCGCCGAGGAGCTTTCCCGCGTATGAGCCTCCCCCCGTCAAGGATCCAAACAGCCCGGACAGCTGGCGGGTCGCCTCTCTCAAAACGCGATTTACACCTGAAGATCGAGACATCTACTATAAGACGCATCTCATTACCGAGCGTGGCTGGATCGATCTGGAGTATGCCCTCGAGACTCTCACCAACCTCCCTACCCCTGTCACCGAGCTCCTTGAGGTCCTGAACAACCCAATGTCCTCGGCGTCGCAGGTGGCAAGCATCTGCGAGGAGAGCGTTGAGCTCACCGCCATGGTCCTGAAGCTGGTGAACTCGCCGTTCTACGGACTCAAGTCATCGGTGGACGACATAACTCAGGCGGTGGCCCTGCTTGGATTCGATGAGATCCGGCAGATCGTGTACACGATGAGCCTGTTCAGATCCGCCGATGTGCCCAACAGCATTGTCAAAATCTCTCAGCTCTGGCAGCACTCGGTGGCCGCGGCCCGCATTACCAGTTGGCTCACCGACAGGGCAAACGCGCCGATACGCATCGGGCTGGCGGGTACGGGCGCGATGCTGCACGACGTCGGCAAGCTCCTGCTGCAGTGCTGGCGTCCCTACGCATTCCAGAGCGCCGTCCAGGCTGCCAGGGATAACAGCACTTCCCTTCTGGAGGAGGAGCTGAAAATCCTCGGCCTCACCCATGCTTACGCGTCGTCGCTTCTGGCCGATCGCTGGAATCTGCCCTACACCCTCAATTGCCTGGTGAAGGAATGCCACAAGCCTGAGCTCGATCCGCAGCTCCCGGAGGCGGCACTGGTTTACCTGTCCAGCCAGGTGGCGAGACATATGGAGCTCGGCGAGGACGGCGAGGCCTTCGAAAACCGTCTGGACGACGGCATCAGAGAACTCCTCAAGATTCGCGAGAAGACTATGACGGAGCTGATAAGTCGCGGTTTCGAGCATTACGCCAAAACCGCCCTCTCGGACATCACCGTCGGCTTCGTAGCCTGACCCCAAGGTCCGCCGCGTCGAGCAATATATCTCCCCGTTTCGTTGACACTAATAGAGAATAGTAGTCAGATAGGTTGCCAGTTCTCTCGCAAGGGAAACATCTGCATGCTACCGACTCTTCTTTTCGGGATAATTGTCCTGGTCTCGCTTGCAGGGGCCGTCTCCTACTACTTGTCCGTGAACCGGCCCATCGCCCAAGCGCGCATCTCGACATCGAAATCGAGCGCCGTCCGGGGCGGAATCGGCGTTGCGGAACCCTCTCCGGACGCATCCTCCGAACAGCTCGACGACAAGATCGGCTCCAGACACCAGGCCCCACACAGTCTTGAATCCTTCTTCCTGCCGGAGGAAGACGGTATCTATCATTCCCTCGATCATCTTAATGGACGGCGGCGAACCGATCTGGACTATACGCTCATCGATATCTGCCATCTGCCGATCCAGATCGCGGAGCTCCTCGACCTCTTGAGCAACTCAGATGCTCCGCCCGCTCAAGTCGCACGGGTGAGTCGTCGCCTGCCCGGCCTTGACGCGATGGTGCTGAGGACAGCCAATTCCCCATTTTATTCGGTGGATTCCCGGGTGGATGACATGCAAAGTGCGGTCGCTGCGCTGGGATTCAACGAGGTGCATCAGATCGTTCTGACAAGCTGCCTTTTCCTCAGTCATTGCTCCCTTCAGGGGCCGTTGGATATCAAGGAGCTCTACCGCCACTCGCTGGCGTCGGCTCGTCTCACGGGCTGGATCGCAGAGATGGCATCCGTCCCGCTGCGCCTCGACCTCGCCGGGACCGGCGCCATGCTTCATGACGTAGGCAAGATCGTGCTCCAGCGATGGCGGCCCGCGGCTTTCCAAAGAGCCGTCCAGGCCTCATGGGAAAACAACTCCTCGCTCATGGTGGAGGAACTGAAGGAGCTTGGCGTGACGCACGCGCTCACGGGCGCGATGCTCCTCAGCTATCTCAGGCTGCCTGTGACCCTCTCGTGGGTGGTCAAGGGCAGCCATCTTCCGGTCGTATCCTCCGACATGCCCGAGTCGGCGCTCGTGTATGTCGCCGAACACCTCACCAGGTTTCTCGCTGTCGGTTCCGACGCCGAAAGGGCGGACGCGAGAATTCCGGACGATGTTCGTTTCCTGCTTGGACTCGAGCCGCACACGATCCCCGAGCTGGTGAACGATCGCTTCAAGGATTACGTGAGGAGCGCCCTTCCCGACCTTAAAGTCCGTGTCAAATCCTGAATCCCGTCAGCTCCCCGTAGTTATGCGCATCCTGCGCATGGTTCTTAACGGCGGAAACCCAAAGAACCATGCGCCGGAGGCGTATTGCTACAAGAAGGCGCATGCTACAATAATTTAACCGCGGTCAAATTTGATTTTCTCGCCATGCTGCGTAGAATAAATCGTCCCTTAAATGTGAAGGAGATACCAGGTTGTTATGTCCGACGCTCTGAAAGAACCGTTTTGCCCGCCTTACAGCCAGGCCGGGAAGGATTTCGAATCCTCCGATTTCATGCTGCTTTCCAGGAAGCTCCTGGCGCCCGACACATACGAGCTTGTGTTCCGTGCTCCGCTCGTCGCGCGATCCCGAAAGCCCGGACAGTTCGTCATCTTTCTCGTCCATGCCCGTGCCGAACGCATCCCCGTCTCGCTCAAAGGCGGCGACAAGGAGAACGGCACAATCACTGTCATAATCCAGGCGGTCGGAAAATCCTCCCACGAGCTGACATCGCTCGATCCAGGGCAGAAGGTTCACAGCATCCTCGGACCGCTCGGCACCCCCACCCACATCATCCCCAATTGCGGGACCGCGGTGTGTCTTGGGGGCGGGTACGGCTCCGGCGCGATCCTGTCGATCCTCAAGGCCAATCGGGATGCAGGCAACCGGGCCGTTGCGATCATCGGCTCCCGCACGAAAGACCTCCTCCTTTGCGTCGACGAAGCGAGGGAGGTCGCCGACGAGGTCATCATCACGACCGACGACGGCTCCGAGGGAATCAAGGGTTTCGTCACGCACGGCCTTCAGATGCTTCTCGACAGAAAAGAGCCGGTGGGCTGGACATTCTCCGTGGGACCGGTGCCCATGATGCGCGCGGTCGCGAATCTCACCGCACCTCTCGGAATCCCCAGCTTTGCGTCGCTGAACGCGCTGATGCTCGACGCCACGGGAATGTGCGGCGTGTGCCGTGTGGAGGTCGGCGGCGAGATCAAGTTCGCTTGCTTTCACGGTCCGGATTTCGACGCCCACAAGGTGAACTGGGAAAATCTCGTCGAGCGC
The DNA here is from genome assembly GCA_964354375.1 of uncultured Planctomycetota bacterium. GTDB lineage: Bacteria > JAJVIF01 > JAJVIF01 > JAPKYR01 > JAPKYR01 > CAYGZQ01. The sequence goes on from CAYGZQ010000053.1 coordinate 18,158, forward strand.
ACCAGGTTCTATCGCCCGCAGGAAGAGGAGATCTTCAAACTCTACAAAGAGGGCAAGCTCCCGCCACCCGATGAGCCCTGCGCTCCCCTCAAGACCCCGACCGTCGAGCAGCTCGACAAAATCTATCATGGCAAGCTCCCGGAGGGTCTCGCGCTAGATGAACTCGGCGAGGCGCTCAAGGGAACATGGCGCATGAAAATCCCGCGACAGGCGATCCCGGAACAGAAGCCCGAAGACAGAATCGAGAACTTCGACGAGGTCGCATACGGCTACTCCACCGAACAGGCCCTTATCGAGGCCAACCGGTGTCTTCAGTGCAAGAACGCACCTTGTATCACCGGCTGCCCGGTCAATATCGACATCCCCGCGTTCATCAAGCTCATCCGGCAGAATGATTTTCCCGGCGCCAACAGGAAGATCCTCGAGACCAACACGCTGGGCGCGATCTGCGGACGAGTGTGTCCGCAGGAGCAGCAGTGCGAGGTTGTCTGCGTTCTCGCGAAAAAAGGCGATCCCGTCGCCATCGGACGGCTCGAGCGTTTCGCCTCCGATTATGCGCGCCTGCACGGCGAACCGTACGTGCCCCAGGTCGCACCGCCCACCGGGAAGAAGATCGCGATCATCGGAAGCGGTCCCGCCGGGCTCACGTGCTCGGGCGAGATGATCCAGAAAGGCCACGAGGTCACTGTCTTCGAGGCCCTCCACAAAATCGGCGGCGTGCTCATCTACGGAATTCCGGAATTCCGGCTCCCGAACGAAATCGTGGACGCCGAGGTGGACAAACTCAGGCGGATGGGTGTCGTGTTCGTCACGAACGCGCTCATAGGCCAGGCCTACACGATCGATGAGCTGATGAACGAGCGCGGGTACGACGCCGCTTTCCTCGCCACCGGCGCCGGCCTTCCGTGGATGCTCGGAATCCCCGGCGAGAATCTCAAGGGCGTCTATACGGCGAATGAATTTCTTGTCCGCGTCAATCTCATGCGCGCCGACCTGTTCCCCGGATTCTCCACGCCGGTGACCGTCGGGCAGAATTGTGTTGTCGTCGGATGCGGAAATACCGCGATGGACGCGGCGCGTACGTGCAAACGTTTCGGCAGGAATTCCTACATCGTCTATCGACGGACCCGCGCGGAGGCGCCTGCGCGATCGGAGGAGCTCGAGCACGCCCAGCAGGAGGGCGTCGATTTTCGATTCCTCACGCAGCCGCTCGAGGTGGTCGGCGACAAGGACGGCTGGGTGAAGGCGATGCGATGCATCCGCATGGAGCTCGGCGAGCCGGATGCATCGGGACGCAGGCGTCCGGTGCCGATCGCGGGAACCGAGTTCGAGATCGAGTGCGACACGGTCATCTCCGCGCTCGGTTTCGGCGTCAATCCCCTGATCGCCTCGACCACGCCCGATCTCAAGGCCGACAAATGGGGCGTGCTCGTGGCCGACAAGGAGACCGGCCGCACAACCAAGCGTGGAGTATTCGCCGGGGGCGACGCGATCACCGGCGGAGCGACCGTGATCCTCGCGATGGGCCAGGCAAAAGTCGCCGCGGTCGCGATGCACGAATTCCTCACCACCGGCGAATGGATCGATTTCCACCCGATGGATTGAGCATCCTCCGGTGCCCTCATAGATGGTATAATGTGAATAGTCTGCAGAAACACGAGCCCGGAGGTTTGGGTCGAATTGGAGGTAGAAGTGAAATGAAGAGAATACAGAATCTGTCCCTCTGTCTGCTTGCGTTGCCGGCTCTCCTCTGTGCGTGCAACAGCTCATCGGTGGGAGCGCCGACGTGGCCGCCCGATGCACCGGAGTATGTCGAGCCGCCGCACGTCAGCCAGGAAACGGTCGATAGTCTGATTCTCCAAATCTTCGGGGATTGGGGGGAACCCAGCTCCTACGACTGGGAAGAACATGCGGGATGGACTGACGCCGATCTCTGGGGCGCGATGGAAGCTCTCTATCGAATCGGGGAAGTCGATGGGCACGACTGGAGGGAAATAGCGTTGTGTCTTATGGGCGCTACCGGAATGCTCGAATGCATGCCTACACTCATAAGCGCGTACGATGAGTTTCCAGCGGACGTTGCAGCCGCCATGAGTGGAATGGAATCGGAGTACGCCATCTACCTGATGATCGACACTCTGGACCACCCTATTCAGACAGCTCGAGTATTGGCGGCCCGGGGCTTGCAGGATTACGAGTACTTTTCGGAATTCAGGCGCGGCAGGGATATGGCTATCGCGGCTCTGACAATCAGACAGAGTATCGAACCGGACCTGCTGGTGAGATACGAAATCGGTGAAGCCCTGAATATCATCGAGTCCGGAAGCTGACCGCACTCAGAGTCCAAACGTCGGTATCCAAGGCCCGAACGTAAGTGAGGGCGCCTTTCAGTCATTCCGACAGAGCGTTTCCGGAGGCGCCCTTACTTACGTTCGGGCCTCGGATACGGAAGCCGTCCGCACTGCCCTCTCCTTGCACGACATGTGACCCCCACACCGGACGCGGACCCCGCTTATAGCATATAATTGCCGGCGGGGTGAGTCGCAAAGGAGACCTGACCGTGTCAACACGCAATATCGCATCCTTGACGCTGACATTCCTTCTCGCCGCAGCCCTTGGCTGTCAATCGAGCCCGGTAGCGCCGACAACGCAGCCCGATCCCAGCGCTGCTTCAACCGAACCACAGGAGACGCCATCGCCGCACCAGTGTCTGGGCTACTACTGTCTGACGATTGACACCCAGGAGATGAAGGCCGCGATCGAGCCCGCGCGATCCGCCGACTGGCACCTGAACGTGACCGGCATATTGAACACCACGCTCGGGGTAAGCGTAGCGATGGTACCGGGCGAGTCAAATCCCGCGGCCGGCCTGTTCGTGCTCGACATCACCCTGGCGCATCCCTTTCCCGCAAAGCCTCAGTTCGCCGGTTTCGATGTGAAGGGGATACTGATCACTCCCGGAACGATGACCGGGATCGGATCGCTGGTCTTTGCGGATGTCGACGAGACGCGCCTCGAAAACGCGGACGGATGGACGCGATGGTGGAATCCGACCGAGTTCCCTGCTCCGGGCATGTTCGGGTATATACAGGGGAAACTTGCGAGCACCCCCGCGATCCAGCTCACGGCGACGGTTAATCCCTACAAGTGCTTTGCCGACGTACTCGGTCCCCAGGACACTCCCGACATGCTCTTTGATGTGCCTGTCGACGACGACCTGGGCCGCGCAGTTTTCAGGCCCGGGAGCACAAACACGAGAAGATATCGAATACGGTTTCCGATGAATCCCGGTCCGATCGTCAAGTACGGGTACGCGGTTGACGCTTGTTGGAAGGCCCCGAGTCCGAATCCGCCGACCGAAATTCCCGACGATTTCCCGATCGAAGCCAACCAGCCCGAGGCCTACTATGCGTGTGTCTACAGCCCCATCAGCAGTCTGTACTACGATTCGGAGTCGGGTCGCGGTGGGGGAGTGCTCTGGGTCGGAGCGGACGTGAAAGACTGGCAGGGCGAGGCGAGCGGGAACCCGGACGATGAGATCGATTCCTTGAAGGTCTGGAGTCCGTCGATCTTCTCCGGAGGGATGCCTCTCGACTTCATCATGGAGGATTCCGGTTTTGCCACCTACTACAAGAAGCTGTGGCCGGAACCGAATCCGACTCAGGCCGGGGATTTCCTGCTCGGGTGGCAGATCAAATCAAAGAACGGACCTGCATACAAGCAGGGAAGCCAGCCCGCTCCCGACGATTACATCTCGGAGTGGCAAGTCAGCGAAGTCACGGTCATCGACCCGGAATGCGCAGACGACAGCAACAACAGCTGGGATGAAGCTGAGTCGCTCTACCCTTACGGGGGGACTGCGATAGGAACTCTCTGCAAAATCGAAGACCAAGCCGACTGGTTCAAGATGAACATAGGCCCCCATTATCAGGCGAGCGGAGTCATCCGCTTCTACCACGACGCGGGAACACAGGATCTCTTTATGTACGATGAGGATGGGAACCAGATCGCCGTGGGAACCACAAGCGATGGATACACGGAGATCGACTGGACGGGTACCCCGCTATATGCCGGCTGGTACCATATCGAGCTGAGGTGCGCCGACGATGTGGGGGCATTCCAGTACCTGCTTTACGCCAACGTCACTCTCACGGATATCACTCCCGAGCCCACGGAAGTCACCCCGCCGAGACTTGATTGCGGGCCCAGCTGGGTAAGCGCGTTTGGGATAGGAATGAACTATGTCTACATGGCGGGCGCAGGCGGAACCTGGTGCGGGTATTCCCAATCCTCACCTGTCGCTTCTTATGTTCTGTCAAGAGTTCGGGATGTTGCTCTGGGGCAGGTGGCCACAAGGTCCGGACGCATCTACTACACGGAGGATATGACGACCAGCCCCTTTGGAGTGGACCTTGACGACTACTACCAGGCGGCATCGCCCGTCCACTACGAGGACGTTCTGACATTCGACAATCAGGTCAGGGCGATCACAATGAACACCGAGGACCTGTACGTTGCTGTGGCGGAAGGAGGTGTGACCCAAATATACATCTACAACTGGGTGAATGATCCCGCGCATCCCGCGCTCCTGGGCTCTTTCAGCGCCGACTCCCACTGCCAGGCCATAGAGCTTCTTGACCCCCAGGGGTCCAATACCAGGCTGGTGAACATGACCTTTCTCGGCCTGCAGGTCTATAACGTCGAGGATCCATCGAATGTCATTTACCTCGACGGGTCTTTCATGGCTGATGGGGTCAATCTCTCTCTGGCGACAGACGAAAACTTCATGGTAAAAACCTATCTGGACGCGGCGTACGATCCGTATTTCGAAGCGCTTTTCGTCGACCCGGTCTCCGGCGATGTCTCATCGTGGGGCACCTACTACTTCAGCAATGGCGCCGGTTTCGTCGAAAGCTCTCAAGGCCGCTACGCGTACGTCTCCACGGGAAACGGCATAAGGATTCTTGACTACATGGACAGTTTCAACTTTCAGGAGGTCGGGTCCTTCGATCCGGTGGGCGGTGTTTCCGCCATGGACCTCAAGTTCGGCTCCCTCTGCATCGGCAGCATGTACTCGGGATTCACGGTATACGATACTACGGACCCGGGCCCCGAGAATCCGTCTCTGGTTGGCCGCACCACGAATACGCTCAACAACCCTCGCGGCGCCGTGTTCCGGCAGGGTCTGGGCCTGTTTGTGGACGGCGACGGCCCATACGGAGCAATCAAGGTTGTCGACGTTGATCCGCCCCAGAGCGCGTTCGTCAAGAAAGAGGTCCTGCTTACGGGAGCACCATACTGCACAGACTGCGACGGCAACAAGCTGGCCATAGGCTCGTACGCCGACCACAAAATGTGGCTTTACGATATATCGGACCCGGAGAATCCTTCCGCCGCTTTCGCCATGAGCTACACGGCAGGAGTCACCGCGATTGAGATAACGTCCGCCGCGCTGTACGTGGCGCGTACCAACAACATGTTGAGAACCTATGACGTTTCCAGCTTCCCGGCAATTGTGCCCAAGGACGATGTCGCCCTGCCCGGCAATGTGACACGCATGATAGTCCACGGAAACTACCTGTACGCTCATGTCAGCGACACTTATGGTTTCGAGATCTACGACCTGACCAACAAGTACACTCCCGTGAATGTCGGGTCGTGGTCGACATCCAGCAAGGTCCAGGACATGGCGCTGGGCTCCTATTTCTTCAACGATTATCTCTACGTGTGCTCGACGGACGAGCTTGTCATCTGCAGCATCGACGATCCGGGGAGCCCTAGCGAAATATCGAGCATGCCTCATCCGTACCCCATGTGGCGGATGGCGGTGGACGGCCAGCTTGGGTTCGTCTGCAGCATGACGACTACCCCGGCCGTGTACTCGCTCTATCCCCCGAATGGACCTCAAAACCTCGGAGAGCCTTTCGGCGCCCCGTACGCCAGTTACAACTGGGGTATGCTCGTGAACGACGACTACCTGTACCTGATGCAGCAATTCATTGGGTTAAGGGTGTTTGACCTTCACCCATGAGGTCGGTCATCGGCGTTTTCTTCTGAGAAAAGCTCCCGGACTCGCTTGAGGGGACGCAAGAACGTCTATACCCCCCCTGTAGTCCCCCCCCAAGGGGGGACGGTTTATATCTCAACTTGTTGCGGGGCCCACGATTCATCACGCAGTGACTTGCCGACGGGTCGTTTCATAATCACCCTGACTTTCCCATAATCGGAATCCTCCAAGCCTTCAAGACGATGCAGGATGTCTTCAAGATCACCGCATTTGCTCCACCACAAACCTGACGAATGCTGCCTAGCCATATGTGTCGGGTTGCCTGCAATATCAGCATAGATCGCCACTTTTTCGTATCCAGTCTCTGAATCAGATGAGTCGCAGATCGAATATCCCATTGACTGAAAAACCTCTACAAATTCCTCAACAGACTCACTCCTTGGATCCCTTGGCCAGTAGTAACCTACGTCTGGTCTGGGCCACCACAACCCTCTGAATGTATCCCGAGCCGCCCAGGCAATGCAATTGTAGCTGCAGTCCTGTTCGCTTTTGATTTCATATCCGGACAGCTGAAGGTTTGGGAAGAACTCCTCAAGCTCAGGACTGCGCATCAGATCCAACCTCGCCGTCTACCTAACCTAAGCCATGCTTCGGTCATCTTCTCCAGATTACCTGCATCCTCAGGTGATATTGGGTTCTGACCCGTTATCGCGCTTAGAGCCCAGAACCAATCTGCAGGACTTCGACGAAGCTCATTGAGGATTAAAGGTACCACTCTGTGTCCAAGACCGATGATCCTTTGATAGTTCCGATTCATTGCCTTCTTGGTAATCGACGAATGAATTGCGGTCTCTCTCCGCCAGTCACCGGCAAGCTCATTGAATAACTCCCTAAGCCAAGGATCAGTGTCCTTCTCGCTGGACCATTGGATGATTAACCCTTGATGACCGATTGTCCAAGGATGCTGTGGACTACCATCCCGTTCTTTGGGAAACGCCGGGGGGCGATCAGATTCAAACCATGATTGCTCATCACGAAGACAAGTCCGCATGTCTTCGCCGCACTCAACCTCGTGTTCTCCGTTCTCCGCCTTAATTGAGACGGTTGAGAGATCGCGACGAGGAGGCAAGAAAAAATAGTCCGAAGCTCCGAAGATGGCAGCTTTGTAACTACCATCCCACTCATAACCAAGTGCGCCTCGACTCATCCCAGCTAGTGGCATCGCTCTCATCCCTCCTTCTTCTCAGCGTCGATCATGCTTACTTGCTTGGCCGTTAGCTCGTTCCTTACCAAGTTTTCCTTCCTCTCGGCGCGTTCCAGATGCTTTCTTAGAGATCTTACATCATTAACGTCCATTGCAATATATATGTCTTTTTCTTCGGTATTCTGTAGACACCTGAGTACAAGAGTATGGAAAGGAAGAAAGCCCTTGAGGGCCTCTGCAGGATCATCGAACACAGGTCTCAGGTCGGTGATAACTCGGCCGGCACAGAATACAAGCGGTTGCTCCCAGAATAGCTCGGTTGCCTTGGCTCCGTATGCAACGGCGCCGTCCGGGTTCAAAAGGTTAACTAGTATACTTCTTCTTTCGTTCCAGTGCTCACGGTTTTCTTGAGTCCATACCTCCTTTGACAAATCACTCAGTTTCTCATCCAGAGCACTAACGAAGTCGTCCAGCCCGAGCTCGTACCTTCTTCTGACGAGCGTCAATCTCCAAAGGAGCCCGATCAGGTTATTTACATCATCAACACTAAGTCCTGTCTTGGGCGCAATAGACTCACAGAGAGCACCAATATTCAAAGTCGGAGGGTGAAACTGGAGTTCATCTGCCAGCTTTTGGAGATCTCCTCCGCTAGTGTCCAAGAACTGCTTGAAGAATCGGATTTCGCTAGCGGGAATCCTGAATGTTGCCAGAGCCGAGGCCATTTGCATCTCCTTTTCAACATCCTCGCCGTCTACATCGCATTCTGACTACTGGGATTATGCGTGACAGCATGTAAAAGGTCAAATCCAGTAATAAGCGTTGCTCTGATATGGCGGACCAGGATGTCTGTGTTCTTGACAAGCCGCCCCGTCTCTTCCCTCCTCAGGTTCCCTTTGATGAGTGCGTCAAACTGGCAGGCTGGCATGCTGCTAAGATAGCGCAAAACCCGGGGGAAAAATAGGCCCGGTCAGTGTTTCCCCTCAAATGCCTGAAGCACGACAAGTGATCAAAATTCACTGCGCTAGGCTGTTTTGCGCTTCTGGTTCCTCAGCCTGGCCATGAGCGTTACGACAATGATCGCCATCCCTGCGAAGAAGAGCATCTCGGGACGCATGCCCTTTTTGGCCTTGCCGCCCTGCGGAGGATCAAGCTCCCCTATCGCCTTCACAGCATCGACTATCGCACCCTTCACGTCACCCTGGTCCAGCTTCTCGCTCATGATGAGCGCGATCTGGAGCTTTCTCGGCTCGGTTATCGATGCCGCCGCGATGTCCTGCACCCCCAGCGAGAACTTGCGGTCTGCGGTCGATACATACAGCAGCCATCCGGACGGGCTTATCTGCCCCTGTCCCTGCAGGAAATCCGCGTAGTCCTTCACGTATTCGTCCAGATACCACTCCGGTGTCCTCAGCGCCACGACAATGTGTCCGTCCATCTGATTCTTCGAGCGCGCCGACTCCATCGCGGCGAGAATCTCGGTGACATCCGCCTCGGAAAGCGTTCCGGTGAAGTCGGTGACCAGACCCGTGGGCGCCGGGAATTCGCGCGCCCCCTCAGCCCACGTTGGGATGCTCGCGAGCAGAAGAGTCAGCAGGAGAAACCCGACAACGGATATTCCGCAGCGTGTACGCATGATGAGAGCTCATAATAATGTCGGGTAAACTGCGGTCGGATCGAACGCCCCTGCATCACCCCACTCGCGAAGCCTTTCCCCCCTTCATGACAAAATGCGCCACCTCGCCGCCCCAGATCTTACCCAACTCCGCCGGCGGATCGCACGACGTGAGGAAGACCTGCCCCGGCGGAAGAAGCTCCATCACCTTGAGCCTTCTCGATGCATCGAGCTCGCTCATGACATCGTCGATCAGCACGACCGGCTCGATCCCGCGTTTTTCGGTAAGGACATGAAATCTCGCCAGGTGCAGCGCGAAAAGAGTGCTCCTGACCTCGCCCCTGCTCGCGAAAGCTCTCACCGGCTTTCCGTCCAGACGCATCCCCCAGTCGTCGCGATGAGGTCCCACGGTCGTGCGACCGCTCTCGATGTCGCGCCGCCTCGACCGCCTGACTGCATTCAGGTAAAGCTCTTTGAACGCGGACGGCTCCAGCGACGCATCCTGACCGATCCCCTCCGGTACGCCCTCCAGCGCGGGGACATAAAACAAAGACGCCTCGTACCGCTCCCCGATCCCGTCCCGGAAAATCGCATCGGTCCTCCCGCCAAGTCTCGCGAGTAAGTTCAGTCTGGCCGACGTGACCGCTGAGGAAGTTTCCGCAACCGGATCATCGTAGCTTTCGAGCACGCTTTCGTTCGGACCTCCCGGCGCTCTCAGGAGGCTGTTGCGCTGCTCCAGAAGCCGCTTGAATCGTCTCAGGATTTCCTCGTGCGGAAGGTAGTACTGTACACAGGCGAGATCGATGAACCTCCTCCTCAGCGCGGGCTCCATGATCAGGATCAGGAGGTCCTCAGGGAAGAAATCCACCGCAAGCACATTCTCCAGGTAGTCCCGCCTCCGCTTAGCGGGCGAATCGTCGATTGTCAGCCTCTTCGCGCGACCTTCGACCTCCAGGCCGACGCGATGCCTCAGGCCCGAGAAAGTCAGCTCGGACTCGATTCGAAAACCGCTCGTCCCTCTCCGTGCGCATTCCTGCACACTCCCGCGCTTCCCCCTCAGCGTCAGAAGCCAGTAGATCGACTCGAGAAGATTCGTCTTGCCCTGACCGTTCCGTCCCGACACGAAGTTCACTCGCGGAGAGAATTCGAGCCTTAGCGATTCCAGGTTGCGGAAATCCCGGGGATGTATCGAGTGGACGAGCACGGGACCGGATTTTATCACAAGCTGAGGAGTCCTCACCCCCCGGCCCCCCTCTTTTCCTCTCCCCCCC
>CAYGZQ010000054.1:0-28084 GCA_964354375.1 uncultured Planctomycetota bacterium
CTACACCCTTGATCCCGACAGCACGGTCGATCAGGTGCAGGCTCCGTTCAACCTGGATCCCTACACCAGACCGACAATCAGCGTGACCTCTAACTTCATCGGCGAAAGCTTCGTGCACATCGTGCCGAACCCACTCGTGTTCCAGATCGGCGGCAACCAGGGCCAGAAGCTGCAGCTGGCAGTGGGCCAGATGGATGCCGACGCGATAGGCTTGCGGGGCGTCGTGCTCGTCAGCCAGGAGTCTGCTGAGAGAGCGATAACCCAGATCGACGGTGCAATCGACAAGGTGTCCAGCTTCCGAAGCAGACTCGGTGCGGTCCAGAACCGCCTCGAGTCGACCATCAGGAACCTTGACATCGCTTACCAGAACCTGGCGGCTGCCGAAAGCGGCATCAGGGATCTGAGTGTTGCGGAAGAGGTCATCAGCTTTACCCGCAACCAGATTCTGCTGCAGAGCGGCGTCGCGGTTCTGGCTCAGGCCAACCAGTTGCCTCAGAGCGTCCTGCAGCTGCTGAGATAATCATCTCTAACATGGTTGAAGCTTAGGGAGGTTATCTCATGGCTACGATAGGAAACCTGGGAGCAGCTGATTCCAGCCGGATCGTACGCCTGCGCACGAGCAGGACGCTTGCGTCTAACTCCGTGCAGGTAAAGGGGAAGCGCGCGGATGGGATACCGTTCGCGCCGGCCGCCCCTGCGATTCGACGCACGGAAGAAGCTCCTAATTCTCGGGAATCCTCGGAACGGCGGGGTCGGGCCATTGAGAGTAGTTATGAGCAGCCGAAGCGAATGTCTCTTGATGAGCTCGCTGAGGCGCTCAGGAAGGTGAACCTTACCTTCGACCTATTTGAGATCCAGACGAGATTCATCATCGACAGTACGTCGGGTGATATCTCGGTCCAGATTATCAATCAGCGGACCGGCGAGGTAATCCGGAAAATTCCGCCTTACGAGTTGCCGCAGGTCGCCCAACTCATTGAGAGCGGCGAACCTCTGGTAACCGATGTGAAGGTGTGATTACGCCTTCAGCGCCTGGATCGGCCTTGAGCTGCGAAGGTCGGACCGGGTGGTCGAAAGGCGGAAGAGTCGAGCTTCTTCTATGACTTCGAAGTAAAGAGGGGGCCCTCCTTCCCAGAAATGGTCAGGTGGGAGGGCCCCCTGGTTTAACAGGAATCGGACCCGAAGGGATGCAGAAAGCGCGCCGATATATAGAAGAGGGGAGGACCGTCACTGCGACAGATCGGAGCGTGATATTCCGGCATGGCTAGTAACATAACATTTTCGGGGCTTTTCTCAGGGCTGTCGACAAACGATCTCATTGACGCTCTGTTGTCGATTCGCCGGGCTCCGATCACGCAGCTTGAGAATCTCGCCGAACAGCGTCAGTTCGAAAAAACAGCTTACGGGCAGGCGAATATCTCGATTCTCGGTATCAAGACGAGTCTTCTCAATCTCCGGCTCGAGTCGACATTCAGGACGAAGGTCGCGGAATCATCGGCCCCCGGCCTTCTTCGGGCGACCGCCGGCTTCGGTGCGCAACCGGCAAGCCATTCGGTGACCATCCAGTCGATCGCGAGAGGCGCGCAGGCGACGAGCGGGCTTTCGGACAGATCCCTGGAGCGCGCGGCCATCAAGATGGCTTACGGCAGCACGGCCGGCATAGGCGCAATAGCCTTGACCGCCAACTCTCTCGGCGGAACAAGAGCTTTGAGCGGCACCCTTCTCAGGGACACGATCCAGGCCGGAACCGGCTCCGCGGAAATCACCACGGGCGACCAAATCAAGATAGATGTCACACTGAAGTCCGGCTCCGCGAACACCGAGTACTTCACCTTCGCCGCGGACGCGACCGATACGTTGGAGCGTTTGCGCCAGACCATACAGTCCGCGTTCCAGGGAGAAGCGCAGGTTTCGATAGATGCGAACGGGGCTTTTGTGATCACCGAGACCGATCCGAGCGGCGTGGACACGATCGCGCTCAACGGCCTCAGTTTCGTGGACGCCGACTACTCGGGGAGCACGTTCTCGATAAGCACGGGGAACACCACTGCGGGGAACACCGCCACGTACCGCACCATCGTCGGCACCCGCACATTTACCACCGGCTCGAGCGCCAATATCGCGACCGGCGTGGAGACCCTGATCAGCCTCGACCAGTACTCGGGTGGAGCGCTTTCCGGAGACGAGACAATCGAGATCACCGGCACGCAATACGACGGCGACACTTTCACCGACTCGTTTGCAGTCGACGGGACTACGACCCTGAACGACCTGATCTCTCATCTTCAGACTGTTTTCAACGACGCTCCGAATCCCCCCTTCGAGACCACGGTGACCCTCGAGAACGGAAAAATCGCGCTTCGCGATCAGGCCACCGGGTCCAGCGAAACCGAAATCTCGATGTACTTCTACGATCCGAGCTCCTCCGTCAACTTGAATACCGGAACATTCGTCACAGTCGATGAAGGCTCGGATGACATAAGCCAGACCATAAGGACCTCCGGATTCTCCGTTCCCGCTGCCGGAAGACATCTTGTCACGGGCACCGACGGCAGAGGCGGAGTGGTCACCGGAACCGTAAGCCTTGACGGAGGCACGATATTGAGTTCTCTCGGCGTGACCGAGGCGTCGCTGTTCACCATCGATCAGGACAACGGCGGGGGCGTGGTCGATCCTGTCACGGTCTTCGGGGTCATCTCGAGAAGCACCGTTCAGGAATTGATCGACGCTGTAAATGCGCAGGTTCCCGGGGTCACGGCTCAGCTGGTGAGTGACGGCGCCGGCTCCTACAACCTTCAGATCGTCGCGAGCGAGGGTGGGGTGGACATCCGACTCACCGACGATCCCGCTGGAAACGGCATACTGGAGAAGGTCCTCAATCCCGACGCCTTGAGCGTCGACACGGATATCAGCACTCTTGCCGACGCAGGTCTGACTTCCGTCGATGCCGCGACGACCTCGGCGTCGGACTACACGTTCACGACGCTGTTCAAGCCCGACAACGGCGGACCGGTTCAGCGAAGGACAGTCATAGGCACCGACGGTACTCCGATAACCGACCTGATCCAAAGCGTTCAATTGACCGGTGTGGGCGGGGCTTTCGGAGACGGCACCGCGCTGATCTATTCCAGCAAATCAAGCGAGCTTGTCGTGAGCCCGCCGACCTCAACGTATATTTTCGGCCATCGGGGCGTCTCCGATCCCTCGAGCACGTCCACTCCCGCTTTGAACATTTACACGACGATCGACAATTCGGGTGCGGATATCGCGGTCACCTCGGGTTCCTTCACGATCAACGGGGTTCGCATTACCGTCGACAACACAGCGACCCAGACGCTCGACGAGATCATGGGCATCGTCAATTCATCGGGCGCGGGAGTCGTGATGGAATATGACGCCGTGCACGATCGGTTCCTGATCCACAGGCCCGACGCGGGGAACACCAGCGCGATCACTCTCGGCGGCGCAGGGGACACTTCGAACTTCTTCATCGCCCTCGGACTTGCCACCGTGAGCGGGGGAGTGCAGTACTCCGGCACGGCCGCGGGAAACGTTATGGCCGATAGCGCGCTTGCATACTCGGGGCTGACGATCCCGTTGGTGAGCGGCACTTTCACGATCAACGGCGTCAAGATCACGGTGAATACCGGCGCGGACAGTTTGAACGACATAATCGACCGCATCAATAGTTCTCCCGCGGGCGTGATCGCGTCATACGACTCGACTCAGGACAGGCTGGTACTGACGCAGGATCTGACTGAGCCCCCTCTGTACGATCGGATCCGGATCGGGAGCGCCACCGATACATCCAACCTCTGGGCCTCGATGCGTCTCACCGACAGCTACCAGAGCTCGCAATATATCGGGAGCTCGCGGGTCCGCGCGCAGTTCACCGTGGACGGCCAGAGTTACACGCGCGACACGAACGACTTGGACGACGTAATTAACGATGTCACTCTGACCCTGAGGGGTGTCTCAACCGATCCGATAGCCGTCGATATCTCGACCGACACGACGCGCGCGACCGAGGCCATCGCCGACTTCATCGTGGCTTACAACACGCTGCAGAAGACAATAAACGTCACTGCGCTTACGGACGACGAGAGGGACAAACTGACGCCCCTGACGGACGGTCAGAAAAGCAAGCTCACATCTGATGAAATAGCCTTGTACGATCTTGAGCGGCAAGACCTCTCGATAAGAGACATCCTGTTCGGCTCGTCGACGCTTGGTCGCATGGATTCATCCCTCAAGTTGAATCTGTACACTCCGGTGGCCTCTGCAGCCAGCGATAAGCTCAGGATGCTTTCCGACCTTGGAATAACCACCGGGCAGGCGGGGCTGGGAATCGACCTCGCGCGGTCGCCGTATCTTGTGGCGGACACGACCGACAGGGACGAGATTCTCCAGAACCTTCAGAACAACCAGACCCTCCAGCAGGCTCTCGAGGACCGCGGTGATGAAGTCCTGTCTCTCTTTGCGAGCGACTACACATCGACCGTCGAGCTTACAGGAAACAAGGACATCACGTCCGGCATCAGTCTGGCCGCGCCTCTCAGCTTCAGTATCGGAAGCGGGACGACCCAGGCGACTGTGACTCTGGGTGTCGGCTATCACACCTCGAGTCAGATCATGAACGACATCATGAACTCCCTCTCTCAGGTCGGCCTTGGGAGCGAGATACGGGTGTACCGGACCGACGGCGGCTTTCTGCAGTTCACAGCCACCACGGACTCGGGACGCTCGCGCATCAGCATCCAGGACCTCGGCGCGGGATCGAGCCTCGCCAACTCGCTCGGGATCGCCTCGCAGACTGTTATCGGCCAGGATGCGACCCTGAACGCGGGTCTCTCTCGCCGACTCGACGCATTCCTGGAAGGCTACACAGGCACGAACGGTGTCATCCGCGAGAGAATCAAAACCGGGGGAATCATCGACCAGGACCTCTTGCGAATATCGAGGCGCATAGAGGACTACGAGTACCGGCTCAGCCTCTATGAGCAGCGTTTGAGAACTCAGTTCACTCAGATGGAAGTGGCGCTGTCGACCTTCGAGCAGACCAGCCAGTTCCTGCAGGCCCAGCTTAATGCGTCCCAGACCACGTCCCAGAGCAGCGGAGGAATTTCGCTTACAACCTAGGATGCATTAGTAGGTTTTCGCAGGTTGTTGTATTATTGGGTCAGCATCCTGAGGCGGCAGAAAACATGGAAGTACTCATAAACGGCGAGACTGCGGCGATCGATGTCGAAGGACTGACGACTTTCCACCAGCTCATGGAACATCTTCAGAAAACGCTTGTTCAACATCCTCGAGTGATCACCCGGGTGGTCCTGAACGAGGAGGAGCTTGACGAGAGCCAGGAGATAGGACTTGGGGCGTTTCCGATCTCCGACATTGCGTCTCTCGCGATCCATACCGTGGACCGTCTCGATCTGGCGTACGAATCGCTGCAGGATGCCCAGGAGTATTTGCCGCAGTTGTCGTCGATCCTCGAACAATCAGCGAAGGCTATCCGTGAGGGCAACATCAAGCAGGGCCTGCAGTCGGCCAGCGAAGTGCTGGAGTACGTAGGCGCTTTCGGTGAAGTCCTCGAGGGCTTGCGGGGCACTTTCCAGATAGATTTCTCCCTTGTGAGGATTGACGATTTCACTCTGCTTGATAAGCTGTACCAGTTGAACCAGCAGGCGAGCGACGTGCTTAAGGCTGTCAAAGACGAGGATTGGACGTTGTTCGCCGATTTGGTCGAATACGAGATATCGCCGCTGCTCTACGAATGGATGGCGGTGATTCCTGAAATCATGAAACTCCTACCAGATAAAGGCGGTGAGGAAGAGGGGTAGAAGAATCGCCCGTTTCCCAAAAGCTAAGAGAGTAACGAGCAGTCCGAGAGGAGGACTGAGGTCCTGAAGATGGGTTGGATGGCGGCTTTGGCCTGCGAGCTTTGCGGCCTCGGTTTGGTCATCGCTTACCGTGACCGGCTTGAAAGCTCGATCGGCCTGGAGTAAGCCGAAAGGAGTCGGCAATGACCCATCTGAATAATGCACCTTCGCCCGGCCACACGGATGAACCGACACTGAAGCGTAACCTCGCGGCTCTCAGGGAGAACAACGTTGCACTCGCCGACGAGCTCTTCGCCCTGGACCCCCGCGGCGACGATCCGGCTTTCCCCGGTCTGAAATTCGAAATCCGCACCGCCCGTAACGGGCAAACGACAATGGTTGCCGTGACCGCTGAGGCCGAGGTCGCGGTCCACTCCACTTACGATCCCCAGCGCGAAGCTCAGGACCAGGTGAACGGCGCTCTCGGAAACGACAAGCGCAATTACTTCGTGATTCTCGGGTTCGGACTCGGTTACGCAGTCGAGCGGCTTGCCGGCGAGATCGGCGACGACGGCAAGATTCTTGTCATCGAGCCGCACATCGGCGCGTTCCGTCTGGCTCTGGCGTCCCGAGACCTCAGTGACCTCCTCACCGACAAGCGGATCGTTATCACGCTTGGCGCCGGCGTTGATGAAGCCCTGGCGGCGTTTTTGAGAAGATACTCCCTGTCGGACTGCACGGGGGTGGGTTTCCTTGAGCTGGCATCCAGGACCCGGCTCCCGTCGGCGGGATATTTCGCGAATTTCCTTGAGCGGCTGAAGGGCGTTCTTGTCACCACCGGCGGCAACCTCCAGACCCTCATGCTCATGGCCTGGCAGTACCAGAGGAACACCTTCACCAGCATGGGAAAAATCATCGACCATCCCCCGGTGCGGACTTTGTTCGGCGCGTTCGAGAAGAAACCGGCCATCATCGTCAGCGCCGGTCCCAGCCTGCAGAAAAATATCGACCAGCTCGGCGAGCTGAAAGAACGATGCGTGCTCGTCGCGGTCGACACCTCGCTCCGACCGCTCCTCCAGGCAGGAGTGGAGCCGCATCTTGTCTGCACCGGCGACCCGCAGGAAGCAAACTGGCGTCACCTCAAGGGCGCGCAGACAAAGGAAGCCCGTCTTGTCGCCGAGCCGATGACATATCCCCTGAGCCTCGACTATTTCGACGGAAGGCTCTTCATTGCGAGCTACAACGACAAAGTTATGAAATGGCTCGCCCGGTTTATGCCGGACGTGGGACACGTGCTGTGCTGGGGATCGGTCGCCACGATGGCGTTCGACCTGGCGCGCAAAATGGGTTGCGACCCGATCATTTTCGTCGGCCAGGACCTCTCCTTCCCCGGCGGGCGCACATATGTCAAGGGCACTTACTTCGAGGATGAGGAGAAAATGGACCTGTCGGTCGAGGCCTATGAGCGGATACACACGACCTACAGCATGACCGACATCTACGGCGATCCGGTGAAAACAAACCGCCAGATGTTCGCGTACAAGGAATGGTTCCGCAGCGAGTTCGCAAGAACGCCGGTAACGGTCATAAACGCCACGGAGGGCGGGATTCTCAAGGACAATTGCCGGGTCATGCCTTTGAAGGAAGCTGCGGACAGTTTCCTTGTGGAGAGATTCGACGCCATGAGCGTCATCAGGGAGCGTGGAGCGCATTTCGAGGGCTACGATCTCGCATCGCTTCACCAGGCTATGCTCGATGATGTATCGAGCGTCAAGCGATGCATCGAAATCTGCGATAAGGGGACGGCCCGTATTAGGGAAGTGGTGCAGGCGATAGAGAAAATGGAAAGGCTTTCGCAGGTCTGGTGCGCGGAGATTATCGCCGAGCTCGACTCGCTGCGTTTTCAGATGATGAAAGAGCCTTCCATGAAGGAGTTTCTTGAGACGGCGAACCAGACCGGCGTCCTGAATTTCCATCGCGCATACAGGGCCGTGAACGGCAAGCCGTTTTCGAGGATCGTCTTCCGCGAGGCCCTTGACCTTTTCACTAACCTGTTTATGTCCACCGGCAGGACGGCACGTGGGGTGCTCCCCTTCCACCTGTTGG
This sequence comes from uncultured Planctomycetota bacterium, assembly GCA_964354375.1. Taxonomy (GTDB): domain Bacteria; phylum JAJVIF01; class JAJVIF01; order JAPKYR01; family JAPKYR01; genus CAYGZQ01. Next base: position 7,926 of record CAYGZQ010000054.1, read on the forward strand.
GGTTGAAAATCCTTGCCGGGAGAAGCAACACGGGGTCGGATTCGAAGGAGGAGTTATGCCTGACCAAAACATGACCGTGCGTGACCAGTACCTCGAGCAGATGGTGGAGTCCGCCGGACGGGAAGCGCTGCTGATGCTTCTTGTAGAGGCCGCCGTCAATTTCATACGTCGAGCGCTGTTCGCATTCGAGAAGGATCGCCTTGACGAGGTGAACACCTGCCTGATCAAGGCTCAGAATATCTATCTCGAGCTCGTGATTACGCTCGATCTCGATGCCGGCGAGTTCGCACGGAACCTCGCAATGGTCTACCAATTCCTCTACAATTTACTCATAGAGGCCAACATGGAGAAGGACCCGGAGAAGATGAAAACGGGCCTCAAGCTGGCGGAAGATATCAGGGACCTCTGGAAGCAGACTATCGAGAAAGCGAAGGGGGCGGATTCGGATAAGGCGGCGAAAGTCGCCGTCGTGCCGGAATCCATCGATCCGAAGCTGGTGCGGAAGACCGGAGTCTATGAGCCGGCTGCCGGTGCGAGAATCGCCGAGGCAAAGCCTTTTGTGGAGGAATCGCAGTCACGTCTTAACGTCAGGGGTTGAGAGAAAACGGATGCTCGAAGAACTGAAGCAGATGAAAGAGCTGAGCGATGCCCTCAATCGTGCCGCTGACGAGGGCGATGTCGATCGTGTCGTCACTCTGCTCAAACGCCGGAAGGAGCTGACCGACCGGATGGGTCAACCGGACCCCAAGGATCCCGACGTCGCGTCGGGTAAAGTCGCCGACATGCTGAGGGACATTGTGACGATGGACGGCGAGATCGAGAAGAAGATACGGACGCTGATGTCCACCCTCCAGAAGGCGATGCATGTGGTTCAAGGAGAACAGAAGGTCGTCAAAGGCTACCTGACCCAGACCGATTCAGGTGAGCCGAGATATCTCGACAAGGAGGTATAGGAGTCTCGTCGGCGACGCCGCGCATTGAACACACCATGAAAATCGCAGCCGTAATACTCGCCAGGATCGCCTCGACCCGCCTTGAGCGCAAGGTCCTTCTCGACCTCGGCGGTATCCCCGTCCTGGCGCACGTCCTGCGACGCTCGTGGAAGTTCCCGGGCGTGACCGATGCGAAAAGCGGAAGGGGACTTGTGCTCGCGTTACCGGAGGGCGACAAGGAAAACGAGCTGGCGTCGCTCGGCGAAGAATACGGAGCGAAGGTGGTCCGGGGGGACGAGGAAAACGTGCTTTCGAGACTCCTGAAAGCGGCCGATGAGGCCGAGGCGGATGTGGTCTATCGCGTGACCGCCGACAATCCGCTTGTCGATCCGGGCGTGGTCGCTCAGACATGGCGCGGCTTCTCAAGCGGGTCATGGGATTACGCCGCAATGGATGACACGCCCCTGGGTACCACAGCGGAGATCGTCACCGTTGATGCGCTCAGGCGGGCCGAGGAAATCGCCGACGCCCCCAGGCTGAGGGAACATCCCACCCTGGCGCTCTACGAAAACAGCAACCGTTTCAAAATGCTTCTGATCCCGTCGCCGGAGAAATGGAAACATCCCGAGTGGCGCCTGACGGTCGACAGGGAAGCCGACTTTCGAGTCGTCCGGACGATCATCGGTGCGCTCGGTCCCGACGCCGACCTCAACTCTATCGTACCTTACCTGCTTGAGCATCCCCAGGTCGCGGCCATCAATTCCGAGGTTGGCCAGGACGGCTGGCAGACCCTGAAGGAACGTAAAGATGCAATTGGTCATGAGCAAGTTTGAAATACATGGCGTGACCGTCGGTCGCGAGGCGCGCCCCTACGTGCTCGCGGAGATCGGCATAAACCATAACGGCGACATCGACCTCGCATCGAGAATGATCAGGGCCGCCGCCGAGTCCGGCGCCGATGGGGTCAAATTCCAGACATTCAAGGCTGCCGACCTCGCGCATCCGAAGAAGGCGCCCGAGTATTTCGAGCTTTTCCGCAAGGTCGAGCTCGACAGGGACGCCCACGTGCATCTTCGCGACATTGCCTGGGACGCCGGCGTCGCTTTCATCAGCACCCCCTTCGGCATCAACGAAGCCGAGATGCTTAGAGAAATCGGGGTTCCGGCGATAAAAATCGCGAGCGGCGACCTGACCAATCGTGCGCTCCTTGCGCATGTCGGAGGGATGGGTCTGCCGGTCATTCTGTCGACCGGAATGAGCTATCTGGATGAAGTCCGTCGAGCGCGGGAGGTGCTTGTGAAGTCAGGTTGCGACAAGCTCGCGATCCTCCATTGCGTGAGCAGGTATCCGGTGAAACCTGAAGAGCTGAACCTCCGTGCGATCGAAACGCTTTCGAGAGAATTCCCGGACGTGATCGGATTTTCCGATCATACCGAGGGCACCTGGGCTGCGCCCGCGGCGGTCGCGATGGGCGCCAGGTTTATAGAGAAGCACTTCACGCTCGACCGCTCGCTTCCCGGACCGGATCAGTCGCTCTCGGTCGAGCCGAGTGAACTGAGAGCGCTCGTCGATGCGGTCGGGAGCGTCTTCAGTGCGCTGGGCGACGGAGAGAAAAAGCCTTGCAGCGTTGAACTGGAGAAGCGGCATCTCGGGCGGAAAGGGCTATATGCGTCGCGAGACCTTGTCCCGGGGATCGTTCTGAGCACTGAGGACATCAAGCTGTCACGCCCGGAAGGGGAGATCGGCGCGATGGAGCTTGGGAACGTGTTGGGCAAAATCGTTCGTACGTCAATATCGGCAGGCGACGAGATCACACCCGCCGCCCTTGCCGCGAAATGATGGGCAGATGGATTGACTGAAGCTCGGCTCGTCTGGAGCCATACCATTGGTACCTGAAATGGGTGAAGATGGGCCTTGGGCTCAAGGAATAGGGAGGACACGAGCGTGAGAACGCCCGTGTCCTCCCGATGACCGAGGCGGCCACGAGTCTGCCTAGGAGGGCTGCGATGAACGAAAATGCGTACACCGGCAAACGGATTCTGGTAACCGGCGGGACTGGTTCCATCGGTTCCGAGATCGTCGAGCAGTTGCTCGAATGCCATCCCGCGGTGGTCAGGGTCTTTTCGCGGAACGAGTTCAACCAATATGTCGCCCAGGAGCGCTTGAAGGATCGCCGCAATCTGAGGTTCCTGATCGGCGATGTGAGGGACAAGGAGCGTCTCAGGCGCGCCTGCGAGGATATCGACATCATCTTCCACACCGCGGCTTTGAAACACGTTCCCGCCTGCGAGTACAACCCGTTTGAGGCGGTCAAGACCAATGTGCTCGGCACCCAGAACCTCATCGAGGTCGCGATGGACAACGAAGTTGACAAGGTCATCGCGATCAATACCGACAAGTCCGTAAGCCCGATCAACACTATGGGCGCAACCAAGCTCTTAAGCGAGAAACTGATCATCGCCGCGAATCTCTACAAGGGTAGCCATCGCACCAGGTTCGCCAGCGTGCGATTCGGGAACGTGATAGGCAGCACGGGGAGCGTCCTTCCTCTGTTTATCAGGCAGATCAGGGAAGGCGGACCCGTGACAGTCACGCATCCCGACATGGAGCGCTTCATAATGACCATCAGGCAGGCGGTGAGGCTGACGCTGCGCGCGGGCGCGGATGCCGCCGGCGGCGAGGTCTTCATCCTCAAAATGCCAGCCGTCAGGATCACCGACCTCGCGGAAGTCCTTGTTGACATGATCGCTCCCGGCATTGACATTAAGACGGATTTCGTCGGTCGACGCGCGGGCGAGAAAACATACGAGGAGCTCCTTACACCTGACGAGTCGGCGTACACCGAGGAGCGCAACGATATGTTCATCCTGCGTCCCTTCGGCGAGAAACGCGGCGACAATTTCCGCGTGTACTCCACCCACACGAATGGCCTGCTCAGCAAGCCACAGATACGCGAATTCCTCGACCAGCACGAGCTGGTGCCTGCTGTGACCGAGCCGATGCTGACATAACCGGGGCCCGCGCGTCAGCAAGGGCGTGCCTTCCTGAGCCTTCACACCTACTCCATGAACTGATCGACCTGGTCCACAAACCCGCCCGTGGGCGCTTCGCCCTTCAGCACAAGCTCGCGGATCCGATTCATCCCGTCCTCATCGTAGATCGATTGCGGCACCGACAATCCCACAGTCTTGTGAACCTCGATCGCCGCCGACGATACCGGCAAGAATACATATTGCTCCGTGTTCCACGCTCTTGCCGAATCGAACATTATCAGCGCTTTCTTCAGCTCATCGGTGTTTTTGGCCAGCACCCAGGAATATTCGGTGAACTGATTCTGATCGTTCCCGCTGACCTTCCACGTGAGGATCATCCCGACGGTCCCTTCAATCGAGCTTAGATCGGGGGAAACAACCTTCTTCCCTGTCAGCTTCTCGAAGTGCATCTTCACGGGCTCGATCGTGTCGGCAGCGGACCTTTCGTGCCTGCATGCCGTGAAGGAAGCGATAATGAGCACTATCAGTGCGATCGCGAGAAAGACTGACGCAAAGTGGCATCCGGGCCTCATGGTTTACACCTCCGTTCCATATGTTGAGATTGCGCAGAGACCCAAAAGGTTGTGCGACCGTGCGACGTCGGGATGCGGAGTGTTCAGGGTTGAGAAGGTTGAGTCGCAGCCCGCTCGGGTTTTCGGACGAATTTCATGTAGCCGACAGCGATTGTGATAACCAGGCTGACCGCGACCGCCCAGACTGCAATTTTCGGCGTACGAATGAAGGTCCAGCCTAGACTGTAGATGAGCGTGAATATCCCACCAAGCAACATGCCTTCCGTAATCACCTGCAGTCTGCCGGAGTACAACAGGCTTACCGTAGTCACTACCACGGCGATAGCCATCGATATCAGGGCGACGGTTATGCCTTGTTTATCCATCAATTTGGTGAATTCCTCCTCCCGCTGGTCACGATTCGTCTTCCATTCCTCGAAAGCCGCGCGATCGGCCTCATACTGCTGGACCCTGGCGCTTTTTGTTTCGGCGCTCAACATATTGAGCTCTTCCGACGATGGAGGGATTGGCTCCTGCGGATAGCGCTCAACACCCGGGTAAACCTTGTCCCACTGAGGGGTAGGGAACCAGGCGTCCATGACCCACGCCACAAAGAAGGCTACCAGCAAGCCTAGAAAGATACAGTAAAGGACTCTGGCGAACATCATCGCACCTCCGGATCGCAATTATAGCTGAAAGCCTTGTCGCGGGGAGACGACCTCAGAATGACACGCCGAATCCGAGTATGGGCACAACCGGATTATCGCTCCCGGCGAAAGCAAGGCCGATACGCCAGACCGCGTCCCCGCCTTCGGCTGCTAGGTTGCCGTATTCAATCGCCACGCCGCCGCCGACCGCTCCGACTTCTCCGGCCGCAACGCCCCCGTAGAATCCCTCGGCAAAAATGGCTTCGGTGTCTCCTGAACGAAATACCAGGCCTGCAGATCCTCCGGCTCCCAGAAAAAGCGTACCGACACCGAGCGTAAGCCCCGTGCTCGAGTCCTCCGACATCGCTACGTAGTTCAGGCCGAGGCCGCCCCAATCGATGCCGATCCCGGCGCTGAGCCCTCCCTCTCCCCGGGCCTTCTCAGCCGTCCCGTCCGAATCGCCCTGCGCCATCGCGGGCCCCGCAAGAACAAGTAGAATGGCGACCCCAGACATAATGAGGATTGGCTCCTTCATTTCCGGCCTCCTCTAATCTATTTCCGAATATGTTGACACAGCACTGACCTCGTGTCCAGTCGTGCCTTTGATACCGATAACAACATGATCGGGTACTAACGGATATTCTGTCGGCATCGGAAACGGCTGCTGCTACCAGCAACCGTCTGAGAGATACTTCGCTAGAAAGCAATCCTCATCGCCTGCGGCGGAGTGCGGGTCGGTGTCGCCGCAGGGAGCAAACTCGACGCCGATGTCCATGAAGAATCCCGTGATGTAGAAAAGCGCGTCTTCGGACTCCGCGACATTCCATGCGTACTCGTCCTGCGGTCCGCCCCATGATCGCGCCCACTGCCAGCTTCCGGACTCGGCGAAGTAGCTGATGAAAGCATCCTTTCCGCCGTTGGAAGTGGCCTCGTCAGTTCCGGGACCGGGGTCGAGATCGCATTGGCCCATGAAATAACCACAGACCAGCGGCCCTTCATTAGCGTCAGCGTCGACGCCGTAAGCGATATCGTCTTCAAGTCCTCCCCATGAGTAAGTCCAGTCATGCGTCAGATCAAGGCTAAACCGGGAAACGAACGCGTCAGTCGCGCCGTGAGAACCCAGCCAGTATTCATCGACGCTGGGATCGAAGTCCACCGCTTCGGCGAAAGCGCCGCAGACGTAGATTGAATCGTCGGTCTCGCTTGCGAAGTCGGAGATCCCGTATACAAGGTCATTGGAGTAACTACCCCAATGCACCGCTTTGATGAAGGAGCCGATATTGTTGTACTTCACCAGGCATGCGTCGGCGAGGCCGTAGGAAACATGGATATCGGTGCCTGAGCCGGGGTTGAAATCGATGCCGCTGTCATCGTTGTTATTGCGGAAATCGCCGGCCGCGTAGGCGCAACTGTCTGTTCCCGCGGCCACGCCGGAGCAAAATTCATCCTTATCGCTACCCCACGTTGTAGCCCAGGGAGATCCTCCATCGTCGTCGAATCTGAGGACGTACGCGTCGGCACCACCGTGGGAAGTGATGTCGGCAGCCTCAGGCCAGAACTTGACCGTACTGCTGAAACTCCCGCCCACGAGGATGGTGCTCGGATGTGGAGGTCCGTACCACAACGCCCATGACACGCAACCCGCGGCGTCGTCCGACGTGCCTCCCCAGGTGCGGAACCACTGGAAATTGCCAAGCCTGTCGTATTTCACCAGGAACGCATCTTTCGCACCATTGGAGGTTTCTTCGGCAACACCCGCAAGCGAGGCATCGAAGTCAACCGTGCCTTCAAAAGCTCCCGCCACGTAGATGTCTCCCTCACCGTCCGTCGTTACTGCGGTTGCCACTTCAGAGCCTATTCCTCCGAATGACAATCCCCATTGGAAATCTCCGGTTTCATCGAAAATGCTGAGGTAGGCGTCGATGGCTCCATTTGACGTTACTTCCTTCTGGTAATAGCCTGGGTCAAGGTCGATTGTGCCCAGGAAATATCCTGCTACCGCAATATAGCCCCACGGATCGCATGCGACTCCGTTGCCACTCTCGAAGTCCACGCCGCCCCACGTCTTCGCCCAGCCCTCATCAGCCTGCGGGGAGATCACATTCAGCTCCATGACCTGATAGGCAATGATACGAAGCCACCATATTGCCGGATCGTTCTCGCTGTCGACGACGGTAATGAGTGCTTTGTACGTCCCGGGAGCGGCGCCATGGTTCTTGATCCTCGCCTCATACCTGGCGTGGTCGGAGTATTCCGCCATGAGCCTGGCGGTGACATGATCTGGAAACAGATGCTCGCACTCGATGATAGGGTCGGCATGGCTTTCAGGACCCTGGTGGTCGTATACGTCAATCAGAATCCTCGCGCTGCCGTTTGTGTCGAGACCCTGGCCGATTGGATACACGAAGGCCTCGATTTTCCAGGGTTCCTGACAGTTGGCTTCGGGCCCGAAATCCGTCATGGGATCGTCGACCGGTTTGTTGATCGGCGGCGCCCAGCTGGAATCGACCGCATAGCCGAAAACAAAGGGGTTCGGCGATTCCGGCATGGAGATCGTGTACTCCCGCATTATCGTCTCGCCCACATATAAGGCGCTGCGCGTGTTAGCGGCGCCGGGGCTGATGTGTCGCAGAAACCCGTTCAGCTCGGCCGAGGGCACCGTGACGCTCGCGAACTTGCCCTTGGAATATCCCTGGAGACCGTTCGGACCCTGTCCTTCGGTGTTGTTCCTGTACAGTTCCGTGTAACCATCGGGATCGATAAGCGCGCCCTTGCCGGATTCAGCGTCGGGGATGCTGAGATCGGAATCACCGAATACATAACCGGAATCAAAAAGGGCAATGCCCCGGACGTCGAAAGCCGTCAGGTTCGGGTTCGTGTACGGGTGCTTCAGCTCGACCTGGAACTTCAGCACATGGTCGCCCAGGTCCTCGATATTCACTACCTTCATGCAATTCCCGCAGGGACCGTTCTCCAGCCACTTTCGCGCGTTCCAGTGCTCCGCGACTGACCGGATCGGCACGACGCTCGCCTGCAGAGTCGTCCGATCGACCGTTATGTTCCAGAAGCGCCAGAGAGTTCGATTATTCGGGGCGGGTCCCTTTTCAGTCGCTTGCAGCGTCGGAGAGGTCGGATTACCGATGGTCTTGGATGAGCCTGAGCATCCCGTGACCGCCAGTGCGGCGCACAGGATCACAGAAAGAGGCATGAGGAATCGCATAGTGTCACTCCACGTCGTGTCCTTACCGGACCGGGTTTCTCTGCAGAACAGGCACGCTCCTGTCCCGGAGCTGGAAGGGAGACTATATCACACGTTCCCGCGGTTTTGAACAGTACGGGTGCCCGTCACCCGGTATCAACGAGACCGCGACTCGGATCCGAAGCGCGCGCGTGAGCAAGCGCGTACCCGACGGCGTCAGCCCTCGGGACCCGCGCGTGCCGGTCACAATCCGCCATGGCGTACGCAGCTTGTGGTGGTAGATAGAACGTAGCCCGGCATCTCCTTTGCCGGGTCTTTCATTTATTAAGAAATATCCCGGCAAGTGAGATGCCGGGCTACGTGACTCGGGACGGGCACAGTCCGCCGCGGCGGATCGAAGACTCGCTCAGCCTGAGCCCGGCACCCGGCTCTTGAAAGGTCGAGATTGATATGGGAGAATTCCGGAAAGGTGCATCCGAGAGGATCGAGGGGGAATCTAAGGGATAGCACCAGGCGGGCGAAGTCATGGTTAAAGTGAATAGGGGGATTTTACCAAAAGACAGAACCGGGCAAAAGTTCAGATGCTACCGCGTTGTCAGGACAATCCGCAGAGAACCTGACGGCCGATACCACATTCTGAAGTGTTCCGAATGCGGCGCCGAGAAGCGCTCGAAATGGTTTGCGACGTCGAAGAGTTTCTGTCCCTTACCGTGCGATTGCGGGAATTTGCTTTACTCAAAGCTAAAAGTAGGAGACATCCGCAATAACAAAAAAGTCCTGAACATAAAGGTGACATTCCCTCGCGGAGTTAAGAAATATGAAGTACTCGTTAAATGCCTGAATTGCGGAGCGAAATCGACCATCAAGGATATCACTGTGCTGAACAAGCGCCCCGGCAAGCCTCAGATGTGGTGCCGGCACTGCAAGGGGGATTCGCTTCGGTTCGATTATACCGGAGACGAAGTCGGCACTTGGAGGGTCATAGATGATCGAAAAGAGTCGATGACCTGCAGTTGCCTTAAATGTAAATATCAGATCGTTTTGCTCAGGAAACACATTGGTACGCTGAAAAAGAGGAAATGTCCGGCGTGTCTTGAAAACAGCAGAAAAGTCGACAGAGACAAAATCATGTTCCTGCTCCATAATAAAGGCTACTCGTACAAGGCTATCGGCGAATATTTCAGACTGAGTGGGCCGATTGTGAAGGATATTGTGAACAGGACTGCGAGGGGATATGTAGGTCCGATGTGATGTCCTGGGTACAGACGAGTGGCGTCTACATGCGAGTCTTCGAGCATGTGGACGTTTCCCAGGCACGGTCGAATCTCAGATACTTCGGGACTTGGAGCGTGTGAAAGTGAAGTCGTGAATGTCCTCCGGAACGTTGAGCTCTCGACGCAGTGTCGATGGCTCTCGTATAACGTCCACATGCTCGAAGACTCGCATGTAGACGCCACTGGCGAGTGCATCGCTGGACTATGACTCCTTAGTCTTCAACCAAGGTGACTTTGAGGCCCGGATAATATGTGCTCAGTGGATTGTCCACAGAGTCCGGGTCCTGCAATGCCATCCGCACCTGGGTAGCGATCTGAGCCTTATAGGTCTGCAGATTGGGAACCAAGGAATAGATGTCAGAGTCATCTATCTGAATTGTCCGAAATTGATCGAGATCGAATGGAATCCGATCTGACTTTCTAATAATCTGCACGGTCGGAAGACGGCAAGCATGGCGCAAGGAAAGCTCGTAGAAGACGTTAGGATTGTGATAGCTGAGGTCCGCGATAACCAATTTGGATCTTATGATGAACTCAATCACCTGCCTGGTTATCATGCCTGGCTTTCCAATGTTGTCCGCCCTTATGACCTTCAGTTTGAACTCCTGCAATGCGGGCTCTACCAGGGTGGCGAGAAAAAGATCAGCGTGCTTCCGCTGCTCTGTGTCTTCATCACCAATGGGAGAGATGTAGAAACATATACTATCCCAGTCTTGGCTCTCCTGCGATGGCTGCCTGACCTCCGATTGTGGTTCTGCAGCACCGGGTGGAGTAGGTGCGGGCGGTCCAGTGCCCTCTGTGTCAGGGGGAACGTCCTCCAGTGCCTGCTCAATGGATATAATGCGGTCTGCCCCTGCCAGCAGCTTCAGAATGCCAAGGTACTTGGCATTGACTATAAACATATCCACACATTGCTTGCTGATCTCGGGAGGGATGTCTTCTGTTTCCCTCACTAAGTCCTCCAGAACGGAGGCATCAGGCAACCTCTGCCCCTTCTGGGTTTCGTATAGCTGCTGGAATAGGGTGATTCGTTCAATCGCGAGCTTGAAGCGCGCCATGAGCTTCTCTTTGGGTGGCGCGTCTGCGCTTGTAGCCAAGTCGCCGTCAGGTGTAAGTTCAAGGTATTCCGCACTGTAGTTTCCCTTGATGAGGCCGTACCTGCTCGCATTGGTGACCATCTGCCTACTAGGTCCACTGTCGGCTGATTTCCCCATCTTGTCAAAGAGAGTGAGACGACGCATTCTCTGCCCGCTTGCGTACTTCTGGATCGCATTCGGAACTCCTAGCGCCTCCTCAAATGAGCACGCAGGGATGGGTTTGACTTGGCGCACGCGTTTGTGCACGCTTTTGCGAGGGCGTCGCTTGGCTCTTTTGGCTTCTCCGGTACCAGCATTATCAGTCATTGTGCTCACCTCACAAACATCAGTCTTCAGAGCGCGTTTGATAGCGCATATGGGGCGCACCTTGCGATGCGCCCCATATGTGTACCTCAGTTTGGTGCGGATGTCAATAATCCATGCCGCCCATGCCGCCGCCGGGAGGCATGGCCGGACCGTGCTTCTCCTCGGGCTTCTCGGCCACGAGGCCCTCGGTGGTGAGGAGCATTCCTGCGATTGAAGCTGCGTTCTCGACCGCAGCGCGCGTGACCATGGCGGGGTCGACGATACCGGCCTTTATCAGGTCCTCGTACTCGCCGGTCAGGGCGTTGAAGCCGAAGTTGGGCTTGCCCTGCTTGATTCTCTCGGCGACGATGGCGCCCTCGGCACCCGCGTTGGCGGCGATGAGCTTGAGGGGCTCGTAGAGGGCCTTCTTGACGATCTGGATGCCGACCATCTCATCGCCCTCGGCCTTCAGTTTGTCCAGGGCGGCGGCCGCGTGCACGAGTGTGACACCGCCGCCCGCGACGATGCCCTCCTCGACCGCGGCGCGCGTGGCCGACAGAGCGTCCTCGACCCTGTGCTTGCGCTCCTTCAACTCGGTCTCGGTGGGCGCGCCGACCTTAATGACCGCCACGCCTGCGGCGAGCTTGGCAAGCCGCTCCTGGAGCTTCTCCTTGTCCCAGTCGCTGGTGGCCTTCTCGATCTCGGCCTTGATCTGAGCGACGCGACCCTGGATGTCCTTTTTTGAGCCCTTGCCCTCGATGATGGTGGTGTTGTCCTTGTCGATCTTGATTTTCTTGGCATAGCCGAGCTGGTCGAGATCGACGTTCTCGAGCTTGACGCCGAGGTCCTCGGTGATGAAGGTGCCGCCGGTGAGTACGGCGATGTCGCCCATCATGGACTTGCGGCGGTCGCCGTAGCCGGGCGCCTTCACGGCTGCGACATTCAGCGTGCCTCTGAGGCGGTTCACGACCAGGGTGGCCAGCGCCTCACCCTCGACATCCTCCGCGATGATGAGGAGGGGATTTCCCTTCTTGATGACCTTCTCCAGGAGGGGGATGATGTCCGCCACGGCGGCGAGCTTCTTCTCCCAGAGGAGGATGTAGCAGTCCTCGAAGACCGCTTCCATGTTCTCCTTGTCGGTGATGAAGTAGGGGGAGATGTAGCCCTTGTCGAACTGCATACCCTCGACGAACTCGACGGAGGTCTCGGTGCCCTTGGATTCCTCGACTGTGATGACGCCGTCCTTGCCGACCTCGTCCATGGCATTGGCGATGAGGTCGCCGATCAGCGGGTCGTTGGCGCTGATGGCGGCGACCTGTCCGATGGCGATCTTGTCCTTGACCGGGATGGACTTCTGCTTGATGAAATCGACCGCGGCCTTGGTGGCTCTCTGGATGCCCTTCTGGATGATCATGGGGTTGGCGCCGGCGGTGACGTTCTGCAGGCCGTGCTTGATCATGGCCTGTGCGAGGACGGTCGCGGTGGTGGTGCCGTCGCCCGCGATGTCGTTCGTCTTGCTGGCGACCTCCTTGAGAAGCTGGGCGCCCATGTTCTCGAACGGGTCCTCGAGATCGATCTCTTTCGCGATCGTGACTCCGTCGTTCGTGATCGTGGGTGAGCCCCATTTCTTTTCGAGGACGACGTTGCGGCCCTTGGGACCGAGCGTGACTCGTACGGCGCTCGCGACCTTGTCCACGCCCGCCTCGAGCTTTCGCCTCGCCTCTTCATCGAATGCAAGCTGTTTAGGTGCCATGTGTATTCATTCCTCCGTTTTCATTTTGATAGAATCTAGGGAGCGATGGCCAGGATGTCGTCCTCCCTCAGGATGATGTACTCCTCGCCCTCGTACTTGATCGTTGTGCCGCCGTACTTGGAATGGAAGACCCGGTCGCCGACCTTGACGGTGATGGGGATGTGTTTGCCCTCATCGGAGTAGCGTCCGGGACCGATCGCGACGACCTCGCCAAGCTGCGGCTTTTCCTTGGCGGTGTCGGGGATCACGATGCCGCTGGGGGTGGTGCTGAGCTCCTCTTCGAGGGGCTTGACAACCACGCGGTCGGCAAGTGGTTTGATGTTGAGCTTTTTAGCTGTCACGTGGAGAGAACCTCCTTAGGATTTCTCTAGGATTTCTAGCACTCATTCTATGAGAGTGCTAGCACAATAATCTTTAGCACCTCGCACTCAACTTGTCAAGCGAGATCTTGCGGTAAATACGGGAAGACCCGGCGGATATGGGAGGGCGAAGCTCCTGCTGAGCCGTCGAACAGCGGTCAGGAGGCGGCTCGGCGGGAGCCTCGCCCTCCCCGGCAGATTGCCATTTCACATCGGAAGCTGTATCCTTGATATCCGCAACATTTGTATCCTAAGGAGAGCATTTATTCCGATGCGTCAAAACATACTTGGTTACTCAGCAATTGTCCTGGCGCTGCTTCTTTGCGGCTGCTCAACAGGCGGAGTCGACCGATCCCCGGTTGCTCCGGCAGCGCAGGACTCCGGGACCAGCGCGGTCCGGGAGACTGAGCAGTCTCAGACCTATCTGTGGGGTTACTACGACGTATACCTGGACACGGATGAAATGACTGTGACAGTGGTCCCGAACCGGTCGGCCGAGTTCGCGGTGAATATCGTCAAGTTCCTCAACAGCTCCGCGACGAACCTGGGGATTTCATTCAACGGCGCCCATGCGGGAAGCGGGTACGTCGATGTCGACCTTGATGTCACGATCAAGCACCCGTTCAGCGGGAAGCCCGAGTTCAACGGATACGACGTGAGGGGCATATTCCTGGGAAACGGGTCCGAGCAGCTGGACTATTATGATCTCGGGGTCTCGGACCGCGGCGTCAACGACCAGGTCCTGTACGATTTCAACGAGGTGGTTGCGGACCCGCACGCGGGTCTGGTCGGTAATCCAGACGGGTACACGCGATGGTGGAATCCGACCGAGTTCACGTCTGCCACTATTTTCGGGTACTACCCCGGTATGCTGGCGTCGAAGGGATACAGCCCGACCGCCAGGGTGAACGCGTACAAATACTTCGCCGACGGGCTGGATGTCGAGGACGATGTCGTCACTTTCCTGGAGAACACATCCGGGGACGGCGTATTTTCGAGCGGCGCCGAGAACACCCGCAACTACTACCTGCGATTCCCGAAGCCTGCTCCCGGCGTGAAATTCGCCTATGCGGTCGTCGCTAACTGGGAAAGCACGACCGTGCATCCGTCGAATGCTCCCGAGGCTGTCGCGGTGAGCGTGACCGTAACCGATGACATCTACTACGTCAGTCCCACCGACAGCGGGGGAGACCTTATCCTTGATATCACCCTCTTCGGTTGGAAGAACCCGCCCTCCGGCATAGCTATCGAGTCCAGTGTCCTGAGCTCAGAGTATTCCCTGAATCCCACGGAGATGATCCCGACCGCCACCGGAACCAACTGGTGGACATACCACACTGAGATCCCTGCCGACAGCATCGACGGGGTCGCTGGAAATGAATTCTGGGTGATCGCCCAGTACTCGCCTGAGACATACGAGAATCCGTTCGGCATTCCCAACGGCGCCGGGACAGACCCGCTCGCATCATTCTTCCGCAATGACCTTTGGGTTTCACCGACGCCCTACAACCAGCCGCCGGTAATCGACAGCGGCGTGGACGGCAACGCCTTTCCGCAGGTGAACTCGACCGAGATATACAACGTTGACGCGAATGATCCTGACGGCGACAGCCTGTCTTACTCCTGGACAGTGACCGACAAGGCGAATGGAATGCCCGATCCGTCTTATGACGGCGTTCCCGGCGACGGCGCAGGGAATCTTACCATTGTCTGGGGGAATATCTCGGGGGTCGCCGCGGGAAAGCAGTACGACATTTCATGCACAGTGACCGACGGCAAGTCTGCGCCGGTCCCGGCGGTCACCCTGACGGCGAGTGTCGGCTGCCCGGCTGCAGTGCCAATCGCAATTGACCCGGCCGGCGGCGGCATCGCGACAGATGTCGTCGGCGCGACCATCACAGTTGACGGCAACCTGGTCGCAGGAGCTTCGCTGGCAGTCCAGTTAATCCTCGACGATACCATAATTGACGGGACAAGCGTTGCGTATGTCGACCCGACCCATCTGACCGCCGACTTCGCCCTGTACGATGTTCCCCTCGGGGATTACATGGTCATGGTGACAAACGGTTGCGGGACGCAGGCAAGCAGCGCAGAGGGCCTGTTCACAATCGTATGCGGCGGTCCTGTGCCCTATTCCATGGATCCGTTCCAGGCCGACCTGGATACAATAGTTTATGACGCACACATTCTTGTTTCAGGGGGTCTGGTCGAAGGACCTTCCCTCGCCGTGTCGCTCATACAAGGACCAACGGAAATCGTCGGCCAGAACATTGAAGTGTACGGGCCCGACGAGATGATCGCGGATTTCTATCTGTTCGGAGCGCCTCTGGGGGACTATTTCATCGAAGTCACCAACGGATGCGGGACGCAGGCAACCAGCGATTCACCGCTGTTCGAGGTCACGTGCCCGGCGCCGACTGCGGTGGCAATCTCACCCCCGTCCGGTTTTGAAGGATTCTCCGTCCTCACTCACATAATGTTCGGGGATTCCGTGATGGACGGTCCGTCCCTCGACGCCGCTCTCGTACCAACAGGCGGCGGTACCGAGATCCCTGCGTCAACCGTGCAATGGCTCTCCGGAGTTCAAATCAATGCTTCCTTCGATCTCCCGCCCGGGTCGACCGGAGACTATTTCGTAAAAGTCACGA
Source organism: uncultured Planctomycetota bacterium (assembly GCA_964354375.1). Taxonomy (GTDB): domain Bacteria; phylum JAJVIF01; class JAJVIF01; order JAPKYR01; family JAPKYR01; genus CAYGZQ01. Next base: position 23,664 of record CAYGZQ010000054.1, read on the forward strand.
ACGGCTGCGGAACGATTCACACCGCCGACACCTTCGTCTTTACCGTCGAGCCTACCAAGAACATACTCGTGTCTACAGCCGACTTTGCCGCCGATCTGTGCATTGACCCCACGACGGATGACATTCTGGTTCTCTATTTGACGGGGATGGTTAAGCGATTCGCCTTGAGCTCATGCTATTCGAGTTTCACGGACATCGACGGGAGTTTCGCGGGCGTAGAGATGAAATACATCGACTGCGCCGACGACGGCTCGTGGCACCTGGTAGGCCTTGTACCGGCGAGCCCAAACGTCTTCACAAGGCATTACGACACGGACGATCAGGAGGTCATATACCTTACCAGCGGGCTGGAAACCAACGGTAGTATCGTTGACGCCTACGAAATGCCTTCATGGTCCAATCAACCTGACGCGCATAGCTGGGCAACCATCTATCTTGACGATCCGAATGATCAGTACCATACGGCAGTGCTCGGATGGCTTCCGCCGGATTACTTTACGGACAACTACTTCTGCACGGCGGTCACATCGTCCCTGTTGACCGGTCCTCAGTACTTGTACCAGTCATCCATCCGCGCTGTCGAAGCCGATCCGGTCAGTGAAGGTCTCTGGATTGTGGGAGGCTGGGATTACTGGTATGCGTCGCGATGGAGGATGGACTACGGCCTTAACCAAATGAATTACGCCAGCGCGTTTTTCGGCAACGGGACCGCTGTCCAGGAGGATACAGGTCTTTACGACGCCCTGGACATTTCCGCCGCGAAGGACAATCACATGTATGTCCTGGACATGCTCTCGGGTTCGAGTTACCGGATCAAGGCCTTTGATGCCGGCAACGGAAACGCATTTGTCCCGGGCGTCGATGCGGACAGCTCGGTGGCGGTGCCGAAGCGAATCGACGGGAGCACCGAGTCGGGTATTCTCGCCATGGTCTCAACATACGGTCAGAACACCTACTTGTCTATCTATCCTCCGAGCGAGCTGCCTTGAACAGGGCATCGTGATCACCGGAAAAAGAAACCGGCCCCAGGGCCGGTTTTTTGTCATGACTATCAGGCAGGGGTCTCAGGTTATCGTCGCGTAGTCGTCGTTGGCCTCGTTTTCGGTGAGGCGACCCAGGGCCGACCCGTCGCGATTGATCTTGTATATCTCGTAGTTTCCGTCACGGTCGGAGGTGAAAACGATGACCATACCGTCGGCGGAGATTGTCGGGCGACCGTCCCACGCGGGATCGTCCGTCAGGCGCGTTCGCTCCCCAGTTTCCAAATCGAGCACCCAGATATCGGAATTCCCCTCGTTCTGCGGGATCGGACCTGTCGCAGCCGTATCGGCTGCGCTGTCGGAGGTGTCCTCTTCATCGGGCTGCTGTGGCATTGAGCCGCCGCCCCCCATGCCGGGATACATCAGGTAGCCGAACGGATATGCTGACGCCGCGAAGCTGCCCAGAGGCGGGGAAAGCTCCGAGGCACCGGTTGAGGTCTCGGTTGCCGGCTGTGCTTCTTCGGTCGTCTCGGTTTCCTCGACCGCGGGCTCCTCGGGAGTCACGGCACAGTACACGACGTACCGTCCGTCGGCCGAGACGCTTGGATGCTCCTCCCATGTGCGGGGGTTGGTGCTGATGCGCTCGATGTCGCCGCCGCGCGCGGGCGCACGGAAAATGAAGGAATACACCCCGGTGCGACCTGTCCAGTAGACCCATTCGTCGCCGGAGACCAGGGCGGGCGATTCGTCGGGCTTCTCGCTGTCAGTGATGCGGTACTGGAGCTCGTTCGGATCGATGGGATCGGTGATGATCTCGAGGTTTCCGGCACGCATGGTAGTGTAGGCCGTGAACGTGCCGTCGTGACTGATCACCGGCTCGAGCTCATCGTAGATCTCGTTCTTGGTGAGCTTCTCCTCGTTGCCGTCGAGGATGTAGAAAGCGTTCCAGAATTTTCCCCAGAGAGTCTCCTCGATGCGAGTGTAAATGAGGATGCGTCCGTCGGCGGTGATCGACGGATGCCTGCAGCCGAGATCGGTTGCCGCAACCGCATCGGAGCCTTCGAGTTTGAATACTCTCGCTTCACCGTCGCGATCGGACTCGAAGTAGATGGTGTAGGAGGCGGATCGGGCCGGGTTGGTTCCGGCCAGAGCGGCAAGCAAGACCGCGAGCCCCAACAAGAATGCAAGCCGAGGATATGTCCCCATGACGTTAACCCCCACGATGTGGATCGGTAGGTAGAACGGGAGTAAAGTATCACAGCTACCGGGGAGCGTCAAGACGGCGCCGCTGCAGCATCGATCTCTCCAAAGAACAGGGAGCCGGTTCGCTATCCTCAGCCTCCGCTGACCTAGGCCGTTTTCATTGTGCCAGGCGGCTTATTCCTGATGATTCTCGATAGTCGAAGACCGCCTATCCCGAGCACGATAGTGATTATAGCCGCGATTATGTCAAACCTGGCAGAGTAGGCGCGCAGTCCTTCGGGTGATCCAAACCTCTCCCTCACAACCGCGTCTGTAATTTCCAATACCTCCGAGAAGGTAGTTGCGTCTATATCCACATCTATACTCGGGCTGTCTATAAAGAACTTTTCGGTGGCTTCACCCTCCACTTCTTGCATGATCCCCGGTAGCAGCCGCGCAGCAAAGGGGGGAACAGGCCGGAATGCGGTCATGATGAAGGCCAGTGCCCACACTCCCCACAAGGCGCCGGCTCCCAGCAGAACCACAGAGCAGATCGAAAGCGCTCTCGATCTGTCCATACTGCTTACCTCCTTTGCTCACGGCACGATAACAGGAACTCTTTTCAGACTCAAGCTCTGGTTCTTGGGTCTGTTCAAGGGACTGAGACAAGAGATGTCCTGACGTGGGGCAGGCTTTCCAGCCTGCCATCGATGCGGTGTCCAGATATGGCAGGCTCGAAAGCCTGCCCCACAAAGAGATCTTCTCAACAGCTCCTCTCCCAGATCCATGGGAGTCGATGTCAAAGCGCGCCAGAGTGATTTATAATCCGTTATCTTGAGATTCTTCGGATTCGCGAGTGGTAGCATTGCTGACGAAACCAGCGGAATGTCAGGTATGGCGGAAAGCTCCGTCATGCCTCCCAGCCTGCCTGGCGGGTGCAATAGCGGGATTGATCTATTACCTGACGAGCGCTCCGACTATTTCCTGGGCGCATAACAGTCAGGATTCGGGAGAGCTGGCGGCATGCGCGGCCACGCTGGGGATTGCGCATCCCACCGGTTACCCGCTCTACACGCTTCTCGGATGGCTGGCGATTCACGTCTTCCCGTGGATCGATCCCGCTCGCGTAATGGTTCTGCTGTCGGTCTTGAGCAGCGCCGTCGGGGTCGGGATAATCGCACGCACCGGCACGCTCGCGGTACGGCTGGCCTGGGACAAGGGCCCGGCGTCATGGGCGAACGGCTGGCGGGCGGAGCTGTGGGGCGGACTTGCCGCGGGATTCGCAGCGGTCAACTACATCATCTGGTCGCAGGCGGTTGTCTGCGAAGTCTATTCCCTTGCGTTTCTGTTCCAGGCGCTCGGATGGTTCTGCGTGGTGAAGTATCTGGAGCTGAGGCAAAGAGGCGACGAGAGCGGAGCCGGAAGGGTTATCACAGCTTTCGGATTTGTCATCGGTCTGATTCTCTCGCATCACATCGCAGGGGCGTCGATCCTTCTTCCTGCGCTGATTGTGCTGTTGTTCCGACCCCCGAAGAGACCTGTCGCGGTGATTGCGAAGTCGGCGGCCGCAATGCTGCCGGGTCTGGCGTCCTACATCTATCTGCCCGTGCGGAGCTCGCAGAATCCGTTTCTGGACTGGGGCAATCCAGAGAACCTGCGGAATTTTCTGGGTCACGTAACGGCGTCTCAGTACCAGCATCTCGTGTTCGGCGTCTCATGGGAAGAGTTCTGGGCGAGGGCAGGGGTGTTTCAGTGGCCGATGTCCTGGGGTATCATCGGTGTCATCCTGGCATTCGCGGGGATGTTCGCGTGCGTTCTGACCCGCAGGATGACCGCCACTGGGGCGCTCGTATGGGCGATCATTCCGTACAGCCTTTGGATTCTGGCATTTGCGACGGGTTACGATGTCTCGGATTTCTATATTTTCTATTATCCGCTGGCGGCGCCGGTGTCGATCCTGATTGCCATCGGGCTTGCGTTTCTCGCGACGAGACCGATCCGGTTTGCGAAAGCGCTGCCATGGGCGCTCGCAGCTTTCGTTCTGGGAGTCCTGATTGTCAACGGGGGTCTGAGGTGGGTGGACATGGACTGCTCGAATCCGTTGCAGGACCCGGCCACCATCAGCGCGTACAAGCAGTTGTCGGAGATGCCCCGGGGGTCGCTGATCGTGCTCGGTACGGACGGAGGACTTTTCTCGGTCATGTACGGATCGTTGTGCGGAATCACCGATTCCGTGACAGGGGAGAAGCTCCCTCCGAG
>CAYGZQ010000055.1:0-27997 GCA_964354375.1 uncultured Planctomycetota bacterium
GTTGCCCCTACGGTCGGTTTTGTCGGGCAACCACGGGGGGTTGCCCCTACGGGCGGATTTGTCGGGCAACCACGGGGGGTTGCCCCTACTTCGCAGGGAACGTCTCGGTGATTTTCTTCACGTGTTTTCGAAGATCGGCGGCGTCGAGGGTGAGGCAGATGCGGAAGAATCCTTCTCCGCTGTCACCCCACCCCGATCCCGGACCCAGCACGATGCCGGTTCGGTTGATCACTTCGCTCACGAAGTCGAAGCTCTTCACGCCCCGAGGCGTCCGCACCCAGACATAGAACGTTCCCTTTCCGTGATAGACATCGTACCCGGCCTCCTCCAGAGTCTCCTCCACGACTTTCCGACGCTCGATGTACATCGCCCTTAAATCGTCCGTCGCATCAAGAGGCTTGTTGAGAGCTTTTATCGCGACCTTCTGAATCGCAAGAAAAACGCCGGAATCGATGTTCGACTTCACCCTTGCAAGAGCCTGCACGATTTCCCCGTTCCCGACCACCATTCCGATGCGCCAGCCGGTCATGTTGTACATCTTCGAAAGCGAGTTGAACTCGACCGCGACATCCATGGCTCCCTTCACTTCCAGCAGGCTCGGAGGCGGTGTGCCGGACTGGTAAATTTCGCTGTAAGGATTGTCGTGCGCAAGAATCACGCCCCACTTCCTCGCCCACTTGACGGCTTCCTCGAAAAACTCCTTCGGAGCGACCGCGCTCGTCGGGTTGTTCGGGTAGTTCATCCAGAGGAGCTTCGCCCGCTTGCAGACCTTGTCGGGAATCGCGCTGAAATCGATCAGGAAATCATTCTCCCTCAGGAGCGGCACTGTATACGAATCGCATCCCACGAACACCGCGTTCATCGGGTAGACCGGATAACATGGATCGGGGTAGATCACGATGTCGTCGGGATCGAGGACGGCAAGGGCGATGTTCGCGATACCCTCCTTGCTTCCGATAAGCGCGAGGGTCTCGGTCTCAGGCTTCAATTCCACCCCGAATCGTCTCCGGTAGAAATCGGCGATCGCCCTGCGCATCTCGAGCGTGCCCTTGTAGGCCGGATATTTCTGGTTGGCGTTGACCTTCGCGTGCTCGTACAGCTCATCCACAAGGTCCCCGGGCGTGGGCTGGTCCGGGTCGCCTATGCCCAGGCTCACAACCTGTATCCCTTTCGCCTTCGCCGCGGCTTTCAGATCGTCGATCCTCTGGAAGAGGTACGGCGGTATCATCTTAAGCCTCTTCGCCAGTTTGAAATACTCGGTACGAGTTTCGGAATCCGTCATAGCTGTAAAACCTCGCTCCTTGACACAATCATCCGTTCTTAAATAACCATACCCCGACTTTTTCGGGGCCGGGGGAACGCCAATTCTACGCATTTTGCGCAGGAAATCAAGCACCCAAGAACAAGGGGACTGGCACGAATGGCACATGCTTAGGCAGAAAACGAATATGAAGAAGCGGAAGTTGGACGAGATCGGGGACTGGCTCGAATTTCGCTCATCACTGGCTTGACTCTTTCCATGCGGCCCGGGGCGAAATTCGTGCCCGTCCCCAGTCCCGTCTCTTGCTTAAAAATGTGCCATTCGTGCCTGTCCCCGCATTGATTCGTATATAAATGCGCGGTGCCAGTCCCCGCAGTCACTTCCACCTGTATCGCCTGCGAGCCTCCATCATCCTCACAACATTCACCGCAACCGCCACTGTGGGTATCATCAGGATCACGATGAAGTGCCAAGTATACCAGATCGGTTCGAGCGCGTACGTATCATAACGATAGTATGCGGGGGAACGCAGGAAGGAGAACAACTCGAGCGTCCAATCCGCGAGAAAATAGCCTCCGACGAATACTATTAAGAGAACGGGGATAAGCCAGACCGGCACCAGGAGCCCTGTCCTGGTAACCCATCTGGGCAATGCAGCCGACGCAAGTCCGGTCGCAAGAAAAAACGCCCACCACAAGGCAATCAGCACAAACAGCGAGATCGCGAAGAGGATGAAAATCGCCGCCTCACGGGAATCGCCCAGAATAGACAGTCCCGCATATCGGAGAAACGATAGAATCAGGGCGATGATGAGCGCTATCGAAGGAAGCAGGTGGCGGATATTCATCCGGACCGCCCAGCGAAGGAGGTCCCCGACGATCTCCCTTGTCGAGACCGGGGTGTTGAACATCTCCCCTATTATGTTCCTGTCCGTATCGTCCTGAATCGCCCTCGGTAAATATGCAAGAAAATCCCTCAATACGAATCCAAGCGGCAGAACCGTCATGAGAAGGTATCCCATGATCACGACGATGTAGAGCACCACTCCGATGACGATCCCATATTGGTCCGCGCCGACGATGGAAGTGATATCGTAGCCGGGTCCTGCGATCATGTACATGAGCGCATTGAACCCGGCTATTATCCAGAGAATCGGGACCGTGATGCGATCGTGGCGCAACGAGCCCGCCTTCCGGTGGTTCAGCCACTGAAGGTAGATATGATCGACTTCGAACATCCTGCGCTGTTCAGGCATGTCTTGAAAACCTGCCCCACATCCGACGCGGTCAGGACCACTCCCCGCTGAATACCTTCACCGCGGGACCCGAGAGCATCACCAGTCCGTCAGTGGTGTACTCTGTCAGGAGCGACCCGCCGGGCACGTCCACTCTCAACTTGTCGCCCGCCTTGCCGGTCATGTGGCAGGCGGCCTGGATCGCCGCCACGCCGCTCCCGCAGCTCAGCGTCATTCCCGCCCCGCGCTCCCACACCCGCATTTTCACGTGGTCCGTCCCGATCACCTGCACGAACTCGACATTCACCCTGTTAGGGAACATGTCGGTGTTGTTCTCGATCGCAGGGCCCCATTTGTCCACCGGCACCTGGTCGAGGTCGACGACGAAAATTACTGCGTGGGGATTCCCGAAATTCACCGCCGTGAACTTCACGGTCTCAATGAATCCCGGCATCTCCATCTCCTCTTCTATCACCGGAGAAGGGCCGGGCGTTGCGATCGGTATCCGGGCTCGATCCGTCACCGGTTTCCCCATGTCCGCCCTGACCCAGAATCGATCCGCACCAGCCCATTCCGGCGGCTTCATGAACGTGAGGTTTACCGTGCGTTTGGCTGTCCCGAGCGCGAGCACCGACGACCCGTCGACAAGTCCGTGCCTGATCAAATGCGCCCCCACGCACCTCAGGCCGTTTCCGCACATCTCCGATTCGCTCCCGTCCGGATTCCACATTCTCATCTGGAAACCGGTCTTTTCCGAATGCCCCAGCAGCAGAAGCCCGTCCGCCCCCACCCCGTAATGACGGTCGCAGATCGCCTTCGCCAGCGTCGAGACGTCCTTCGCGAAGTCCATCGCCCGCTGCATGGAGCATATGATGAAGTCGTTCCCGGTTCCCTGCCATTTCTCGAACGGAAGCTCCCTCGGATCGCCCATGTCCAGATGGTGTGTCATACGTTTGTCTTCCTTTACTTGATCCCAGCCGACACGAGAACTCTCTTCGCGGTCTCCGTCGGATCGAATCCTTCCCCGGCCTCCACCCAATTCACGTTCTCAAGCTTCCTGAAATACGTCATCTGCCGTTTCGCGAACCTGCGAGTGTCGCGCTGTATTCTCTCGACGGCCTCATCCATGTTGATCTCCCCGCGAACCACCGCCACTATATCACGATACCCAAGACCCGTCATGGGTTTCTCGTTTCCGGTCAGACCTTCTTCCAGAAGCCCCCTCACCTCATCGACCCAGCCCGCCTCCGTCATCGCGACAACCCGTCGGTTGATGCGTTCATAGAGCGTCTCCCGGCTTATTGTCAGCCCGACAAGCTTCCAGTCATATCGCGATTCCCCACGATCCTTCTTGTCGGTCGCCACTCCGTCCGAGAATTTCCGACCCGTCGATCTCACCACTTCAACCGCTCTCACAAGCCTGGGGATATTGTTCGGGTGGATTTTCTCGGCCGCGTCGGGATCGAACCGCTTAAGCTCTTCGTAGAGAGCTTGAGCGCCCCTGTCCGCGATCTCCTCCAGTATCACTTTCCTCAGATCCGGCACCGGAGGCTGTGCCTGCCAGGTCGGATTCTCTGCGAGGGCGGTTATGTAAAGCCCGGTCCCCCCGACCACAAGGACCATTCTCCCTCGACCCAGGATGTCCTCCAGCTTCTCGAACGCCAGCCTCTGAAAATCCGCGACCGTGAAATCATCGCCGGGGTCCGCTACGTCGATCAGATGATGCGGGATTCCCTCTCGCTCGGCAATTGACGGCTTGGCGGTGCCGATATCAAGCCCGGTGTACACCTGGCGCGAATCGGCCGAGATGATCTCCGCTCCCAGCATTTTCGCGAGCGGAATGCTCACGGCCGTTTTGCCGATTCCGGTCTGGCCAAGAAGAACCAGCACTTCCCGCTTCAAGTCCGCCATGTCACTCAGCCCGATCTGGGACCTCAGGCGTTTCATCCAAGAGCTCGATCACTATGTCCGGCTCCGCGTACATCACGGACGGCCACCACGCTATCTCCCTGACCGCACCCCAGACATCAACTTCCGGATCGATCCTGATTCGCCAGATGTTTAGCCGGTCGGAAATCTCTCTGTCGATCCCTATTGCCGGAGGCTCGGACGCCCACTCGCGCACGCAGTCCTCATCGCACCAGTCCTGGAATCTGACAAGCGCGATGCCGGGCGCGTAGTCCGGCCGAAGCGTCGGTTTCCCCACCCAGGCCCGGAAGCCTTTCTCGCAGGCGCCGGATTCCTCTCCAGAGCCATATGTCAGAACAACATTGAAGACCACTTCGCCGGGCTCCGCGGGGGCTGTCCAGACAACCCCGTTCCCGCTCGCTTCGCCCTCCTCGAACTCGCCGAAATTCGCGTCCCAGACAAGCTCGCCGTCGGGAGGAATGCGGTCGGTGACCTCTTCGCAAGCGCTCATATCCAGGCTGTCCTGCATCATTGCGGTCAATGTATATTTCTCGCCCGGCTTCAGCTCGATCAAATCGATTGGGTCGAGCTTGACGCCATTCGTATCGACGAGGACAACCTGCACAATCACCGGGTAACACACCGGCTTCCCTTCATATCCGAAGGCAAGTCCGTAGATGACACAAACCATCGTAAGTGCGATCCAGATCGATCTTGTTTTCATTTCTTCCAGCGCCCTCCTTCTGAGCCCTCAAGGCTCGCACCGTGGAAGTTTAGCATTAATCCCCGCACAGGGGCATATCCCTGCCGGCTCGCTCGGGGTCTCTGATGCCCGAAGCGATGCTACATGGTAGAATAGTCGGGCAGTAAAACCTATGGAAACGATTCCAGAAAGAACGAATCCGCCTGCGGAGAAATCCGTAATTCCCCTGGACCCCGCGCTCGACCCCAGGGCGCTAGTGTCGATTGTTGTGCCCCTGAAGAACGAGGAGGAATCGCTCCCGGAGCTCCACAGGTCGGTCGCTGAGGCGTTCAAGTCCCTGGGTCGCGATTTCGAGATCGTTTTTGTTGACGACGGCAGCACTGACGGCAGCTTCAAAGTCCTGCAGAGGCTGTACGAGGAAGACCCGGAAAGGGTGAGGGTCATCAAATTCAGGATGAACCAGGGGAAGTCCGCTGCGCTGTCGGCCGGATTCGAGCTCTGCAGGGGGGAGATCGTGGTCACGATGGATGCCGATCTGCAGGACGATGCGGCGGAGATCCCGAGATTCCTCGAGGCCCTCGGCAAGGGAGCGGACCTTGTCTCCGGCTGGAAAAAAGTGCGTCACGATCCCTGGCTCAAGGTGGTATCCAGCCGTTTCTTCAACTGGGTCGTCAGCACTGCCGCGGGACTGAAACTCCACGATTACAACTGCGGGTTCAAGGCCTATCGCAAGGAGGTCCTGGAGGAAATCCAGCTTTACGGCGACCTTCATCGCTATATCCCGTTCCTTGCGAAGGCGCGCGGGTTTCTGGTCGACGAGATCGTGGTCAAGCATCACGCGAGGAAAAAGGGGCGGAGCAAGTACGGCTGGACCCGCTATTTCAGGGGCTTCTTTGACTTGTTTACCGTCATTATGTTAACGAGATTCCGTCGCAATCCCCTGCACCTGTTCGGCTGGATCGGCTCCATCCTGTTCCTGGGCGGAACCCTCATCAACCTCGTGCTGACGTGGCAGTGGATTCACAGGCAATGGATCGGCGACCGTCCCCTCCTCTTCCTCGGCGTACTTCTCATGGTCGTCGGCGTGCAGACCTTTACAATCGGCCTCCTGGGCGAAATGATCAACTCGCTCAAGCCGAGCGACAAGAGCGATCGCCCCATCAAGACCATCCTGAAATGAACGCGACCTCCGAGCATAGCGTCCTCCCCAAATGCGGGATAGTTGTGCTCAACTACAATGGCGAGAAGGTCCTTGGGGCGCTTCTCGGATCGCTTGCGTCCATCGATTACCCCGAATTCCGGGTCTTCCTCGTCGATAATGCGTCTACGGATGAATCGATCGCTATTGCACAATCGTGGTCCGACAGGATTCCCATGGAGCTGATCCGGAACGAGGAAAATCTGCTCTTCAGCCGGGGTAACAATGTGGGGATCGAGCGCGCGATCGCCTGGGGCGCTGATTATGTATTTCTGCTGAACAACGATACGATAACGCCCCCTGGCCTGTTGAAGGAACTCATCGATTTCATGGAACGGAATCCTCAAGCCGGGATCTCCGGCCCCATGATCCATTTCGGAAACGGTGGAATTATCTGGGGAGCAGGCGGGATCGTCTCGACCTGGTGGGGACTTGTCAGGCACAGGGGAATCCGCCGGAAGGATGTCGGGCAGTTTTCGGTCCCGGCGAAAGTGGACTATGTCTCCGGGGCTGCGATGATGGTCAGGCGCGAGGTGTTCCAGCGGATCGGAATGCTCGATGCAGCGTTCCCGATGTATTACGAAGACACGGATTTCTGCTTTCGAGCGCGGAAGGCGGGGTTCGAAAGCTGGTATGTCCCGACCGCGCCCATCGTTCACATGGTGAGTTACGCAGCGGGCGGGCAGGCGTCCGGGTTCAAAATCAGGCGAAGGTTTTGTTCGGGGATGAAGTTCTTCGCGCGACACGCGAGATGGTACCAATGGCCCACCATCATTCTCGGCCAGGTGTATGAAACCGTGAGGGTGGCGTCTCTTGTGATGAGGGGTTTGTAGACGATCTCGCGTCTGATCGGCGCGACTCGATAATCGATGCCGAACGTGCTCTGCATAGCCTACCTCTTCCCCCCTCGCGCAGGCGTGGGTGTCCAGCGCATCACGAAATTCGTGAGATACCTTCCCGAGCACGGATGGAGTCCCGTCGTCCTCACCCCCGACAAGCCGAAGGGGAGTTTCCCCATCGACGAAACCTACCTGAAGGAAATCCCCGATTCGGTCAAGGTGTTTTCTGCCCCCAGTTTCGAGCCGTATCACGTCTATCGTCGACTCGGAGGGACGAAGCGTCAGGATTCGGCGGACTTCCGTGGTGTCCTCGAGGGCGGAAGAAGGCTCGGACCGATGGGTCGGTTGTATGCGGCGTTCCAGGCGGCATTTTTGATTCCTGACCCGAAGATCGGATGGTTCGGTCCCGCAATGAGAAAAGCGAGAGAGATCTTGTCCCGGGAGAAGATCGACATGATTTTCTCCACGAGTCCGGAAGCGACCGATCACGTGATAGGTCGCGCCCTCGCAAGGGAAACCGGACTTCCGTGGGTGATGGATTTCCGCGACCCGTGGACCACGAGCCTGTATGCGGCGAAACGCCCGTCATGGGCGAAACGGCGAGAGGAAAAGCTTGAGCTGAGCTGTCTTCGGGAGGCTCGCGCCGTAACCGTCGTGCAGCAGAGGTACATTGACGAGTACCTAGCGAAATACCCGTCCCTCAAGGATAAGGCGCACGAATTCCGCATCCTGCCGAATGGTTTTGATACGAACGATTTTGAAGGAATACAAGCCGACCGACGGGAGGACGGGGATCGCTGGACCGTCGTCTACACCGGCTCGATAAGTTATCCCCGCGATCCCGAGCCGTTTTTCAGGGGATGGAAAATCGCGTGCGAGAGGTCGGAGGAGTTCCGCTCGAAGGCATGGTGCCGTTTCATGGGCGAGTTCGACAGTCGCTTTCACGCGATGGCGCCGAAGTATATAATGGCGAACCTGGAAGTCGAGGGTTTCCGGGATCGCGAGGTGGTTTACGCCTCCCAGCTTGGCGCAGGGGCGCTGCTGCTGATAGCCGAGGGCTACGTGACGGGCAAGGTCTATGAATACCTGGCTGCGACGCTTCGGGGGGCGGGTCCGATACTCGCGATAACGAAAGGGAAAGACCTTGTCGATCTGATCTCCGAGGCGCGAGCGGGAGTGAGCGTCGACCCGGACGATCCGAGCGGCATCGCGCAAGCCCTTCTTGACCTGTTCGAATCGCGAGACAAACCGCTCGAGCCCGATGCGCAGTATCTTTCGCGCTATGACCGCCGACGCATCGCAGGCGAGCTTGCGAACCTTTTCAATGACCTCATCCGCTGAGAATCCCGCAACGTCACAATCGTCGCTTGCCCGTGACAGCGTGGGCACGACCCTCACCAACTCAGCCCTCTTTCTCATCGGGATCATCACATGGATCGCCGTGGCCCGCTTCCTGGGGCCGGTGTGGAGAGGTGCTCTCGCGCTTGTCATGCTCGCACCGTCCATCGTGATGAAAACAGGTACTTTCGGGTTCGACCAGGGCACGGTCGTTATCGGGGGAAAGGAACGGGGGGCGCTCGGACCTCTCACCCGCACAGGAATTGTTTTCGGGTTTCTGATGAGCCTGATTTCCATCGGCCTCCTGATGGGTTTTATGTGGGGGTTCCCGGTCACTTTCTGGCGGCTGACGCAGGAAGTGTGGCTCCGCGACCAGTTCATGCTGATCTCGCTCGCGTTCCCGCTTCATCTGATGACAATGGTGTACGATGCTGCAATCTACGCGGAAGACAGAATCGCTGCACGCAACGCGAAGGAGCTTTGGGTGAATGTCGTGATGCTGGTCGTGATCCTGGCGGGCGTGTTCATCTGGAATCTCAGGCTGATGGCGGTCATCGGCGCGTATCTCCTCGCGAACGTCGTGAGCCTGGCCTACGGCTGGCTGCTTATGAGGCGAAGGGTGCATCTTGACGGTGGAGTCGACGCCGGGCTTGCGGGCAGGGCTGTCAAACTGGGTTTCCCCGTCTACCTCGCACAGCTTGCATCGTACGCGATGCTTCCGGCCATGATGGTGCTCCTGTCGTTTGCGCTTCCCGGCAACTCCAATGTGAACCTTGCCAGGATCGCTTTCTTCACGATGGCCTACCAGATGGTGGATCGAATTCTTCCCGTCACCCGCTCGATTTCCTTCGCCCTTCTCCCCAAAATCACCGGCGTTGGGGAGATCGAGGCCGGTGAGATGGCTGCGAAGGCGAGCCGTCACACGCTTCTGGTCTCGATTGTCATCTTCGCCCTTCTGTTCGCGTTCATGCATCCCATCGTTGCGATTCTGCTCGGCAAAAGATATCTTTCGGTGGTGGGAGCGTTTGCCATAATGGCTCCCGGCGGTGTGGCGCTGTCCCTGATAGGCGTTTGGTCGGCGCACCTCATGGCGAGGATGCGTCCGCTGGATGTCGCCAGGGCCGGAATAATCGGAGTCGTCGTGGCCCTGATCTGCGCCGGAGTGGGATTCAGATTCTTCCCGGAAGGACGCGAGGTCCTGACGGCGTCGCTGGCGGTGGTCGTCGGGACATTCGTGAATGCGGCGTTTCTTCTCCCACCCTTCTGCAGCGCAGCGAAGATAGGGCCGGACAAGGCGCTCATCCCTACTGCGGCAGATCTCAGAGACTGGCGAAGAGTCCCGGGTTACGTAAATGAGATCATCAGGCGGAAACGCGCCCCGGTCGGATAGGGCATCATGATATGGATGACGGCATGCTGACATACCAGGGTCGTCCGCTGAGGCTCACCTATGTCGCCGACGCATGGAATGTGCACACTCAGAGATGGGTGAGTTATTTCCGTGATCGCGGCTGCGAGATCAAAGTCGTTAGCTACCGTGGCTGGGAGATTCCCGGCGTTGAGGTGTACGTGCACTCGATCCCTCCCGTCGGGATCGCCGCGATCCCCCCGTTCAGGCAGATTTACACGCTGTCGGACTACCTTCGAGTGCGGAAGATCTTCTCCTGGGCCGACATCGTGCATGTCCATTTCATCTACCGGTACAGGTTCAACATTCTCTACAAGGGCCTGCCAAGACTCGTGGTCAGCACCTGGGGAAAGGACATAATCACCGACTCCGATAAGCCTGAGCCCCCCGCCGAAGTGCGATGGAAAAAATTCGTTCTTGCGCAGGCGACCGAGATCACCGCCACCACCCATTTTCTGGCGGAGGCGACGAGGAAATACGCCCCGGAGGGCAAGAAGATTCACGTGATACCGTTCGGAGTCGATCTGAAAATCTTCGATCCCGATCTGTACCCCAGGAAAAGAGAGGACGATCAGCCTTACAGAATCGGGTTTCTGAAACACCTCAGGACCAAGTACGGCGCAGATACCCTCATCGAAAGCACCCGAATCCTGAGGGACAGGGGACACAACGTCCGGACTATACTGGCCGGGGAGGGTCACGAGGAGGACGACCTGAGAAAGCTGGCGCGGGAGCAGGGAGTTCACCGGATCGTCGATTTCGTCGGACGGATTCCTCACGAGGAAGTGCCGGGATTTCTCGCGAGCCTGGATATTTTCTGCATGCCGTCCAGGTGGGAGTCGGAGACGTTCGGAGTGGCGGCGGTGGAGGCCCAGGCCATGCGCGTGCCTGTCGTGGCCACGAGGGTGGGGGGAGTTCCCGAGGCGGTTGATGACGGCATGACCGGCACACTTGTGCCGCCGAACGACACGATCGCGCTCGCCGACGCCGTCGAGACATTGCTCGCGGACCCGGAGAAACGCAGAAACATGGGCCTTGCGGGACGCGAGTTCGTGAAGGGACGTTACGACTGGCTTGAAAACGCGGCCGGCATGGAGACAATCTACCGCTCGATGCTCGCAGAGTAGCCGCCTCAGCGCCCCCCAACGACCTTGACCGGCGCCTGCGCAACACTTAGTTGTATTAAATCGATTGCAAACACTTTAAGAGCAAACCCCGGATAATAATCATGGATGGCGGGAGAGAAACATAAGAAGTACTACATGTTTCAGGATGGGAATGATGTGATGTTCGTCATCAACATCCCTCCTGAGCAACTTGATGACATGGTTCTGCGCATTTTCCAGGAGGAAGTGCATGCCCGGGGGCTGGACAGGATCATTTTCCCGAATGTCGAAGAGATCATCCGCGGCGCGACCCAGGGCGAGGTCGTCCGGATCGGCTCTCTACGCGTGGAGGAGCCGAAGCCGCTTCCCAGGGAGCCCGAAGTCGACATCGATGTCAACGGTCTGCCCTTCACCATAGAGGTGAGCCGCGACGGTATGCAGGCGTTTCTGGAGCTGGAAAATCCCGCTGCACCGATCACGCGGCGGCATATCGATGCAGGTCTTGCCCGCGCAGGAGTCAGGTTCGGCGTAATCGAGGAGAGCATCGAGGGTATCCTCAGGGACTGGCCGAATCTCTTTCATGTCCTGGTGGCCGAAGGTACGCCCCCGAAGGACGGTGAGGACGCGCAGCTCAGGCTCGAGAAGAGCTTCAAGGACAACCTGGCTCCCCAGATAACGGACGAAGGGCATGTCGATTTCAAGCAGCTCAATCTCATTTCGCCGATCGATCCCGGCGACATCCTGCAGGTCAGGATACCTCCTACACCCGGCGAGCCGGGTCACAACGTATTCGGAAAAGTTATACCTGCAGTTCCGGGCAAGAACAGGAAGCTCGTCGCCGGTCAGAACACCCAGGTGAGCGAGGACGGGACGCAACTTGTCTCGAGCATCGGCGGCTTTCTTCACCTCGGGCTGAAAGGCGACATCAACGTCAGGCCGGTCTACACAGTCAACGGCGATGTGGACTACTCCACCGGGATTGTCCATTTCAAGAACGACGTGCTTATCAGGGGCGACGTGCGCGCGGGTTTTTCAGTGAAGGCAGGGGGAGATGTGCACATCTACGGGGCGGTCGAGGACGCGATCATCGAAGCCGGCAGGAACGTCATTATCAACGGCGGGATTCTCTCGTCGGGCACCGCAAGAGTGAAAGCGGGTGGCGATGTCAGCGCGGGATTCATCCAGAACGCGCACGTGGAAGCCGGGGGCAGCGTGTTCATAAGGATCGAGTCGATCGGCTCCAGGATAACCGCGGGCAAGGACATCGAAGTGCTGAAGCACAACGGACGGATTGTCGGAGGCGAGCTCGATGTCGGCGGATGGGTCGTTGCCCAGGTGATCGGCTCCGATAACTGCCCGGAGATCAGGATCAGGTTCAGGGGCAGGCCGGGTGCGTGGGACGATCCCGACACTCGCTACGAATACTGTTTCGTCTCGACAAGAAGACTGGAGTCTCCGATCAAGGTCATGTTCGGGTCGCTTGTCGCGAGCATATCCGGGATCGAGCCGCCGCTGACGATATCGGTCAAAGGGGAGAGGATTCTGATAGAGAACCTCTTTATCGGTCCGGATCAGCTCAAGCTGCGTCGCAAGGACAGGGAAAGAAAAGAGCAGGCCGCAGCCGCACAGCACGAGACAAAGTGACCGGTTGGGCTACTCACCAGGCGCCGTCAGGACCGAGTCTCATCAGAAATGCGTCGGTTGGGCCCCCGCTTTCGTGATCGTCTCTGAGCATGCCCGGATCAAGATCGGCAACCCCTCCGAACCCCCCGCACGCGTAGATTCTCCCGGCATGATCCACGGCGATGTCCCGCGCTATCTGGTAGCTTTGTCCTCCCCAACTCAAACCGTTCACGAAATTGCCCTCGGGATCGTAAATCGCGAGCCAGGAGTCCCAGTTATTGTGGACTCCCGTCCGGTAAACCATCATCCCGAACGGTGGGTCAAGACCGAATGTGCCGTAAAGGTCGCCGACGACACAGATATTCCCGTCCGGACTCAGCGCCGCCGACTCGCTTGTTCCCATCTCGGTATTCACCCATGCCTTGCCCCATTGGAAGTCCCCTTCGTAGTCAAGCTTCAAAAGGAAACTTGCCAGGTGGGCGCCGCTGGAGAAATACTGAAGCTTCCCTGGACCCGGGATGAAATCGATCGCCCCGCTAAAACTGCCCTCGATATAGATGCCCTCGGTGCCGTCTAAGGAGAGACTGTGGGCTTCTCTTGAGCCTCCGGTGGATGAGTCATAGTCCCAGACGATTGCTCCGAGGTAATCCCCGTCGGAGTCGAATCTGCTCAGGTAAGCGCTTGGGCCGGACATCGCGGAGTGGATATCCTCGCCCGGCCCGGGATCAAGGTCGATCGTGCTCTGGTAGTAGCCGTGGACGAAGACCTCGCCCGAGTCGCTCGCCGCAAGGGCTTGGGGGTCACTGTACGCGATGTTACCCCATGCACGCGCCCAGACGAGATTGCCCTCCAGGTCGAATTTGCTCATGTAGGTCAGGCTGCTCTGGTAATCGTCGCCCGTGTAGAATCCGACAACACCGGGGCCGGGATCAAGGTCCGCCCAGGAATGTCTCATTGCGCCAAGAATATAGACACTGTCGGCTCCGTCGAATGCGATGTGGTAACTGCAGACATAGGGGTACTCATCCACCGCGGTATCCCCTGACCATGTCTTCACCCACAAGAAATCCCCGGATGAGTCGTATTTGCACAGATAGGAGGCTGTCAGATCGAAGGCTTCGATGGCAAGAACGTCCGGTCCGCCGTCGAAATCCACAAGGCCATGGAAGGACCCTGTGACGTAGATGGCGTCCGATGAATCCACGCAGATGTCCCCAATCCCCACCGATGGATAAGTCTCGTCTGAAGGCATAAGGCCCCAGGTCCGCGCCCACACAAGTTCGCCCCGCTGATTCAGCTTCGACAGGGTCAGCATGACATAGGTGCTGTTCGGATAGCCGGGATTCACCTGGGGTCCAGGGTCGAGATCGACCTGACTGGCCGATGAGCCTGCTACGATGACATTATTCGAGCTGTCAATGGCCAGGTGATTGGCGTGTTCATTTCCTGCGCCTCCCGATCCCCCCCATGTCAGACCCATCCCTTCTCTCATCCTGATCGTCTCGACCCACCACGCGCTCAATGGGCCCAGATTGGGGTCGCTTGCCGTGTCCTCGACTCGCACCAGCATCTGATAGTCTCCGTATTCAGTCGTATTCTGGTTCGTGATCGTCCCGTGATACATGAAGCTCGCTTGAGGAGTGGTCTCCAGATATTCAAGCTCCTGCACCGACGGAAAAATCTCGGGGCACTCGATCGTCACTCTCTCGATTGTGTCCTTCCCCTGATGGTCGTAAACCTCGACATAGACATCCGCCGTGCATCCGATCGTGGGCTCGAGTTGCGGCCATATCTGCGCGTCGACTGAGTAGGCCTCCAGGGAATTGGCCTCAGGCGGGAAGTCGATCTCGGGAATGACAACATTCTTCCCGGGAGGATACCAGCATGCCGAGACGGCATAGCCGAAGCTGAAGGCACCTTCAGGGGTCTGCAGCTCAATCGTGCGCCGACCCTGCACTTCGGGAAGGAAAGGCCGTCTGGGAACGTCCGGAAAGTACGCGACAAACGGGTTGACGTTCGCCGTCAGGTTCGAGCCGCCCTTGGCGATATCGCCGTGCGTGTAGGAGAAAATAGGACGAGCGCCGGGCGACTGCGGAAAATCCACGGGATTGAACAGGGACGTATATCCGTCGGGATTGAGTATCCAGGGGAGGTCGTCGCTGAAAGCGTTCACCCGGTTGATCTGAGGAAACCAGTGGTTCGCGTGTGCGATGAAGATGCCCCTGACATCGAATGCCGTCAGGTTCAGATCGCTGAAGGGATTCCTGAGCAAGACATCGATCCATAAGGTCCGCGGGGAGGCGGGCCTGATGTTCTCGATGGTGAGGCAATTCGGGAACACCTTGTCCTCGAGCATCTGGACAAGGTTGAAATGCCAGGCTGCCGAGCGCAGCGGGACAAGGTCGACGGACGAGTGATCCGCCGAGACCTTGACCATCCATGCCCCCCAGATGTATTGGTTGGATTGCGAGAGCTCAGAGCACCGGAGCTGAGGTGGATTCCCCTCGGCTTCGTCATTTCCGGGCATTACGGGATCGATGCCGTCAGGGTGGCTGCATCCGATCAAAAGGATGGCTAGGATCGACAGACAGGTCCGGAGATTGGGTCTCATAGCGCGGCTCCTCCCTGCGGGATCACATTGATTATTGTATCACGGACAAGGAATAGAACAATGGCGGTTAGCATAAGGAATCCCGTGCCCCCCTGTAGTCCCCCCCAAGGGGGGGACGGCTTATTCTGGAAACCGTATGGATAAAGGTTTCCGTGAAGTCCGTCTTTTCGCCGTCCCCCCCTTGGGGGGGACTACAGGGGGGCGAAAGAGTGAACTCCATTTCGCACAACCCATGCCGCCTATGGGGTATAATTCCATCCTCTAAGTGCTGAAGGACTCGATATATACCCTTCTCGCGCGCTGCTTCGTTATCGTAGGCAAGCTGGTCTACTCGATTTTCATCAACCGGACGCTGGGACCCGGTTTGAAGGGCGCGTTTGAGCTTATCCAGCTCGCGCCCGACACCCTGGTCCGGTTCGGCAATTTCGGGTTCGATCAGGCGAACACGTACCTCACCGGCAGAAAACCCGATACCGTCCCGCGACTTATCTCGAACGCCCTGCGGATGACCCTTGTGATCTCCCTCCCCGCAATAGCCCTCGGAGCGGGCTACATGCTCCTTCCGATGAATCAGAAGGTGTTTTTCCATGTGCCTCTATGGGTCGGGTTTCTCGCGCTGATTGTGATTCCGATCTCGATTCTCGACATGCTTCTTGAGGCGATCCTGTACGGTGAGAACCGCATCTGGGTGAGGAATGTCCACGCGATCCTGCGGATTGTCGCGGCGCTGATATTCATGGGGATCTTTGTGGTCGGCCTGAAATGGGCCGTAGAGGGGGCAGTGTACGGCTACATACTTATCACCGCCACGCTTTTCAGTTTCTCGTTTCTGATGCTCAGGCACTATCACAAGCCGCGAACTCAGAAGTGGGACGATAAGCTCGCGAAGGAAAGCTGGCGGTTCGGCAAGTACATGTGGGCCGCGAATTTCGCAAGCTATCTTTTCTACAACGTGGACCGCTGGCTCATAAATGCTCTCGCCCACGGCACGACCGACGAGGTACTGGCGCAGGTGGGTCTCTACGGGACCGCGGTGAATGTCATAGTGAACATCTGGATAATTCCCGATGCGATTCAAACGGCGCTGACTCCGAAAATCACCCAGAAGGGGGAGAGCGAGCGCAGGAAGCTCGTTCCGCCCAGCCTTCGCGCGGTTACCCTCATGGTCCTCCTGGCGATGGTCCTTCTTGCCGTCATCGCCAAACCCGCGCTCGCCCTGCTTTACAACCGCCCAGGTGCGCCCTGGGATTTCTCCCTCGCCTACACCCCCCTCATGCTTCTCATGCCGGGCATTTTCACCCTGTCGCTCGCCAAGGTCTTCACCGCCGATTTCTTCAGCAGGGGCAAGCCCCACTACGCGATGTGGGTGTCGATCACGTCTCTCGTGCTCAATGTCATCTTTAATCTTATTCTCATACCCAGCCCCAGCTCGTGGTCGATTGGAGGTCTGCCGGTTAACGGAATGAACGGCGCCGCGATCGCGTCCAGCATCAGCTACACCTTCAGTTTCCTGATGTTCCTGTATTTCTACATACGGGAGTCCGGCGAGCGATCGAGGGACATCTTCCTTCCGAAGAAAAGCGATTTCCAGTTGGTGATAACCTATCTTCGGGCTGCCTGGGGCAGGATCGGCATGGACGACCGTAACGACCGAGAGGTGGGCTCGTAAATGGCGAGGAAGAATCGCCATCGGGAAAAGCGCGCCGATACGGGAGCATCCCGCGGCAGGATTCTCCTGATCAGCTATTTCTTCCCGCCGACGGTCGGGGGAGGCGTCTTCCGGCCGCTTGCGATGGTGAAATACCTCAGCCGCATCGGCTGGAACGTAACGGTACTGACTGCGACAACGCCTCGACACTATCCGCGCGATCCCGCTCTTGAGGAGCAGGTTCCATCGGACGTTGAAGTCATCCGCATCCCCGTTGTCTGGGAGGGCGGCCTGCTGAGGCGTCTTCTCGGGAAGCTCGGCCTTGACTGGATTCCGAAGCAACTCCTCACGCCGGACGAGCGCATTTTCTGGGCGGAGAAAGCGGCGAATCGGGCCAGGAAAATGCTCAAGGAGGGCGGCTTCGACTGCGTCTACACGACCGGTCCCCCATTTTCCGTCCCGGTCGCCGGACTCTGGCTGAAAAGAGAGAGCCATCTGCCCTGGCTGGCTGAGTTCCGCGATCCCTGGACCCTTGCGCCGTATCTCTCGATCCCCAACGCGCATCAGCGTCGATTCGCCGATGACGCGGAGAGCGACCTTATGGAGCTTGCCGATGCGGTCGTGATGGTCACGCCCACGTTCGCGAGAATGATGAAAGAGAAGTACCCGAAGTCCGCGAGCAAGGTCGGATGCGTGCCGAACGGTTTCGATGCCGAGGATTTCAGCAGCCTTCCTGTGAAGGACGAATGGCACAACGAAAGCTGCACCGTCGTGGCCTCCGGAACGGTCTTCGGGCGCTACAACATGGACGATTTCCTGACCGCACTTGAAAACCTGAAATCATCGGACCCGGGAATATACGAGAAGCTCAGAGTGGTGTTCCAGGGACTTCCCGACGTGCGGCTCAATCGACGTCTGCTGGAAAGCAACCTCACCGGGAGATGCTCATCGCGAGGGTTTGTCGATCATGCCGAGAACATCCGCGATCTCTGGACCGCGGACCTCCTGGTGCTTCCGCTCGCGGAAGTCCTAAACAGCGAGGGGCATATTCCGAGCCGTGCCTATGAGTATCTTGCAAGCGGCACGAAAACTCTTGCGATATGTCCCGACGGCGACCTGGCGGACCTCGTGAATGATTTCCCGCAGGTGACGAGGGTGTCTCCCGGCGACATCGATGGCATAATCGAGGTCCTGAAAGACTCGGTCTCGGAATGGCAGAAAGGCATCCCGGGTCCCCAGGCCGATCCGAACGCGCTAAGATCTCTCACCCGCAGCGAGCGCGCCAAAGAGATGGATTCGATTCTGAGGGAGATCGCATCAAAAGTGAAAGCAGAAGCGTGACGAAAATCCTCTACATAGCTCCGGGCGACAATCCGCACACCTGGAAGTGGGTCGGATGGTTCGGGAGGAAATATCCCGGCGAGATCGCGCTGCTTGCGTATCAGGCGGGAGCGCCGAAGGAGATGGTCCCCGGAGTCGAGATCATCGAGCCGCACGTACCGCAGTTCAGGATCGCGTCCGTGGTTAGCTGGTCTGAGATCGGGAGGGTCAGGAGGCTCGTCAGCGAGATTCGCCCGAA
The DNA here is from genome assembly GCA_964354375.1 of uncultured Planctomycetota bacterium. Taxonomy (GTDB): domain Bacteria; phylum JAJVIF01; class JAJVIF01; order JAPKYR01; family JAPKYR01; genus CAYGZQ01. Next base: position 18,457 of record CAYGZQ010000055.1, read on the forward strand.
ACTCCTGCACGTGCTCTGGGCCTACGGATCGGGCACCTATGGAGCGAGGGCGGATTTCCACCCGACAATCCTGAGCCCGTGGGGAAGTGAGATCACCGTTTTTCCGCACGGATCGGGCTTGAAGGGTGCGATCCAGCGACGGCTTATACTGGAGGCTTTGCAGAAGGCTGACCGGCTGACGGCAACGAGCCGGTTCCTTGCCCAGGCGATCCATGAGCTTGTCCCCGAAAGAGATGAGCCCGAGCTTTTCCCGTACGGTGTCGATACATCGATTTTCGATCCCGAGAAAGTAGCCGGACCTCTGGAATTCGAATGGCCGCCTGGGGCGCCGGCGGGAACCGACGCGATCACCGTCGGATTCTTCAAGGCGCTGAAGCCGAAGTACGGTCCGGAGTTTTTCGTCGAAGCGTTGGCGAAAGCAGCAAAGGAAGTCCCGGGAATTCGCGCGGTAATGGCGGGCTCGGGTGAGATGCGTAAGGGATTGACTGAGCTGGCAGGGAGATTCGGGATAGAGAACCGCATTGTATTCCCGGGACGGATAAGTTACTTCGACATGCCGAGGGCGCTTAAGGCGGTCGACATCTTCGCCATGCCCTCTCGCTACGAGGAATTGGGTGTCGCCGCTCTTGAGGCTTCCTCGATGCGCGTACCGGTGATAGTCACCAGAAAATGGGGCATGGTGGAGGTTGCACAGGAGGGTGTCACCGGCTGTTTCATCGAGCCCGGAGACGTGGACGCGCTCGCGGAACATCTCGTGAGACTCTCTCGCGATCCCACTCTGAGGCTGAAGATGGGAAATGCGGGAAGGGAATTCGTGCGGGCTGACTTCGAATTCGAGACGATAATGCGGTCCGCGGATCGATATTGCGACCGGCTGATCGACGAGTTTTCCAAATGAGATTCTGGTATTCTCTTTGACGACAAGAAAAATGGCTGAGCGAAGATCCGAGAAAGATCCTTTGACGGGCTTCCTCCCGCCTGAACCGCCGGGGCTGAGATGTCGCTGCTGGTGGATTTTCCTTCTCGCGATTGCCGTCTATCTGATCCCCTCTCCCATCGGACGGGGCCATTTCATACTCACAAAATCGGACGCTTACAGCTGGAACGATCAGGCGAGGATCGCCACTGTCGAGAGCCTCGCCGAGCGCGGCACCATGGCGATCGACTACTCCAAGTGGGGATGGTTCACCGGCGACAAGGTGCTCCTGAGGGAGCATTTCTACTCCACCAAGCCGCCCCTTCTGAGCGCAATCGGTGCGGTCAGCTACATGGCTTTCCGCTGGGTGGTCAAGCTGTTTACGCATCATGAGATCACCTACATGAAGAATGAGGACATCATCTATCCGTGGGTGACCCTCACGACCTCGGTCGTCGGCCTCGCTCTCCTTCTCGTCTATTTCTGCCGCGCTCTTCATCTGATCGACATTCCATCCGGCGCACGGTGGTGGCTGTTCTGGGCGCTCGCGATCGGGAGCCTCTATCCGGCTTACTCGACCGTCTTCAACAATCACACCGTTGCCGGGACCGGAGTTTTTTTCGCCTTCTACTATGTTCTCAGATATCGTCTCGGAGGTCCGCTCAGGTGGTGGGAAGCGCTACTTGCCGGAATAGCCGCAGGATTCGCCGGGGTGACCGATATTACCGGCGCGCTTCCGCTCATGGTCTTTTTCCTTCTTCTCCTGATGGTGAAGGATTTCCCACAGGTGCGTTTGTGGCGGTCACGCGCGACCCAGAGAGGCTTCCTTGCCTTGAGCCTCGCTCTTGCGCTGTCGATCGGCTCGGTTCTGGCGCTCGGTATAGGAACGAGAGGCATCGCGATCCTTGTGATCGCGCCTGTCGTCATCGGCCTTGCGGTGGGTGCCGTCCTGGCCGGGGCGGGAAAGCCCTCGTCGCTTCTCTACCTTCTCGGCGTCCTCGCCCCCGTGATCGCGCACCTTTTTCTGAATTCGAGAGTCACGGGCAACTGGATGCCGACGTATATCCAGTCCGATGTATATATCGCCGTCCCGCCGGGGTATTTCGGCGAGGTGCTGTCGCCCGATGAAGCAGGCGCACTCATGTGGGCAAGATGGAAGTACGTCGGCACCGCGCTTTTCGGTATTCGCGGGATTTTTATCTACACGCCGGTTCTGTTGATCGGCCTGGCGTCGGCGACGATAATGTGCTTCCAGCGACTGTGCAGGCTGAGGCTCGAAGCGATTGCGCTGGTGGTCTCCGTTGTGGCCGGATGGGGATGGGTCCTGTTCTTCGGGTCACCGAATTACGGCGGGACGAGTTACGGTTTCAGGTATGCGCTGGCCGCCACCCCGATGCTCATTTTCTTCAGCTACGGAATCTTCGCCGACTGGAACAAGCCCTGGCTCCAGGCGTTACTCCGCAACTTCGTCGTGTGGGGAGCGATTGTCGGCCTTATCGCGATTCCGTACCCGTGGGGTATGGGCGCCATGCTTCCTTCGACTCAGTGCAGCATAGTCGGGAATCTCGAAAACATAGGCTTGAATGCGCTGATTGAAATCTCGAAACTCACCGGAGGCTGATTGCCGGATTGCAGGCTCCCTCCTGCGAAACGGCTACTGACGCTGCTTGCGGGTCGGGTTGTACAGCTGGGGCACGATGCGCTCGCTCCGGTTGCTGAATGCGATGTCTCCGACCTTGGTGTTGTACTCGCCCTCATCGTCTTTCGCCTTGATCCTCAGCTCGCAGGTGTATGTAACGTCAAGGTATGTCGCGTCCCTGCACGCCATTGCGAATGCGCGCACGATCTTCCTGCCGACAGTCTCCCAGTAGGACTTGTCGGTGCCTTGCACAAGCTGTACCTTGATGACGTTGCGATAGACCTCGAACGATTCTATGGTCGCCCGTTCCTCGGCGGTCAGGTAGTCTTCATAGTTGAGGTGAGTAGGAGCACCGGGGATGACTCGGGGCTGTATGGCCTGGGAGCTTCCCGCCGGTGCCTCCGGGGGGGCGTCGACATATGCCTGCATTGACGCCTCGATCTTCTTGTCCGTTATTGTCTTCTGGATACATCCCAGGGCGGCGATCATGAGCGCAATAAGAAGAATTACCAGGGGGCGCCTGATTTCGAGCATGGGTATGATCCTCCTTTAAGGACACCGAGATTCTAGCAGAGGGATGCAGCGTGGGCAAACGATGCTGCGACGATCAACCCGAACCGGTCTGGGAAGCAACACTCTGCTCCGCGAGAAGGCTCCCCACTATGCTGAGGAGCCGGTCGGGCTGAATGGGTTTGGCTATGTAGTGGGCTGCGCCGCATTTCATGGCCTGGAGGACCGTCGCTTTGTCGACCTCGATGCTGAGAATAATGACCTTCGCGTCGGGGCGCAGTTGTATGATGCGCCTGGTGGCTTCGAGGCCGTTCATTTTGGGCATGTTGATGTCCATGATGACCAGCTCGGGGTTGAGTTGTCGGAAAAGCCGAACCGCCTCGAACCCGTTCGTGGCCGTCGCGGCAACATGATGTCCGCCCTCATTCAGAAGAGTGCAGAGAACCCTCACCATCACCTCGCAATCGTCCGCGATGAGGATGCCTCGGGGATTTTTCTCTGTGCAGTCGTCCATGATCGTCTCAGCTCCTCGATAAAACAGCGCCGTCGGCACTGTCAGATAGGCTCCTGTGAACCCATCAGATGCTCGATTATCTGCAACAGCCTCTTGGGCTGGATCGGCTTCGCCACGTAATCGTCCACACCGCTCCTGATAGCCCGCACGATCGTCTCCTTGTCGAGATCGGCGCTTATTACGATGACCTTCGCCATCGGGTCGATCTCTTTGATCTCCCTGATCATCTCGAATCCGTCTGTCTGCGGGTTTGTGATATCGACCGTCACGATCGACGGCCTGGTCTTGCGAAACAGACGTACCGCTTCCTTGTCGTTCTCCGCGCTCCCCACTACCTGGTAGCCATTGGTGGTCAGGAGGCCGTGAAGCTGGCGCCTGAGGATGTCGGAGCCGTCAACGATCAGAATGCCGCGGGATTTGTCGATCTCCATGCCCGGCTCATCCTTGGGTCTCCTGCTCTCGGTCTCCAGCCTGGCCTCCAGGTGCTGCAGTTTCTCGGTCAGCTCTCTGAGCTGTTTCTCGCGCTCCACGCACAGGTTGAGAAGTCCTTCCATGACCTCGAATGCCTGCGGATTATCCAACCAGTTCGAGTCCACTCAGAATTCGCTCCCGACACACTGACCCATGAGTGCCTTCACTCAAGCGTCTCAGGGATGCGACCCGATGCGATGTCCGCTCACGGAAAAGCTTCGAGTACCGTCGATTCCGGGTATTCGCTCCCTACAACATTATCGGCGTTCGGAGGGGCCCTATCCTTATCGCGCCTTAATCTCCACGGAGGTTTGCCGAACCGCTTAAGTCTCGTTTGGACGGATGACAATCGATTGATTCCGACTAAGCCCGATTGTGCGTCAGCCGCCGAGCACCCGATCGATCGCGGCAAGCGCGATATCGAGATCCTCGATGCTGGAGACAATGGGAGGCGTGAATCGCAAGACCCATTCGTGAGTGTCCTTCAGAATGAGACCCTCCTCATACAGCTTCTCGGCAATATCGTGCCCGTTCGGACCACCCTTGCGAAGCTCGATGCCGGTCATCAGACCCTTCCCCCGGACCTGCGTAATGATCGAGCTCCCGGCGGCCACAGCCTGCAGTTTCTGCATGACGTATCTGCCCTTTTCCTCAGCTTGGGCCGGAAGATTTTCCATCTCGATCGCCGTCAGGGCCGCAAGAGCCACCGCCGAGGAGAATGGGCTTCCCCCGAATGTGCTTCCGTGCGACCCGGGATCGAACAGGTCCATCAGTTCCCTCCGCGCGAGAATTCCCGCTACCGGCACATACCCCGCCGAAAGCGATTTCCCCACGCAGAGAATGTCGGGACGGCACTGCTCGCCGTCATGCTCCCACGCGAACAGCTTACCGGTGCGACCCCAGCCGGTCTGAACTTCGTCGTATATGACCAGGATATTGTTCTTCTTCGCAAGCTTGTGCAGCTCGGCAAGATAGCCGTCCGGCGGGATGTTGATCCCCCCCTCTCCCTGAATCGGCTCGATCAGAATGGCGATCGTGTTCTCGTTGACGGCTTTTCTGAGGGCCTTGATATCTCCGTAAGCGACCCTGACGAATCCTTCCACAAACGGCCCGAAACCTTCTACCGCGCACTTGTCCTCGAAAACCTGCGTAACGGTGAGAGTCCGTCCGTGGAAACATCCGCTGAAATAAATCATCTCCGGCGTTCCCTTGACTTTCTTCACCCGATATCCCCATCGCCTGGCAAGCTTGATTGCCCCCTCGGGTGCCTCAACTCCTCCGTTTGCAGGAAGAAAGCAATCGTAGCCCGTCATCTCGGTGATCTTCCTTGCCATTAGACCCAGGAATGGGTCGGGAAGGAATCGCCCGAGCACTGTGGGCGAATGATGACTGATGAAATGCAGGATCATGTCCCGCACAAGGGGATGGTTGTGCCCGAGATTGGCGGCTGAGTACGCCGACACCCCGTCGAACACCCTTCGACCGCTGCGCGTATGAAGCCACGGACCCTCGGCACGTACGATCGGGTCTTTCATGAGAAGTCCGTAGTTGTGGGCGACGCAGGTGTCGATCAGCCTTATGGCTTCGTCAGCCGGGAGGCCGATACCCTCCAGATAGAGCTTCTCGGCGACCGCCTGGACCTCTATGGGATCGAGTCCGCCGATTCGAGTTGATGTATCTGTCATGGCGAATTGTCTCTCCTTGAAATTCACTGGTAATACGGACCTGGTGCCTGTCTGAAACTGGGCGTTTGAATCTGGAATGATGGCCCCAACCAGAAAAGGGGGTCGTTAAATGATCGAGGAGATGGGGACAAACGAGTCGCTCCGCCACCAGCCCTTATTGGGTTTGAGATGGCGGCGATATCGAGGGAATCGGGCGATTTGCTCTGTGTAATCACGAATTCCCATAGCACGCGACCCGTCGGCATTTGACCGCAGTCGAGTAAGAATATATCATGGCTCGATCGTTGTCACCACCCCCTTAAGAGGAATTCGAATGAGAGCACTGATAACAGGAATAACGGGATTTGTCGGAAGTCACCTGGCGGAGCATCTCCTGGCGCAAGGCTATGAGGTCTTCGGTTCCGTGAGATGGAGAAGCAAGCGCGACAACATCGCGCATCTTGAAGCGCAGAAGTCCATAACATTGTTCGAGACCGACATCAAGGATCCGCTGAGCGTGCGCAATACGATCTCGAAGGCCTTGCCGACCGAGGTCTACCACCTCGCCGCGCAGAGTTTCGTGCCCACAAGCTGGGCCGCCCCCGCCGAGACTCTCGACACGAACATCCAGGGGCAGTTGAACATCCTCGAAGCCGTGAGAGAGGTGGTCCCACACGCGAGGGTGCACGTTGTCGGTTCGAGCGAGGAGTACGGGCTCGTTTACCCGGGCGAGGTGCCGGTTACCGAAGATCAGCCGCTCAGACCCCTCAGCCCCTACGGTGTCAGCAAGGTGGCTCAGGACCTACTTGGCTGGCAGTACTCCCAGTCTTACGGAATGAACGTCATCCGAACCCGCGCCTTCAATCATACCGGACCCCGTCGGGGCGAGGTCTTCGTCACTTCCACCTTCTCCCGCCAGCTTGCCCAGATCGCGAAGGGAAAGCACGATCCCGTGATGAGGGTCGGAAATCTCCAAGCCAAACGCGATTTCTCCGACGTGAGGGACGTCGTGCGCGCGTACCATCTTGCTGTGACGAAAGGCAAGCCCGGCGATGTATACAACATCTGCTCGGGTGTGGGACGTTCGATTCAGTCGGTCCTCGATATGCTTCTCGACATCACCGGACTCGATGTCAAGATCGAGCTGGACCCGAAACGAATGCGTCCGAGCGACGTGATGGTCCTGGAGGGGAGTTATGAGAAAATCAAGCGGGAGATTGGATGGCAGCCCACGATCCCGTTCGAGAAAACCCTGAACGACCTGTACGAGTTCTGGCTGGAGAGAGTCTGAGACCAATCCCCATTTCCCGGGTGCCCGTCACAAGCTCTGATGGGCCGGGGAAAAGTGTATGCCCCCCTGTAGTCCCCCCCAAGGGGGGGGACGGCTAAGAGCCCCCCTGTAGTCCCCCCCAAGGGGGGGACGGTTGATGCATCAACTTCTCGCCAGACGCGAAACTGACTCGCGTCCCGACATACCCCATCCCCCCCTTGGGGGGGATTATAGGGGGGCTTCTCTGGGAGACTACAGGGGGGGTGTGGACTTCTTCATCCTGCTCGGGAAAGGACCTCCATCGGCGTCGGGAGAGGGCTGATCTCGAGCGCCGCAGCGACCGCCATGCGCAGCCTCTCGTGCTTCTCCTCGCGACTCAACGCCGGATCGTCCTGATGCAGCGCGGTCTTTACCTCAGTGGGAAGCCCACCCACGAATTCCTTCATCGCGCGATTCGCCACCACCGAAAGGGATTTCCAGCTTGAGTATCGCTTCATCCCCAGCGAATTCAGGTAGTCGAACGTCATCTCCCACGTGCAGATGTTGTCCTCGAGCCGCGCCATCAGGAGTATGTACTTCTCCAGGTTCCCGGATTCAAGGATCAACCCAAGCGAGCGAGTGAGCTGGTCGGCGATCCGATGCACGAGCTCCACCATCTCGTCGGGAAGCTCCCGGGGAGCCTCGGCCTCCATCCCCGGCGACAGGCGGTTGACCGCCCATGAAAACTCGTCCGGAAATCTCTGGTACACATTGCCGCTGGAGTCCTCGTGGGAGATAAGGTCCTCGATCGAGGGTGTGCGCTCGCGAGCTACCGACACCGACCGCTCGTTTTCCGCCCATTCAAGGACGACCGGTATGAAATAGGTTCTCAGAAGCTCAAGGTCGCTCATGTCGCGTGCGGTCGAGATGCTGAACGACTTCGCGAAACGGTCGCGGACCACTTCGAGCACTTCCCGCAGGAACGGCCTGTCGAGCGAATCGACTCTTATGGCATGTTTCTGAAGGAGGGCGCGGTAGGGGGTTTTGCCGCCGAGCTCCGGGAATATTCTGCGGAGGATTGTCCAGCGAAGGTCGCCGGCGAATCGGGATAGCTGATCCGGAGCGGGCTGCCAGGAGAATGTCCCCGATGATGTCGGAGCCATCAGGATGTGGATGAGAAGCTCAAGGAGCGAGGTGCGTCGCCGCTGTTCCGTCTTAGCCATGGCGCGCCTCCGATCTCATGGGCGACTCATCGCCGGGGTCCCACGGATTGTCACCCTTCTTCGCGAGGATCACTCCCGCACGGGAACCGCAAAGGGTTTTCACATTATAGAGTGCTGAATCGATCAGGGTCGGGGACGGCAGCGCACATTTCAGTGACGCGCTTTCGTCGCCCGGGTCCCACGGTGGATCGTCGCTGCCTTTGCCATTCCTGGCAAGCTCTATCGCCTTGCCGGGGCTCGCGCTGGTCGACACAACCGGCGTTCCCAGCCCCACAATCAGCGCTCCCAGGATCAGAATGACGATCAAGAATCTTGGCAAGCTGAGCATTTTCATATCGTATGACTCCTGAAGAGTCCGCAGGTTCACCCTGCATCATTAATTATATCACGCAATCGTTTTTCTATGGTCTCGGGATCGTGTCCCGCCAGAGCGCCGAGGTAATAGATCGCCTCGAGAGCGGTTTTTTCCTCGGGACCCACCGCGCCGGGATATTTCATCCGGGCCTCAAGCGCCCTTTCGAAGAGCGTCGCGAAAGCCTCGTCATACGCACCCACATTCCTCAGAGCGAGTGCGTGGGCGCTTTCGAGCAGGAATTCGAGGGGCGGACGCGCCTCAGGTGCGAGCTTTGTCGAGATGAGCGTTCTTGCCTTTGCGATCGCATCGTCCATGGCATTTCGATCATCGAGACGTCCGGCGACAACCGCCTTTGTCGCCAGAATTGTGACCATATTCGGCCAGGACCCGGCGTCCTCAAGCTCGCCGATGAGTTCGTCCAGGATCGGGACAATGCCCGACGGATCCTCGGTCGAGCGCAGTGTCGCCAGGACCCGATACAGCCGGGTCATGGCGCGGGTGACGCGATTGGTCTCCACCGCCCCGGTTTTTTCAAGCCTGGACCGCATGTTTTCGATTTCCGCGAGCTTCGAAGGGCTGTCGGCATCGAGCGCGAGCCACTCGATCCATGTCGCCGCCGCCTGAGGGTAGGGGCTTGACAGGGTCGCGTCGATCGCCTTCGATGCATACTCCCAGCTCGCGTCAATATGCCCCAGGTGATGCTCGATCTGGGCCATGTTGAACCAGACGAATGCCTTTCGATACGGCGTCGGGGCGAGCTCCAGCGCCTTCGCGTACGCCTCGATCGCCGGCTCGTAAAGCCCGACCTCGAAGTCCAGCCGCCCGACAAGCTGGTAATACTGGTAACGCTGCCTCGCAAGGGGCCCCAGGATCGCCTCCCAGCTATTGACATTCCCCGACCATTTCTCGGCGATATCGCGGGCGCGTGCGACATCGCCCGCTCGAAACGCGGCGTTGGCGGCGATGAAACGGACGCTGGCCTCGGTGCCTCGCAGGATCC
>CAYGZQ010000056.1:0-26937 GCA_964354375.1 uncultured Planctomycetota bacterium
CCACACCCCTTCCGGACGCCAGCCGTTCTCCTTCCCCCCCCCCCCCAAAAAAACCCCCCTTTCACCTTGCCATGACTTGCCATCCTCACTCGTCCCTGAAGGCGCGCAAAATGCCGCTGTGGCCGCTCATGTAGAGCGTTCCGTCGGGAGCGATCGCCACCGAGATGATATTCGCCCCAAAAGACAAAAAATTCCCCGGACCGGCCGGGGGGGTTTCGATCTCCGACATTACAGAAACTCCGCCTGCTCCATGACTCAGGCCGCACGCGTGCCGCTGCCTCGCCTCGCGCACGGAGCATACTCGCGTCGGGCAAGGCGGCGCTCAATCCTCACGTTTCCGTCCTGCTGCTCAGGAACGCGTTCCACGCCTCTTTCACCCTCCCGGCCCGGAACTTGTCGAAATTGTTCCCGGTGCTCCAGCACTCGAGAATGTCGGCCGGCATGGACGATGGATCGCAGGTCTTGAGCTGGCTCTCCGCCCGATCCTTGTCGATCGAGCTGCCCTCCATGAGCTTCCGCAGCTTCTGGATGAGGGCAGGTGTCGCACTCTGCATGGGTTTCCCTCCCCATTATTCGCGTCGAGGCTGCCATCCGCCTCGACCAGATTCGACAAACTATGCCTATGAGAATGTTACCACAAAATAACGTCCTATCAAGCCCCCCCGTCGTTAATATCCGTCTTTCCCGTTTCATCGGCGAAAATTCAGCCCCAAATCCGACCTCGGGCCAGGCGGCTAAAAAAATCGGATGCCCGACTCCTGCCGGGCACCCGACCCCTGTGAGGGGGAGGAAGAGAGACGCGTGCTGGATGAACTGTGTTCAGATTTCTGTCTGCATTCGAAGCGCCTGTTTAACCATTACCCATCCTCAGCCGCACGCCTAGAAGGACCGCACAAGGTCCGTAAACCTGTCGTCGTCGCGGAACCCCGAAAATCCGTCCGACTCCAACGCTCCGTCGAAATCGGTGTAGCCCAGCTCAAACGCCCGTTCCAGCCACCTGAGCGCCTGACGCGGCTGATCCAGCGCAGCGTAGGACTCCGCGACCCCGTACGCCGCAAGCGGATCCTCACCGTCGAGGTGTCCCACGGCGAGGAAATTGCCCAGGGCCTCGCTCCATTCCATCTGCGCGCGCGCCGTCAATGCATTGTTGAAAATGTCCAGCGACCTGTCGCCCGGACATGAGAAATCATTCGCCATAACCGGATCCAGAGCCTGTATCGCCGCCTGTATGCCTGCCGACTGTTCCGTGCCGGACAGGCTGAAAATCCTCTCGGATGGAATCGCGAAATTGAAGCCCTCCAGAAGCAGCGTACCCTTGCCCTGCACAACTCCGATCACCGTGCCCGTGTCGAGATCGTAAAGCGGACCACCGGAGCAGCCCAGAGTTATCGCCGCGTCCGTCTGAAGCAGGCTGACCTCGCCGGACGCGTCGCGACGTACGCAGGAAAGGACGCCCCGGGTGACGGTGAGGCCTCCCAGCCCCAGCTCGTCGCCCGCGGGATACCCGAGCGTTATCACCGCATCGCCCAGGCAAGCCGATTCGCTCGAGCCTATCGCCACCGTGGGTAGGTGAACGCTCTCGATGTGCAGCAAAGCCACGTCCAGATTCGGGTCCGTCGCCACAACGGTCGCTTCCTTTTCGGAGCGGTCGAACCTGTCGGGCCATCCGACCGTAATGCCCAACGCGCCCTCAACAACATGCGCGTTGGTCAGAACATACCCGTCCTCATGCACGATGAAACCCGACCCCTGCGACCAGGTATCTTTGCCGAGGTCGGCGACGATCCAGACGACGGACGGCTCGATGCTGCGGACCACGTCCCGAAGGCTCCACGAGTCCTCGCCTGCGTCCGCCCGAGCGGGAAGAGTCGTGCCCAAGAGGAGTCCCAGGAGGATTACGAGGAGCAGTATCTGATGGATGATGCCCGTCAGAGGCTTCTTGTGCTGCACTTGTTTCACCTCCCTTCAGACCCGAGGTCTGAAAGAGGTTGAATCGATTTTGTTATTCTATAGTATTATACCACAAAGCGGGGCTTTCCGCCAGAGGGACATGCCCCTGAATTAGGCATAGTTGAGGGAAATCCGGCCCGGGCCTATAGCGGATCATTAACGATCTCGCTGGGCAAGTAAATGCTTACTATCCTGCATGTGGAATTTTGATATCTATCGACATGGAATTCATTGTGCGCTTAGCCGGCAGGATACTATTTTTGGATGCGATTTCGTCCGAGCGCTCTTGACTTTAGGGTACGTATGCACTATGATTTCCTTGCGAATAGGAGCCTTGGGAGGGACGTCCATGGTGTTCAAAATCAGTGTTTTCGGGGCAGTGTTGACACTGCTATTGCTTGTGTCTGCTTCTCAAGCCACCAGTCAGGACTGGTGGTGCTGCTACCCGGACGATTGCGACCAGCTATTTCACCCGCCATGCTATCGTCGTTGCCAGCTTACCAGGACAGTGTGGTGTGGGCCGCCCGGAGAGCCGCCACAAGAGATCGAAGTGACGTGCAATGGAGTCAGCAAGAACTGGACGATATACCAAGACCCGGACCATGAAGGTTGCGTCGAAGAGGGCGAACTGATAACGGTGTGCAGTGCGAGGTTCACTGGAGACTGCAACATTCCGGAAGGGTGGTTTTGCCTGGGCACAGGAGGCACTTTTGAAAATAAGGAACCATGCTAGATCAAGGCCTATTTCGCGCCGGAATTGAGCCGGCCCGGGTTCTTTCTGTAAAGTGCTACAAAGGAGAGAAGCGATGAACAGAAAATGCGTGAGCGAACAGTCAGTCGCTGGCTTCCCGATGTCAATCGTTGTGCTTTTGACGGCTTCTGTGCTTTTTAGCTCCTGTATGTCCCATAAAGCCCTCACCGACACTCCCTCCACCGGCCGCGTATGCAACGAAGAGATTGTAGCCACCGTGATCGTCGTAAAGGGAGACGGAACGGAGATCCAGAAACACTTCACAGCCGACCAGATCGCCCAATGGCAGGAGGAGATGGCAGGGCAAGTAGCCGGGTGGCCGAAGCACGGATATGTGAGCGACCGCCAGTCGCGTTTCTCGCAGTTCAACCACATCGTCAACTTCTGCGGCGCCTCCGTCCATGCTTTCTACAGGCAATATGACCGAATGCCCGCTTCCGTTGACGAATTGTATGAGTCCGGCTGGTTCTGGTTCGATCCGATTCCAACTGAGTACGCGCCGGGACTTCAGATCGTCGATCGCTCCCTCGCTGCGCCCGACGAGGACCTGAACACAGTCTCTTTCCGGTTTCTCTCCAGCGGTTATCAGCTGTATTTCTACGATCTCTACAATCCGGGCAAGGTCCCAGAGGAATTCATAAAGGTGGATTTCAGCAAACTCGATTTCATTGCGCTCGCGGAGGATCAGGCCGCTGAGTTGCCCGAGGGTTCGATCCTGACTGACTCAAACCCGATGAACATCCGTATCGACTACCTGAGCTCAATCTGCGACAGCCTGGTGACCAGCTATTGGAAATTCCACGCGGACTTCCCCGCAAATACCGAACAGCTCCTTGACGGCAAGTGGGTTCCGCGCCAGGACATCCTTCAATCTCTTGAGATGATTCCCACCGAAGAGGAAGGATGGTTCTATTTCGGCGTTTCGCCGGACAAGGGCATTGCCTACATTGAATATACATACGTTGAGAGTGTTCCCGTAGTGCAGCAGAAGCTCTACACGGATGACCAGGCACCGGATGAATCAGGTGAAGGTTGGCGCCAGATAGGCCGCTACATCTGCAACCAGAACGGAGTCACTCGCGACGAGACGATACCATTGGTCGACTCCAGCCTTCCCCACTGGGGATTTCCTGTCGGCGACTGAGTTTCAATGCATATTCTGCTCTCAAGGCCCGTCAGCAAGCGGGCTTTTTTTGATGCAGTTGGCCGTCCGGCCGCAAGAGCGGATTCAGTCGATCCGATCACCCATACCCTCCCGCAGCCCGATCGACATCCCTCCCTTGAGGCCCCTGCGACGCCGGGGTATACTTGACACGTCGGGGAGTAGCGCAGCCCGGTTAGCGCGCCTGCTTTGGGAGCAGGAGGTCGAGAGTTCGAATCTCTCCTCCCCGACCAGTCCGACATCTCTCGATCGTGCGGCTCCGATCCGAAGCACAAGAACTCAGGTGATCCCCCCAAACGGGACCTTCGGCCAGTTAAACCCGAATAGACACCGTGACGGACTCGTGACAAGGTGAAACCTCCCCAGGCAATTCGTCCCCTTTGCGTTGCGTTCCTCGACGGCCTGAAGGAAGTGCTCGGAGAGAAACTCTTTGCAGTGTATCTGTACGGCGCAGTGGCGTTTCCCGAGACAACCCACATCGGAGACATCGATTTCCATGTCATTCTGACTGAAGAGCTCACGGAGGGAGAGAAAACCGGCCTGGAGGCTCTCTTTGCGTCTCTTGCCCGCGACTTCCCTCCGCTGGGTGCGGAAATGGACGGTTACTTCATTCTTCTCGAGGATGCCCATCTGACCAGGCCGCCGATACATCAACTCTACGCAAACAAGTTCGACGATGCGTGGGCATTGCACCGCGAACACATCCGCGCCGGTGCTTACATTGCGCTGCACGGACCCGATCCCCTGCAGGTCTACCCGCCGGCATCGTGGCTCGAACTCGAGGTTGCCCTGGTGGGCGAACTGCAGTACGTGTATAAGCATCTCGACATCTACCCCGACTACTGCGTCCTCAATCTCTGCCGGCTGATGTACAGCTTCGAAACGCGGGATGTCGTTGTCTCAAAGGCGGCCGCGGCCCAATGGGCCGCCGGGATCTTCAGCCAGTGGACGGGTCTCATAGAGGCGGCGACGAGATCATACGCCCGCCAGGCGACGGCATCGGACATGCAACTGATGAAGTCCCGGTTGCCTCAGTTCTACGCCTTCGCACGCGACCGGATTTCCCGAAGCCTCGACAGCCGGTCCTCAGGCGGGTTCTCAGGCATCGGGACATAATCCCGGATAATTATTCCCCTTGCCTCTTGACTATTCTTCTATTCGGGCGGTATAATCCGACCAGTTTAACCTCCCTTGGACAGATTCCTAATAAGAAAAACTGATCCCCGAGGTACTAAACTGGAGAGTTTATGAAGATCTATGTTGGCAATCTCGGTTACGAAGTGACAGATGACAATCTGAACGCCATGTTCGCAAAGTATGGCGCAGTTGACACTGCCACGGTCATAACTGATCGCGACACCGGCCGATCAAAAGGCTTCGGTTTCGTTGAGATGTCAGACCTGAAACAGGCTCAGGCGGCCATGAACGGCCTGAACGGAACTGAGCTTGAAGGTCGAACGATTACTGTTAATGAGGCACGCCCGAAGGCGCCGCGTCGTGATAACGATCGTGGCGGCTACGGTGGCGGCGGTCGAAACCGCTACTAAACCACAGCAGCTTAACAACGAGTAATCATAGCCCGGGGACACAAGTCGCCGGGTTCTTTTGCTTTGGTTTTGGGGAATGGGCGCGAGAGGGGTCTGAAGAACTGTGTGGCACCCAGGTGAGCCCGAACGCTCGATCGAGCAACCGCCCGCATCGGCCGCCTGCTTCGGGTTCTTGGCATTGACAGTCTCCCCGCATAACGGCAGTCCATTGAATTTTATGTTATAGTATGAGCCTCGCATGTGACCTGTCTGAATATTCTCGAAGCCGTGCAAGTTCAATCGGAAAGGGATGCAAGGAGATAAGCCATGAACCGCATGAGACTGTTTCTCGCGACAGCGCTTTTTATGGCCTTGGCCACGGGCTGTTCCGGCAGCTCGCAGAATCCTGTATTACCGGCCGACCAGGGCGCCGATCACCAACTGACAGGGGGCACGACGGAATCTCCGCTCAGCCAGGAGTACATATGGGGGTACTACTCGCTCTACTTCGACCTTGAGAACAGGAAAGTCGAAGTCGTCGCGAGCCGCTCGGTCGACTTCACCGCCAATGTCGTGAAGTTCCTGAACAATGATCCCGCGGGTTTGCAGGTGAAGTTCAACGGAACGTCGCCCGGAGCCGGCTACATCGACATCGACCTGGACGTCACGATCAAGCACCCGCTGAGCACCGCGGAGTACAACGGCTACGACGTGAGGGGCATTTTCATAGGCAACGGGTCGGCGCATCTGACGAGCAACGCCGATCTCATGTATCCCGTGGACGGCACGGATCAGATTGTCCTCAATGCCGATGGATACTCCCGTTGGTTCAACCCGACCGAGTTTCCGCTTCCGAAGATATTCGGCTATGTACCGGGCAATCTCGCATCGAAAGGCTACACCGGCACTGCGACATTGAACCCGTACAAATACTTCGGCCAGGCTCTTGGAGCCGGGGACGACCTCTGGGGCTATTTCATGACCGGGTCCACGAACGTGGGCTACTTCCTCGCTGGGACATCGAACACGAGGAACTATATTCTCCGGTTTCCGATCCCCATTCCGGGCGTCAAGTACGGTTACGTGGTGACCGCGAACTGGTCCGGGACCGCTCCTGAGTTCCATCCGTCGCACGCGCCCGAGGCGGTGGCTTTGAGTGTCGTCGACCAAAGCGATCTGTGGTTCGTCGACAGCACCCACAAAGGCGGAAATCTCAAACTCGACATCAGTGTGTTCGACTGGGACGCCCAGCTCACCGGCGACGTGATGGAGGATTACCAGATCAACGTGGAAAGCGATGTACTGTCGGCTCTGCACGCATTGACCGAATCCGAGATGACGCCGACAGCAAGCGGAACTCACTGGTTCACATACCATGTTGAGATCCCCGCGGACAGCATTACGAGTACAGACGCAAACGAGATGTGGGTCGTGGTCGAGGATTCTACCGCAGACTACACAAATCCGCTCGGCGTGCCGAACACAGCCGACGGCGATCACATCGCGGCATGTTTCCGGCTGCCCGTGACGGTCTCGAGTATCGAGCCCGTGTGGGTTCAGGTAAGTGCACCCAATGGCGGCGAGACCTGGAAGGTATACGATTCCCAGGACATCACATGGACAGCGTCAGCCGGCATAGCGAATGTGAAGATAGAGCTGTCGCTCAATAGCGGCGCGGATTACACGCAGGTTATTGCGGCGTCGACTCCGAATGACGGCACATTTGCGTGGGACCCGATACCCCCGGAAGCTCAGGGCGCTGCCTGTCGGGTCATGGTTTCCGACGTGGACAATCCGGGTACTTACGACGAATCCGACGCGGATTTCGGGATTGCCCTGCCCGGGATTGAAGTGACCCAGCCCAATGGCGCCGAGACCTGGGATGTATACGATTCCCACGACATCACCTGGACAGCGTCGCCCGGCATAACCAATGTGAAGATAGAGCTGTCGCTCAACAGCGGCTCGAGTTACCCGCAGGTTATCGCGGCGTCGACTCCAAATGACGGCACATTCACGTGGGACCCGATACCTCCCGAAGCGGCGAGCGATCATTGCCGGGTCAGGATCAGCGATGCGGCAAACGCCGCTGTCAACGATACCTCAGATGCGGATTTCACCGTTCACTTACCCACGATTCACGTGACCAGCCCGAACGGCGGCGAGAACTGGCAGGTCGGGTCAACACACAACATCACCTGGGATGTCGATCCGTCAATCACCGATGTGAAGATAGAGCTCTCGCTCAACAGCGGCTCGAGTTACACGCAAGTGATTGCGGCGTCCACTCCAAATGACGGCACATTTGCATGGGGCCCGATACCTGCGGAAGCGGAGAGCGATCACTGCCGGGTCAGGATAAGCGATGTGGACATTCCGCTGGTCAATGATGCATCGGACGGAGACTTTGTTGTTTACCAGCCCTGGATGCATGTATCGAGCCCGAACGGCGACGAGATTTGGCAGGAGAGCTCAAGTCATGACATAACATGGGAATGCTCGGAAACCGGCGGAACCGTTTCCATTGCGTACTCGAAAGACGACTTCGGGTCCGACATCCACGTTATTGTTCCCGATACACCGAACGACGGCGGTCACATGTGGGACAGCATCCCGGTGGATCCATCCACCACAGTCAAGGTGAGCGTGTCGCTCAATGGCGCCAGTCCCGTTATCCAAGACGCCTCGGACGACTATTTCAGCATTGTGCCCCCTACGCCCTCAATTACGGTCCTGACTCCGAATGGAGGAGAGGTGCTGAAGGCGGGACACAGCTTCGAAATAACATGGACATCCGTCAATGTGCCGGACCCGGTGAACATCTACTACTCGAAGGACGACTTCCAGTCCGATTGGAACTACATAGGCTCGAGCCCAGCCGATGAAGGCACCTACATGTGGGACCCGATCCCGCTCGATCCGTCGGACACCGTGATGATAAGGATCGAATCGAGCGTGGATATCTACATTCATGACTTCTCCGACGCCTACTTCACGCTCGCCGACGGCGGGTGGGCGCGAACATGGGGCGGCAGTAGTGATGACAAAGGCTATGATGTTGCCGTGGACGGATCCGGCAATACGTATGTGACCGGCTGTTTCAAGTTCACAGTAGATTTCGATCCCGCCGCGGCGGGGATCGATAACCACTCATCAAACGGCTACGAGGACGTCTTTCTCAGCAAGTTCGATCCGTTGGGCAACTTCTTGTGGGCTCGAACATGGGGCGGGATTGGTTATGACGGCGGCTTTGGAGTTGCCTTGGATAAGAACGCCGATGTGTTTGTCACCGGCTATTTCAATGACACAGTGGATTTCGATCCGGGAAGCGGAGTCGAGAACCACGATGGCTACGGCGCCTTTCTCAGCAAGTTTGATCCATCAGGCAACTTCATGTGGGCGCGCACCTGGGCCGGGTGTGAAGGTTACAGTGTTGCCGCGGACAAAACAGCCAATGTGTATGTGACCGGCATTTTCGCAAGCCCGGACCCGCCAGGCGACCCAAACGTGGATTTCGATCCGGGAGCCGGTGTCGATAATCACATATCAAACGGCTCGGAGGACGCTTTCCTCAGCTATTTTGATTCGTCAGGCAACTTCCAGTGGGCGGACACCTGGGGCGGGACCGCCTGGGACTGTGGCAATAGTGTTGCGGTTGACGGATACAACTGCGCGTATGTAACCGGCGAGTTCCAAGGCACAGTGGATTTCGACCCGGGAAGCGAAATCGATAACCACATATCAAATGGCAAAAGTGACGCTTTCCTCAGCAAGATTGATCCAACCGGAAGCTATGTCGGGGCAAACAACTGGGGCGGGACCGATAGTGATGAGGGTGTTGATGTTGCCGTGGATGTATGGGGCAAGGTGTATGTGACCGGCTGGTTCATGGACACAGTGGATTTCGGCGGAGATAATCACACATCAAATGGTCTTTGGGACACTTTCCTCAGCAAGTTCAGTGAAGGCCTCGGCTTCCATTGGACGCGCACATGGGGCGGGAGTTATCATGATCAGAGCCGCGGTGTTGCCCTGGACGGGTCCGGAAATGTGTATGTCGCTGGCGCCTTCGAGGACATGGTGGATTTCGATCCGGGAGGCGGAGTCGATAACCACGCAGCAGTCGGCAGTTGTGACATTTTCCTCAGCAAGTTCGATCACGATGGCTACTTCAGTTGGGTGCGCACCGTGGGCGGGAGCGAGATTGACTATTGCCATGGTCTTGCCGCGGACGGATCCGGCAATGCGTATGTAACCGGCTGGTTCGAGGACACAGTGGATTTCGACCCGGGAAGCGGAGTCGATAGCCATACATCCTATGACTTATATGACGTTTTCCTCAGCAAGTTCCTGCCGGACGGGAATTGGTGAGCAAGTAGCCCGGCCTCCCGCTTCGATCAGGCAGCATCACGGGCGGATGCTACAAGAAAGCCACCCGAAACGGGTGGCGCAATAGCTCGTCTCCAACAACCGATACCGAATTCTCATCGCTTCGAGAACTGGAACTTCTTCCGCGCTCGTTTCTGGCCGTATTTCTTGCGCTCCTTGATACGCGCGTCCCTGGTCAGGCAGCCGGAGTTCTTCAACGGCTCACGGAACGTCGCGTCGAACCCGACCAGCGCCCTCGCGATCCCCAGGCTCAGCGCGTCCGCATGCCCGGCCACCCCGCCGCCGTGAATCTTCGCCGTGATATCGAAATCCGCGGCCTTGCCGAGTACCTCGAACGGCTTCATTACCTTCTCGATCTGCTTCTCGCGCGGGAAGTACTGCTTCGCTTCCATCCCGTTTACCGTGATCTTCCCGCTGCCCCGGATGAGACGCACTCGCGCGATCGCGCACTTGCGTTTGCCGGTTCCCCATATGAATGTTCCTTCAGGCATTATTTCTTCTCTCCTCGCACCTTGCTCTCGATAATGTACGCCGGGAACGGCTCAGGCTTCTGCGCCGCGTGCCCGTGCGCAGGAGCCCCGTTCGGGTAAACCTTCAACTTCCTCAGGAGGGCCCGTCCGAGACGATTCTTCGGAAGCATGTTCTTCACTGCGAGCTCGATCACTCGCCTCGGATCCCGCTTCATCATCTCACCGAAGGTGCGGCTTCGTATCGCTCCGGGATATCCCGAATGGCGATAGTAGATTTTGTCGGTCTCCTTCTTCCCGGTGACCCTGATCTTCGACGCATTGATGGCGATCACGAAATCGCCGTTGTCGACATGCTGCGCGAAGTCGGCCTTGTGCTTGCCCATCAGCACCATCGCTATCGCGCTCGCCACGCGACCCAGCACCAGGCCGTCGAGGTCCAGGATATACCACCGGCGCTCGACCGTAGCCTTGTTTGGTGTAAAAGTCTTGACCATCGCTTCTATCCCCGCGAGCGGTCACCCGACACGCCCGCATGGTTCTCACTTCTTCTCCCCGACCGCTTTCCCTATCGCCTCGGCCATCTCCGCGTCCGCGTAAAACACCCGCTCCAGAAAGAGGCCCTTCGGCGACGCGTTGTATTTGACCGCACCGGTGACCGGGCTCTGCAGCGCCTCTTTCGCGGCGGACCCAGGCTCCCGACCCTCGGCTGTCGCCACCAGCAGGCCCATCATCCTTCGGACCATCTGGTACAGGAAGCCGGAGCCGTAAAACCTCACTTCCGTCAGCGATCCGTCCTGCTTCACCAGCACCCGCCGTATCGTCTTCACCGGATTCTCCCCCTCTTCGAGTCTCGGGGAGAAGCTGCGGAAGTCGTGTTCGCCCTCGAACACCTCCGCGACTTTCTCCAGAGCGTCGGGGTCGAAACGTCTCGTTTCCTCGATGAACAGGACATATTCCCTGGACATCGGCGGAAGCTCTTTCGCCCTGAGAATCCGGTACAGGTAAGCCTTGCCTCTGGCGGAATATCGCGGGTGAAACGAGAAATCCGCCTCGGAACATTCCGTGACACGAATGTCGCCCGGCAAAAGCCCGTTGAGCGCCCGGTAGACTTCCCCGGGCGTCCTGGGAGAGCCCGTCCGGAACGATATCACCTGTCCGGTCGCATGCACCCCGGCATCCGTACGGCTGGCAACCTTCACCCTCACGGGATGAGCCAGCACCTTCTCGAGAGCCTTGTTGACCTCCGAGGCGACCGTTCGGTCGGCCTTCTGGAGCTGGCTCCCGCTGAAGGCGCTGCCGTCATACGCCAGCGTGGCCCGGATGGCACGGAGCAGTGGTCGGTTCATGGCTGCAATGTACGATATTCACCCGTCCGATCGAACTTCCAACCCGTCCTCACTCAAAGACCCCTCTTGTGGGGCAGGCTTTCCAGCCTGCCGGTTCGCTGTTTCCCATGGGTGGCAGGCTGGAAAGCCTGCCCCACTCATTCTTTCACGTTGAATGCGATCACGGCCAGCGGGGCTCCGTCGCCACGACGTTTCCCGGCGTTGAACACGCTGACCTCGCCGCCGCGGCTCTTCGAAAGCTTCGGCACGATCTCGTGCACCAGCTTCTTGATCAGCACCCGGTCGTCGATCTCTCGACGGATCTCCCTGATGCCGGCGACATCCGCCTTGCGCGCCCATGTCACAAGCTTCTGCATGTAACGGGCCAGCGCCTTGGCTTTCGCTTTCGACGTGGTTATCTCCCCGTGCTCGATCAGACTCTTCGCCTGCGTCTTCAAGAGCGCAAGCCGCTGGTCCGTCGGACGGGCTATTTTCTTGTGACCATGTAGATGTCTCATTTGTAAACACGGCTCCGGATTTCACCGGGCCATCCATTTCAGCGCTTCGAGGAGCCCCGACGTCGGCGTGACGAGCCTGTCGGAAGCTCCAGACCCATCGGCGCCAGCTTGTCCCGTATCTCCTTCAGGGATTTCTCGCCGAAGTTCCGGATCTTCAGAAGCTCCGACTCCGGCGTCTGGATAAGCTCGCCGATGGTTGTGACCCCCATCTTCCTCAGGCAGTTCGCCGGTCGGATCGGAAGATCGAGTATTTCGACCGACTGCGCAAGAACGCCCTCGGCCTGCGCAGGCGATTCCATCGCGTATTCGTAACTGTCCCTGTCCGCAGGGAACCTCGCGAACAGGTTGTAGTAATTGGTAAGAATATTCGCGGCCTCGCTGATGGCTTCCTTGGGCGATATCGACCCGTTCGTCTTTACCTCTACAATCAGCTTGTCGAGCTCGGTGTCCTGTCCGACGCGGGTGTTCGTGACCTGGTAGTTGGCCTTCAGCACAGGCGAGAACTTGCTGTCCATGACAATCACGCCGAGCGGGGGTCTTGAGACATCCCCCCACCTCGGGTTCAGGGTGGAGACGCGGTGTCTTTCACTCGGCACGTAACCGACACCCCTGGCCACACCGATCTCCGCCTTCAGGTTCGCCTTCTCGTCGGTGAGAGTCGCCAGATGCAGCTCCGGGTCGAGGATCTCCACGTCGGGGTTGGGCTTCATGTCCTTGGCCTTGATCTCCCCGACTCCCTGCGCGTCAAGCGTGAGCACCGCGTAGTTGTCCGACCCCTTCAGATGCACCGCAAGGGACTTGAAGTTCAGGAGAAGCTCGATGCCGTCCTCCTGAATCCCCGGCACAGTCGAGTACTCGTGAAGAACCTTGTCGAACTTGATGTAGCTCACCGCGCTGCCCGTGATCGACGAGATCAGCACGCGACGGATCGCGTTCCCGAGCGTCGTCCCGTATCCCTGCGCCAGCGGCGAAATGACAAACCGCGACGTGTTCGCCTCAGTCGGGTCCGGCTCCTCCGTGATCGTCGGTCGCACCTGGTTGAGGCGCTCTATCAGCTCGACGTTCCGGTCGAAACCGACAACCTCGCCCGACTCCTTGTCTACTACTGTTATGTTGGCCATGAAGATTCGTTCCCTCCTGTACCCGTTACCGGGAGTAGAACTCAACTATCAGGTTCACTTGAATCTGCTGGTCGAACTGACCCTTCTCGGGAGCATGCTTGAATGCGCCCCTGAGTTTCGCATAGTCCATTTCGACCCATGGGTATGTGCAGTCCTCTGGCTTCAGATTGACCACTTCCTGGAAAGGCGCCGACTTCCGCTTCTGGGGCTTGACATCGATCGTGTCCCCATCCTTCAGCCGGTAGCTGGCGATGTTCACCGGCCTGCCGTTGACGAGAAAGTGCCCGTGGTTGACAAGCTGCCTGGCCTGTGCCCGACTCGCCGCAAAACCCATGCGGTAGATGACATTGTCCAGGCGACGCTCCAGGTGGTCGATCAACTGGTCGCCTGTCACGCCCTTTTTCTGAGACGCTCTCGCGTAGTAATTCTTGAACTGACGCTCGCTTATGCCGTACACCCGCTTCGCCTTCTGCTTCTCACGAAGCTGGTTGTTGTAGTCGGACGAGGCGCGCCGTCGACCGAAACGCTGACCTCCCGGCGGATGCGGATTCCGTCCTTCCTCCATGGAGCACTTCACGCCGAAGCACCTGCTCCCCTTCAGGAAGAGCTTTGTTCCCTCTCGTCGGCAATACCGACATACTGGTCCTGTGTGACGAGACAACTTTCTTCTCCTCCGGCCGATCAGACTCGACGCCTCTTCCGAGGCCGGCAACCGTTATGCGGGACGGGGGACACGTCCTTGACTATTCCCAGCTCCAGTCCGCTCGACATGAGCGCACGGATGGCGGCTTCTCGTCCGCTCCCCGGTCCCTTCGTGTAGACATCTATTCGACGCATGCCAAGGTCCATCGCCGCCCTGGCGCAGTCCCGGGATGCCTGGGTCGCGGCGAACGGCGTCGATTTCCGCGATCCTTTGAATCCCTTCGCACCGCCCGACGACCATGTCAGCGTATTCCCTTCCAGGTCGCTGATCGTCACTATCGTGTTGTTGAACGTAGACTTGATGTGCGCCACTCCATGCGTTACCTGCCGCTTGGCGCGACGCTTTCCGGTCTTTTGTTTTTTTCGCTGTCCCATGTCTTAAGCCCTTTTCGCCTACTTGCCCTTCTTTCTCTTTCCGGCCACCGTCTTCCTCGGACCCTTCCTGATCCTCGCGTTCGTCCGCGTCCGCTGACCCCTCACAGGAAGGCCGCGACGATGCCTCAGCCCCTGGTAGCATCCGATCTCCATCTTCCGCTTGATGTTCTCGACCACCTGCCGCCTCAGATCACCTTCGACCGTGTAGTTCCGCTCGATCTCTTCCCGGATCTTCACCGTCTCCTCTTCGGTCAGGTCCTGCGCTCGCTTGTCCGGGCTGACACCCGTTTTCGCCAGTATCTCGTGCGATCTCGTCAGCCCGATCCCGTAAATGTACGTCAGCGCAATTTCCACACGCTTGCGGCTGGGTATGTCTATTCCTGCGATTCGAGGCACTTAACTTCGCTCCTTCTTCACCCTTGCCTCTGCTTGTGGCGCGGGTTCTCGCAGATCACCATCACGCGTCCGTGACGCTTGATGATCTTGCACTTGATGCATATCTTCTTGACGCTCGCACGTACTTTCATCTTCATCAGATCCTTTCGCCCTTATCTCAACCGCCAGACTATACGTCCGCGTTTGAGATCGTACGGGCTCAGCTCGACCTTCACTCGATCTCCCAGCGCTATCCGGATGAAACTCATCCTGATCTTCCCCGATATGTGCGCCAGAACATCATGTTCCTCTTTCGCAAGTTTCACCCGAACCTTGAACATCCCGTTCGGAAGGGCCTCGATTACTTCGCCTTCGACCTCTATCGCATCTTCTTTCGGCATATCTTTTCCATGGAACGATCAGTCCGCCATCAGGGCGGCCATGATCCGTTCCGCGCCTTCCTCAACCGGACCCTCCCCGCTCACTTTCACGATCAGCCCCTTCTTCCCGTAATAGTCCGCGATCGGCGCGGTCGACTCCCGGTACACCCTGAACCTCGTCCTCACCGATTCCTCGTTATCGTCCGCACGCTGGATCAGACCGCTTCCACACTTGTCGCATATCCCGTCCTTCTTCGGCCTCATGTCCGTTACCAGGTTGTACACAGCCTTGCACTTCGGACAGATCCTCCGGTTGGTCAGCCTTCTGAGCAGCACTTCATCGGCAACTTCCAGGAAAATCACTCTCTCGACCGTCTCGCCGCCGTTCCGACCCATCCCGCTTAGAGCTCTCGCCTGCTCGAGCGATCGCGGAAATCCGTCCAGAAGCCATCCCTCCGAAACATCGTCTTTCTTCAGCCGGTCCGCGATCAACCTGATTATCAGCTCGTCCGGAACCAGCTCGCCCTTCTCGACATACGCCTTCGCTTCGAGACCCAGCGGAGTCCCGCTCTTGATGTTCTCCCGGATAATGCTGCCGGTGTCGACGTGCTTGATGCCGAGACGCTCGGCGATCACCGCGGCCTGGGTGCCCTTTCCGGCGCCCGGCGGTCCAAAGAGAAGAAGCCTTTTCACGTAACGCGTCAATTTTTTTTTTCGTATCCCCGTGTCCTGAGACACCCGGGACATCGGGGCGCTCAATGCGCAAACGATCAATTATACTATATTGCTCCCATTCCGCAACCCGCGCGGCCCAGGAGCCTATGTCAGCGCGCTCTCGTACTTCAGCATCGTGAGCCTGGCGTCCAGCTCCCTTACCGTATCCAGCGCCACGCCGACCATGATCAGAATACTCGTCCCTCCAATCAGGTTAAGCGTGCTCAGGTTGCTGAACCAGTAGAAATACAGAATACTCGGTATCACTGCCACCCCGGCCAGGTACAGCGCTCCCAGGAACGTCGTCCGCTCAAGTATCCGGCTGATATACGCCTCGGTCCTCGGACCCGGTCGCACCCCCTGGATGTAACCCCCGTTCTTTTTCAGGTTCTCAGCTATGTCCTTCGGGTTGAAGGTCACGGCCGTGTAGAAGTACGTGAAAATGATCGTCAGGATCGCGTACGCCAAGTAGTAGGCCCAGCTATTCATGAACCACTGGGCGAAGATGTAATAAAATCCCTGGGCGAACGAGTTTGGGTTGTTCTGGAATACGCTCGCTATCGTGCTCGGAATCAGGAGGACCGATATCGCGAAGATGATCGGGATAACCCCGGCCATGTTGACCTTGAGAGGAAGGTAGTGCGTGTGGCTCTCGTAGA
This sequence comes from uncultured Planctomycetota bacterium, assembly GCA_964354375.1. GTDB lineage: Bacteria > JAJVIF01 > JAJVIF01 > JAPKYR01 > JAPKYR01 > CAYGZQ01. The sequence continues at coordinate 16,418 of CAYGZQ010000056.1, forward strand.
ATCGTCTCCCCACCTGCCTTCTCGCGTAGTGGATCGGTATCCGCCGCTCCGCAAGATGCATGAAAGTGATGCACCAGATCATACCCACCGACAACAGCGCGAAAAGGAATACGGTCTTCACGACCTCCGCCTCTTCTCCCTTGGTGTACGCCGTGCTCAGGTCCTGGAGAAACGTGAGGGGGATTCTCGAGATGATGCCCGCGAAGATTATCAGGCTTATCCCGTTCCCCACGCCGTGCTCCGTTATCAGCTCCCCGATCCACATAAGAAGGAAAGTCCCCGCAGTCATCGTGGCGACTATCAGCGCCACGTTGAAGCCGTAGGCGAAACCGGTCAGGTCGCCGGAGATCACGCCGTATCCGCGGAACAGGGTCAGAAGCCCGGCCGCCTGGAATGCCGCCAGGACCACGGTGGACGTCCGGACGTACTGCTGGATCGCCTTCCGTCCCGACTCGCCCTCTTTCTGAAGCTCCTCGAGCTGCGGGATGATTACCACGAGCAGGTTGAAGATGATGCTCGCGTTGATGTAGGGCATTACTCCGAGCGCGAATATGCTGAACTGCTTCAGCGCGCCGCCGGAGAATACGTCGAGAAGTGCGAACAGCGTGCTTCCGCCCGTGTCGCCCCCCTCAAAGAAACTGATCAGCTGCGCCGCGTTCGTGCCCGGCACAGGTATGTGGGCCCCAAAGACAAAAAGGAGAAACATGCCGAACACAAACAGTATGCGTCGGCGCAGGTCGGGTACCTGCATGGCATTAGCGAAAACGGTCAGTATCTTCTCGTTCACGCTTTCTTCCCTCGCTCAGCCTGCTGATTGATGATCTCCACACTCCCCCCGGCCGACTCCACTTTCTGAACCGCGCTCTTGCTCGCCGCATGCACCGCTATGGACAGCGGCCTCACTATTTCCCCCCGACCCAGGAGCTTCACGCGCGCCTCCCGCTTCCCCACTATCCCTTTCTCCCTCAGCAACGCCGGACTCACCCGCGTGCCTTCCGGCAGCTCCAGCGCCGCAAGATCGTCCAGGTTCACTCCGAAGTACTCCACTCGAGTAGGGTTCCTGAATCCCCCGATCTTGGGTATGCGACGATAGAGGGGCAACGCTCCGCCGGCGAACGGTCTGGGTTTGGCGCCGCCCGATCGCGACTTCTGACCGTTCCTTCCTCGCCCACTGTACCGACCCTGTCCGGCCGATTGACCGCGTCCGCGACGCCGTCTCTTTTTACTGGTCGCCGGATCCTTTGGCAACTCCGATAGTTTCATCCTTCTAGCCTCTCAATCGTTCACAATTCGCCGCCGGCGCGCCTCCGGGCCACGACCTCTTTCAGCGATTTCAATTCCTTCAAAGCTTCAAACGCCGCCCGGGCGACATTGATTCGGTTGTTCGTCCTTCCGATGGCCTTGGTCAGAATGTTATGAATCCCGGCCACCTCGAGTATGCTCCGCACCGGGCCGCCCGCGATGACACCCGTGCCCTCGCTCGCGGGTTTCAGAAGCACAAGCGCGGCACCGTATTTCTTCTTCACCGAGTGCGGGATGGTTCCCTTCTCTATCGGCACAGTGATCATGTTCTTCTTGGCTTGATCCTGCCCCTTCTTGATCGCCGTCAGCACATCCTTCGCCTTGCCGTACCCAAGCCCCACTTTCCCCTGGCCGTCCCCCATCGTCACCAGCGCAGTGAACGAGAACCTGCGTCCGCCCTTCACGACCTTCGCCACGCGATTGATGTGGATCACCCGATCCAGAAGCTGTGCGGGCTCCGCGACTTCCTCGATTATCTCCTCTTCGATAACCTCGATGATCTCGTCGTTCTGACCGGGTGCGCGCTGCGCTGGGCTCTCGGACGCGCTCCTGAGTCCCTGTGGGTATCCGCCATGTTCTTTTTCAGCCACTTATTCGCTCCTGCTTCTTGACTCTATCGGGCGTTTCAGAACTCCAGGCCCTTCGCTCTCAGCGTTTCCGCAAACGCCTTTATCTTCCCGCGGTATCCAAACCCGCCGTGATCGAATACGATCGTCTTTATCCCGGCCTCGAGGGCTTTCTTCGCGAACAGCTCCCCCACGGCCTTCGCAGCACCGATGTTCCCGCCCTGACCCTTCAGGTCCGTCGTGAGACTGCATGCGGCCACCAGCGTGCGCCCCGATATGTCGTCGATCGCCTGCGCGTAGAAATGCTTCAGGCTCTTGAACACAGCCACCCTCGGGCGACCCGACGTTCCCAGGACTTTCTTCCTCAGCCGCCGATGCCTTTTCAGCCTCAGCGTTCGTTTCTTCTTCGCGTCCATCATGTCTGCTTCACCGGGTGCTCTTCTCACGCACCCTGTCCGACCGCTCCGGCCTTGCCGGCCTTGCGCCTCACAACTTCGCCCTCGTAACGGATTCCCTTGCCCTTGTAGGGCTCAGGCGGACGAGTGGCGCGGATGTCCGCCGCAAACTGACCCACGACCTGCTTGTCTATGCCCCATAACACGATCATTGTATTCTTTTCCACGCCCGCCTTGACCCCCTCAGGGATCGACAGCCGCTTCGAATCCGAGTACCCCACGTCCAGAACTATGTCCTTCCCGTCCACCGACGCCCGGTAGCCCACACCGACGAGCTCAAGCTTCCGCGTGAAGCCCTCGGTGACGCCCTCGATGATATTATTCACAAGCGAACGGTACAGCCCGTGAAACTTGCGATGCTCCTTCAGCCCGGTCGAGTTCCTGACATTCACTTTCCCATCCGCAATGTCAATCGATACGGTATTTCCCACTTCCAGACTGAGCGTTCCGTGACGCCCTTTGGCCTGGACTTTGCGCCCGTCCACCGTAACCGTGGTTCCACCGGGGATCGGGATAGCTCTGTTGCCGATACGAGACATGGCCTTCGATCTTTCGGGGCGCTTACCACACCGAACAGATCAGCTCACCTCCCAGCTTACGTTTCTGCGCTTCCCTGCCCGTCATCAGGCCCTTGGATGTGGACAGAATGCTCACCCCGAGACCGTCAAACACGTAGGGTATGTCCTTGTAGCTGACATACCTTCGCCTGCCCGGAGCGCTCTCCCGCTTCATCCCCTTGAGGACGGGATCCTTCTCGCTCGCGTACTTCAGGTAGAAGCGCAGCATCTTCCGGTTGTTCACCAGGCGGATGTCGTACCCAAGGATGAAACCCTCCTGCTTCAGTACGTTCGCAATCGACTTTTTGAAGTTCGAATACGGAACGTCGCAGGTCTTCTTGTTGACCATTGTGGCATTGCGGAGCCTGGTCAGCATATCCGCGATCGGATCGGTCATGACCATCGGTGATCTCTGCTCCTCTCGTTCCTTATACCGCTTTTTCCTAGCCGCATCATCGTTTGTCCTCTATGCCGCCTCTACCAGCTCGCCTTCCTCACGCCCGGTATGACGCCCTCGTGAGCAAGCTGGCGGAAGCAGATACGGCACAACCCGAATCGTCTGATGTATGCACGCGATCGCCCGCACAGACGGCACCGGTTCCGGTAACGTGTCGGGTGACCTTTTCTTCGTTCGTTCCGCGCTATCATGCTCTTCTTTGCCATCTATCGCTTCCTCTTACCCTTTCCCGGCTTCCTCGCGACCCGCTTCTCTTCGAAACGGACATCCAAGCTCTCGCAGCAGCGCGGCTGCGTGCATGTCGTTCTTCGCCGTTGTTACGATCGATATGTCCATACCGCGTACGCGGTCGATCTCATCGTAGTCTATCTCCGGAAACACAAGCTGCTCTTTTATCCCGAACGTGAAATTCCCGGTCCCGTCGAAAGAGTTCATGTTCAGGCCCTGGAAGTCCCGAACTCTCGGCAGCGCTATGCTGAACAGCTTGTCCAGAAACTCGTACATCCTGTTCCCGCGAAGCGTCACCATCGTCCCGATAGGCATGCCCGTGCGTATCTTGTAGGCCGCCTGGGACGTTCTCGCTCGCGATATGACCGCTTTCTGGCCCGTGATGATCTGCAGATCGTACATCGCGGCCTCGAGGTGCTTTATGTCCCTCGCCGCTTCTCCAACACCCAGGTTGAGTACGATCTTCTCCAGTCGCGGAACCTGCCACCGATTGCCCCACCCGAACTCCTTCATCAGGGCAGGCACGATCTCCTCGCGGTAACGCTTCCACAGACGCGATTGCGGCGTCTTCAGCGGACGGGTCGCAGGCTTTTCCGCCTTCTTCCCGTCCCCCTTCTTCTTCTCCTTCGTCTTCTCAGCCATGTCCTTCAGTCCTCATACCGGTACTGCTTTCTCACACCTGGTCCAGCTGCTCGCCGCACTTGCGGCACATCCTTACGTGATAGCTGCGTGTCTTGCCCTGCGACGTCTTGTCGAGGGTCTTTTTCGCCGGGCGCACGTGCGCCTTGCAGTGAGGGCAGACAACGACCAGGTTGCTCGTATCGATCGGCGCAGGCATCTCGGTGATCCCACCGCCCCCGGTCTTCTGCTCCTTTCGGTGCTTCTTGACCAGGTTGATGCCCTCCACCATCGCGCGTTTCTTTATCGGATCCACCGACAGAACCCGCCCCTGGGCGCCACGGTCCTTGCCCGCAAGAACGTACACAGTGTCGTTCTTCTTTATCCGGAGCTTCGGAGTCGTCGGGGTCTCCTGGACCCTTTTTCTCTTGTTCGTCATAGCCATCGCGCAATCGTTTCCTTTCAGCTCATAACACCTCGGGAGCCAAAGAGACGATCTTCATGAATTTCTTCTCCCTCAGCTCGCGTCCCACCGGACCGAACACTCGCGTCCCCACCGGGTTCTTCCCGTCCGCCCCCAGGATCACCGCAGCATTGTCGTCGAACCTTATGCGACTGCCGTCCGGACGACTCAGCTCCTTCAGGGTCCTGACCACAACAGCCTTGACCTTGCTGCCCTTCCGTACAGTCCCGTGCGGAAGCGCCTTCTTCACCGTCGCCACTATCACGTCGCCGATCCGCGCGTACCGACGTCCCGATCCGCCAAGCACCCTGATACACAGAATCTCCTTCGCGCCTGAATTGTCGGCGACCTTCAAACGGCTCTGCTGCTGGATCATCTTCCATCGTCCTTTCTAAGCCCGGACCATTTCTCCGCTACTCGGCTTTCTCCAGTATCTTGATGAGTCGCCAACACTTGCGCTTCGACAGCGGACGCGTCTCCTCGATCATCACGAAATCCCCGACCCCGGCCGCGCCCTCACGATCATGCGCAAGATATTTCTTCGTGCGAGTTACGATCTTCTCGTACAGCGGATGCCTCTTCTTGTTGTCCACCGCCACCACGATGGTCTTGTCCATCTTGTCCGAGACCACTCGACCCTTAAGGGTCCTGCGTCGCGGTGCTTCCGTTGTCTTTTCCGTTCCGTCGCTCATAGCTCTCTCAGCCTATACTGAGGTTCCTCTCCTTCGCCACCGTCTTCAGCCTCGCTATCTCCGCCTTCACCTGCTTGAATCTCGCAGGCGATGAAAGCTGCGCAAGCGCCGACTGGAAACGCAGATTGAACAATTCCTTCATGAGCTCGTTGTAACGGTCCTTGAGCTCCGATTCTTTCAGGTTCCTTAAATCCTTCAGTTGATCCGTAGACTTCATATTCTTGCTCCCCGTCCTTTCAGCCTAGACTCTCTTCAGAAACTTGGTCTTCATTGGAAGCTTATGGCCGGCCAGACGGATCGCTTCCTTCGCCAGTTGCTCGGTTACCCCGCCGATCTCGAACATGACCGTGCCCGCATTCACGACGGACACCCACAGCTCAGGATTACCCTTTCCTTTGCCCATGCGGGTCTCAGCGGGTTTCCTGGTCAGCGACAGGTGCGGGAAAATCCTGATCCACACCTTGCCGCCGCGCTTGATGTGGCGCGTCATCGCGATTCGGGCCGCCTCGATCTGCCTCGCCGTCACCCAACATCCCGCAAGCGCCTGCAGACCGTACTGCCCGAACGCCAGCTTGTTACCCTTCCGCGCGATCCCGTGAGGATATCGCCGGTGCATTTTCCTGTATTTCGTTCTCTTCGGTTGCAGCATCTTTCATGACCGCCGTTCAGTTCTTCTCGGACCCGCCCCCTCAGCTCGTCGGAATATCACCCCGGTAGATCCAGACCTTCACCCCGATTATCCCGTACGTCGTCCGGGCCATCTCGTACGAATAGTCTATGTCCGCTCTGAGCGTGTGAAGTGGCACCCGGCCCTCACGGAACGTCTCCATTCGAGCCATCTCCGAACCGTCCAGCCTCCCCTTAACCATAATCTTCACCCCGAGCGCCTTGTTCTTCATGATCCGGCTGATCGTCTGCTTGCACACCCGCCTGAACCTCTTCCGCTCCTCTATCTGCCTGGCGATCGACTGCGCATTCAATGCCGCCGACAGGTCCGGACGATCCACCGACTGTATGTTGATTAGAACCTGGCTCTTGACGTGGCTCTGGATTTCCTTGCGCACGCGCTCGATGTTGCTCCCGCCCGAACCGATTATGATGCCGGGCCGCGACGTGTAGATCACTATCTTGACCCGTCCCGGATCCCGCTCCGTCACCACTCGGTCCACCGCGCCGTTCTTCCGGAACATCTTTCTCAGCTCCCGCCGTATCACAAGGTCCTCAAACAGAACGTCCGGGAACACCTTGTCGCCGGCGTACCAGTTGGCAATCCATTTCTTTGAAATGCCGAGCCTGAATCCCAACGGGTGTACTTTCTGACCCATTAAGCTTCTTCTCCCTTCTTCGACTCGACTACAACAGTCACGTGGCTTATCTTCTTCCGGATAGGGAACGCGCGTCCCCTCGCTCTCGGCTGGAATCGCTTCATGACTGGTCCCTTATCCGCATACGCGCTCTTCACCACAAGCTCCTCGAGCGGTATCGAGTTGTTATGGTCCGCGTTCGCACACGCCGACTGCAGCGTCTTCAATATGACCAGGGCGTTCCTGCTCGGAAGGTTGTCCAGAATATCTATCGCGGTCTGCGCTTTCTTGCCCCGGATAAGGCTTAGCAGCCTTCGGTACTTGATGTGCGAACCGCGCACAAACTTGCATGTTGCCTTGACTTCCATCGGTGGCTCCCGACCGGTCCTTCAAGGACCGTTTTTCAACCCTTCTTGCCGGTCTTCGACTTGGCCTGCTTGCCGCCATGACCACGGAATATCCTCGTCGGCGCAAACTCCCCCAGCTTGTGCCCGACCATCGACTCCGTGATGTAAATCGGAAGATGCTTCCGTCCGTCATGTACCGCGATCGTGTGCCCGATAAACTCCGGCACTATCGTGCTCGCGCGCGACCAGGTCCGAACCATCTTCTTGTCGCCGATCTCGTTCATCTTCATGATCCGCGAGAGAAGTTTGGCTTCGACAAAGGGTCCCTTTTTGCTTGATCTTGACATGTCTTCTCTGTGTTTCTATTCGGTCATCAGCCGCGGCCCTTCTTCCGCCGCCGGATAATAAACGTGTCCGTTGGATTCCGCTTCTTTCGGGTCTTGAACCCCTTCGCCTGGATTCCCCACGGCGAGCACGGCGGACGTCCCGAGTTCGACTTGCCCTCTCCACCGCCATGCGGATGGTCGCACGGGTTCATCACTGTGCCCCGGTTGTGCGGCCTTCTACCCAGCCATCGCTTCCGTCCCGCCTTCCCGATGTCGATATTCTCGTGCTCGAAATTCCCCACCTGCCCGACGGTTGCATAGCAGTCCAGGTTGAACTTTCGCATCTCCCCCGACGGCATCCTGATCTGCGCCCATACCCCCTCTTTCGCCAGAAGCTGAGCATTGATCCCAGCACCCCTGGCCACCTTCCCGCCCCCCCCGGGAATCATCTCGATGTTGTGAATGTCCGATCCGAGCGGCAGCTTGCGCAACGGCAGCGCATTTCCGACGGAGACCGGCGCGTCCGGCCCCGACAGTATCTCGTCCCCCACCTTGAGGCCCATCGGGGCGAGTATGTATCGCTTGTCTCCGTCCCTGTAGAACACCAGCGCCACGTTGGCGCTCCGGCCCGGATCGTACTCCAGCGACTTCACGAGCCCCGGCACGCCGTAATTGTCACGCTTGAAATCGACCACTCGAGTCCGGCGCTTGTGACCCCCGCCGCGAAACCGCACCGTGGTCCTGCCCTCGTTGTTCCTGCCGCCGCTCGACATCTTGCCGACAACAAGTCCCTTCTCAGGCTTGTTCCCGCGCTTGAGCTCCGGGTCCACGAGCGTTGTCATGAACCTTCTCGACGGCGTATATGGCTTGTATTTCTTAACCGGCATCTTGTTTGCCGCCTTTCAGTCTCGTATATCCCCCCCGCATCATCCCAGGTCCTCGTACAGCTCCGGAATCGTGTCCCCCTTCGCCAGAGTCACTATCGCCTTCTTCCAGTCCGACCTCTGCCCCTTCGCTCGCCAGCCCCGACCCTTAATCTTGCCTCGATACGCGGCCGTGTTCACGTTCACCACTCTCACCTTGAAACGCTCCTCCACCGCACGTTTGATGTCCTGTTTCGTCGCACGCTTGTCCACCATGAACGTGTAATGATTATCCTGCGGTCCGAAGTTGGACTTCTCGGTGATAAGCGGCCTGACCAGGACTCTGTAGGTTTCCATCTGTTACACCTGCCACGTCGAGCGCACCAGCTCGAACGCTTCCTCATGCGAAAGAATCGTGCCGTTGTTGAGCAGATCGTATGTGTTCAGACGCTCGGGAGCCAGGATCGTCACGCCCGGAAGGTTCCTCAGGCTCTTGACGATATTGTCGTGCTTCGGATCCTCCGAGATGAGCACCAGCACCTTGCCCTCACGACCGAGCGCTTCCATGAATTTCCTGCCGCTCTTCGTCGACGGCTCTTTCATGCGCAGATCGCCGAACAGAAGCCAGTCCCCATCCTGAATCTTCGACCACACAATCTGCCTCAGCGCCGTCTTGCGTTCCTGCCTGTTCATACCGGTCTTGAAGTTCTTGTCCCGCGTAGGGCCGAAAGCAACGCCTCCGCCCTTCCACTGGATCGACCGGATCGAGCCCTGCCGCGAGCGTCCCAGCCCCTTCTGACGGAACGGCTTGCGGCCCCCACCGCTCACTTCCGCCCGCGTCTTCACATGCGCGCAACGTACCCGCGCATTTCCAAGCTGCCTCTTCAGGCTGCGCGCGATAAGCACCTTGTTGGGCTCGAAGTCCTTCGGTATCGTGTCCACCGCTACTTCGCCCTTGGCTTTGCCCTTTATGTCGTATACGCTCAGCTTCGCCACTTCAGTTCACTCCCGTCACGCGCCTTTGGCCGGATTTCTCGGGATGATCCTCAGGAGGCCCCCGTTGGGTCCCGGTACCGCTCCCCTGATTGCCACGATCCCTTTGTCGGTGTCGAGCAGGACGATTTCCAGATTCTTCACGGTCACCCGCGCATCGCCCATATGTCCCGGCTTCCTTGTGCCCTTGAACACTCTCGCTCCGTCGGTGGCCCCGCCGGACATCGGCTTGCGATGCACCTTGCTTGTCCCGTGACTGCCCGGAGCCCCGCGAAAGTGATACCTCTTGACAACACCCGCGAAACCCCGACCCTTGCTCTTGCCGATCACATCCACCTTGTCGCCGACCTTCACAATGTCCCAGCCCAGGGCCTGGTTCACCGAAAACGCCGCTGCATCGTCCACCCGCATCTCCGCGAGCCTGCGACGAGGCTTGCCCTCGACGTTCTTCTGATGGCCGACTCGCGCACGCGTGAGCCTGTGCCCCTCGACCGGCTCCCACCCGACCTGCACGGCCGAGTATCCGTCCTTCCCGTCCGACCTCTTCACCTGGATTACCGTCAGCGGGATAAGCTCGATGAACGTGACCGGCACCCGCTGCCCGTCTTCCCGGAAGACGTTTCCCATTTGTACCTTATGTCCCAGTAGTTCCAGCGCCATGGCCTGTCACCCGACCCCACCGGCTGTGCTTCGGCCGGCAAAGGGATCGCTTTCCTTAAATCCGTATCTCCGCGTCGACCCCGCTCGGCAACTCGAGCTGCGTCAGGTTGTCCACCGTCTCCTGCGTCGGCCTAAGGATGTCGATCAGACGCTTGTGAATCCGGGTCTCAAACTGCTCCCGCGATTTCTTGTCCACGTGCGGCGACCGGTTCACGCACACCCGGAGGATTCGCACCGGCAACGGTACCGGTCCGATCACCTCCGCGCCCGACCGTCGCGCCGTCTCCACTATCTTCTCCGCAGACTTGTCCAGAAGATGATGATCGTACGCCTTGAGACGGATTCTTATCTTGTTCTTTGATTTCGGCACTTGTGCAGCTCCTTACGCCTTACTTGATCTCCTTGTGCAGCGTATACCTGCGCAGGTACGGGTTGTATTTTCTCAGCTCCAGGCGTCCCGACGTGTTGCGCCGGTTCTTGGTGGTTGTGTAGCGCGAAGGCGTCGCCCCCTCGGCCTTCGCCTCCGTGCATTCCAGGGTCACTATCTGCCTGGCTTCCTTGCTTCTCTTTCCGCCTTTTTTGTTGGCCATATCGCTACACCTCCGCCGTTTCGGCAGAGCTCATTCTCTCGGCCGCGTTTAGTCAAGAATCTTGTCGACTACGCCGGCGCCGACCGTGCGTCCGCCCTC
>CAYGZQ010000057.1:0-26300 GCA_964354375.1 uncultured Planctomycetota bacterium
CGGAACCGTACTCAGGGAGCATTTCAGCAGTTCCCCCAGATGTCTAACCTTCTCGTCTGCTTCAGTCTGCTCGGCTATTCGAAGCGCGTAGTAGCAGGAGAGCCAATCCCTTTCCACATCCGGATGCACGGGATTCGACGGTTCTGAGAATATTCCCAACATCTTCCGGTCCTCTTCCAAAAGGGGCAGTGCCTGGAGCAGCACTCGCAGATTTGACGCAAGTGGCGGCGCTGAGCTTGTAGGATGTCCCCCAAAATCGGCAATCGCAGTCATGTCATCAAAGGCTGCAGCCAGTTTCTTGTTGGTTGAGCGGAGGACAATCTCAGGCTGCGATATGAAGCATGCTGATCGGAGCAGGCAAGTCCTAAGAAGAACTGCAGCCAAATCGGCTATGGGACTTGCCGCATGGGACGCAATGCGTTTTGCCATTAGGATTGCCCTACCAAGGTTACGTGCACGATAGCTAATCCAAGCTTGAGTTAGCTCGAGGCCTTCGTGTTGATTAGCAATCCTGCTTGCATACTTCGTTCTGAAGCCTCTCTCCACATCTTCACGCCATTCATCGATCAGAACAGCAACATCTTTGTCAGCCTCGAGATGGGAAAGAACCTGGCTAACGTCTTCCTGCCAACGGGCGAATGGGGGGGCCCATTTCAATTCGCTGAATTCATCCAGCAAGCTCTCTGCAGCAGCATCCCTGCCCGTTTGCTCGGCACGACAGAACTCTCTGGCTCGACTGAACCAAAGGAGGTATCGTTCCACTTCAGGATCTGACGCATGTAGGAGTTCGGCGATCTGATCTTTGCTATCGCTTCCGTATTCTGGCAGGATCGTGTCGTCAAGGACCGCAGCGCAAATCCGGATGAGCTCAATGAATGCCGTGATAGGCGCCGGAAAATGTGCTGCTGCATCCGGAAGCGGTATCTCCAGAAAGGGAGTCATTCTGACCTTCCGCATAAGGCCCATGATGCGGGCAAGAGATCCAGTGAGAACAGAAAGCCACCCAGGTGTTTCCTCTCCGGAGTCCGTAACCCATTGGATAAGAAGGTCACAGTCAATGAAGCATGTGTCTGTCTGTAATGCGGTATCCTGACTTCGTATTGCAAAAAGCCCTACAGGTTCTCTGTAGCGGGCTATTGCATCACGAAGCGCGAAGGTGGAAAAGCGACACTCTCCCGCATCATTGAAACTACCCATTTGGCCGAGGCTTATCTGCCCAGTACCGCTCAACAGGTGGATGATTACCGCCTCACCTGGAACACCCGACGCCACGAGCTGAGTAGGCTCATCAAAATCGCAATTCAGGATATATCGCGTCTGCTTGTCAGACTGTTTTCGCAACGCTGCCCTGAAGATCCTGTGAACAATAGGAATATCCAAGTCGTCGCATTTTACATAACCTTGAACGATGGTGAACTCGGGCTCTAGCTTCCAGACCTGGAGGTCTCCACCAACCGGAGTGGCATTCTCAAGATGGAGCCTCATCTTTGAGTCCGGGGAGATCAGACGGATTTCTGGCTCATCAGAGTATCTCTGTAGGCCTGTTGGCCAATCAATAGTGCATTCTGGCAGTACACAAAACGGTAGCTCACCCAATGTGTCCAGTCCGGCGAATTCTCGCATGCGACTGATGGGTTCAACCCAAATGCGGCCGCGCACAGGTGGTGACACATCCAAATGAATTGCAGATTGAGTGTCCGGGATAGATATCCTTCGTGCTTCCCCGCCGTACTCCAAGAACAGACCTACCGCATTGGAGGTGAAGAGTTGACGGCGCAAGATGGAAAGGGATGGAAGGGTTTTTACATACACTCCTTCCAGATCGATGGTCCCAGGCAATCGACCATTCTCGTTTGACCACTTGATCAGTTCGTGAACCTGTCGATCTGCATTCTGCGCAATGCCAAGGAAACTAAGGTCTGTTGAGGTCTCGATGATTATGCGCCATGCATCATATTCCAGATCCTGAAAGGGCAGGTCCACAACGCCATACGCGCCTTGTTGCAGGGCTTCAGGTGGGGGCTCCTGGTATGGTGCAAGCATGTAATACTCGCCCGGGGGTATGCCATTCTGGTGCTCGATGTACCCGCGTACAACATGAAATAGGGCTACAGGATCTCTGGTAGGGACCCAACCTGCAATTTCCCAGTTAGACCAATCACTAGCGGAATCACGTCGCTTGCCTGATATGTGATCGCGGAACCAGACCCTTGAATCCAGGATCATGGGGGTTTGAGGGACACTTTCCCCTCCGCAAGTATATGCACCACTGTTAACCGCTTGTTGATCGAAAGAAAGAGCGAGTTGACGGAACTCGGACAAGAAGATCAAGCGGGGTAAAGGGGGTCTGGTGACATTTTGTGATGATGGCCTGGGCAATTGGTCAAGCGCGCTGAAAAGTTCCGTAAAGAACCCAGTGCGGTACCCGTCAAGATGGCCCAGGTCTGATATGCTCAGTATGCCTCGCTGATGCTGGGAGACGCTGCGAGCCACGTCCCGTGTGAAATTCCAACCTTGGTCTTCGTGAAGAAATCTTGACAAGTGACCTGACTGGAGCCCACGAATTACCAGCCCGTTGAAGCTTCGCCTGTCCAGTACTCGGATTCCATCATAGCCATACCGACTTGACAATGAGGCGAGCAACTGGGCAAACCGGGGGATCTCACTGCGTGTAATCCCCGTTTGCTCCCTCAATGGAGTTACATACCTATAAGAGCCATATCCAGGTTTAGAGAGAAAACCAAAGCTTAGGAGTTGGGATTCCAACATCTCGCCCAGCCATGACTGGGTTGAGGAATTGTCGGACACCTCAAGCAGGCTGCAGAAATGAGCCCAGAATCCCTCTTCGTCATGATAGTAGTACATGCAGTTGATTGCGAGTACAAAGAGGTCAGTTTGGGTGGTTAGAGATCTCCGAGCAGAAAAGAGATCACGTCGCACTGCCTTTGCTAACGCGCTCAGATCCTTCTCAGAGACAACCACCTCCCCTGCGTACTGGCATTCTCTGAGCCGTTGGCTAAACCCTCTGATCTGTTTGGCTATATCGATCATTTGTCATCGCCAAGGCACATACTATGTCACTGAGCTTGGACAAGGCAGTACTCACGTCCTGGAGTGTCCAGCCAGTCCCATGGTCTTGCGAAGAACTCGGACGCAGACTCACGATGGGGCAGACCTACTATGCGGTGCACTTCCAAGGTGATAGCATCCCACTGACTGCTCGAAAAAGGGTGACTATGATCTGAAACGTGGATATGGAATCTCAGGGCAGAGCAAGCCCGAATCAACCTGACCCTTAGACCGTGCCTTGGGCAACTTGCGGATAGTCTCCGGCTAGTCACAGGTCCGTGCTGAACTCCCACGACACATCCTCCACATCGACTGAATCAGATTAGTGATCGAAAGTATAGCATATGAACGCAAGTAGTTTCAATGCCCAGCAGCCTTGCCGACTATCGTTAGGCTGTTTCGCTCTGGCCCGATCAGGATTGGCCAACGCTTGCTGGGACTCCCCCACCCGAGTCACATCTCAGGATTGACCTGGACCTGGCGTTGCAGTGGCTGGCGATACAGTCAAACGACTCCACTCAAGCCGCCTGCAGGCGTCTGAGGACCGCTGGGGCGCTGGAGTGTAGGCCGGGTACTTTCTGGGCTTGGCTGGGACAATGCTGACGCTGCGCACGTGCGACTACGCCAGACTACCATGCCCTTAGATTCTCATTTTGATGTGCAGGATGGCGGTTTTTAAGTGTTCGGCGGCGCTGAGAGCGGCGCTTCTGGTGGGGACGAGTGCGGCCGGGGCGGAGGTTGGAGGGGTTGACGGTGCCTCCTGGTATTGCATTCACCCAACCTACATGCTGAATGTAGCGGTTCCGCAGAGCAGCTTACGACCAGTGTCAGAAGCCTCAATCCTCGTCCGATCCGTAGACCGGATGTGATCCGGCACGGCGTCCGCCGCCTTCGAGACACCGACGGCTAGGTTCTCATCCACCCACGCCAACTCGCTCTTGATTCCCTCACATTCGACATCGGTACAGGTGAAGTCATCGAAAAGCTGCTTGACTCTCTGTGTTGCGAGCGGCTTGGGTGCCGCGGTGACCTCCGACGGCGAAGTCCGATGGGCACTGTGGCAAATCCGGAAGAATCTTCCCGAATCAGGCCCGTGGAGGCCCATTTCCCCCCTCTGACAACCCTATCCCTTACCCCGCCCCCTGGCGACGCTCTCACGCCCTCTGGTGGCGTGCGGGTTTGTAGATACGCGCCCTGACCTCGTGTGGGGCGCATGGATAGTGGGGAAGAGCAGTTGCGGTTTTGCGCTGGGAGTATGAATTTAGGGCTTCAAGGGGGGGTTGAGGTCTGTGATCCGGGTCCGTGTTGATGGCTTAAGGGCGAGTTCTGATCTTGGTCGAGTTCAACGTCTGGGACGCCAAGGATAGTCTACTCTAGCGGAGTACGCCGGGGCGCAGCAATAGGTGAAGATTGTCTGCAGCCTCCTCGTTCCCTATATCTGATTTTGGTGTATAATCCCGAATGCGCACTGCGGAAGCTGGAGACAATCCGTCAGGGGCTGTCTTTGACTGATGGCAAGGGCTACAGCCTTGACAAGAGGTGCAGGAATCATGTTTCGGAGCAGAGATCGAAGCATCTCAGTAATGAGCTGCCTACCGCCCCCCAATGATCCGATTCTTAGGATCAACGCAGTGTGTCCCTACTATACAATGTTCCCCCTGCGTTTTCCTTTTTCCGGACTGCGCCGGGCACTCAACGGCGAACGAGTCCTTGATCCCTTTTGCGGGAGAGGGACAACGAATTTTGCGGCTCGTCTTAGAGAGCTTGAGTCAGTCGGTATCGACAGCAATCCGGTTGCGGCAGCTATCGCCGCAGCCAAGCTCGTGAACGTGCGACCCCCAAGAATGAGCGAGCTGGCGGAGTCGATACTGGCAAGAAGACGAAGCGTTCACGATGTCCCCGAAGGACCGTTCTGGGACCGTTGCTACGACGACGCAACGCTGGAGGACATCTGCAAAATACGCGAGCATCTCCTTGCAGGTTGCAGGACTCAGCGCGAAATCGCGTTACGAGCTCTAATGCTTGGGATTCTTCATGGACCTCGAAGGAAAGGACTCCCAACATATCTCTCGAATCAGATGCCCAGAACCTACGCCACCAAGCCCAAGCCTGCGGTCAAGTACTGGAAGGCCCGCAGGATGAAGCCAGCCAAGGTGGACGTGGCCGATGCTATTCGCCGCAGAGAACTGTTTGTCTTCGGCGTGAGGCCTCCAAAAGCGTCCGGAAGGGTTTATCTTGCCGATTGTCGCTCGCTTAACCTGTCGGAGACGGGTGGACCATATGACTGGGTGATCACATCGCCCCCTTACTACGGAATGCGAAGCTACTGGCCCGATCAATGGTTAAGGAACTGGTTCCTGGGTGGCCCAAGCGATGTCGAGTACCGTCATGAGAACCAGGTGTCCCATGGGAGCGAGGTTGAATTCATCGACGACCTTGCACGCGTTTGGAGGAATGTAGCTGCGGCATGTGTCCCGGGGGCGAAGATGATAGTCAGGTTTGGAGCAATACCCAGCTCGCGTAAGGATCCTGGATCGCTGCTCAAGCGCTCTCTCCGTGAAGCCAGTTGCGGATGGCGTGTTTTGACGGTCAAGGACGCGGGAAGAGCCCCCTTGGGGAGAAGGCAGTCAGAGCAATTTAACCCGACAACGCGGGCTGCTATAGATGAGATCGATCTGTACGCCGTTCTGGAGGATTGACGATGTTCGGACCACAGGATCTACAAAGACTCCGAGACGCAATCAGACAAAGGGCGCAGTCTGACGGGACAATTCTTGAAGAACTTCGAAGGGAGGTCCGTGCGCTGAGACCCGAAGTCCGCCCGATTCAACCCAGGACGACGACGGCAATCTCGCTGGTAGCCAGCGATGGTGGAAACAATCAGCTCGTCTTCGACCCGTTTCATGTACAGCTTGTAAGAGTGGTCGATTCATATGGAAAGCAGCTCTTTCTGGATACAGTTTCACCGACTACCGATCCCGACCAGTTGTGCGACGCACAGTTTCATGCCGACGGGACACCGAAAACGCCGTTAGGGCGAATGATCTTGGACTTGAATGTACAGCCTCGTTCCCTGCATGGTCTCAGTCCAATGCTTCCAGAGGGAAAGAAGGTCAGAGAGAATCCGGAGCTTGTCTCACCTTCCTGGGTGCTTGTCTATCGAGACCTGTGCGAATGGGCAGTGCTGTATGAGAGGATCTGCTACCACACCTTCGCAACCGACACCTTGATCGTAAGAGACGGCCTTCTTCGTAGCAAGCTTTTCGCGAAGGACTACTTCATCCAATACAGGAAGAGGATCGAGGCGGCCATCCAGGACATTTACGAGAAGGATCGCCGAAAAGTCTTCCTCGTGGGCATAGCCAAGCACAGTAAAGTGCTCGCAAGATACAACCTGGCTCTTGCGATCGAAGGAATTCTGCCCTCTGGGGAGGCAAGATACGTACGAATCCCCAGAATCATGGAGGCTAAGGCTTACGTATGGCCTGAATACGCGCGTGGCGCGGAGACCGAAGGAGAAGGTGAGGCCCCGAAATTCGTAGCTGGCGACATGTTCTTCGTTCGATTCGGCAAGCATAGCGGCGATCCGATATGGACGATCGATGTGTTTTCGATACATAGCGACAAGGCAAACGAGATCTTCGGATACCTGTTGCACGACGCTATTGCGGGATTTCCAATCCCCTTCTATCCACGCTGTCTTCAGAAGGCGCATGAGTACGCCCAGATCGTGGATTTCGACCTTGAAATACTGCAGGATGAGATCATAAGTGCCGTCCGTGACCTTCTTTCTGGTAGCGAAAAACAGGTTCTCGATGCCATGCAGCTTCAGACTGACTTCGCAGGGAGGAGATATCAATGAAACTGTTTTCCAAGGAGAACGTGATTGGGATATTTCGTGGATTTAGTGAAGGGGGACTTGAGTTCCATGCAGACTTGACTTTGCCCTACCGGAGTCATTTCCAGTGCACCCCCATGCATGGACAATTCCTGGTGGTTCAGCTGGAAACCGAGGATGAAGCGGTTCTCGGACGGATAACATCAATCTCATCTGAAGGTCGATTGACATCGGGTGCTGGAGAGGACTACGGGCTTCGTGCAATAGCCGATGACAGGCCCATACCTGAAGATTTGCGCGAGCAGTATCTCAAGTATCGCGTGGATATTCGGGTCCTTGGAGTTCTCAGAAACGTAAATGGTCAACCTGTCTTTGCCGCATCTCATCGCCGGTTGCCGCACGTGGGCAGCAAAGTCGCTTTCCTATCAGATGAGCTACTTAGGGAAGTCACGGGCCACAATGTCGGCGGAGCGGATCTCGGGTTCCTTGCATTCGGCGAATTCGTTTACAGTGGGAGCGACAAACGGCTTTCGCATAAGCCGTGGATGCAAATCCGCAATCCTGATGTGATTCCGAAATTCGATGCCACATATCTTGTATCTCGCCGCACATTTGTGTTCGCCAGGGCTGGCTTCGGCAAGTCTAACCTGATCAAGCTCTTGTTTGCGAATCTCTATCGGCGTACCCCGACTATCGAGAAACGGGCTGGAAGGAATGTGCCAGTGGGCACCATTATCTTCGATCCCGAGGGAGAGTACTTCTGGCCAGATGATAAGAATCGACCCGGCTTGTGTGATGTCCCGGAACTGGAAGACAAGATAGTCGTCTTCACAGCCAAGTCCGGGCCAAGTCCTTTCTATGGTTCCTTCATAGCGGGCAGCATCCGACTTGACATTCGTCGCCTCAAGCCGACGGACGTGATCTCGATTGCGCTGTCGCCCGAGAAGCAAGATCAGCAAAACGTCCGTAAGCTGAAGGCTCTGAATGCAGCAGCATGGGCTGAACTAGTTGATGAGATCTACCGGAACGGCAACAATGCGGACGTTGAGTTGATCAAAAGCGCTCTGAACCTTGAGGCCGGTCAGGACTTCGAGCTGTATGCTGCCAGAGCTAACATGACCACCGTAGTGAGAATGCTGCACGATCCCAGTAGCCAGATGCTGGACATGCTATTCCTCGCTCTGAAGGAAGGAAAGATATGCATCGTCGATGTGTCCCAGCTGCGGGGCGAGGCCGCTCTCGTTCTGTCTGGCATCATTCTTCGCAAGGTCTTCGACCACAACCAGGAGGAATTCACCAAGGCACGGCCGGAGACCATCCCTACAGTAGCCGTAGTAGAGGAAGCACAGTCAGTCCTTGGAGGTGGTGGCAGCGGGGGAGAAGGCCCGTATGTTACCTGGGTGAAGGAAGGTCGAAAATACGACCTCGGGGCGGTTCTCATCACTCAGCAACCCGGCAGCATTTCGCAGGAGATCCTCAGCCAGGGCGACAACTGGTTCATTTTCCACCTACTCTCATCGGGTGACTTACAGGCGGTCAAGCGAGCCAACGCGCATTTCAGTGATGATATCCTGAGTGCGATACTCAACGAGCCCATACCTGGAAACGGCGTATTCTGGAGCAGTGCGGGAGGAAAGAGCTACCCGATCCCGCTTCGTGTCCTGTCCTTCGAAGACGCTTACAGGGCCCGTGATCCCGAGTATAGGATGGCAGCGGCTGACACATTTGCGGCCAAGTTGCGCAGCAACTTCGATGTGGCGATGAAACAAAGCGCTTCACTTGCCGAGGAGGGCAAGAAGGAATCAATCTCGTTGGATGAGAGCGACCTTGGATTGTCAGGCAGCCCGGAGGAGGGAGTGGTTGACGAACCGGTTGATGCAATCAAGACGCACATTGCCGCAGTTATAAGCAAGTTGAAGAAGGATCAGGGCTTGATAGACAAAATCAGAACGCAGGGAATCCCCTGGAAGGGCATGTTGAAGGCGATCGAGGCCCTGCTGCCGGATACCATTAGCGACAAGAATCAGGTGGCTTACGACCATGTTCCCACCGCCATGAGTGAAATTTTCGGCCCGGACAAATGGGATACAGAGAAACGCCAGTCGAAGTCAGGACCTGGTACGACGACATGGATTGTTCTCGTGGGCGAGTAGCACGCAGGTCCACGGGTCGCTTCTCTGATGGTTAGATTCGCAGGCTGCTTTGACCAAATGTGAGTCATTTATGGTACAATCATCGATCCTATGCGGCAGGTAGTGATTGAAAACCCGGTCATCAATTCCCCTTTCGCTGAGCCGAACAGGCATTTCAGGTTTGACGATGACGGCATTACCGAGGAGATCGCCGAAGGTCGACGCACAAGCAGCTATTTCATCCCTATCCCGCAGGCTCGCAAAAGGAGAGCTGGGCAGCTCGTCCTGGACACGGAATGGACGAAAGACCGGCTTAAACCGAATGACGATATCAACCACATCAGGGAACGCATCTCGATTTGGAGGCAGAGCCGTTACGATGGCGCCATAACTTCAGTAACGCGGAGGCTGCTTGACTACTGGACCGACTCTCAGCGCGAGAAGAAGCTCTTCTTCTGCCAGATCGAAGCACTTGAGACCGCGATATATCTTACCGAACTGGCTCCGAGACGTGACACCTGGATCGAGAACACTCTGAGGGACGCCAATGCCTCATCAAACCCTGGTCTTCCTCGGGTCGCTTTCAAGATGGCTACCGGCTCCGGTAAGACGGTCGTCATGGCGATGCTCATCGCGTGGCACGTTCTCAACAAGCTCGCGAACCCCCAGGACAACCGTTTCTCGGACACTTTCCTGATCATTACACCAGGGATCACCATCAAGGACCGACTGCGCGTTCTCCTGCCGAACGACCCTCAGAACTACTACCGGCTGAGAGACATTGTGTCGCCTCAGCTCATGGAGGACCTTGGCAAGGCGAATATCCTCATCACGAACTTTCACGCTTTTATGATGAAGGAAAAAGGTGAAGCGGCTCGCCTTACGAAAGCCATACTAGCACGGGGCGAAAACAGCGCGTTCACCGAAACCCCCGATAAGATGGTTCGACGCGTCTGCCGCGATTTCGGCAATAAGAAGAACATCGTCATCATCAACGATGAGGCGCATCACTGCTACCGACGGAAACCTGATGCCGACCTTGAAGAACTGAAAGGCGACGAGAAGAGGGAAGCTGCGAAACGTGATGAGAAGGCCCGGGTCTGGATTTCCGGTATCGAAGCCGTTAAGGCCAAAATCGGTGTCAAGGTCATCTACGACCTCTCCGCGACACCATTTTTCCTTCGAGGTTCCGGCTATTCCGAGGGAACCCTTTTCCCGTGGGTTGTCTCGGATTTCTCCCTCATTGATGCCATCGAGTCAGGGATCGTCAAGGTCCCGCGAGTTCCTGTCTCAGATGATTCCATGGCGGGCGACCAGCCGACCTACCGGAGCATCTGGATGCGTATCCGTGATGAGCTTCCGAAGAAAGGCCGCAAGACCCAGGAAGAACTGGGCGACCCGAAGTTGCCGCTTCAGCTGCAGGGTGCTCTGCACAGTCTGTACGCCAACTACGAGAAGTACTACCGGCTATGGGAGGACAATGCCGAGGCGAGAGCCAAGGGATTAACTCCACCCGTCTTCATCGTGGTCTGCAACAACACCAATGTGTCCAACCTGGTGTTCCGTTATGCCGCCGGATGGGAGAAGGAGATTGGCGACAGGACCGTTGTCCAGGCTGGGGCACTTCCTGTTTTCCGGAACGATGACGGGAACGGCGGTTGGCTGCATCGACCGAATACCATCCTGGTCGATTCAGAGGAACTCGATTCCGGAGAAGCTATCAGCCTTGAGTTCAAGAAGCTTGTCTCTCACGAGATTGAGGAGTTCAAGAACGAATACCGAATCCGCTTTCCCGGTCGCGACGCCGACAAGCTCACCGACGCCGACATCCTCCGCGAAGTCATGAACACTGTCGGAAAACTGGGCAAGCTTGGCGAGCATGTCAAGTGCGTGGTCAGCGTCTCAATGCTCACGGAAGGCTGGGACGCAAACACAGTCTCCCATATTCTCGGTGTTCGCGCTTTCGGAACCCAGCTTCTTTGCGAGCAGGTCGTCGGACGCGCCCTCAGACGGATCAGTTATGCCGTCAATGACAACAAGATGTTTGACCCCGAGTATGCCGAAGTTTACGGTGTCCCGTTCTCATTCATCCCCTGTTCCGGTTCTGCAAAGGAGCCCGTGCCGGGGCCGATTCCCACCCGCGTCAGGGCATTGGAGGGTCGCATCGCCTGTGAGATCACCTTTCCCAGGCTGCTTGGGTACAGGTACGAGGTCGCTTCTGAGCGGCTATCGCACAGTTTCTCGGATGACAGCAGACTTGCCCTTACAACTCTCGACATTCCCACGACGACTGTGAATGAACCCATCGTCGGTGAGGCCTCCGTCCACCAGCTCGACGACCTCAAGACCTTCCGGGAGAGTCAAATCGCATTCCTTGTCGCAAAGCTGGTTCTTGAGAAGTACTTCAGAGACGATGAAGGCAATGTCAAGGCCTGGCTGTTCCCGCAGGTCCTCGAAATCACCCGGCGATGGATGCGCGAGTGCGTGACCTGCAAGGACAACACATTCATCCAACTTCTGTACTTCCTCGAAACAGCCCACAACGCCGCCGATCGAATCTATGGTTCCATCGTCACCGGCACTGACGGCACCCACACACTTAAGCCCATTCTGAGGCCTTACGACACCATCGGCTCGACAAGATGGGTTGACTTCGACACCACCAAGCCCACATACCTTACCGATCCCGGGAAGTGTCATATTTCGCATGTCGTGGCAGACACAGAGTCATGGGAACAGAAAATGGCTCAAGCCCTCGAGGAAATGCCTGAAGTCATCCATTACGCCAAGAATCAGAACGTCGGCTTCACCATACCGTACACCATTGACGGCCAAGAGAGACAATACTACCCGGACTTTGTCGCCCACGTAGATGACGGTCACGGCCCGGAAGATCCCTTGAATCTGATAGTAGAGGTCACCGGCGAGAAGAAGAAAGACAAGATGGCAAAGGTAATAACAGCGAAGAGTTTCTGGGTTCCGGCTGTGAACAACCACGGTGGATTGGGGCGCTGGGCATTTATTGAGATACCTGACCCATGGGACGCGAAGAACCTGATAAGGGCAGCGCTAACCCGGTAGCTGCTATCCCGGAGCGTCAGCGGAGGGTAGCTGCTATCCGGGCTTGGGAGGCATCGAGTGATGGCTGACAAGAAGAAAAGACCCCGAAAAACCGAAATCGACTCCATCCGCCACAAGGACAAGCGGGTCAACATACCTACAGAGGAACTCAGGGACTTTGTCGCCGAGGATGAGGCCGCTCCCAAAACCATGCTCTACTCCCGCGACCCGTCTCTTGACCCCCAGCTCGTGTGGAAGGGCAAGGATGAGCTTGATCGCGAAGACCTGGCCGTCCCGGTCGTACCCGTTTATATCCAGGAGAAAATCCAGCCTCACGCCATTATCGAAGGCCTTCGCGACACCGCCAAGCCCGGCGATAGAGAGCCGGAGCTGGCGCTGTTCGCAGACTTCAACGGCATCGAGGATTTCGACAAGCGCGTCGATTTCTACAACCACGAGGGCAACTGGTCTAATCGCATGATCCTGGGTGACTCCCTTCTGGTCATGACTTCCCTCGCCGAAAAGGAAGGTCTCAAGGGCAAGGTGCAGACGATCTATATCGACCCGCCCTATGGCATAAAATTCGGCTCCAACTGGCAGGTCAGCACCCGTAAGCGGGATGTGAAGGACGGCAAAGCGGAAGACGCAACCAGGCAACCGGAACAGATAAGAGCTTTCAGAGATACATGGAAGCTTGGAATTCATTCATATCTGGCCTATTTGCGGGACAGGTTTGTCGTAGCAAGAGACTTGCTGACCGAGACAGGAAGTATTTTTGTGCAGATCGGCGATGAGAATGTGCATTTGGTTAGGTCCGTGATGGATGAGGTGTTTGGAAGCGAGAATTTTAGTTCCTTGATAACATTCGCCAAGACAAGCGGCTTTTCGTCTTCTGAGCTTCCATCTGTTGCAGATTATATTTTATGGTATTCAAAGACAAGAGAACAGTTAAGGGCTAGAAAGCTTTATTCACCGCGTTCCATCAAAACGATAAGCGAGCAGTTCAGATTTCTTGAATGCGATGATGGTTCATGTATACAGCTCAGTAAAAACCAGATAAATGGTCGAGAAGAAATTCCACCAGGTATTAGGTTTGCAGCAAATGATCTAACAAGCCCGGACCCATCAAAGGAGGAGTTTGCTGTTGAGTTTGGTGGAAAGGCTTATACCCCTAACCCCGGCACTCATTGGCGAACCACAAAAGGTGGTATTCAATTATTGCAAAAACTGAATCGCTTGTTTGCAGTCGGTGGCAGGCTTGCATGGAAAAGGTATGAGTTTGATTTCCCATTTGTGCAACTAAACAATAACTGGCCTGATACAGCACAAGGAGGGATGAGTATTGATAAAATATATGTGGTCCAAACTGTTGAAACAACGATCGAACGCTGCCTTCTCATGACGACCGATCCCGGCGACCTTGTGCTTGATCCCACATGCGGAAGCGGGACGACCGCGTATGTCGCCGAGCAATGGGGACGCCGATGGATAACTATCGACACCTCCCGCGTGGCTCTGGCTCTCGCCCGAACGCGACTGATGTCGGGTAAGTACCCTTACCATATACTGGCTGACAGCGAGGAGGGAATCAAGAAGGAGGCTGAACTTGCCGGGGTTTTGCCACCTGAGAGCAAACCGGGAGGGGATATTCGCAAAGGCTTTGTCTACAAGCGGGTCCCCCACGTAACACTCAAATCCATAGCCAACAATCCCGATATCCATGAGGGCATGACTCGCGAGGAGATCGATGCCGCCATCGCGCGTCACACCGACACCGAATACCTCTACGACAAGCCATACGAGGACAACAAGTGCATCCGTGTGACCGGCCCGTTCACTGTCGAGAGCCTCTCTCCACATCGTGTGCTTTCAACCGACGAAGAACGCCCGGCATCTGAGGTGGAAGGGAAGCGGGATTCCGCAGCCGGGCAGTTTGAAATAATGATCCTGGAGAACCTGCGCAAAGCAGGGGTCCAGAACACCATCAAGAACGAACGGCTCAAATTCGACAGACTCGAACCCGTAGCGGGTGTTTGGCTTCAGGCATCGGGTGAATACACCGACGCGGAAGGGAAAACCCGCCGCGTGGCCGTCTCAATCGGGCCCGAGCATGGCACGGTCGGACCTCAGCAGGTGAAAGAGGCAGCCAAGGAAGCTGTCCTGGGCGTGGGCTATGACGTTCTCATCATCTGTGGCTTCGCATTCGATCCTCACGTCTCTGAAGAATCCAAACGCTACGGCAAGCTGGCTGTCCTTCCCGCCCGGATGAATCCCGATCTCGCTATGGGCGATGAACTCCTCAAGAAAACCGGCGCCGGAAATCTTTTCATGGTTTTCGGCGAGCCGGACGTCGACATCCGCAAGACGACGGACGGCAAGCTGATTGTTGAGATCAAAGGCGTCGATGTGTACGACCCGACCACGGGACAGATACGCAGCAACTCAACCGACGACATCGCCTGCTGGTTCATCGACACCGACTACAACGGCGAGAGCTTCTTCGTCCGGCATGCCTACTTCACCGGCGCCGAGGAACCCTACGACAAACTGAAACGCGCCCTCCGCGCCGAGATCGACGAATCTGCCTGGTCCTCTCTCTACAGCACCGTCAGCCGCCCATTCGACAAGCCCGAGACGGGGAAGATAGCCATAAAGGTCATCAACCATTATGGGGATGAGGTTTTGAAGGTGTTTGGCGTGGAGTGAGGAAACGGAGTAGAGCGCATGGGGTTGAAGGCCTTTATAAGTTACAGCATGAAAGACGCAAGGCTGGCTGAAGAGGTAGCCTTATCTCTTCGTGAAACCGGCGTTTCAGCGTATGTCGCGGGAGAGGACATCGCTCCGGGTGCCAATATTTTCGATGAGATATCGTCTCACATTGTTGCCGCCGACTTTGTGGTAGTGATTCTCACCGAGAATGTAGCCGAATCCCAGTGGGTAAACCAGGAAATCGGCTTTGCATTTGCTGCTAACAAACATGTTATCCCATTGGTCGATATCGGTGTGAGGATTAAGGGTTTTCTTGAAGGCAGAGCACTCATTCTGTTTGACTCTTGCGACCCCGATTCTATAGAGTCTGCAAAGGATCGACTCAGGGAATGGGTCATATCGCAGCAGAAGGCTCGTGGATTTCTTGAATCCTTTCGCCCTCATCTTAGGGCAGTACTGAAGAAGCGCAAGGCACTTCCATTTCTCGGGGCAGGTTTCTCACGCAATGCTGCAGTTCCGCCGGGGATCACAATGCCGACGTGGGATGACTTGGGCCTGGCCCTGAGTTTTGAGGACCGTATTTACTCGGCAGATCCAATAGAACAAGCTTCTGCCTATGAAGACGAATTCGGTCGTCCGCGTCTTATCAGGCAGCTCAGAGCAAGCCTGCATATTGATAACACAGATGTCCGGCCAGGACGTGTCCATACACTCTTCTGTCGCATGCAGTTCCCAGTTGTGATTACTACGAATTATGACGATCTTCTGGAGAAAGCATGTCTTGCCGAAGGGATCTCCTATGATGCAATCGTCGCTCCTGACCAGCTAACGACACACTCAGAAGATGTTCAGATGGAATCCGTAAATGCGGAGTTTGCACAGACGCGGTTTTTCAAGATTCATGGTGACTTTCATTATCCAGCTTTGATGGTGGTAACCAGGCGTGATTACGACGCCTGCCGCACGGAGCGGCAAACGCTATTTGCTGAGGTAATTCATTTCTTTAACAGTGGTCTGACGCCTATCTTCATCGGATATCGTTTCAAAGACCCTGATCTTCGCGGCATATGGGAAACCATCGAAAACGAGCTTGGCTCAATGCGGAATAGAGCGTATGCGCTTCTTGTTTCACCTGAATCGGGAGATATTGATTGGTTCGAACAGAGTGGAATCCAACCAGTGGTCTTGGACTCACGAGGCCGGAGTACCGAGGAGGTGTTTCATGACCTCTTTACGGAGTTGCTCAGAGACGGGATTTGAGGAGCAATCGCAGCGAAACTACCTTCAGGAAGAGCAACGGATCAAGGAATCGACCAATCTGTCACCACGTGATCTTGGGGCTCAGAGACCTCTTTTCGATTCAATACCTCGCGATTTGCCAAAGGTACGTTTCTTCACCCGGCATGCTGGATCTCTTGATTGGCTGGAGTGGGCTGGCGGAAAACGCATGTTAGACACTCTATTCTCCGACAAGGCAACTGCTGATCTCTGCGATTATGTGATGGGATGGTGGTTGGCTGAGAAGTATGCGTGTGCTCATATAGACGCTGTTCTCGACTTGGTGGCAAGGCACGATAATCAGATTAACACCGGTTTCGGTAATGCGATTGCCCTAAACCTGCAGCATTGCGCCCTTGAGGACAGAAATCAGATAATCCGGAAATGGGTGGCTGTTCTGATTGGTCTCGAAAGAGAAGGTGAGTACTTCGGATGGTTTGAGCATCTGATGCGTCGATGCGTGGAGTTTGGTGAGGTCGAGACTGTCATGATGCTCTTTGAGCATATCACGCGGCCGCGTCTTGTGCCGGAGGTGTCGCCGGAGTATATGGTGAAGTACTTTGGGGAATTTAGGAGGATTTCGCTTAAGGTACGGCCGGCGGATGAGAGCGGAATGCTCGGCTATAACTGGCAGAAATTCATAAAGCCGGAATTCCCGACATACTGCAAGCTCTTGTTGCCGATTATCACATCCCACATTCAGAGTTGCTTTTCTCTGCGCTCAGCCAGCTCCGGTTCGCTTACTCCTTACAGTAGATGGGAGGTGCCGCACTATCTGAGCGGGCTGGAGAAGTTCCTGTACAACTGCGCTGATGACTCGATGGAATGGCTTTGTTACAATGAGCCCGAAGCAGGGCGAGGTCTTATTGAATTTTGGCTGAGAGCTGAGACTCCCCTTCTAAGAAAGCTGGCAGTGAAGGGCCTGGCACAGGTGCCCCAGCGAGGCGGGAAGGCAATAGAGAAGCTGTTCGAGCATAACCTGCTTTTTGACGAGTTCACAGAGCATGAAGTGGCAGATATCCTGGCAAAGACTTACAGACTGGCATCCGGCAGGACGCGAAAGAAGCTTCATCGAGAACTGGAGCGACAATGGACTCATCGTCCTGCCAGACAAGACGATGGAATTGGACCGATTGAGGAGCACGTTTACCGGCTCGTCAACGCCGCTCTGAAGTCTGACGAATCAGACCAGGGATTATTAACTCTGAGACAGGTTGTGGAAGAGCGGTACCCGAACCTGGCGAACTGGAAGCAGCGCATCATGTCTCCTCCTAGCGCCCCGATAGTTGAGGATGTTGTACCGGGTGTGAGTGCGGAATCTCTGAGGAAGATGTCGCCCGCTGATGCGATCGAAGCTATTGAGGACAAGCAAGGCATACCTCGTGGTTGGCGTAAGGAATTCAACCTAAGAGAGTTAAGCCAGGCTGTCAGGGGAGACTTCGAATGGAGTGAGCGACTGATAGCATATCTTCATAACTCTGATAACTGGGATAGAGATTTATGGGATGCCGTTTTCGGGGGTTGGGTTGCGCAGGCATGGGATGAGATCCAATGGGGAAAAATTATTGGTGTTCTGCTGATGCACCCAAGGCTTGAAGAGCATCTTTATGGTGCCACATCGTTATTGTCAGACGGAATGGAAGGCAAAAATGGGCAAATCGCATTTGCGGATTTTGATAAAGCAATCGAGTTGGCTTCAAGACTTTGGGCTTTGAGTGAGGATTTTTCAGGGGAAATCCAGAAGTCGGGAGAACTGTATATTCAAGCGATGACCAGCAATGGCGGGAAGCTGGCTTTATTCTGGCTTCATGCGTTGTCAAGGGCATGGAAAACGGATGATCAACAGCTGAGGGGCAAAATCCCGCTGTTCAAGGCTGACCTTGAAAAGATGATCAAGGGTGATTCTGACTCAAGCAAGTACGCCAGAGTGATACTTGCCAGCCAGTTTGCATTCCTTTGGACTCGTGAAGAGGAGTGGGCGAGAGAGCATGTCCTGCTTTGGTTTGATTGGAGCAAGAACGAGAGTCGCGCATTGGAGGCATGGAGTGGGTTCATTGTTAACGGTCGACTGCTCGACGGTATTCTCCCGCTTTTGTTTTCACATTATCTGGAAACAGCTGGTCGATTGCATAGATCATTCTCAGAGAAAGAAATTGAGGTATTCATAGTACATGTGGCGATCATGGCGCTATACCGCAGAACGGATGAGCTCGAGGAAGATTGGCTCATGAAATTCATTGCGGCGTTTTCTGAGGCTGACAGAAACTGGTTCGCATGGAAGATTCGGGATGCACTGGCAAATAATGGGGAGGAAAAAGCAGTGCAGCAATGGAACCGTTGGGTCAAGCGATACTGGGAAGATCGTAATTCAGGCAAGCCTGCACAACTTGGGGCCAAAGAGAGCGGGATAATGATATCCTGGGCTGTTTGCCTTAAGCCGGTTTTCGAGGAGGTCGTTGAAGTGGCTTGCGGCGGTTCCCATCCGGAGTTTGAGCATACATCTCTCTTTAGGGATCTGGAACAAACTGGATTACCGGTAGAAAAGGCAGGGAGCTTGTTGAGCTTGCTGACATTCATTCTCGGAGGAGCCGATGAAGACTTTCCGAAATTCCATTTCGGAGAGATTGTTGAGATTCTGGGTAAGATTGAGCATCCCGGTCAGTTTAAGCATGAGGTGTTCAGGATATGCAATGATCTTGCAAGGCTGGGGTACGAAGAGTCGCTTAGCCTCGCGGAGCGAATGGGGGTCCTGAACTACTCACCGCGTATGCCAGAAGGCAAGATCAAGGATCAATCCCCTCGTGACGACTTGACCTAATGCTGCGATGTTACTGGCCTAGAACAGGAGCAACCATGGCTACTCAATACTCCCTCAAATCCTTTCTCCGAAAAGCGCCCAACACAATGCTCAGGGATTACCTGGCGGCTAAGGGCATAGGGCTGGGCCTGGATTGGGACTCGCTCGGAGAAACGAAGATCGACCCGATCTTTGATGCCATAGAAGCAGCGGATGAGAGAGTCCAGGCTCAGATAGACAGCGACTTTCGAGATATTCTCGAGATGTCCACCGAAGGGGCGAGGAAGGTCATCATTGAGGAGGGTCGATTCCGTGAGCTGGACCTTGGAAAGATTCTGGCTCCGATGGATGATCACCTCGATGCTGCGTTCTGGACCTTCATGAATCATCCTGAGGCCTTCCAGGTGGCTTCGCAACTTTACCATGCCGACAATCTCCCTAGCCGAAGCTGGCGTAAGCGGTTCGATCTCCCATGTAAAGAACCCGCGATTGACCCGGCATCACAGGAACGTCTTGGGGAGGCCATCTCGGAATACTATCGAAGGAAGGAAGGCAGAGGCCATGTCTGTCAGGTAGATCACTACAGGCGAGGAGAGCACCTCTACTGGTACGCATATCCTCAGGACTACGCAACATCGTCGATGGAGTACGATGATCAAAGGCAGTTTAAACGTCGCACTATGCGACCGGCCTTCGAGGTCGTTTTCGTTCACAAGCCGGGAAACCAGACACTTGAGCTCTTTGTTCGTGGGACGAAGGGAACAGTTGAAGACCTGCAGATGATCTGGGGAAATGTGATTCTCAACGAAGACCTCGGACCACTGCCACAAAGGGGTGAAGTCTATAAGCTTGGGCCTCTTAAGAGCCGGGACTTCCAGTTCCCTTTCAGTCCAGACAGCGGCATCGAAGATGTAAGGGTGAAAAAACTGAGAATGTATGTCTTGGGCGCCGGGGGCAAAATTACTCTTGAGGCCGACCCGATTGAGAATCGGTATGCCGTCTACGATCTGTTGGATAGGCTCCTTACTGGAGGTCGAATATCGCTGGATCTCTTGAGCGTGACTCAGGTGGGTTTCCAGATGCAGTTTCGCGACGGCAGATCAGGCAAATCAACTCTCAGTTTCGAAGTCAGTTACCCTAACTCGTGCAGCCTAAAGCATGAGCCGAAGCACGAGATCGCTCGTGAGCACCTTATCAAGTGGGGCATAGATGTCTCAGGACACGTTATCCCTGATACTGAAGCGGATTGACGCTCCGATTGAGCCCGTCTTCAACTACGATGAGGTCAGGCTTTGGCCGGATGGCGACCTAGAGCTCATAGTCGACCTCGGGCTTTTGAGGGAGATGGTGCCCGCGAAGTCGGTCGTGTGCGATGGTTGTGAAGAAGCGTGCATCGAGAATGTGGTTTACATCGATGGTCCGAAGAAAGGGCAGGTGCGGGCATACATAGTGTGTCGTAACCGAGACGACATCGGCAGAATAGAGGTACCCCTGGAGCGTCTGAAGCGATGGATCGTTGATCTTGTGAGACTCGGGGCAACGGTCAAGGAGCTCGTCGGTGCAGATGGGAGGATGGAAGAGGTCATAAGAGATCGTCTCTGGTGGCTGGGAAACGCTCACCTGAACAACCAGCGGGTTGAGATCTTCCTCGCGTTCGGAGCAACGTGGCCGGATGCCAGGGAGATGTTTGCAGGTGCAGGGCGGCTCAAGGAGTGCGCATTTCCACTCGTCTTTGTTCTATCGGACGTTGCGGCGGCATTCCCGATCGCCCTGGATGGACAGATGCTCTCACTGCTCCGCCTTATGAGTCTGCAGCGGGACGGACTGGTGATGGACATGGAGGAGATAGGGCGTGCGGTTGCCAAGAGCCGAGCTAGACGCGGAAAGGCTCTTGAGCCCTTCCCCACCCCGCGGGGGGCAACCTGGGAGCAGGTTGCCATCGAGTTTGTCAGCGAAATAGCTGTCAAGATTACTGCGGGCTCCGTGGTACAGCACAGGACCTATGATGAAATGGGATTCGCGGACTCGCGCGGGACCGGAAATCCACCCAACGTGCAATGGGAACTGCTCAGACAGTTCGCAAAGGGTGGAGGCAGTCTCAGGCACGGTGATTCCACTGCCCTGGTTGGGGGTTCCAAGAAGAAGGTTTCGGATCTTCGCAAACTCCTCAAGAGGCTATTCGGCCTCAGTGATGACCCCTTCAAGCTCTATCGTACAGAAGGGGGATACGAAACCAGGTTCGTGATCCTCTATTCTGTTGCTGAAGACGACTTCCGGTGAATTTTCACCGGGCCCCCCGATTTTTTCTCACTTTTTTCGCTTTGCTGGAACCCCTGTATCCAAGCTGGTTTGACCTATCCCATATCCTCCGGAACGGCATTTCCCGGCCGTTTCCGGTGAAAACTCACGGATGGGGTTGAGAGCTCAGCTCGGGAAAAAGCGCAGCTCTTAATCCATACGGAAAAGACAGCAGCCCCCGTTAGGCGATCCCGAGCTGGCCTTTCGGGGGTTGTTTGTTTTAGAGGTCGGAATGACCAAACGAAGTAAGACGGGATTCACGATTACCACGCGGATCTCAGAGACCCCCATGACCCAGGCTCAGTGGGAGGCCGCCGAGGATCTTCTGGCGGAGATGGTTGCAGAGATGATCTTCAAGGAATACCGGGAACGGTTTGGAGGTGAGACGAATGACAGGAACGGTGCAGCAGAATAACGGCGTCGAGGGGACGGCAAAGGCGACCCGGCGCGTTCCCAAGGCAACCGGATGCCCTTACTGCAAGCGAACCTTCTGGTCGCCAAAGGGTTGGGTCGTATGCCCCTGGTGCGGGAAGCGCATTGAAGTCCTGAGCGGGATCGAGGGAAGCCTGGCCGGCTTCTTTACGAAGCTCCTCGAAGGAATCGCGGTTTCAGGCGGGATTTCCCACGTAGAGGTATCTCACCCCTACCCCCGACCCTCTCAACGCTCCCAGGGGCTTGTAGACGCATGCCGAAAAGTGATATCTGAAAGCCCGCATCAGGAGCGGGCTACAGAGGGTCAAAATCACGAAAAAGAGCTTCAAGGAAAGACCAGGTCACCGCAGGAGAGTGAAAGGGGGAAAGAAAATGACTGAGAAGAGTCACAAGGCCGAGTCGCCGCTCAAGGAAATCCTGAGCCGCCTGAAGGTGGTCAAAGGCCCGGATTCACGAGGCGAATACATCGCCTGGTGTCCGTTTCACAAAGACGGGGAAGGTAAGCCCCCGCATCAACCGAACTTGAACGTTTCAACACGAGGATTCATATGCCACGCCTGCGGGGCGAAAGGCGGGCTCCGCAAATTGGCTGAATGTCTTGGCATGGAGGTACCAACTATGCAGGAATCATTTGAGGCAATCTACGACTACAAGGACAGGGACGGGAATCTGCTCTACCAGCAAATCCGGAAGCCCGGGAAGAAGTTCCGCTTCCGAAGGCCCGACGGTAACGGCGATTGGATCTGGAACCTGAGCGGCGTCGACCGGATTCTCTACAGGCTGCCCGAGCTTGTTGCCAGTCCCGGCAAGCCCGTGTTCATTGCCGAGGGGGAGAAGGATGCGGACAGGCTCACGAAAGAAGGGCTTCTGGCCACGACAAACCCAGGTGGTGCCGGGAGGTGGAAGAAGGAGTACTCAATGGACCTCAAGGGCCGCGACGTCGTGATCCTCCCTGATAACGATGAGCCCGGCAAGATGCACGTTCAACAGGTCGCGAGGTCGCTGCACGGCAAGGCGAAGAGCATCAAGGTGGTGGAACTGCCCGAACTCCCCGAGAAGGGCGATGTGTCGGACTGGATTGAACTCGGTCACACAGTTGAAGAACTGCAAGCCCTGGTCGGCCAGGCCCCGGAATGGCTGCCGCAAGCGCAGGGCAACTCGAAAAACGAGGGTGAAAAATCCGGGAAGGATAAAACTCAGGCTGATCTTGTGATCGAAGCCATTCTCTCATCGGGGATCGAGTTGTTCCCGGACGAGCGCGGCAAACCGCACGCGGCTATCCCGAGTGAAAAGGGACGCCGTATTGTTTCCATGGACTCGCCCGAGTTCGGTGACCATGTGAGCTACCTCGCTTATAGCCATTTGAGCAAGGTGCCGGGCAGCGAAACACTGGCCGCAGTGAAACGCAGCCTCCAGGGAATCGCTCGTTATGAAGGCGAGCAGCACACCCTTCATGTAAGAGTGGCATGGCACGAGGGAGCTATCTGGATAGACAAGGACGGGTACAAGGCCATCCGGGTTACTGAGGAAGGATGGGAGATTATCAACGATCCCCCGATCCTGTTCAGGTCCTTCTCGCATCAGAAGCCCCTGCCTGACCCTGTGCATGGAGGCGATCCTCGAAAGCTTCTTGAGTTTGTCAACGCCCGGGACCGTTTCAGCCGGTTGGCAATCATGTCTTACGTGACGGCGGCGATGGTTCCGGATATTCCCTCCAACGCCCTCATTCTCCATGGCGGCCAGGGGACAGCAAAGAGCACTCTCCTGAGAGTAATCAAGGCCCTTCTCGACCCTTCGGACCTCGATCTCAACGTTGCCTTCAGTAAACCCGAGCAGTTTGTTCTAACCGCCTGGCAGAGCAGGATGCTCAACATCGACAACCTGGCGTATTTGCCAACTTGGCTATCCAACGCGTTATGCTGTACCGTCACAGGCGCCGGACAGGCGACTCGCTGTCACTACACGATGGAGGAGCTGAACGTCCTCAAGATCAAACGTGTCGTGGGATTATCCGGCATCAACCTGGTGGCTGAGAGGCCTGACCTGCTTGAGCGCTCGACAATCCTTGCCCTCGGGCCGATCCCTCCCCATCAAAGATGCGAAGAGTCGGAGTTCTGGAAGTCATTTGAAAAGGCATACCCGTCGATCCTGGGCGGTTTCCTGGACGTGCTTAGTCATGCCATGAGAATCAAGCCGACAATCCAGTTGGAGCGCCCACCGAGGATGAAGGATTTTGCTATGTGGGGTGCGGCAGCAGCGGTCGCGCTTGGGCACACCGTCGAGGAATTCCAGGAGGCTGTTGATTGGACCTGCGCGAGACAAAACGAAGCGGCGATAGAAGCGAGCCCGGTCGCTCAGACGGTGGTCGCCATGATGAAAGCTGAGAAGGAGGAAGTCTGGCATGGAAGTCCAGCCGACTTCCTCAGGAACATCAACGGAATGGCCCCAGGACTGCAGATCAGGACGAACTCAAGATGCTGGCCAAAGAACCCTACATGGGCTGTCAGGCGGCTGAATGAAGTCCGGCCAAGCCTACTTGCAGCGGGCATAGAGGCGGAGATCACCCGGACCAGCGAAGGCAGCCTGATACGCCTCCGGAAGATTCCTGCGTCAGCAGGGGATTCGGTCAACGGATCGATGACGGTAATGACGGTAAAACATCCTGGCCCAGAAAATACCGTTACTCCAGAACCCGCTCCTGATGCGACCTGTGACGGTAATGACGGTAATGACGGTATTTTTCCCAACATTCTGGAAAGCACTGAAGAGGATGATTCCGCGGTCACCTCAAACGGTGTCGGGGACGAGTACGACGACATCCGCCACCTTCTCTCTGTTGATTTAGGAAAATCGCAGGATTTCGAGTATGGATGGTAGCGGAAGCATGCTCCTGCATCGCGGGTTATCTGGTTAGACTAGTATAGATATTTACTATTGTGGCCAAATGAGTTATAATCTCGGACGAGAGGAGAAGTGCCATGGACAAAATACAAAGCCTTCTTGAAGAGCTGACTGGAAAGCGTGACTTCGAGGAGCCCTGTCTGACCGCGGGAAAGCCGAAGGCCTTCGCCTGGGCACGGGTGTCGACCGAGGAGCAGGAGAAGCGCGGCGAGTCCATCGAGCAGCAGCTCAGGGAGATTCGCGCCTACGCTGAGAAGCGCGGAATCGTTGTTATGGAGGAGTTCCGCGAAGCCGCAAGCGCGTTCAGCAGGAACGGGAAGCGACCCGAGTTCGACCGCATGATCGAGAAGGCGAAAGCTGACTCCGAGATCAACGCGATATTAGTCCACGACTTCTCGCGTTTCTCAAGGGACAGCGTGACGGGACGTGGGCTGTTCAGGGAGCTGCGAGACGCGGGCATCAAGGTCCTCTCCGTGACCGACCCCGATTTCGACCCCGAAACGGAAGCCGGCGTTTTCACTGAAGCCTTCACGTTCGCGAAGAACGAGGCTTACAGCCGGACTCTCGCCATGCATGTCAGGAAAGGCTGCCGAGCGAACATCCGCGCTCGCGATCCTGGGACCAGCTACTGCTTCAAGAACGGGGGCATGCCGCTGTGGGGGTACAAGCTCCAGCACGTCGAGCATGGCATCGGCAAAGGCGGCAGGCCAATCCTCAAGGGTATCTGGGTGCTTGATGACACGATTGTTGCCGGTAAGCCGCTTCACGAGTGGGTCCGCCACTGCCTCGTCGAGCTGGCAATGAAAGGCGCATCGAAATGCGGACTGAGGGACTTCTGCAATGAGATGGGCATCCCCGGGAGGCGCGATAAGCACTGGAACTCCACGAGCTGGAAAGACCTTCTCCAGGATTTCAACTTGATGAAGTATGCAGGTTTCGGGCTGTGGAATGTCCGCGGTCCAAACATGCGGAGGAAGCCTGCAAGCGAATGGGAGGTCGTCGAGAATGCGCATCCGGCAATCATCACCGTCGAGGAACTCAAGGCGCTTGTGAAGGTTCGACGCGGGATAAGGGATACCAATCCCGGACCGCCGCCTGGCAGAACCAGGAAGTCGAGCTACCTTCTGACCGGCGGCGTTGCAGTCTGTGAGAGATGCGGCAAGAACCTTGTCGGTCACAAGGCCTACTATGTCTGCGGTAGCGAACCTTACCGCGCCGGCAGGGGATGCGGCCCGGGTGTCTACGTTCCCCAGCTTCTGCTTGAATCAGCGGTCATTGATGGCATACAAGAACTCATCGGCAAGCTCTCCGACCCGGTCGGCTTCACGAAAAAGGTCAACGCGAAACTCAGACGAATGTGGGAGAGAGAGGCCGGCCACAATCCCGATGCCGAGAAGCAAATCGCAGAGATCGACAAGAAGGTCGCCCACATTCGGAAGCTCCTTGAAGACGGCTTGGACGATGTCGCCTGGGCAAACGACCGCATTCGAGAACTGAGGTCAGGACGGGCGACCCTGTCCACTCAATCGAGCAAGTCCGAGAAACCCCTTCAGGTTGACTCCCAAAAGGCTACGAGCCACTTGAGTGACCTGAACCTTGTCCTCCAGGATGGCAAACCCGAGAAACGCAAGGAATACGTCCGGAACTGGGTGGACAAGATCACCCTCTTCCCAGAAGAACGCGAGGTGGAAGTCCAGTTCCAAGTCCCCGGCTTTATCATGAATAGCAGCAGCACGGCATGCCGTGCCCCTACCCGATGCCGCGTGAATGGCAGGCCGGAAAGCCT
>CAYGZQ010000058.1:0-733 GCA_964354375.1 uncultured Planctomycetota bacterium
ACTGAGGTCAGGGCGCATCTACTCGGCCAGCTTCTCGAATTCTATGAGCGCGGCGGTCTGATCATCGGCATATGCAACGGTTTTCAGACGCTCGTGAAAGCCGGGATTCTTCCCGACCCGACGGCGATCGCGGGTCTGAAGGAGGGCAACGGGGGAGTCGAGGCGACGCTCTTCTGGAATGACTCCGGAAAATTCGAGGACCGATGGATCACCCTGAAAGTGGAGAACACCAATTGCGTCTGGACGCGATGGCTTCCCGGCCTGATCGAATATCCGGTGGCTCATGCCGAGGGGAAGTTCATACCCGCGTCGACGGAAATTCTTGATAGACTCGAAAAGAACGGCCAGATAGTCTTCAGGTACTGCGATCCCGAAGCGCCGGATGCATGCGAGGAAGAGGCGGTTCCGTATCCGCTCAATCCGAACGGGTCGGTGGCGAACATCGCCGGCATCTGCGACCCGACCGGACGGGTGCTCGGGCTGATGCCGCATCCGGAAAGGTTTTTGTACCCGGAGAACCATCCGAGGTGGACCAGATATCGGGCGAGCGCGGATGGGGGTCCCGTGAGCGCTGCCGGTGAAGAGGAATTCGGGAGCTGGGCGCATGGACTTCCGCTGTTTCTCGCGGCGGTGGAGTATGTGCGAACGATGGGCGGGATCCGTTGCCGGTAGCCATTACCGGTAGCTGCTACCTTTTCGTCTTCGAAAAGTAGCTGCTACCGGGGTTCGCAGT
>CAYGZQ010000058.1:833-26160 GCA_964354375.1 uncultured Planctomycetota bacterium
ACCCGGATAGCAGCTACCTTACCGCTCGCTGCGCTCGCGGCAAGGGTAGCAGCTACCGGGGTTCGCAGTACCCGGATAGCAGCTACCTTACCGCTCGCTGCGCTCGCGGCAAGGGTAGCAGCTAGCGGATAAGACCGGATAGCTACAAGCTGATTTCGCTCAGCGCGTCGAGCAGGGGGATCAGTCTCTCCTGCGAGCAGTTCCCCATGAGGCAGATCTGCAGCCAGTTGCGCTCGATGAGGTAGTCGCCCTTGTAGTAGAGGAAATAGCCCAGCTCCTCAAGCTCTCGACCTACTTCCATGGAGGTCAGACCGTCCGGGAGTGCGATGGTGATCGCAGCGGGACTCGCGTGCTCGTCCGGAGCGACGATCCGGAAGCCCAGTTCGCGCAGTCTGGCTCTCAGCCACTGCGAGAGCTCAAGGGCTCTTGCGAACACGTCCTCGGACTCAAAGCGTTTCAGTGCCTGACGGAGGGCGTAAATCAGGTTCGAGGAGTGAGTGAATGGAATCCCGCCGTTCAGTGCGTACAGGCCGAGATCGAGATACCTCGGAAGCTTCTCCGGGGCGGGTTTTATCTCGTGATTGTAGAACACCATGGACAAGCCGGGGAATGCGCCGAGACCTTTCCCCGCTGCGCCCGACGTCAGGCGTACATCGCCGAGGTCGATCGGCACCGTCCCGATCGAGCTGATGGAGTCGAGGCAGAGATGGATTTCTCTCCCGGCTGCGATTCTCTTAAGCATCCCAAGATCGTTCAGGATGCCGGTCGAAGTCTCGCAGTGAACGGCCCACAGCCATTTGATATCGGAGTTTCGGTCCAGCGCGACCTCTATCTGATCCGGGTCGAACGCCTCGCCCCAATCGATTCCAAGGGTGTCGAACGAAAGGCCGAATCGCGTCGCGTGGTCCACAAGGCGGGAGCCGAATTCGCCGTTATTCAGGACGAGTCCGGGCTCTCTCTCCAAAGACAATTGCGCCGCGACAGCATCGTTGGCCAATGTTCCCGAGCCGACCATTATCTCGACTTTTTTCGCTCCTACAAGCCTGCAGAGTGTCTCTCTGGTTTCGCTGAGAGCGTTCCTGAACTCCTCGGAGCGGTGCGAGATGGGCGCCTGAGCGAACGCCCGCCGCACATCGGGACCGATCGCCACCGGTCCGGGCAGGAGTGTCACGTGCTCGTTCTCCGCCGGTGATGCGCTCTCTGGTTTGAAAAGTGATTTCGATAAGTCGCGCCAGGCTTCCAGCGTCAGGTACATCGGCTGGAACATCGCGCCGGGCTTGCCCACGAGAGGTCCGAACGGGACGAATCCCAGATGCTCGTAAAGCTTGACCTGGTTCACAATGCCCGAGATCACGGCAAGATCGTAGCCCTTCCCCATGCCGTAGCGTGCGATGTGTTTCACAAGTCCGCCGAAAACCCTGCTGTTTCGGAACCTGTTGTCGACCGAGAGAAGCCTCAACTCGCAGATGGAGCGGTCCCGGGGGAGATAGGAATCGAGGTTATCGAGTTTCTGATCCAGCGAGAACGGGCGTTTGCTGCGCATGGCGATCATGCCCACCACCTTGTCCTCATGCAGGCAGACCATGTAGGTGTTTTCGCCGTCGAATTTATCGACCAGGCTGCGTCCGAGGTTCGCTTCGTTGTGGGGAATCTCCTCGACGAACGTTTCATAGTTGAGCCTGTTGATCTGCTCGAACTCCCGATCCTCCGATGCGATCTTGAACGTGAGAGGTTGATGTGAACGCATTCCACTACTCCTTCTGGAGCAGATTACTCCGTTCGTCCTTCAGTTGACTGCGGGCTCTCATTCTGCCGATCTCGGCCGCGATGTTCTTTCTGTGTGCGAAAACAATTAGAGCCGCCAGCGCCGATACGCCGATAACGCTCGTTGCGGGAAGCCTCAGGGCCACAGGAACGAGCGGCGACAGGATCGCCGCGGCTACTCCGCTCAGGGTGAATTTCCTCGTCAGAGCAAACGTCAGGACGAAAACGCCGAGCACGATAACTCCGATGAGCCAATTGAAAACCAGGACCGCACCCAGCGACGTCGCGACCCCCTTGCCGCCCCGGAATCCAAGCTGCACGGGCCAGATGTGTCCGAGGACCACCGCGATCATGACGAGAACAAGTCCGACCTGACCCAGCCCAAGATAAATCCCGGCGGCTACCGCGATCGCACCTTTCGCAAGGTCACCGAGAAATGTGACGATGAATCCCCATGCACCGAACTTTCGACCCACGTTCTTCGCGCCGGCTGTGCCGCTCGAATGCTCTCGAATGTCCTCGCCCGAGCGCAAACGCACCAGGTAGTAGCCCGTGGAGAAACACCCCAGCAGATATGCGGCAGGGATCAATGCCATCCGACTCAATGATGCCAGTGAGAGACCCATTCCCCTAATCTATCCTCACGCCGCATAACGATGCAGCAGTTACCTGTTCCCAACCAGAGACGCGCGTTTCTTGCCGATTACCTCTATCGCACGTCAGACAAGAATGTGACATTGACCGCAAGCGTTTGTCAAGTGCGAAGGAAATGCAAATGGTGCCGGCGAGTCGCGCGACCGAGCGCATCTGTTGAAGAAGCCTGCCCCACATGCCGCCACGCATCATCTCGAGAAAACGGGGTCTGGCAGTCCATGTTGACATGACCGCGAATCATGCTGCATTCTTGAGGTGAGTACACACTCTTCGCGAGGAGGGCGGTCATGGTATCCCGTCCAAAAGCCATTCTCAGCCTTGTTTTCGCAAGCCTGCTTCTTATCACCTCATGCGCAGGACAGAGCCTTGATGGGGAGAGCCCGCTTGGTCCTGAGGGGCAGGGTCGCGATTCGGGGAAATCAACGCTCAGCAGCGCATGTAACCACTACCTGTGGGGATATTTCCTCGGTCGCATCGATCCCGGGGAGATGAAAATGGAGCTGGTTCCCCTCAGGGAGGTAGCGGACCACTGGAACGTGCTCAAGTTCCTCGAACAGGGACCGTGCACGGATTGCGTGAAGCTGGTGAGTTTCACACCGTCGGGAGACGGGAGTGTGCTGGTGGATGTCCAGATCACGCACCCGTTCGAAACGCTGACGCTTACCGGGTTCGATGTTCGCGGGATTTGCATGTTCACCGGGAATCATTCCTTCCCTGTATCGGGGTTGAGCATCTCTGACGGGTCGAAGGGACAGGGGGAGGTTGTGAACGCGGACGGGTTCACGTCGCTGTACAACATCACGACTCAGGGATCGGGTCCGGGCGGTCTGCAGGGATATCTCAAGGGAAAATTGTCTACACCGGCGGCTCCGAGTGTCACGCTGAGCGGTTTCAAGAGGTACATATCGCCGGTCCCGGCCAATGTCCGCAATGCGTTCTATGTGGGGACATCGATCACGCAGACATTCAAAGTGGACATGCCCGATGATGCGCTGGGATTTGGCTATGCCGTCGATGCGTGCTGGGCGCCGCCGCTCGTGAAACCGGTCACCGACCCGATGAACGATTTCCCCCCGGAAGCGAATTGCCCGGAGCCGTGGCGAATGCAGGTGAGCCAGGAGCCGATCGGGCAGGGGCTGACCGATCAGGGCGGGTCGACAAAACTGACCATTGATGTAAGCGACTGGCAGGGGAAAACCAGTTACTCCGCCCCTCTGGTTGAATGTCGGGAGTTGTTCGACGGAACACTGACCGCGTCGTGGGTACAGGATATCGCGGGCGACAGTCGCTACGAGGTCACGGTCGAGAATCAGAAAAAGGCCTCAGTCGGGAGGTACAAGTGCCTTGTCTCGGTTGTTGACAATGAGAACGCGTCGGCGCCCGATTGGCTGGACCTCACCGCATATTATGTCCTCGGTCTCGGTGTCGCGCAGGGGCAGCCCGATCATCATGAGCTCTGGTACTACCACTCAGTCAATCTTCTGCCCGATGCGAACTTGACCGAGGCGATCGATCTTCTCGCAACGGCGAAGGCCGCCCGCTATGAGAAAGTCGTGCTGGCGGATTTCAAGCTCGGCACGGTCGACATTCAGAGCGAAACCTACTGGGAGCATCTGCAGACCTACGCGCAGGCAGCGGACGATATCGGCATAGAGGTGATCCCGTCGCTTGTGCCTATCGGGTATTCCGACGCGGTCTTGTGCCACGATCCGAACCTGATAGAGCCGCAGCCGGTTGAGGACTGCGTGTTCAAGGTGAGCGGCACGACCGCGCAGGTGGAGCAGGACCCCTCGACTGTCGTGGTGAACGGCGATTTCGAGAATCATACGGGCGATACTTTCCCGGGATGGATTCAGATGGACGGCGCGGGCGTGGAGACTTTCGCCGACACGAACATAAAGCACTCCGGGAGCTGCAGCATACGGTTCGAGAATTTCATCGCTCATCCGAACGGAAACGACCGAATCCGCCAGCAGGTTTCAACCAAGCCGTGGCAGTGCTACGCGATCTCCTTCTGGGTCAGGACCGATAATGTCACCCCCGCGAGCGAAGTCAATCTCCAGGTTTTCAGCGATGATTTCTCACGGAACCTGGAATTCCTTTCGTTCGACATTCAGGAAACGCAGGACTGGACGCACTACTACGCGATATTCAACAGCCAGGAGGAGACATCGGCGCACATATATATCGGAATCTGGGGCGGGTCGAGCGGGAAGTTCTGGGTCGACGATGTGACGATAGAAAACGCGGGCCTGATCAACTTGATTCGCCGGGGAGGGGCGCCTCTGACCGTCACGAACGAAGCCGGAACGGTGACGTACCAGGAGGGAGTCGATTTCGAGCAGGTGGTCGATCCCCTTATGGGTCACGCGGGGAGCTACACCGGCACGTTCGATCTGTACCACGCAAAACCCCTGATCACGCTTACGCCCGGCTCGGCGATCCACAACGGCGACCGGATTCTCGTCGATTACTATCATTGCGTCTTCGTCTACGACATGCAGCCTGCGTGCTGTCTCACCGAGGAGGCGGTGTTTGATATCTTCGAATCGACTTTGGCCAAGGTCAATGAGCTCATTCATCCCACCGAAGTGTTCATAGCGGTCGACGAGCTCAGGTGCGTCAACTGGTGCGAGCTTTGTCAATCGACGGGGGAAACGCCCGGTGAGCTTCTCGCCGATGCAACTGAGCGCGTGGACCAGATCGCGCACGACATCAATCCGTCATGGAAGCTCATGACGTGGAGCGACATGTACGACCCGAATCACAACGCGCACGACAATTACTATCTAGCCAACGGGACGCTGGAGGGCAGTTGGGAGGGGCTGCCGTCGAGTTGGGACATTGGAAACTGGCTGAGGATGTCGGACGAGACGCTTTCCTTTTTCCAGGACCACGGCAACCGCCAGATTCTGTGCGGGTACTACGATGAGGACGGTCCCGATTTCTCCATCTATGAGTGGCTAGACTTGTCGAAGCCGTACTCCGGAGTGTACGCGGTGATGTACACGACATGGTGGAAGGGGTACGACGATCTCGAGGAATGGGCCGCGGTCGTGAAGCAGTGGGACGAGGACAACTGGTGAGCGCGGTCGAGGCAGTTAAGACGGCATCCAGAATATTCCTCCGGGGATTGTCATTCATGGTGAGGTCACGCAGGTTAATGAGGCGCCCCCTCGAAAACACCATCATCTCATGGTGGCGCGAGCGTGATCTGCGTCCCGAGTTGGCCCCCTGTCTTCGCCA
The DNA here is from genome assembly GCA_964354375.1 of uncultured Planctomycetota bacterium. Lineage (GTDB taxonomy): Bacteria > JAJVIF01 > JAJVIF01 > JAPKYR01 > JAPKYR01 > CAYGZQ01. The sequence continues at coordinate 6,498 of CAYGZQ010000058.1, forward strand.
TCCTCCCTCGCTTGCCGTTCCTCTGAACGACGAGGAAGTGCTGGTCGCGATGCTCATACTGATGCAATACGAGCAAGACAGTCTGGACCCGAAGGCCCTCATGAAGGGAAAACTGAGAGCGAAACGGTCTCACGTCGTCTGGCAGCTGTTTTTTCCTGGGCTTCTGGTCGTTTTGATTGCCTTCGAATGGGTTATGTACGGTCGGTTCTCCGTGCCTATTACCGCTGACGAAATTCCCCGCATATGTTACGTGATGCTGGCGATGGCGGTCTTCGGGCCCCTGGCGGCTTACGGCATGTTGATGTTACGACTGAAGACGGCTCAAGTGACCGGGTGCGTCCTGGTTGGGGGCCCAACATTGGTCATACTGGCGACTTTTTGGTTCGGGGGGATGTTTGTGTCCCCCTGGCTTGCGAATTTCACTCAGGGTCCGGTTTGGCATCTGGTCAGTGTCGGTGTGGCACTGCTGCTGATCTGTGTGGTAATCATGGGGTTGTCGCTCGGCGCAATGCTGGGCGTCCTGCTGGGGGCGGTTCACAACGAAAGAGCGGTGTCGTGATGACTCGTGTAGTCATGCGCATCCTGCGCATGGTTCTTGTGTCTTCCGAAAGAACCACGTGCTACTCCACCCGGACAGACCCATTCCTTGACGACATGCTCGATTGATCTCATAATTCGCCTGTCCTTGCTAATTCTTTGCCAGGGAGGCTTCTGTGATGAGGAGATACGTTCAATCGAAGGAATCAGTGCTCGTCGATTATCTCGTGTTCGTCCTGCTGATCGTGATTGTGACGTCCGGCGCCCTGATGGGTTGCCCGGGATTTGTGGAGGCACAAGGGAAAGCCCGGGAGGCTGAGATCAAGAGCAACATACACGCGATCCAGATTGCGCTCGAACGTTACGCTGTCGATACCGGTGGATATTACCCTTACATCCTGTACGGAGGCGATGAGACCGACACCTTCGTCAAGCCCGGCGGGGGAGCGTTGAACCTCGAAACCGGTGTGACTCCGTACTACCCGCCCGAGGAGCCCGAGTACAAGCCCTTCCAAAGCGATTGCGATGCGCTGATCCAGTTCGGGTATCTGGCGCAATACCCCTCTAACCCGCTGGTGGATCCGCTCAAGGAGAAGATCAGAACCGATCCGGCGGCAAACGGCTTTGGCCCGCTTGAACTGAGTTTCGACAAGCTCGGCGTAGTCCGGACGAACATCTGGACGAAGCCTTTCGACCGTGCGCTTCACTGTGTGAGGCGGGATGTCGGCGGGGCGAGCGGGAACCTGATGTGGGACGTCAGCGAGGGGCAGCGTCATCCGCCCTGGCCGATTATCGTGGTCCCCAACCCGCAGCCGCACTGGACCGGTTACGTGAATCCCGTGCTTGAGCCGGGCGCGAAGGCCGGTCGGGAGAAATTCAGAGACGATTACCAGTTCTGGCTGACGCCCGGGAATTTCTACTACTACGCGGTTTTCGAGGACCCGGGAGGGTATTCGGCCTTTGCCGCGGCCGAGGCCGGCCCCAATCCCGACGTACCGATCGCCGGACTGCCAATCAACTACAACCTTTGCGGGTACGGGGAGATGCAGAATGCCGGGCAAGATGTCTACAACCTGTGGGGCGATTTCACCGAGCGGAGCCTTTTCACTGTGAACGAAAGACCGGCGACGGGGACCAGCATCGCGGCTGCGTATGTCGGTCCGGACGGTCGTCGGGACGGCGTGATAATCGTTGTGTCCGGCGGCGCAAGCATTAGGAGCGGCCCTGCGCCAGGTGTCCCGATCGATCAGGAGCAGCAGCCTGAGGAAGAGAAGGCGACGCCGTCCGAGCCGCGCTGGTAACTCAGGGATGGGCTGAATATAAAGAAGGCGCCCCGTTTCGCTCCCGCCAAAAAGAAGGCGCCCCGCCTTACTATGCTGGAGCAAGCGAGACGGGGCGCGTCGGCCGAGAAACCGACCTGCGATATGCCCTAATGTAATGGTTCAACCACAAAGCCCGGACCGTGCGGTCCGCCGTCAAGAACGTCTATTCCCTCGTCGTATATGCCGTTACCGTTGATGTCCAGAAGAACGTCGTACTCGCCTTCCTCGGCGGCAAGCCATGCGAGTATCAACCCTTCGTTCACGCAGCCGATCTGGACAGGATCCAGCTCGATTCCCCCGGTGATGTCCTCGAGCGACATGCCGTCCTGCCAATCAGTCGTGTGCAGCAGGATGTACTTGAGGACATACCTGCTGGTCACCTCGAGAAGCACCGCCGGGTTCAGCCAGATGTTCACTGTGTCGCCCGCGTGGAAATGGTTTGAGTAGGTGAAATCCGAGTACGAAGCAAGCTCGGCGTAGATCGGGTCGCCGTCGTTAGGTTTCTGAACTACCGCGCCGGTAGGCAGGCGACCATCCACCGCGTCTGTGCCCGCGTTGAAGATGGCGTATGGCGCTGCGTCCAGAACAATGTCGAACTGGTCGGTGACGCCCGGTATGAGCAAAGTGGCGTACGCAAGAAGCTGCGTGGGCTCGACTTTTCCTTCGCCGTCGGCGGTGACCTCGATGTACTCGGGGATATCCAACGGCCAGACGATGCCCGGGTTGTCCTGCTGCCAGCTCTTGATGATGTCGCCATCGGACCATGACCGCCTGTCTTTCACGGGCCATGCTCGGTAAGTCACGCCGGCCTGCAGAGCTTCGGCTGCTACGAAGACCGGCTGACCCTCAAGGAACGAGTTCGAAAGGTTGCCGTCGATGTCGCACCCCCAGACGATCGGGCCTGTCGGCGTGTCGGGAATCGTGATATCGGTCTCGACGATGCCCTCGCTCGACGTGAGGCGGACAGTGTAATGGCCGGGGGCAAGAAGCCCGTCGCCGCTCGAGGACCAGAAGCCGACATCATAGGCCAGAATGACATTGTCGATTGCGCCGGACTTGTCCGCGGTGAGGCGGACCTTGCTTGCTGCATCGCCGGTGTCGGTAAGTGCTTCGACCATGACCGGGAACTCTCCGGACGCAAGTCCGGTTGCTGAAAAGACGAGCGCCTCGCCCTGGTTGATCTGAGAACCTGAGCTGTTTGACACGATGATCTGGAGAGGCTCATTGTCGCTGCCGGAGCAGCCGAGGAACAGGGCGAGGGCGCTCGTTATGAGAAGAACAGGGACGATCGGGAAGCGGATGTTCATTTTGGGTCACCTCAAAGGTTTCACTGACATTGTAACATCTTGTAACCTTTTGTCAACTCCTGTGACCCGGATTTTCGGAAAAAAGTTCAGAAGAATGGCAGCTCATCGGTGATCTCCGCGGGCGGAAAATCCCAGGGACCGATTGCCTGCACAGGGATTTTGGGGCGATTGACTATTGTAAGGCCTGCGTTATTGTGCTATATTCCTTGATCCTCAGCCAAACAGGAGCCCGGTGGGGACAAGAACACCCGCTGAGATCTGGCGAGTTTTAGACTCCCAAAAAAGGAGACTTGGTATGAATCGATGGGCAGTGATACTGGCAGTTATCCTGCTTACTACGGCCGTAGCTTTCGGCTGCTCCAGCGGGGGCGGAAATCCGATGGCGCCGGCCGCTAACCCGGATCTGACCGGATCCGTAGGCCATGTCGGTCAGGCACAGACCCACCTGTGGGGCTACTACGATGTGTACATCGACATCGAGAACCAGTCTGTGGAAGCGGTTCTGAATCGCATGTGCATGTTCACGGCGAATGTAACCACTTTCGTGAACAACCCCGCGTCGAATCTGTCGTTCAAAATTTACGGCACGCCCGCTACTGCCGAGTACGTTGATGTGGACATCAACGTCACCATCAAGCATCCGTTCCCTGGCATGACCGAATACAACGGTTATGACGTGAAGGGTGTCTTCATGGGTTCGGGTTCCAGCACGATGAAATATTCGAGCAAGCTGAAGTATGCGAAGTACGGAACCGACCAGGCGATGTACGATTTCAACGACAAGGCGACGCTTCCGTACTTGGACCCGTACGGGGACAGCCTGGTCGGCATGCCGGACGGATATACCCGCTGGTTCAACGCCAAGGAATTCACCTTCCCCGGCATCATGGGGTACACCCAGGGCAAGCTTGCGACGCCCGGGTACCAGTCCATGCTCACTGCCACGCTGAACGGCTACAAGTACTTCGCCGACGGACTGGGCGCGGACGAGGACCTCTGGACGTGGCTGAACGCGAACGCGGACACCAACGGCGTCTTCAGCGCCGGCACATCCAACACCAGGAATTACTATCTGCGCTTCCCGACATCGAAGGGCGTGAAGTACGGGTACGCGGTTGTCGCGTCATGGAAGGGATCGAAGCCGGCGGACCATCCGGCCAACGCTCCCGAAGCTGCAGCGTGCAAGGCAGACATAACGCCGAACGTCTACTACGTTGATGCTACGCACAAGGGCGGCGACCTGATCCTTGACGTGAACCTCTGGGGCTGGGACTATCAGCCGACGCTGATCAAGATCGAGTCGACGGTGCTGAGCGCGGTTCACGCATTCACCCCGGCCGAGATGACGCCTGTCGGCGGCGGTGACCACTACGCGATATACCACTGCGGGATCCCCGCCGATGCTGTGACCGGCACCGAGGGCAACGAGTTCTGGGTGGTTGCCGAGTACGGCGATTTCGACTACACGTGCAGCTTCACACCTCCCGGCGGCGCTCCGGTGGCGACACTGGCTGCGTTTTTCCGCTATGACCTCATGGTTTTGGATGCGTGTCTCCAAGTCCTATCCCCGAACGGGGCTGAGGAATGGGCGGTGGACAGTAACCATGAGATCACTTGGGACTCTTACAATGTATCCGGCACGGTATTCATCGAGTATTCCAAGGATAACTTTGTCGCTGATCTCCACAGTATTGCTACTGGCGAAGCTAATGATGGCAGCTTCATGTGGGATCCTATACCGAACGATCTCTCCAACACTGTTCGGGTGAGAGTTAGTTCCACTAATAATCCCAGTGTGAACGACATGTCTGATGACGATTTCAGTATCGTTCCGACCCCGACTGGCAACCTCGTATGGGCTAAACGCGCCGGAGGAGCTTCTTACTATGAATGGGGCTATGGAATCACGACGCTTTCGGACAATTCGACGGTCGTGACAGGAGTGTTTAATGGATCGGCCACATTCGGACCGGGCGAGCCGAACCAGACAGTCCTGAATACCGCTGGAGGTAACGATTTCTTCATCGCGCGTTACAACCCGGACGGCACACTCGCCTGGGCGAAACGCGCCGGAGGAGCATCTGACAATGATTACAGCAATGGAATCACGACGCTTTCGGACAATTCGACAGTCGTGACAGGACATTTTGGGGGATCGGCCACATTCGGACCGGGCGAGCCAAACGAGACAGTCCTGAATTCCGCTGGAGGTTACGATATCTTCATCGCGCGATTCGCGCCGTAGGCAGTTTCTGGTTGCTGCTTTTGGAAATGAAGGAACACCTTACTTAGATGGCTGTGTTGGCAAGCCTGGTGTCGCCGTAGACAGCTCAGGAAACGAGTATGTGACAGGCGAATTCCGGGAGACTGTTGACTTCGACCCCGGAAGCGGCGTGCATAACCACACCTCGAATGGCAGCGTCGGTGATCTCCGCGGGCGGAAAATTCCCGGGACCGCTTGCCGGCACGGGGATTTTGGGGCGATTGACTGTTGTAAGGTCTGCGTTAGTGTGTTATATTCCTTAATACTCAGCCAAAGAGGAGTTCGGTGGGGTCAGAAACACCCGCTGAGATCTGGCGAGTTTTAGACTCTCAGAAAAAAAAAGGAGACCTGGTATGAATCGATGGGCAGTGTTACTGGCAGTGATCCTGCTTACCGCGGCCGTAGCTTTCGGCTGCTCCAGCGGCGGCGGAAATCCGACGGCGCCGTCCGCTGGTCCGGACTTGACCGGATCCGTAAGCCATGTCGGACAGGCTCAGACCCACCTGTGGGGCTACTACGATGTGTACATCGACATCGAGAGCCAGACGGTGGAAGCGGTGATGAACCGCATGTGCATGTTCACCGCGAATGTTGTTACGTTCGTGAACAACCCGGTGACGAATCTCTCGTTCAAGATTTACGGGACACCGGTTACGGCGGACTATGTCGATGTCGACATCGACGTGACCATCAAGCACCCGTTCCCCGGCATGAACCAGTATGACGGGTACGATGTGAGGGGTGTCTTCATGGGCACCGGTGCAGCGGCACTGAAATACGACAGCAAGCTGAAGCACGCGGAGTACGGGGCAAACCAGACCCTCTACGACTACAACGACAAGGTGACGCTTGCGTACACAGACCCGTACGGCGACAGCCTGGTCGGGATGCCCGATGGTTATACCCGGTGGTTCAACGCCAAGGAGTTCATATTCCCCGGCATTATGGGTTACACGCAGGGCAAGCTGGCAACGCCCAATTATCAGGCGATGCTGACTGCAACGCTCAACCCCTACAAGTACTTCGCCGACGGGCTGGGTGCCGACGAGGACCTGTGGACCTGGTTGAATGCGAACCCGGCCTTCAACGGCGTTTTCACCGCAGGCACCTCCAACACGAGGAACTACTATCTCAGGTTCCCGACCGCGGGGGGCGTGAAGTACGGCTACGCGATCGTCGCGAGCTGGAAGGGCGAGGCTCCGGAGAATCATCCGGCGAACGCGTCTGAAGCTGCAGCCATCTCGGCTTATGTGACCCCCGACGTCTATTACGTCAGTGGCACCGAGAAAGGCGGCGACCTGATCCTTGACGTGAATGTCTGGGGCTGGGACTATCAGCCGTCAGTGATCAAGATCGAGTCGACCGTTCTTAGCGCGGTTCACGAATTCGACGCAGCTGAGATGACGCCGACAGGTGGGGACGCGAACTACTCCACCTACCACGCCGAGATTCCCGCCGATGCCGTGAGCGGAACGGACGGCAACGAGTTCTGGGTGGTCGCCGAGTACGGCGACTTCGACTACACGTGCGAATTCACGCCTGCGGGCGGTGCACCCGATGCGACTCTCGCCGCTTTCTTCCGCTACGACCTGTTCGTTTCCAACACACCGTACAATCTGCCCCCGGTGTGCGATCTTCAGGTCGTCACGACCATGCCTGCCGAAGGATGGTCTCCGGTGGCGGTCGAGTTCGATGCTACCGGATCATCCGATCCCAACGGCGATCCGATTACGTTCGAGTGGGACTTCAACGATGACGGGACATTCGGCGATACCTATGAGTCGGGGACGGATGACAACCCGACAAAGGAGTTCGACGCCGACTATACCGGCGATGTGTGCGTGAGGGTGACTGATCCGTCCGACGAGGAGGACATCTGCTGCGAGAGTATCACGGTCATCTCGCACGCGACCAAGAACATCGGTCTCCGCGCAGGTATAGCCGCGGAGGACATCGCGATCGATCACGGAGACGGTGACCTTTTCATCTTCTACACGGACAATACGCTTTGGCGATACCAGCTCTCCCAGTGGTACGCGACCGGATCCGAGTTCGTGAACGCTGCGAATATCACGGGCGGCTTCGGCCAGATATCCAGGCGGTTCGTTGACGCGGCCCCGAACGGCTATGTCTTCACCTGCTGCCACAGCAATGACTACAGCGCTACTTACAACTCGACCGGATGGAATGTTCACCGATGGTGGAGCCCGACGGGTGCATACGTTTCGGGCCTTAACCTGTATCCCGGGGCGAATGGAACGATGCTGCCCCTCGCTGTCGATGAGGCGCAGGCGTGGCCCACCGGCTCGTCATTCTCCAACGACATGGGCGGTGTATACGGTCTCACGGTTGCGCCGCAGGAATCGATCACGATGGTGCGGGTGATGGACGAAGGTGCTTATGCGTTCACCGTGAATGTCAACGCTCACAGGCACAGATATCTCTTCACTCCTCCTCCGCTTATCGGGAGCGACCGGGCTTACTGGCAATACATTCAGGGAACGGAAACCATGCCGAACGACAAGGTGTGGCTCCTGGAGAAAGGTCCAGACTACTATGCCTCCAGGTTCACGCCGTCCGGGACCGGCTGGGCTCCGCCCGCCAATGCGCCGCTGGCCTACGACAATGTGACCTTCGGCACGGGTACCCAGACTGACAGCAACAACGGATTCTACGATCCCAAGGACATCACGCGTAATAACGGAAGCACTTACATCTTCGTCCTGGATCTCCTCTCGACAGGCCAGCCGTCTATCAAGGTGTTCGATGTCTCCGGCGCTCCATCGAGTGTTGGTGACTTCGGCGACAGCACTTCCATCGACACCGCTCCCCTGCGGATCGAGGGCAGCGACTTCAATGGGAACGTGGTGGTGTTGCACGGGCCCGCGAGCGGGACATCGAAGATCAGCCTCTTCACAGCCGCCGAGATGCCGTTCTGAGCTCGCGTTCCCAGAGGCAATCGGTCCGCTGCTCAGCGAGACGGATTCAACGGCCCCCCAGGATTTGGGGGGCCTTTTTTCCTGTGCCGGAGGCCCTGCGTGAAGGCGGGTGCTGCCATTTCTCCGGCAATCTTGCATTATTCGATTTTACATCATAAAATTCTTGTGTAGCCTCTGTTCGGGGAGAGGGGACAGTCGCGGAGATCATGCTGAGAGGAGCCCGGGATGAATCGACACGCGGTAATGATGCTGGTTGCGGTCTTTCTGCTTCCGGTTGCCCTGAGCTGCGCGCAGGCGGGCAATCCGGTCAGCCCCGCAACGGCATATGAATCGTCGACCTCGCAGACCAAACCGGCCCAGGCTCAGACACACCTGTGGGGGTACTACGATGTCTACATCGACATCGAGAATCAGACCGCGGAAGCGGCATTGAACCGCAGCGCGATGTTCACCGCGAACGTTGTCACGTTCGTGAACAAACCGCCCACGAACCTTGCCTTCAAAATTCACGGCACTCCTGTAGCGGCGGACCGCGTGGATGTCGATCTCGACGTGTTCATACAGCATCCCTTCCCCGGCATGGATCAGTACAACGGGTACGACGTGAGGGGTATTTTCATGGGCGACGGGTCCGCCATGATGGCCTACGGCAGCAACCTTCGCTATGCCGAACATGGGACCGATCAGGTCATGTACGATTACGACGATAAGGTGAGCTACCCGTATACTGACCCTTATGGGCACAAGCTGGTGGGGATGCCGGACGGGTACACTCGATGGTTCAACCTGTCCGAGTTCTCGATGGGCGGGATGTCCCTGTTCCAGTACACGCCGGGCAAGTTTGCGGCGAAGGGTTTCGCCGGAACGGCAACTCTGAACCCGTACAAGTACTTCGCGGACGGGCTGGAAGCGGATGACGACCTCTGGACATGGCTCGCAGCGAATCCCGACAAGCATGGCGTGTTCAGCGCGGGCTCGACGAACGTCCGGAACTACTATCTAAGGTTCCCCAACTCGAAGGGCGTCAAGTACGGGTACGCGATAATCGCAAACTGGGAGGGAACCGACCCGGCCTCTCATCCCTCCAATACACCAGAGACGGTGGCCTATTCGGTGGACATCACTCCCGATATCTACTCCTACCAGGAATGCGGCAGCGGTGGGGACCTCATCCTGGACATCAACCTGTTTGGATGGCAGGGGATGCCGTCGGCGATTTACATCGAGTCGACTGTTCTCAGCTCGGTGCACGAGCTGACGCCGGACGAGATGATTCCGATCGGCGGCGACGGCTACAGTTCCGCTTATCATGTTGAGATACCTGCCGACGGCATACAGGATCCCGATGATAACGAATTCTGGGTGATCGCGGAGTACGACGGATTCGACTACACAAACGAGTACGGCGTGCCGAACCTTGCCGCCGATCAGCCCCTGGCTGCGTTCGACCGCTTCGACCTCTACGTGCAGACCGGATGGCCGTCCATGGGCTGCCCCGAAGTGGTTGTCACCGATATTGACGGCATGGCAGGGAAAATGGGTGGCGTGGAGCTGGCGAAGCAGGGCGAGACCTACGAAAACGTTGAAATCTGGGGGGACGGATTCTGGCATGTTGGGGCGGTCGCGGAGCTGAGGAAACATGACGATGCCGGCCAGGTCGTTGCGGCAAGCGATATGGTTGTCGATGACTGGAAGATTGAATGTACATTCGCCATTCCTGAGACACTCCCGACGGGTCTGTACGATGTGTATGTGCAGAACTGCTGCGAGAACGAAGGGCTGGGGGAGAATCTGGTCCAGGTGGTTCCGCCTTACGACATAATCCCCTGGGACCAGGGGCCCAACGGGGAATTCGAGACGGTCGTGACGAACAGCGGGGCGGGAGAGGAAGCGATCGACCTCGGAATCCGCCAGAATGATGGCGGCGTTTACATCCTCTGGTCGACTTACGATCCGCATTACGCGAGCGCGGAGCGCTACAACCCCGACCTCACGTCCACCGGGACCGAGCTTCCGATGTACCAGCCGCCGCAGGGCGTGTATGAATGGTCGAACGTCGAGTTCGGGAATTCGTTTGTGGAGGTCGCGACATCCGCAAGCGGCGTCGCGCTCGCCATTTACCTCGGACCCTATTACCTGTACGAGTTCGACGAGAATCTGTACCAGATCAATGCTCTGGGGACTAATCCTTTTCCGATCATAGGATGGCCGGGAATCCCTTACGGATTCGCCGGGATGACGAACACGTACGACGGCACGGTCTCGACGTACGATCATATTCTGATTTTCGGGTGGTCCGAAAGGTATCGCTGGATGGCCGAGCCCGGTGAGAACGACGGCTACTACGACTCGGACTATTGGAAATCCTCATCGAACACCGATCCCAACTGGGATTTTGACGGCTGGCTTGACGGGAAAATCAACTCGGTCGGGGTCGGCGACGACCAGAGCGCAATCTGGGGCCTGTTCGTAGAGGAGCCGTTTGTGAGGCGTTATACGGACCTGTACATGCACACGTCCGCCACCACTCCCCCGACGGATTTCGGTGAGACCGGGACCGGCGACGGCCAGCTCACGGATGCGTGCGATATGTCTATCCGCCTCTCGGACAACCGCATCTATATTATGGACAAGCCCGGCGGCGAAATGAGACTTCAGGGGTTCGACAATTCAACCGGCGATTTCGTGTCAACGTCCGGACTGGTCGATCTCCCCGATGGAGTCGAGGCCTGGCGAATCGATCATAACGATCACGACCAGCTCATTTACGTTCTGCTGAGCAACAACACGATAAAAGTCTACAAGGACATGGCTCAGTAGACGCAGACCCGCGCCGCCGGAGCGGCTTCCGTAACTGTGTTCCGCCGTTTATGCTAAAATGAAAGCAATTGCGGTACCTTCATCCAGACACTGTTTGGCAATGTCGAGGAGATCAATCATGAGTCGGTACTCAGGTCTGCTTGCGGCGATCATCGTCGCGAGTGCCCTTCTTGTCTCATGTTCCGGAGGGGAGAATCCCTCCAGCCCCGATAGCACGGAAAAAATTCCCTTGATCGGTGATCGGGCGCGGTCCGGACAAACGCATCTCTGGGGCTACTACGATGTCTATGTCGATATCGCCTCGCAGACTGCGACAGCGGTTCCGAACCGGGGAGCCATGTTCACCGCGAATGTGGTCAATTTTATTAACAGCAAGCCCGCGGGCCTGAGTTTCCACATCAACTCGACCCCGTCAGGTCCCGACTACATCGATGTGGACATCGATGTGTCGATCACCCACCCGTTCCCGGGATTGCAGCAGTATAACGGGTACGATGTCCGCGGCGTCTTCATGGGCGACGGCTCCCTGGATCTGCAGTACAACGGCGATCTCGTTTATGCCGTCAAGGGAACCGATCAGTTGATGTTGCCCGACGAGGTCGACGGTCACGGGGGACCCGACGGGTACACGCGCTGGTACAACAAACCTGAGTTCTCGACCGGCGGAATGCCGCTCTTTCAGTACACGCCGGGGAAGATGGCGTCCCCCGGATTCTCTGGCTCCGCCACGTTGAACCCGTATCGCTATTTCGCTGATGGTCTTGACTTGAACGAAGACCTCTGGAGTTGGCTCCTCAGCCATGCCGATCAGCATGGTCAGTTCTCGTCCGGCGCGACAAATACAAGAAACTACTTCCTCAGATTCCCCACTTCGAAGGGAGTGAAATACGGGTACGCGATAATCGCGACCTGGTCGGGCGTGGAGGAGGAGCAGCATCCGTCGAACGCCCCCGAGGCCGTTGCGTGCCTGGTTGACGACACGAACAGCACCGTTTACTACGCGGGCCCGTCCGAGAACGGCGGCGACCTGATCCTCGATATCAGCGTCTGGGACTGGGACGCTCTGGTCTCTGCAGGCGTGATGGAGAACTACAGGATATTTGTCGAATCGACGGTTCTGACCACGCCTTACGAATTCGACACGTCCGACATGACGCCCGTTGGAGGGAACGAGAACTACTCCACCTATCATGTCGAGATTCCCGCCGACAGCGTGCAGGGCCTTGACGGGAACGAATACTGGGTGATTGTTGAGGAAAAGGACGCCGACTACAAGAACGACTATGGCATCACCAACCTTGCGGGGGACGATCCGCTGGCGGCGTTCTTCCGGTTCGATCTTGAGATCGGCACCGAGATCCCTGCATGGATTCAGGTCACGAGTCCGAACGGCGGCGAGGAGTGGGTCCCTGGAACCGAGCAGGACATAACGTGGACATCCTCTGGCGTGACCGGAACAGTCTTCATCGATTACTCGGATGACAACTTCGTCTCGGACCTGCATTCCATCGGTACCGATGTGCCGAACACCGGGAGCTACCCGTGGACAATTCCCTGCCATCCGTCGGACACGCTCCGCGTGCGCGTGAGCTCGACAGATATGCCCGGCGTAAACGATGTGTCGGACGGCGATTTCGCGATAGTCGGCACCGGCTGGGCGGAAAAGTGGGGCGACACCGGTTACGAAGAGGGCAGGGGGGTCGCGTTCGATCCCGACAGCAACGTGTATATCGAAGGGACGACCGTGCACGTTTCGACGGGTCGGAACTGGGGTTTCGTGGCGAAGTTTACTCCGTGCGGAGAGCTTCTCTGGAGCAAGTCGTGGGGAGGTAACGGCCTGACGCAGGGTTACGGGGTCGCGGTCGACAGCGACGGCAACTGCTACTGCACGGGGAATTTCTACGGCACGACCGATTTCGATCCGGACAATCCCGGCGGTCCTGCGCAGAGAACGTCGGTCGGTGGCGGCAGTTGGGATGCATGGCTGGTTTCGTTCGACTCGACGGGCGACTTCAGGTGGGTAAGGACCTGGGGCGGGACGTACTCGGATTCCGGACAGGGCGTGGTTATCGACGACAGCGGCGGCCTGTACATAACCGGCTTCTTCTGCCGCCTGGTGGACTTCGATCCCGACGGCGGGGACCAGCACCAGTCAAATACCGACAGCTTCGATCCCTTCGTCTGCAAGTACGACACCACGGGCGACTACAAATGGGCTGAGACCTGGGGCAGCCCTAATGACGATCGCGCGTTCGGCGTTGCCACGGGCGGATCGAACGTCTATGTCACAGGTTATTTCTCCGGACTGAACGTGAATTTCGATCCCGACGGCTCCCATCTTCTCAGCTCCAACGGTGGGGAGGATGTGTTCCTGAGCGCGTTCGATTCGTCGAGCGATTTCCAGTGGGCGTACAACTGGGGCGGCACGGCGGGCGGAATACAAACGGATGAGGGTCTGGGCGTCGCCGCGGACGATTCCGGGAACGTCTACGCCACCGGCTATTTCCGCGGCTACAATGTGAATTTCAACCCCGGAGGCTCGGACCTTCACTCATCTAACAGCGGCGGTCGGGACGCCTATCTGAGCAAGTTCAACGCCGCCGGGAGTTTCCAGTGGGCGCGGACATGGGGCGGGTCGAGCATAGACGCGGGCGAGGCAGTTGCGGTGGACGGCTCAGGCAATGTGTATGTTGACGGCTGGTTTTACGGGACGGGGAATTTCGACCCGAACGGTACGGACGAGCGCACGACTCCCAGCGTCTACGAGGACGGCTACATGAGCAAGTTCAATGCATCGGGGACCTACCAGTGGGTGCACTCATGGGGGAGCGTGATGAACGATCGCGCCCTTGGAATCGGCTGCGACTCTTCGGATAATGTCTGCACGACCGGCTTCATCAACGGAGCTGCGAACCTGGCGCCTGGAGACGGCCCATGCTCCGAGCCCGCGGACAATGTGATCCCCGCGGGGGGAGCCGACGCGTTCCTGATAAGATTTCTCCCTGACGGCTGCTGGTGAGCGCCGTCAGTTGTGATACCATTTTCTCAACTTCACTACCGGAGGCCTGATATGCGAAGATGCGTGGTGTTCTCGATGATCCTGCTTGTCGTGCTGTTGTCGGCAGGCTGCTCAGGGGGCAATCTGAATCCCGCAGCGCCCGGCGCGGAAAATGATCTCACCGCGGCCGTTTCAGGAAGGGCCGGCTCCCAGACTCACCTCTGGGGCTATTACGACATCTACATCGACATCGCGGCCCAGACCGTCACTGCGGTACCGAATCGCGACCTGATGTTCACCGCCAATGTCGTGAACTTCATAAACGGCAAGCCGGCGGGTCTTGGATTCCACATCAACTCGACCCCCCTCGGACCCGACTACGTCGATGTCGACATAGACGTGTCGATCATGCACCCGTTCCCGGGACTTCACCAGTACGACGGGTACGATGTGCGCGGGGTTTTCATGGGCGACGGCTCCGCCTCCCTGCAATACAACGGGGACCTTGTCTATCCGGTGCTCGGGACCGATCAGTTCATGCTGGCGGACACGGTGGACGGGTACGGCGGCCCGGACGGATACACGCGCTGGTTCAACAGGGCAGAGTTCTCCACGGGCGGAATGCCCCTGTTCCAGTACACCAAGGGGAAGCTCGCCACTCCAGGATTCGCGGGCACATCGACGCTCAACCCGCACAAATATTTCGCCGACGGTCTGGATAAGAACGAGGACCTCTTCGGCTGGCTTCTCTCCAACGCCGATCAGTATGGGAAGTTCTCCTCGGGGACCACGAACACGAGGAATTACTACCTCAGGTTCCCGAACTCGGCGGGCGTGAAGTACGGCTACGCGATACTGGCCGACTGGGAGGGTGAAGCTCCGGAGTTTCATCCGTCGAACGCTCCCGAGGCGGCGGCTCTGGACATCGAGGACGCGAGCAACGTCTATTTTGTCGACGCCGGCAATAAGGGCGGCGATCTGATGCTGGACATCAGCGTCTGGGACTGGGACTCGCAGATATCGGCAGGAGTCATGGAAGACTACAAGGTCTTCATCGAATCGACGGTTCTCAGCGCTCCCTACCAGCTCGATGCGTCCGAGATGACTCCGACGGGCGGGTCGGATTACTACTCGACATACCACGTGGAGATTCCCGCCGACAATATTACGGGTACCGAGGGCAACGAGTACTGGGTTATCGTCGAGCAGCAGGGGCATGACTACACGAACGATTTCGGCGTGACGAATCTCGCCGACGGAGATCCCCTGGCTGCGTTCTTCCGCTTCGATCTCAATGTATCCCCGAGCCCGACAAACCAGGACCCGATCTGCGACCTGCAGGTTGTCACATCCATGCCGCAGTCGGGATTCGCGCCGATCCAGGTTGAGTTCGATGCGAGCGCGAGCTTCGATCCGGACGGCGATCCGCTCACGTTCGAGTGGGATTTCGACGGCGACGGGGTCTATGACGAGATTCCGGACGATTCATACACCGGGGCCCCGGACAACCCGACTCATGGTTTCACGTCGAGCAATCACGACAAGGTGTACGTGAAGGTCAAGGACAACAAGAGCGGACAGACGATATGCAGCGTGAACGTGGACATCACCGCCCATCCCACCAAGAACATCGATATCACCTACACCGGCGCGGTTGCGCGGGATATCGCGGTCGACCACTCCAACGGCGATCTGCTCGCGCTGTACTCTAACGGCAAGGTGAGGAGATACACCTACACGAGCGGCTACACATCCTCGACCGAGTTCACCGTCAACTCCGGACATCTCTTCATCGACATCGGACCGGTGGACGACCTTCACAGCAAAGCATATATCATCTGCGGCCGGTACATAACATGGCCCAGCTACCCGGCGATCTACCTGGACCATTTTGATTCCTCCGGCGCTCTTCAGTACTCCCAGGGCGAGGGCTATGGGTGCAATCAGCCGGGCGACGGCGTTGAGCTGAAGGACGTCTTCGCGATGGGCCCGAATGGGGTCAGAAAATATGCGCACATAGGGGTTCTGTACTGGGATGCGTACGGCTCCTCAGGTCCGTGGAAAGGAACCCACATCAACGGTCGCGAATATACCGGCACTCCGCCATACAGCACAATGTTGTACTACATCAACTACATTCAGTGGGGTCAGGCGAATCCCTCGGGCAGCCAGGTCTACGGACCCTGGTTGAGGGGGGCGGAGTCCGACAAGGACGGCGACTGGGTCTGGTATGTCGAGGCGACCGACTGCACCGCGTCGAGATGGAGCATTCCCGATCATACGGTCGGGCAAGGCAACTACTATCAGTATGCCGGTCCCTATTTCGGAGCGGCCGGACAGCCGGGCAACGGCGACGACCACCTCTACGATCCGCTGGACATCACCCGAGACAACGGGAATCAGTATTACGTCCTCGACCACCTGTCGACCGGCAGTTTCATCCTGAAGGCTTTCACCTACACGGCGTCAAGCACCACCGCAGTCGGAAGCTTCGGCGACTCCGGCGACTGGAACCTTACCCCGGTCAGGCTCGAGGGCAGCGATTTCAACGGCAATGTCGTTGTGTTGCACACGAGCGGCAACAACGCAATGGTGAGCATCTTCACGGAAGACGAGACACCTTAGCGGTCTGACGGAACAAGTGATTTTCCTGGAACTCTTCTTCGCCCCCGCTTCGTTGGGGGCGTTTCCTTTGACCCGTGGCGCCCATACGTATGCCCCGAGTCCTCGAGGGGCGGACGGATGGGTGTCTCTTCTCAAAAAGAATCACCCATCTGTTCGCCAGGGCGAACATATGGGCGCCACATGATTCCGCGAAACGTCATGGCCGGTGAGCTTACCGAGTCCTCGTCTTTCGGTTTCCGTTCCCCCTACTATGGACGTACACCTCAGACGCATGATCGAATATGCATTGCTATGGTATAGCAACGGCAAGGTGAGGCGCTTGCCGGGCCGCTGAGGGCGAGTCTCTGATGAGAATTGAGTAAGCGCTGACTTACATGGGGACCGGTCTTTCGCATAATTCAGTTTTGTCTATTGACACACCCCGAAATGAGTGGTAGCTTCAAACTGCAGGCTGTAATCGCCTGACCCCATTATCAACATTCCCTTTTGAAAGGGGGATCGATATGTTCAGAGGAGTGGTTGTCGTCATCGTCATGGCGATGCTGGTGGGCTGTGCCCATTCGCAGCAAGGGCCGGTGACGCCGAGGCTCGATGTCGGCTCAAGCGCTCTGTGTGCCGGGAGTAACGACGGACCGTATCGGCTCTGGGGGGAGTGGACACTCTTCATCCCGCCGAGCCATGACCGAGTGGACCTGGTGCCGCGAAGAGGGGGACGATTTCACCTGAACGCGCTTAAGTTCCTCGAGGAGTACTGCACAAACTGCCTTGAGATCACGAAGATCAAGAACAACGGCGACGGTACGATCGATCTCACCGTCAAGATCACTCATCCGTTCCCCGGGTTCCCGCAGTACACGGGATTCGATGTCAAGGGGATCATCATGTTTAACGGTTCTTACGTAAATGAAGGGGACGAGAAGTTTCCTCCGTATCCGGAGCCGTTCCGTGTGTCGTGGCGGAAGCTCGGGGACCCGCAGGTGATGAACGCGGACGGGTTCACGCTTCGATGGAGCCCGTCGTACGATTCGGGTCTGCCGCAGCCTATATTCAACTACTGGGAGGGGAAATACGCGACCGGGGTCCCGACGGCGAATCTGAACGCGTACAAGGATTTCTACACCAATGAAAATAGGCACATCTTTGCGCACTACGGGGAGGCGACGCGGACGTACCGGATATGGCTGCCGCCGGGCGAGGCGGTGGTGGCGGGCTACGCGGTCGAGGCGTGCTGGGAGCTGCCTGTGAAGATGCCGGTGACCGACCCGATCAATGATTTCCCGTCAACAGCGAACCAGCCCGAGGCGTACAGCTTCTACTACAACGTGAACAACGGCGAGCCGATCACGGATCCCGACTGCTGCGGAGATCTTTACGATCCGTCAACAGCATATATGTATTCCAAGCAATGGGGCGGTCACACAGCAACGCATTTCGCGTTCCACTCTGATTACAGCAACGAGGACGGCGTGTATTGGAATCCGTGCGGCGATGAGTGGCCGGATATGTACTGCGTCCACGAGTTTCACGCCGTGAATTTCCCCGACGGCGACTACATCGGCATCGCGCTGAACTACCACCTGCCTCCGTACGATCCGAGAGACGAAATCGCGTATTCAGTGTTCGAATTCACCATTGATCTGGAATGAGATTCATGGAAGGAGAGAAGACATGACTGTGAAGAGCTATGCATTCGCGTTTCTTGCGGTTTACATTTTTGTTGTGGCGTTTTGTACTAGCTGTGGTAATCGGGGGAATCCGTCAGAGAATGCGGTCATGCCCTCTGACAACAGCGTAGTACGGCAAGCGATGGATTTCTACGGTTCACAAACGATCTTCGGCGACGAATCAACGAGAGGCTCCGATGTGGACATTGCATCTGTCGTCTGGGGTGGCAGCACCGTCGCAGGGGACATCGTTGTCTTCGACGACGACACGAGCTGGGACGTTGCAGTAGCGATCGTCGACGATCCGAACGATTATCAGCATCCGGCAGTTCCTATGCTTCAGTTCCTTCGGGACGATGGAGTCATGGTCGGCGACCAGATTGAAGTCCCGTTTGTGTCGGCCCAGGTAACCTACGCCCGCCTTCCCAAGATCGACTGCACTTACCGCGGAAACGATAACCTCGAAGTCGTTGTGGCATTCCGCACAGGGCAGGATGCCTACACCTGGCAGAGCATGCAGACGTGGGACGTGAGGGTGGTAAAAATGGTGTTCGAGTATACGTACTCGTCGAGCGGATGGGACCTTGTAAGCTCCGGCCCCATGACCGGCGGAGGGATGGCGGTCCCGTTGCTCCCGCAAACGCATCCGGACATCGTGTATGACCAGAAAACCAGGGACATCTATCTTGCCTGGACGCATGCGACGACTTCGACGGTCGAGGTTAGGTACGCGCGGCACGATTCCGCGGAGAACGATCAGACATGGCACGGTCCGTACTCTCTTGAGGATGAATCGGAGTGGGGACCGTACAACGGCTGGTTTGTCAGTCTTGACGTGGGCGTCGTGGCCGGGATCGGAGCGAATCCCGAGAGATATGTCGGATTCGCATATACCGGCGTTTTCCCTGAAGGGAGCGGCGACTGGCAGGGTTTCCGGCCCATCGTCGGCTGGTGGAACATAGAGAGCGGAGAGGACGACGATTCCCATCCACCCCTGGTGCGTCTCATTGTGACAGAAGTTGCCGGCTATGAGGAGCAGGTCTTCAATCCGTTCGCCCAGGGTGACGACAACAAGTATGACGCGGGCCTGATTCATGTAGACATCCCGAGCGACAACGCGACGGAGCACGGAGCGGCGGTCGTGTTTGTGCAGGACACATGCGACCCGTACACGGGAGTGTATGGCGT
>CAYGZQ010000059.1:0-25729 GCA_964354375.1 uncultured Planctomycetota bacterium
CCGCGGCGGATGGGGAGGGGGGCTAGGGGGGTGAGGTATGCTATTCTTCCCGAATCCGTTTCGCCAGCTCCGCGAGCGTCGGCGGGTCCGCAGGCGGTCCGCCATGCACAAGGCCTGAATCGCCCCTGAATCGAGGATAGAGTTTCAGATGCACATGATCGATCTCCAAGCCCTCACCGACCACCATTGTTCGCTCCGCACCAAGTTTCTCCTCGAGAAGCATGGCCACTTTCTTCGCGGCTCTCATCAGGCCGTCATACGCATCGTCGGGAAGCGCGTAGAGGGACGAGTGCAGATGCTCTTTCGCGACCACCACCGCCTGAGCCTTCCTGAGTGGGAAAATGTCCAGGAAGGCCATATGGCCCTCGCCTTCCCAGATAATCTGGCTCGGGATTTCCTTCGAGACGATTTTGCAGAAAATGCAGTCCGGATCGCGTTTCATTTCGGTCTCTCCTCTCATGAATCCGGACGATCATACCCCGCGGGCGTTTTCCTCACAACCCCCCGGTCGGGATGGTATGATGTGCCCCAAGCCGCGAGTGTGGAGGTCGCCTATGCCTGAAAGCATCGAGATTCCGCGGAACGAACCGGACTTCCATCCGTTCCTCCCGATCCTTCTGCGCCTGCTCGCCATTGTCCTGTTCTTCGTCTGGGGGCTTACCCATCTCATTTATCCCGAGTGGTACATGGTGGGCCTGATGGGCATCAAGCAGTACGATCCGCAGAGCGCCTACGATCTCCTGGCCACGAACCTGATCGGGGTCCTGAACATCGCCTTCGCGATAACCATATGGAGGATCGCGTCCGACCCGGTCAGGTTCAGGGTTGTGATTGATATGGTACTCATGGTATCGATCGGCACGGTCGCGGTTTTTGTGTTCAGCATCATACAACGTCATCTTTCACCCAGGGAGTGGGTCAGTGCCGTTATGATCGCGATCTCGGTTATTCTTCTCGTCATTCTGTATCCGAAACCGGCGAGGGACCCATCGCGATAAGGCAAGCAGTGAGTTGCCGGAGGGTTCCGCGCAATGTATATTGAACTGGCTGATTTTGCGGAGGATCCTGCATGCGTCTCAGTCACTACCTGGTGCCCACGATCAAGGAAACGCCGTCCGAGGCGGAAACGCTGTCGCATCGCCTGATGCTTCGGGCTGGACTGATCCGGCAGCTCACCGCCGGAGTCTATACCTACCTGCCGCTAGGCTGGAGAGCGCTGAGAAAGATCGAGCAGATCGTCCGGGAGGAGATGGATGCGATCGGGTCGCAGGAGATGCTTTTGCCGCTCATTCACCCGGCGGAGCTTTGGGACGAAACGGGACGTCGGCAGGTGATGAAGGACATCCTGTTCCAGTTCAAGGACAACAAGGGTCGCGACCTTCTTCTTGGTCCCACGCACGAGGAGGTCATCGGAGAGCTTGCGCGGGCGTACATACACTCCTATCGAGACCTTCCGCAGCAGTGGTACCAGATACAGACCAAGTGCCGTGACGAGCTGCGCCCGCGGTCGGGGCTGATGCGGGTGCGCGAGTTCGCGATGAAGGACGCGTACTCGCTGTCGACGAGCTGGGAGGACCTGGACGTATGGTACGAGAGGAACCGGCAGGCGTACTCGAACATTTTCAGGCGCGCAGGGCTCAGCTTCTTCATAGTCGGGGCGCATTCGGGCGCGATGGGCGGGACCGGGTCGGAGGAGTTCATGCTGCCGGCGGAGTCCGGGGAGGATTCGATCGCGATCTGCGAGTCGTGCGGTTACCAGGCGAACCTGGAGGTCGCGAGGAGCCGGATCAATCACCGGGAGCAGCTTGACGTGCCGATGGTGGACGTCGCGACACCCGATAGTCGCACGATCGAGGAGGTCGCGGGTTTCCTGGGCGTGGACAAGTCGGAGACGATGAAGAGCGTCATCTACATGCTGCTGCCCGAGCAGACTCCGCTGCTGGTGCTTATCAGGGGCGACCTTGAGGTGAGCGAATCCAAGCTTGAGATCGCGGTGGGCGGCCACGAGTACCGTCCGGCGCATCCGGAAGAGATCAAGGAGATGTCGGGCGCGGAGCCGGGCTTTATCGGGCCTGTGGGCTTGAAAAGAAAAGACGTGAAGATCCTGGTGGACGACTCGATTGCTCCCGGCGTGCCTTTCATCGGCGGCGCGAACAAGGATCATTTCCACATCAGGAATGTGACATTCCTGCGCGATTTCACGGGGGACGCGGCGGACCTGAGGCTGGCGTGCTCGGGGGACCTGTGCTCGCACTGCGACGGCAGGCTGCGCGTACTGAACGCTATCGAGCTCGGGCACATATTCAAACTGGGCACCAAGTATTCGGACTCGATGGGCTGCATGTTCCTGGACGAGGACAACGTGGAAAAGCCGATCATCATGGGATGTTACGGCATCGGTATCGGGCGGATCATGGTGGCCGCGATAGAGGAACACGCCGACGAGAACGGCATCGTCTGGCCCATGAGCATCGCGCCGTTCCACGTGATAATCATCCCGCTCGACGCTCGCAACGTGGAGCTGTGGAAAACCGCGGGCGAGATCTACAACAAGTGCTGGGAATCGGGGATCGAGGCGCTTCTGGACGACCGCGAGCAGTCGCCGGGGTTCAAGTTCAAGGACGCCGACCTTCTCGGAATCCCGATCCAGATCATTCTGGGGAAACGCGCTCTGGAGAGCGGCAATGCGGAAGTGAAAATCCGGCGCACGTCCGAGCGACCGGCGGTTCCGTTGACTCAACTGGTCTCGGATCCGAGGGCCGCTCTGCCGTGGCTTGGCGATCCCGCGCTGAGCGCGCCGAAGTTCGCGAAATCCTAGAAGCACGTGCCGAATGCGTCCCGCATTTCGGGAATCGGAGCGGACGCGTCCCGCGTAGAAGGACGAGTAGATGTGCCCGGAGACTCTTCCCGACTCGAGACGAGTCGGTTCCTGAGTCCGAAGCACGAGACGTGCTCGGCACGGTTCGGCACAGTTTATTTTGCGCGTTCGCGGACGATCTCCACCGCGACGCTTCTGGCGAATCTCAGTGCGCCGGGCTTGTCGACGGTCACCTGAACGCGCTCGACTGCAGGATCGTCGAGGCAGATTCCCGCTATGTTCTCCGCGAGCGTCTCGATCAGCTGGAAGCTCGAATTCTCAACAAGAGCGATCACCCGTTTTTTTATAGCCTGGTAGTCCGCTGCGTCCTCAAGGCGATCGGTCTCAGCCGGCTTCGACAGGTCGGTCTCAAGGACTATGTTAATGATGACGTCCTGCTTCTCGTTACGCTCCCAGTCACAGGCACCGACGATGCAGCGGACGGTCAGGTCTCTGATGAGTATTCTGTCCATGTCAGCTCTCCTCGAGTCGGCGCGTGTTTTTCATTCCGGACCATTCGTTCTTCCGGTCGCGGGGCTATCGAACGGCAGGCCTATCGTCTCGGAAAGCTCTCGTCCGTCGAACAGCCGATCGATCCTGGCTGCCATGATGAAATCGTTGAGAGAGAGGCCCCCTATCTTGTGAGTGGACAGCTCGACCTCAACCTGGTTGAACTTGATCTCGATCTCGGGATGATGGTTTGCGTCCTCGGCGAGGTCGGCGAGCAGGTTGACGAAGTCGATCGCCTCGGGGAAACCTTTGAATCTGAACGTGCGCTCGATCTCGTCCTTATCGATGCGCCACGCGGGGACGTGCTGCATCAGGCGTTTTGCGTCCTTCTTGCCCAGCGGCTTCGCGCCGGGATCGAGCGGCTTGATGACCTCGTCCGCAAGAGTCATGGTCATGATTCTCCTTCTTCCCAACCCGGTAAGGGAGTCACACTTTAGCGCATCGGCACCAGACAAATCAAAGCCTTTCGGGCGGCGTTCAGAAGGGGGGACGGACACCATTGAAGAACAACCAACCACCAAGGCACGAAGGACACGAAGAAGAGGAGAACGTGCACTTTGACAGAGGGCGATGTTCGTGGTAGAATAATCATTTGTCTAAAAGAAAGAAATCCAAAGAAATTGGAGGAAGCGCGTGTATTTCGATAAGGCTTCCAAGACCGCGATCACGGAGAAGTTCAAGCGTGGGGAAAGTGATACAGGCAGCTCGGAGGTCCAGATAGCCCTCCTCACTGCGCGCATCAACCACCTCGCCGACCATCTCAAGATCCACACCAAGGACCACCATTCCCGGCAGGGGCTGTTCAAAATGATCGGCCAGCGCCGGAGGTTGCTTGAGTATCTCAAGCGCACCGAAATAGAGCGGTACAGGACGGTCATTGGAGCCCTCGAACTCCGCAAGTAGGCGAGATGGAAAAAACCACCCATCTGGTCCAGGACCAGATCACAGTCCCCGTTGGCGACAAGAAGCTCGATATCATCGTAGGACCCTTCGCAGGGCTTGCAAACCAGAGCCTCATTTGCCGTCATGGAGACACCCAGGTGCTTGTCGCAGTAACGATGAGCAAAGACGAACGGGAAGGGATCGATTTCTTCCCACTAGTCGTCAATTTCGAGGAGAAGATGTATGCCGCGGGGAAGATCCCCGGGGGATTCATCAAGAAGGAAGGTCGACCGACCGACAACAGCATCCTCACCAGCCGGGCCATCGACAGGCCCATACGACCGTTATTCCCACAGACTTTCAGGCAAGAGGTGCAGATCGTTGTACTGACGCTCTGCGCCGATCAAACCAACCCCCCCGACATACCGTCCATCAACGGAACCAGCGCCGCGCTGATGCTGTCGGATATTCCGTTCGACGAACCGATCGCGGCGGTGCGTGTCGGCATCGAGAACGGCCAGTTCGTTCTCGACCCGTCGTTCCAGCTTCTGGAGGAGTCGCCGCTGGACCTGATGGTCTGCGGCACGAAAGAGCGCATCCTGATGCTGGAAGCGGGCTGCAATGAGGTTTCCGAGGCGACGATCGTGGATGCGATCGCGTACGCCCACGACACGATCCAGGCGATAATCGAGGCGATTGAGGAGCTTCGGAAGCGCATCGGCAAAGAGAAGGTCGAGATCCCGGCGGCGCCCGAACCGTCCGACGATCTAAAGGGCCTGGTTGACCGCCAAGTCGATGCGGGATGGCAGGCGATTCTGGGTCCGATCAGGAAAAAGGACCGGGACATTGTCATCGATGGAATCAAGGAAGCCTGCGCGATCGCACGTTTCGGCGAGGAGAAACAGGAGTGGACGGCCGAGCAGATTCTCGAACGGAAGCAGATCGTCGATCTGGTCGAGGCGGGACTTAAGAAGCGCATGCGGGCCAGGATTCTCGACGAAGGTCTGAGGATCGACAATCGGCGTGCCGACGAAATCCGTCCGATCTGGGCGGAAGTAGCCGCGATTCCGCGGTCGCACGGGTCTGCGATATTCACGCGCGGCGAGACCCAGGCGATGACGATCACGACGCTGGGCGCGATAGGCGACAAACAGCGCCTCGACGACATCGGCGTGATCGAGTACAAGCGCTACATGCATCATTATTACGCGCCCCCGTTCTGCTACGGCGAGACGGGCTTCATGAGAGGCCCGGGACGTCGCGAGATCGGGCACGGCGCGCTCGCCGAGAAAGCGCTGAAAAATGTGATCCCGCTGGAGGAGGATTTCCCGTATACGCTGAGGCTCGTAACCGAGATTCTGTCGTCAAACGGGTCCACGTCCATGGCGTCGGTCTGCGGAAGCACGCTGTCGCTGATGGACGCGGGCGTGCCGATCAAGGAGCCTGTCGCGGGGATCGCGATGGGCCTGGTCACCGATGAGGACTCCGACCGTTTCGTCGTCCTCTCGGACCTCATGGGGATTGAGGACCATTACGGCGACATGGATTTCAAGGTCGCCGGCACGAAGAACGGCGTCACAGCGGTTCAGATGGACACGAAAATTCGCGGCCTGACCATGGAGATGATAAAGCGGACGTTCGAGCAGGCGCGCGAGGGTCGTTTGTTCATTCTCGGCAGGATGCTCGACGTGATTTCCGAGCCGAGGGCGGAGCTCAGTCCCTATGCGCCGCGCATCATCACCGTTGTTATCGATCCCGAGAAGATCGGGGACGTTATCGGTCCCGGCGGCAAGACGGTAAGGGCGATCATCGAGCAGACCGGTGTGGAGATCGACATCGAGGACGACGGTCGCGTGTTCATCACGTCGACCGACGCGGCGGGAAGCGAGAAAGCCGTCGCGCTCATCAGGGAGATCGTTCACGAGCCGGAGATCGACGAGGAATTCGAGGGCAGAGTGATCAAGATCGCGGCCTTCGGAGCGTTCGTCAAGCTGACGCCGTCGAAGGACGGGCTTCTGCACGTGTCCAACATCTGCGATCGACGCGTGGAGAAAACCGAAGACTGCCTGCGCGTCGGCGACATCGTACGCGTGAAGGTTCAGGACGTCGATCCGGAAACCGGCAAGGTTTCGCTCACGCGCAAGGGGCTTTCATTCCCCGACGGGGACCCGTTGCTGGAGCGCCTGAAGAACGCGCCGCAACATCCGCCGCGAAGCTCTCCGCGCAGCGGCGACCGGTACCCGCGCAGTAACGATGACCGCAGACGGTCCGACCGTCCGCCGAGTCGAGACCGCGGCGGCCGCAGCGGGGGGGGAGACGACCGCAGACGTCCCAACGATCGCGGAGGCGGAGGTCGACGCGACAGATAACGCTATTTTTCCCTGAGTTTTTGAAAAGCAAACTACGAGGCAGGCTACCCAGCCTGCCGTTTTTTTTTTACGTGTAGCCCGGCAATGCACTTGCCGGGATATTTATTAACATATGAAAGACCCGGCAAATGCATTGCCGGGCTACATGCTGGTCGCAAAAGAGTTGGATCGGGAGGGCGAGGCTCCCGCCGAGCCGCAGTATCACAACGGTCACTGCTCAGCGGGAGCTTCGCCCTCCCGAATTCGGCGGAACGTCGGGAGTTTTAGGACAGCCGGGTGCCCGTCACAAGCGAGTCTTCGAGCTTGTGGCGGACATTATGGAATTCGAGATCTCTCGTGGCTTGTCCTCCGTAGCTTGTTTGCTTTGTAGCCCGGCTTCGCGAACGACAACTTTCACTCAACTCTGGATCTGCATCGCGAAGCCGGGTTCCGTAAATAAATTCCCGAATTTCTCAACGCCTTCCCGAAGACACCCACAAGCTCGCTCGAAGACTCGCTTGAGCTTGTGGGCGCCACCCGGTTATCCCCTTAACTCGCTCAGGGTCGAGCGGATCTCTTCGTCGCCGACATCATCGAATATCTCGACCGCTCCCAGACCCACCGGGAGCACGAACTTGATTCCGCCCTTCGAGCGCTTCTTGTCGTACCGGACGGCCTCGAGTATTCGACCCTCGTCCAGGTCCCTGATCAGATCGAGCGGCGCCAGCACGTCAAGCAGCCGATGCACTCTCCCCGCATCTTCCTCGGTCACCTTTCCCCTCGTCAGGCCGAGCTTGAATGCGGCTCTCATGCCGAGAGCGACCGCCTGTCCGTGAGGGAGGGAATAATCGGACGCAGTCTCAAATGCGTGCGCGAACGTGTGTCCGAAATTGAGGAGCGTGCGCTCGCCGGTGATCTCGCGCTCGTCCGCGCTCACCAGCTTCGCCTTGATCGCCAGCCCCTTGCGCATCAGCGGGATGAGCGCCCATGGATTTCCCTTCAGCTTCGCCCAGCCTTCCCTTGTCCACTGGTCTTCCCATGTCGGACGATTGAGGAGGTCGCCCCAGTTGGCCTCGCACTCCTCGATGATCGACCGGTCCGCGATGCATCCGTACTTGACAAGCTCCGCGAGGCCGGCCATGAAATATTCGTCCGCAGACGTATTCAGGACGACGGGATCGATCAAAATCGCCCTGGGCTGATGGAAAGCGCCGATCAGATTTTTGCCGCGCGGGTGATTGACCGCCGTCTTCCCCCCGAGCGCCGCGTCGACCATGCCTACGAGGGTCGTTGGAATCTGGACGATGTCGATGCCCCTCATGTATGTGGCGGCGGCAAACCCGGCGACGTCGCTCACGGTCCCGCCACCGAGCGCGATGATCAGGTCCTCGCGCGATGTCCCCGATCCCAGGAGAGCGTCATGGATTCTGTTCACCTGCTCGGATGTCTTCGCGGCCTCACCGTCGGGAATTCTAAGTATCCTCACCTGCTGACGTGTGCTTTCGAGGTCTTCCTTGACGATCCGAGCCAGCGGAAGGCGGTCTTCATCGAGTTTGCCGGTCGTGACGATCCATACCTGTCCGCGCGGGAGCAGCCCGAGTTGATAGAGGGTCTGGCCGGTTCGAGCGAGCAGGCCGGAATCGCACAGCACCGTGTGGGTCCGCTCGCCGAGACGTACCGCGAGAAACCATGCCGAGTCCATGATGCGTATAATCGCGGTGGCCACGTCCTTTGGGCCCATGTGATCGACATCCACGACCAGGTCGCAATGCGAATATCCCGGCAGACGCGCCTCGTAGAATGGGCGGTTGTACGTTATGAACTCGTGCAGCTTCTCGGCTTTCTGGATGAGCGGACGATGTCCGACGCCGGAGAGTCTCTCGAAAATGCTGTCCCATCCCGCACGGAGCCAGACCAGGACTCCAGACGACGCGACCACCTTCTGCGCGGCCGGATTCATCAATGTTCCGCCGCCGAGCGCCACGACCGACCCCCTTTTCCCGTGCTGCACTTTTCCGGCAAGCTCGTGCGCGAACTCGAGCTCCATCGATCTGAATTCCTGCTCCCCCTCCTCGGCGAAGAGGGTGACAAGGTCCTTGCCGGCGCGTCGCGCGATCTCGTCGTCCAGGTCGACGAAGTCCACCTTGAGACGTCGTGCGAGGTCCTGTCCGACGGAGGTCTTACCCGATCCGGAGAAGCCGGTAAGATAGAGATGGCCTGTCATCCTGGCATTTCACCCCGCTTCTATAGTTAACGTCTCAACTATTCCGGCAAGCCTTCACGCATGCCCGCGCCCGGGAAAACGTCCTCGATCATCACGACCTCTCCCGCCTCCTTCATCTGATCGTTCAGCCATAGCACGCATTCGTCGCGAGTGCAGCGCCATATCGCGCCGTTGGAAAGCCGCGCCTGCGAGGGAAAACACAGGGCATGATACTGGCTGAACACGCCGTCCAGCTCGAAGACCCACTGAGACTTATGGTTCTTCTTGTCCGATCTGTACTTTCCGGGCCCGGCAAGACCCTGGACGCTCCCGAGGAAATGATCGAACAGATCGAACATCACGAAAGTGAACTCGATCGCCTCCAGAGTCCTCACGCCGGAGGGACGGGATTTCTGCGGTCCGCCGTCATCGACGAGGTCGGGTCTCCGCTCTTCCGCATCGGGGCCGATGAGCACCTCGAATTGCACCGACGCGTGTACACCTTCCTGCTGACCGGCCGTCATGAATGTCGTCGGCTCCTTATGAGCCTTGTAGCCGCAGGTCAGCTTCTGGATCTTCACGGGCGATCCGCTTGGATAGTAGGCGCTGACAAGCCGTTTCATGTCTTCATCCTCTCAGGGGAGGTTGATTATACTCTGATGCGATGCGATGGGAAAGGGGAAGATGACCGCGCGCAGGATGCGCGCGACACGGAGGACCGAACACAGGATGTGTTCGGCACTCTACCGGATCGTCTCTATGTAGGATTCGTAGGCTGTTCTCACGTGCGCGAGAGAGTCGCCGGAGAATTTGTCCAGATGGGCGCGGGTCAGCTCCAGCGCGACAACGGCCTCGATCACGCAGGCTACCGATTCCAGCGCCGATACGTCGCTTCGCTCGGGCGCGCTAACGTCAACGGATCGACGAGTCAGCGGATCGACGGACTTAAGGGGGGGACGGACAGTCGACAGGGGCTTCATCCATGCGGTAATGCAGACCGGCTCGCCGTTGGTCATTCCGCCTTCGATCCCGCCGGCGAGGTTCGAGGCTCGACCGAACCACGGCTCGTGCGTCGGGTTGTCCGCGACCGCAAATCGGTCGTCGGCCTCCCTGCCACCCATCGATGCCTGCGAGATCCCCTCCCCGATCTCCACAGCCTTGATCCCAGGGACGCCGAGGATCGCGGCGCCGAGACGATTATCCAGGCGCTCATCGGGCAAGGCGCAGCTTCCGAGTCCCGGCGGAAGGTGAGCGGCGACCACCTGCAGCACACCGCCGAGCGTGTCGCCCTTCTCCCTTGCGAGCCGGACCGCATTTTCGATCCTGGCGTTTTGCGCGTCAGACAGTCGACTGAAATCGAGAATGCGCGACGGGTCTTCGATCTCAGAGCGCGTCGGCGAAGATTTGTCGAAGTCGATCAGGCACTCCCCGCCGTAACGAATCAACCTGCAGCCGACGAATGTTCCGAACTGCCCGAGATACTGCCTGCACAGGGCTCCGAGCGCCACGGTCACCGCGGTGGTACGACCGCTCGCCCTCTCGAGCACGTTGCGCGCGTCGTCGAGCCCCCACTTGAGCATCCCCGCGAGGTCGGCGTGTCCCGGCCTGGGAAACGCCCGAGCCGCCGGCGGTCCCGAAGGCTCGGCCTCGACCGCCATCGTATCGGCCCAGTTCGCATGGTCCGCATTTCGGATGATCACCGCGACCGGGCTGCCGATCGTTTTTCCGTGACGGATTCCCGCGACAAACTCGGCCCGGTCCGATTCGATCTTCTGCCTGGGGGACCTCCCGGCGCCTTTCTGACGTCGGGCAAGCTCCCCGTCGATTTCCTCGATCGAAATTTCCAGGCCTGCGGGAAGGCCGGAGATTATGCCGACGAGCGCCGGACCGTGACTCTCCCCCGCGGTTATCCATCGAAGTCCCATACATTACCCCTGCGCATTTGTCATACGCGCGACTTTGGTCGCCCACAGCGAATAACCCGCGACCATCGCCGCGCGTTCCTGATCCTTCTTGTCGTCGCCGAACCAGATGGCTCTCGACAGCACGGCCTGCTCGATGAGCATGCCGCCGCCGCCTACGGCCTGCACGCCGAGGTCGCGCGCCCGTTTCATCAGGCCCGTCACCGGCGGAGTGTAGACCAGATCAAAGACAAGCGAGAATTTCGCGAAGATCGAGTCCATGGGAAGCACGGCCGGCAATGGAATTCTCCCCCTGTCGTCCATCCTTCCGAGCGGCGTCGCGTTCACGAGCAACGCGGGCGACTCGATCGGCATGGTCTCCCAATCCTGCCATTCATGCTGCAGAAGCTCCACTCCGAGCGCGTTGCATATTTCCTGGAAATGGAGGAGGAGGAAAAATCGACGCGACTCGGTTCTGGACGAGATGAGGATTCTCTGGGCGATGCCGAGGTCGAGGATCGCCCTGACCACCGCGCGTGCCCCTCCTCCTGCGCCGAGGACAACCACGGTCCAGTCTTTGGCCGGGTGTTCGCGCTCGGTCAAAGCCGCCTGCAGTGCGGAACGAAACGCTGCACGGTCGGTGTTGTAGCCGACAATATGCTCACCGCGGACGGATACGGTATTGACCGCGCCCGTCTCCTTCGCGTCGTCGTGCAGCGCGTCCAGCCTCTCGTACAGCGTCTCCTTGTGCGGATTGGTGACGTTGAACCCGACGACCTCGCCGAATTGCACGACCTGCTCGAGGAAAACCCTCAGCCCCGTCGGAGGGACGTCGAAAAGCTGGTAGTCGCTCATTCGACCGGCGGCGCGGTCGGCGAATCCGTGCAGCATGGGGCTCAGCGAATAGGAGATGCCGTGCCCAAGAAGGCCGGTGACGGGTATCAGGCCGAGATCCTCGGGGGAAACCATAGGGAGGGTATTATAACACCGGGACTACCAAGATGAGGGCTTGGTGAGACGGAGAAAGGCCGGCAAGAGAAGCGGGGATGCGGTCCGGCCCCATCCCCGCTTTGATTTCAACCACCACTCCCCGTCGGGAGCTTCGATGGCGATGTCCGCGATGTAATAGTCATGCGCGATTGGTAGCCACCAGGGCTTCTTGGGATTATCGATCCGGATGCCGAAGATAAAAGGCCACTCGCCGGGCAGCCAGTCCGGCACCCACTCGTATCCCTTCGTTTCAAAGGCTCCATTGGTGTAATCGTCCGGAAGCCCGCTCGGGTGAGGCTAGGCATCCCCTCCGCTGGATGCCCCATATGGTCCCAGCAGATCATCATACGAGAAGAGCCAATACTCCGGGCCGATCGACCACGACTTGACGTGCCAATGAATATGCTTCGCCTTCTCATCCCCGGGAGCGTCGGGGTCGATCACGGAATCCTGAGTTACCCAGAACTCATAAGGGATCGGCGAATTCGCCTCGGGGCCAAAATCCGTCGCCGGGTCGGACACGGGGATCTTCAGAGGCTCGTCCCAGTGAGCATAGATCGCGTATGATGCCAGGATAGGCCCTTCAGCCGGAGGCCGAATGACGTAGCTGCGCGTTACTGCCTTGCCGACTTCGAACATGTGTCGAGTGTCATTCGACCAGTAATGTCTGTACGCGTTCATTGTGCCGAGGTTCTCACCCGACGCGAACTTGCCTGGATAGTAGTTCTGGATCGGGTACCCGCTGTAAGGAACATCGAAGTCGTTGTGCCAGGGCTTGTCAGGTGCCCAGAGCGTCGTCCACGCATCCGGATTCATCAGTTCGGCATCCCCCTTTTCATGACTGGACCACCTTTCGCGCCATTCCAGGGGATCAAATCCTGCCAAGGCCAACAGATCATTGTCCGGCACATACTGCGATGCCGGGAACATGATTATCCCCCTAACATCGAAACCCGTGTATTGGGGGTTGACGAATGGGTGCCTGATCGAGATATCGACTGAGAGGTCGCCGTTCGGAAGAAGATAGATATTGCCGAGATTGAGACAGTTGGTGCAGGGGGAAGACTCGAGCAGTTTCACAACGTTGAAGTGGTAGCCCCAGTCGGCCATCGCCGTCCTGTTCGGGAAGATCGTCACAGTAGAGCCGTCTCGAGCTATCTGAAGATCGTAGAAGCCCCACGGTATGAACCCTCCGGACGGGAATTGAACCTGAGTCACATCCTTCGATGCGCACTCAGGGAATTGGCCTGACACCGCGACGGGGTCGTTCAGGCCACTCTGCGCGCATCCCGATAACAGCAGGGGAAGGACAATCCACAGTAAGCAAGCATTTCTCAGCATCGTCTATCCTCCTCTAGTAGATGTCTCCTTCAGTCAGCTTGCACGTGTAATCCTCATCAACCCACCCTAGCCCGAAAAGGTCCAAATATTGTGCCGACCTGCCGAATGCCCCCGTTACATCCGAATCCATCGGACTTCTCTGCCCGTTACAACCGACCGCGATACTGAGAGTGAGGAACATAACCAGGAATGCGGTTAACGCATTCCCCCCCCCGAATACGAAAGAGATTTGCGGAACATGCTTTTACCCTCCAGGTTCGTATTCCGCCTCCCGAGTCGATCCGGCACAACCTCAACATCCAAGGGCGTCTATTCTCCCTTTAGCATATTTTTCGGGGATGCGCAAGGATACCAGTTGAAAAATATTCGGATGCCGGTGTACCAAGTCAGCGCTTACTTACCACCAGGCAGGATGCGGGAGCGGCCTAGGGGCCGACGACGACGCGGCGCTCTTTCACGTCGGGGTTGGTGTAGTCGGGAAGGATGACGGGGGCGACGCGGTCGGTCTCGATCCCGGCTTTCTCGAGCTCCCGGTGATACTTGACGACATGATCGAGGCTGAGGCCGGACGGATTTTTCCGTTTGAGCGCGAACTCGGCGGCGGACCTTCCGGCGATGCGCCCGAAGACGGTGACGTCGAGAAGGCTGTTTCCCATGAGGCGATTGTCGCCGTGGACGCCGCCGGCGACCTCGCCCGCAGCGTACAGGCCGCTCAGCCTGGTGGTGGCGTCCGACTTGAACTCGACGCCGCCGTTCTGGTAATGGAGGGTCGGGTAGATGAGCATGGGCTGTCTGGAGATGTCGATGCCGTATCGCTTGAAGAGGATGTATTTGCCGGGGAATTCCTTGCGCACATATCCGGCGCCGTGCATGATATCGAGCATGGGGCTGTCGAGCCACACGCCGGTCTTGCCCGTGGGAGTGTTGACGCCCCTGGCGACGTCGCCGGAGCATTCCCGGATGATGCTGGCGGCCTCGACGTCTCTCGGCTCTCGTTCATATACAAACTGTTGTCCGTCGATATTGACGACATTGGCGCCTGCGCCGCGGAATTTCTCGGTGATCAGCAATCCCTCCGCCTGCTCGGGGAAGACGATGCCGGTGGGATGGTACTGGACGGCATGGAGGAAGACGAGGGGGACTTGGGCATGGTAGGCCATCACGAGGCCGTCGCCGGTCGCGCCGTAATGGTTGGTGGTCATGAACCCGCGGATATGAAGCCGTCCGCTGCCGCCGGTGGCGAGCACGACCGCTTTGGCCTTCACGACCACGTACTCCTGGGTGTCGAGGTTGTACAGGACCGCTCCGGAGCACGCGCCGCTTTTGTCGAGGATGAGCTCGACCGCGGGAGAGAATTCGAGGATGTCGATTTTGTCCGGATGGTTTCTGACCTCGTCCCTGAGGGTGCGCATGATCTCGGCGCCGGTGATATCGCCCGCGTAGTGCATGCGCTTCCGGCTGGTCCCGCCGCCGTGCATGGTCCTGAGGGAGCCGTCGGGCTCCTTGGTGAACATCGCGCCCATACCCTCGAGCCACGCAAGGACTTTCGGCGCCTCCATCACGAGCGTTTTCACGAGGTCGGGATCGTTATTGAAGTGACCGCCGCCCATGACGTCGAG
Source organism: uncultured Planctomycetota bacterium (assembly GCA_964354375.1). GTDB lineage: Bacteria > JAJVIF01 > JAJVIF01 > JAPKYR01 > JAPKYR01 > CAYGZQ01. The sequence goes on from CAYGZQ010000059.1 coordinate 14,652, forward strand.
GTAGTGCCAGTAGGGGCTGTCGGTGTGGAGCTTGCTGGCTGCCTGGATTCCGCCTTCGGCCATCATCGTGTTCGCGTCGCCGAGCCTCAGCTTGGTCGCGATAATCACCTTCGCTCCGGCCTGAGCAGCGATGAGAGCGGCGCTCGAGCCGGCGCCTCCGCCGCCGATCACGAGCACGTCGGCCTCATGGTCGACCTGGCTCAAGTCGATTTCGTCGGGATTGATGCGGCTCCGGGCCTCGAGTGTGTCGACGATCTCGGGGCTGATGGCGTATCCCTTCGACACGCCGACGCGGATTTCGCGACGGCTGTCGGCCTTGAAGTCGGGATGGTACTTCTTGAGCCTCGTGTCCCTTTCCTCGAGGGAGAGCGCGGGGAACTCCTGCCCTTTGCGTTTTCTCTCGACCCGCTCCGGGCGGGTTTTTTCGACGATGCTGATAAGGTCCTTGAACTCAGGCGGATATGGCATTTGGATTCCTCTATATAGTCAAGCGTATCTTTCACGAATCTCAGAGGCGGATCAGATATGGCTGTTATCCGTGGGGAGCCAGTCGGGTTCGGGAAGGTCGGGCTCCTCCTCGCGCTTCTTGTAGAGGTCGACAAGGGTCTTCCTGTCGGCCTGGGTAAGCGTTTTCAGATCCTCATCGTAACGTCCCTTCTCGATCTGACGCACGCGCTCTTTCAAATGCTCGGCCTGCGGAGCGATGTGCCGCCCGTAGAGCCGCCTCGCGAGGATCGCGATCAGGGACTGCGTTTCCTCCGCCGGACATCGCGCGCTGCACAGGCCGCACATCACGCAGTCGAACGAAAGCTCGGCGACTCGGGAGATGTCGCCCCTTATCGCAGCCGCCATGTAGTCCATGACCTCTATATCCTGCGGGCAGCTTCTGGTGCAGGTTCCGCAGCCGATGCATTTAAAAATGGCGGGGTAGAGTCCGGCGATCGTGCCCTGCTCCGGAACCAGCTCTTCAAGTACGTAGACAGCCTTGTTCTGGGGGAAGAAGGGTAGCTGCGCGAGGAACATGTCGGGTTTCACGATGGTCTGACATGCGAGACCGACCTCGACCCTGTGGCTTTCGGGGGTCCGATAAACGGTACCGCATGCGCCGCAGATTCCGCCGCGACATCCGCACCCGCGCGTAAGCTGATAGCCCGCGTACTCGAGCGCCTTCATGATGGTAAGGTCGCCGGGCACCATGTATCGGCGGCCCATCACGTGGATCGGGATCAGCTTCTCAGTCGGCTCTCCCCTGGATTTTTTCGCGGGAGTGACATCAACGGGAACTGTTCGACTGGCCACTTTCAATAGCTCCTTGGTTCAAAGCTGACTATCGACTTAAGAACCGGTCATTTCGCGACCGTCAGAGTGTTCTCTTCAGCGGCGAAGCCCTCGCCGTTATCGGCGATCTCCGGAATCAGGCGGAGCATCGCCTCGATCGCGGCGTTGATCTGTTCGTCGGTGAAACCGTCCTGGCGGGTGGCCCCGGACGGACATCCGGCGGCACACGCTCCGCAGCCTTCGCACAGGACAGCGTTCACGGTCGCCACACGTCGATCGGCATCCCACAAACGGGCATTGAAGGGACACATCTGGACACAGAGACGGCATCCAACGCAGAGGTCCTCATCGACGGCCGCAACAATCGGCTCCTTCACAATCTCACTGTTCGTGAGAAGGCTGATGGCCTTGGCGGCGGCGCCGGAGGCCTGCGCGACGGTCTCGGGGATATCCTTGGGTCCCTGGGCTGCGCCGGCAAGGAAAAATCCGGGCGTGACGGACTCGAGCGGCCGGAGCTTCGGATGCACCTCGCGGAACCAGCCGTCCGCCGTGCAACCAATCTTCAGGATGTGAGACAACGCATCGGCTCCGTGCGAGGGCACCATGGGGGTCGCGAGGACAACCATGTCGGCCTTGACCTCGACAGGTCCGCCCGCCACGGTGTCCGAGCCTCTCACGACTATCTTCCCGCCTTGCTCAAAGACTTTGCTCACCTTGCCGCGGAGGTAGACGACACCTTCGTCGAGCGCGCGACGGTAGAACTCCTCATAATCCCGGCCGCCCGCGCGGACATCAATGTAGAACACGTACGATTGCCCGCCATGCACCCTGTGCTGGTACAGCATCGCCTGCTTCGCGGTGTACATGCAGCATATTTTCGAGCAATAACCCTTGTGACGCTCGGGCTCGCGGCTCCCGGCGCATTGTATGAACACCACTTCACGGGGGATCTTGCCGTCCGAAGGCCGGCGCACGACACCGCCGGTGGGTCCGGAGGCCGAGAGGAGCCGCTCGAAGTACAGGCCGTCGATAACGTCGGCGATACGGTCGTAGCCGTACTCCCCGAGATGGCTCATGTCGTAAAGATCGAAACCGGTCGCGACCACAATCGCGCCGACATGCTCATCCAGGTATTTCGGTTTCATATCGTAATCGATCGCGCCGACATCGCACGCCTCGCGACATTTCCCGCACGCAAGAAGCACGAGTCCCAGGCAGTTGTCGGTGTCGAGCGTGTAGACCGCAGGGACCGCCTGCGGGAACGGGATATGAATCGCTTTCCTGCTCTGGAGCCCCATGTCGAACTCGTTGGGAATCACCACGGGGCACACTTTCACGCAGTCTCCGCACGCAGTGCACGCGTCGGCTTTCACGTATCGCGGCTTTTGCTTTATCCGGACCCTGAAATCGCCGATCGAGCCCGACACTTCCTCCACCTCGGAATAGGTGTAAAGCCTGACGTTCGGATGGCGGCTGACCTCGACCATTTTCGGCGTGAGTATGCACTGAGAGCAGTCGAATGTCGGGAAGGTCTCGGAAAGCTGGGCCATGTGTCCGCCGATCGAGGGACTTCTCTCGACGAGAACGACCTCGATACCGGAGTTGGCGATGTCCAGAGCGGCCTGAATACCGGCCACTCCGGCGCCGATCACGAGGGCCCTTTTCACGACCGGCGACTTGATCGGGACAAGAGGTTTCGAATTTCTGACGCGGGCGAGGGTGGCACGGATGATCGACTCGGCCTTGTCGGTCGCCTGCGGAGTGCGTTCATGGACCCAAGAGCACTGCTCGCGGATATTGGCGATATCCAGCTTGTACTTGTTCAATCCGGCATGCTGAGCGACGTTGCGGAAGGTGGGCTCGTGCAATGTCGGGGAACAGCTCGCGATCACGACACCATCGAGGCGGTTTTTCCTGATAGCTTCCTCGATCATGTTCTGACCGGGGTCGGAGCACAGGTACGCGTAGTCCTGCACCACATCGAGATCGCCCTCTTCGGCCTTGAAGCGCCTGACGAGCTCCTGGACATCGACGGTGTCGGCGATGTTTCGCCCGCAATGACAGATGAAAAGTCCGTATCGACTCATGCGGGCACCTCCCGCGGGACTCTCTCAAGCAAAGGCCTCGGATCGACCCGGTGAGATTCCAGGCCGAGCTTGTCGAGGGGAACGCCCAAAGACAGCGCCAGGAGCTGCGTGAAATACATGATCGGTATCGTCCTGAATTCGGGGTACTCTCTGAGCATTTGCGCCTGCTGATAGTCCAGGTTGAAGAAGCACAGGGGGCAAGTGACGGCGACAGTGTCGGCGCCGAGCTTTCGAGCGGCATCGAGGATGCGATAGCTCGCCCTGAGAGCCGCGGCGGGCTTGGCAACCGACAGATAGCTTCCGCAGCAGTCGATCCTTTCGGGGAAGCCGATTACCTGGAGGCCGAGCGCGCGAAGGAAATCCTCGAGGATGTGAGGGTCCTCCGGATCGCACATGGCAAGCTCCTCGGCGGGTCTCAGGAGCTGGCATCCATAGAAGGGCGCAACCCTGAGGGTTTCAATCCTCGAGCCTTTGCAGGCCCTGGCGATCCTGTCGAACCCGATCGTGTCCCTCATCCATTCGAGAAGATGCAGGACCTTCGTCTCGCCTTCGTAGGGCACATAGTCGGGTGGAGGCGTCTCATAGTCCCTGAGGCGACGGTCCTCGGCGAGATACGTGTTCATCCGCTTCCGCTTGAGCTCATCGTTTCTGAGCGTGAGATTGGCGCGCCTGAGAGTGGAGAAGCAGAACGGGCAGGTCGTGACGAGCGCGTCATAGCCCGCGTCGCGCGTCTTGCTCAGAAGCCTCGTCTGCGCGATCAGGTTCGCGATCTTGGTCTCGGTGAGCGGAGTGGTCCCGCCGCAGCAGGTCCAGTCGGGAATCTCGACAAGCTCGGCGCCGAGAAGCCCGACCGCGTACTGCGTGGTCTCATCGAGCGCCTTCGCCTTTCCCTTCAAAGTACATCCCGGATAGTATCCAACCTTCATGTGTATCACACGCGCCTCGAGCGCATCATCGTCTGTTTGATCGAAAATTCCGCAGTTACCTTGCGAACTTCCTGTACAGGCTGACCAGGGCCTGTTGCGGGACGAGGGCGGCGATGTCCGCCGGAACCTGGTCGGGGCCATACATCTCCACCCCGTCCTCGCTCTGCCTGATCAGTCTCACCGCTTCCGCGAGCGCGGCGATGTCGATAGCGACGGGGCATCGGCTCTCGCAAGTGAAGCAGGTGGCGCAATACCATATCGCCTCGCACTCGATCAGGTCTGGAATCAGTCCGAGCTGCGCGAGGCGGACGATCTGATGAGGGACACGGTCCATATACTCGGCAAACGGGCATCCCGCGGTGCATTTGCCGCACTGCAGGCAGAGTATGATGTTCTGTCCGGAAAGCTCCGCAAGCCGTCCGGTCGCCTCCCGTCTCTCCTCAGGGCTCGATATTCTGATCATTTCGATATCTCACCGCCCAATACCGCCTGTGTTGCAGCGACCTTCAGACGCCCGTGATCATAGCCTTTGTCGAACGCCCTTTGATTGAGGTCGACGAGATGTCCGGGAACGCTCGCAGCAACCGCCTTCTTTGCAGCGGCAGGCTCGACCAGTCCGCTCGTGCCGGCCAGAAACCCCACCATTATCATGTTGAGGACCATCTTGTTGCCCAGCTCCTCGGCAAATCTCGCAGCGGGAATTCCGTAGACGCGAATCCTGTCCCGGACCGGCCCCGGCTCCACAAGCTCCTCCTCGTACAGAAGGAGCCCGTCGGGAGAGAGGTTCGGCTCGTGCTTGTCATAGGCTTCCTGGCTCATGGCGACAAGAATATCCGGCCTCTGCACATACGGATACCGGATGGGGCTGTCGTCCACAACGACCTGCGCGGTGCATGCGCCTCCCCTGGCTTCGGGGCCGAAATTCTGCGTCATCGTCGCAAACCCGTTCGAGTAAATGCTGACGGTCTTGCCGAGAACCAGGCCCGCCATGATGACTCCCTGTCCCCCGAATCCGGAGAAGACGACATCGGTGTGACTCATATCGCACCTCCGGCGCCGCTGCTTCCTGCTATGTCGCCGGTCACCGGCTGGACGTACTTGCCTCCAAGGACCTTCCCGAAGTGCTCGTTCATGGATCGGACATAACTCGGGCGTTCCTCGTCGACGAATTTTCCGACGATGATTCTGGCCTGGAAGCCAATGTCGAGGTCCTGGAGACGCGCCTCGTGATCGATGACCGCGCTCTCGTAGTAGTATTTCATCAGATCGAGTCCGTCCCCGAGCTTGTTCCGTCGCGCATAGATGGTCGAGCATGGCGCGATGATCTCGATGAAACGGAATCCCTCGCGCTGGAGGGCCTCGGTAATGCTGTCGGTGACTCTTCGGATATGAAGGGATGTCCATCGAGCGACGTAGCATGCGCCTGCTGACGCAGCGAGGTAGGGAAGGTTGAAGGGACGCTCGAAACTCCCATAGGGCGCGGTGGTCGCCCTTGCATTGACCGGGGTGGTCGGCGCGAGCTGCCCGCCGGTCATCGCGTAGGTGAAGTTGTTCACGCAGATGACGAGGAGGTTCTGGTTACGGCGGGCGGCGTGGATGAAATGGTTGCCCCCGATGCTTATAAGGTCGCCGTCGCCGGAGAAGACGACGTGCTTGAGGTCGGGACGCGCCATTGTGAGCCCGACCGCGAATGGTATCGCGCGGCCGTGGGTGGTGTGGAAGCTGTCGACTTTCACGTAACCGGCAACACGGCCGGTGCATCCGATGCCGCTGGTGACGGTGATGTCGTCGGAGCTAAGCCCGGCGCGCTCGAGCGCCGCGGCAAAACATCCGAGGGCAATGCCTATGCCGCACCGGGAGCACCAGATGTGCGGCATGCGGTCCATTCTGAGAAGAAGGCTCTTGGGGTGCTCGGGCTCGGCAGGGGTTTGACAGGACTGACGTTCGATAACGGTCATTTCGCCGCCTCCCGTATGGCGCGGTAGATCGTCTCGGGATCGTGCACCCAGCCGCCCCCGTGCGGGACCAGCACGGTTTGGCATTTGCCTGCCGCGCAGCGCTCGACCTCAAACACCATCTGACCGTAGTTGATCTCCGGGACGACGAATGCCTTCACTTTCCCTGCGAGCGAACGGATTTCTTTCTCGGGGAACGGCCACACAATGATCAACCTGAGCTCCCCGACCTTCAGACCCTCGCTGCGGGCTTTCTCAACCGCTGGGATGGCAACCCGGCTCGAGATGCCGTAGCTGACCACGACTATGTCCGCGTCATCGAGATTTCTCTTCTCCACATGGACAATCTCATCGGTGTTTTTCCTTATCTTGTCGACGAGCCGGTGCACACTGATTTCCTGCATCTCGGCGGTCATCACGGGGTAACCGCGCTCATCGTGTGTGAGGCCTGTCGTGTGGAAGCGGTAACCCTTGCCGAGAGGAGCAAGCTCGGGGACCAGGTCCTTGCACGGCTTATAGGGAAGATACTTGTCGGGGGTTTCCTTCGTGTAGCGTCTTTCAGCGAGCTCGATCTGATCCGCGGGAGGGATGACGACTTTCTCGGTCATGTGTCCGATGCATTCATCCATCATGACGAGCACGGGCAGGCGCCAGCGCTCGCTTAAGTTAAAGGCCTCGATGGTGAGGTCGAAACACTCCTGCGGAGAGTTGGGCGAAATGGCGATGATCTCGTAGTCCCCGTGCGAACCCCACCGGGCCTGCATCATGTCGGCCTGTGCGGGGAGAGTGGGGAGGCCGGTCGAGGGGCCGCCGCGCTGCACGTCCACGATCACGCACGGGACCTCCATCATCGCGCCGAGACCTATGTTCTCCATCATGAGGCTGAAACCGGGTCCGCTGGTGACGGTCATCGATTTCAGGCCGCCCCAGCTTGCGCCGAGGACGGCTGCGATGCTCGCGAGCTCGTCCTCCATCTGGATGAACTGACCGCCGATCAGCGGGAACCTCAGCGCAACTCTCTCGGCGACTTCGGTCGACGGCGTGATGGGGTAGCCTGCGAAGAACCGGCAACCGGCCGCGCAGGCACCCTCCGCCGCCGAGTGATCGCCGTCCAGGTAATGCACTCCGGTGAGGACCCCTTTTGGGTTAGCATATGCCATAGACGCCTCGCTTGCCCCCGTTCGAGCCTAGGGGGCGAGCTCAATTATCTCTTCCCGATTGAGACAGTAAATCGCGAACTCGGGACAAATCCGCTCGCACAGGTCGCAGTTCACGCACAGGTCGGCACGCACCACTTCCGGCGGATGATAGCCCTTCTTGTTGAACTCGACGGACAGAACGAGGACGTGACGCGGGCAGAATTCGACACAAAAACCGCAGCCCTTGCAGCGGTCCTTGATGATATAAACCGTCCCTTGTGGTGATTGAACCTTATCGGAATCGAACGGTCTGCGCCAGTATGGCGAATCGGGCATCTCAGCCTCCCTATGACGCTTCCTGCTCCGTGCGTTTATCCGTCCCCGTCCCGCGTTCCGTGGTCGATGCAGGTGACGCAATCCCGGCGGGAGTGAAAGCGGCCCAAAAACAAAATCGGCCCGCGAGCATTCTCGCATGGCCCTCCGTTGAGCCCCCTAATCTTAGTATCGCGACAACTGCCTAAACCTTCTTCTTGCTCACCGACGCTCGTTCTTGTTCCCGCCCGCGCCAATTCCATTTCCATGCCGAGCATGTGAAACCCGTCACTTGCAGGCCTGGAAAATAGCATCATATCACCGGTATGTCAACCGTCCATCGCCACAATTACCGTCGCAGAGCCGATTTTTCACCCTGGTGAACCTTTTTTTGGACACGGTGACAGGTACCCAGCTTTGTCCGCCGCGGCGGACAAACCTGTGTGCCAGTCCCCGTGTCTCCACGTAGCATGCGCATCCTGCGCATGGTTCTCGTGTCTTCCGAAAGAGCCACGTGCGGGACGCACGTGCTACAATCTCGCCATTACGGAGGTGCTCGATGCTTCGCTCATACATTCTCTCGGCTATCGCCGTGCTTTGGCTCGCGTTCGCCACGGGCCTGCCTCACGTGCCGGCGTCTTCGTTGGGTGCCGCGACCGCGCAAGACCAGGGCATGCTCATATTGAACGAAATAGGCGCATGGCCGGAAGATTCCGAGGTCTGGGTCGAGCTTCTCAACCGGTCCGACGCTGCATGTCCGCTGGACGGATGGTCGATCTCGTTTCTGTCGGGAGCGAGCGGTGTGCTCCCTGCCGACGCGCCGGGATGTCCGGCAGGCGGTGTGGTCCTGGTTACAATCGGGACGGGCGCTGCCTCCTCGCGGATCGATGGACAGACCGTGAGAGTTCGAATCCCTATGACTGGCGGCCTGAATCCCGACGGGGACGGCTGCACTCTGATCGGCCCGTCGGGACCGGTCGACGCGCTCGCATGGGGAAATCCACCGGATGGGCTCTATCTTCCGATCCCAGTCGGACCGCCGCTGAATCCGCAGATCGAGGTAATTCACGATGAGGGCGGACTTTTCCAGCCCGGCGATGTCTGCATTCGTTACCCGGGCACAATCGCGGCCTCGACGGAGAACTGGACGATTCGGGATTCTTCGGCGGCAAGTCCCGGTGAACGGAATCCTCCGCCGCCTCCGCTCGGATTGTATCCGGTCTCAGGAAGCAGGATGGCGTCCGGCAGCTTCCACCTGTTCGCAGTCGGCCTCGACTGGGCGCGACAGTTCACGTTCCAGGTGGCGACATCGGATTCCTTCGAGGATATCGTTCTGGATGAGACGGTCGATCAGGCATCGGTGCCGATCGATGGTCTCCCCGCAGGCACATACTACTGGCGGGTTCGGGGCATCAGCACCGAGACGGGTCCCTGGAGCGGTCCGCAGCAGTTGACGATTGAAGCATTTGACATCGACACGCTGATCAGGCGCGCCGAGATGATCGAGGGCAAACGTCCCCCGCGACACTCCGATCCCCGTCTTGCGCTCAGAAAGGGCGGAGGGGAGCCTCCCGAGGACCTGCCGGTAGCGCCTTTGGAGCAGCTTCTGGAGTGGCACTGCATCGGCTGCACGCACATACAGCAGCGCAAAGACACCGACATGGTCTGTCTGGACGGATGCCGCATGGACGGCGAATATCCGTGGGATGCGCCGCACCCGATCGGCGACGATATGAGAGGCGGACACAAGGAGATCTACTGCTCGAGGGCATGCATCTCCATGATCGCGGCGCTAGGGGGATGCACCCTCAGCCAGGACCGGATTACCTTCTACTTGTTCGAGGAAGCCGGCGGCGCTTCGGCCTCCGCGAGGTCAACGAGACACATCGGGGATCCGCTGGGCGACCTGGGTCACGGGAAAGGTCTTTCCGGGCCGGACATCTGCCTGGCGCTTGAGTGGTTGTACGGGCAGGGTCGCGGCACCGCGCGCTGGGACAATTACACCACCGCTCTCTTCAACGACAACCATCCGGCGGACATGGACACGGTGAAAGAGTTCATCGACAACGATCGTCCGGTGATCTGCGACATCGGGTGGAGACTACGGGACCTTCACTCGACACTTGTCGACGGCTACGCGATCATACGCGGCCCCGACGGGACGGTCACCAACTACGTGCATGTGCTCGACCCGTGGCTTCCGGATGAGGTCAACTGGGAGGTCATTCTTGAGAATCAGACCCGCTACACAGAATTCCCGCCGACGTCCGGACGGCCGATGCGTTGCGACGAGCCGACGATTTCGAGCGACTCGGACGGCGACGCTGTGGTCGACTTCGACGAAACGAACAGGTTTCACACAAACCCGAACAATACAGATTCCGATGGGGACGGTCTGGACGACAAGTTCGACATGCTCGGATATCTGTTCACGGTCGACGGGGTTTATCGGCTGCGGGAGCGTGATATCGACCGCGACGATGCAGCAAAGGAACTGGACCCGGACAACGACCGAATCGAAAACAATGGTCTGAACGACGGGTGCGAGGACGCGGACGGGGACGGGTTTCCGGCCCCGGACGGAAGCGAATCGGACTGCTTTGTCGCGGGCGACGATTTCACGGTGCCCAATCCCGAATGCTTCCTAGGCTATATAAGGATCGAAGGATGGGCCAATCTCATACAGCCCGGCATCTCCGTCCCCGTGAGAACGTCCGAGGTGATCTACCTGACGCCCGAGGCTTCCGGGGGTGGAGAGGGATACGGGGGGCATCACGAGTGGAGGATTACAGGAGAGACCACGATACCCGTGCCGGGCATAGGCTCAATCTCAAGCAGGCTGTTCGGGGAAGGGGAAGGGTCGGCGACAGTGACGATCGAGGTGGATGAGACGGGTCACTATCGAATGGTCGCGGACACCGACCCTCGGCAGGGCACATACACGATTACCACCGGAGGCATCGCGGGCGTGGCCGGTCGATCCAACACCTACCCCTTCTTCTTCGGGCTGGCCGACCATCATTACGAATACGTGTCCCCGGAGACGCCGGGGTTCATGATGAGCATGCTCTATGAATCCGGCAAACCGAACATTTTCGAGGGTCAGGTAACAAACACCGAGGACGGGCAAGTCAGGATTGCGGGCGAGGATACAATGACACTTCCCGACCTCGGGAACATCGAAGGGGGAACCGACCGGACGTGGGACATAGCGGTTGAATAGACCGGCACGTCCCTTCCCTGCTCGGTTTTTACTATCGACCACGTGAGTCGGCGATACATTCTCCATGTCTTTCGAGGTATTCTCGGGGCCGTAAGTCGACCCATCGCTCGAGGTCTGGTCGACCACCGCGACGCGCGCGAGCCGTCCGTCCGCCGCGT
>CAYGZQ010000060.1:0-7797 GCA_964354375.1 uncultured Planctomycetota bacterium
AACACGTTTACCAGACCCGCAATTGACGCAGCTTCCAAAAGACCCCATCCCCCCCTTGGGGGGGATCATAGGGGGGCTTCCTTGGGGGCGGGTGGCGTCCACATGCAAGTCTTCGAGCATGTGGCTGTTAAGAGCCCCCCTGTGGTCCCCCCCAAGGGGGGGACGGGGAAGACTTCAACTTCTTACCAGACCCGCAATTGACGCAGCTTCCAAAAGACCCCATCCCCCCCAAGGGGGGGACGGCGAGGAGCGGCTCCCCTGTAGTCACACAAGGGAGGGACGGCCAAGAGCCCCCCTGTAGTCCCCCCCAAGGGGGGGACGAGGAATAGATGAGTTGGTTGGCTATCCCGGCGCGTTGTCCCCCGACCCGTCCCCTGCAGGCTGCTCGCCCGTGTTGCCGCCCGACCCGGCGTCCGGTACGCCCTTCTCTGAAATCGTCACCGTGACCGACGACGGGTCGACCGCATCCCTGCGCACCCCGGTGGGCAGAGCCACCGATACCTGCACCTCGTGTTCCCCCGGACCGAGTCCCGACAGATCCACCTGCGGCCTTACAAGGTCGGCGGTGACTTCGGCAACCCGGGCCGGTCCGCCCCTGATCGTGACATCCACGCGATCCACCGACAGCTCATAGCTGTATGCCGAATTCGTGCCGCGCTTTTCGATCGGAAGGTTCTCGAACGTGAAGGTCGAGTCGATCTGCTCGATGTCCACGTGCACCGTGGCATGCGTCGTCGACAGCGCCACCCCCTGCCCCGGAGAGAGAAGGCTGACTGACTGTTCGAAAGACGATGTCTTCCCGGTCAGCGCGATCGGTGATGTGCGCACGCTCATGATCCCGGCAAGAGCTCCCTCCGGACCCGTGACATCCACCATGAACGGATTCGACGACAGGGATGTCAGGGCGTAGTTCGACGCGGGCGTCCCCTGGTAGTCCACCACGATAGGGACGGTCTTCATCGCCTGGCTCGGACGAACGCTGAATGCAACGTCCGCTTTTGCCGGTGTGAGAGTGAGATTCCTCACCACAGCCCCGTTCTCGTCGATCGGATCGAACTCGACCGATAGCTCCGTCGAGCCGCTCAGGTCAGTAAGAACAAGATAATAGATGACCCTTTGGACACGGTCCACGAGCCTCGCAGCCCCCTCCACCGTGACCGTCGTCGGCACGCCGATCCGCTCATCGATGAAATATCCCTTCGGCAGACTCCCCTCTCCCACTTCCTCCGGCGCGAAATCCTTGCGCGCAAGCCTGTCCATGGTCAGATCAAAAGTTGACGGTATGAATGTCGTCTGCACTCCCGTGAATCGCCGTTCCAGGCGCGGCAGAACCGCGCGGGTCTCGCCCGGAGGTATCGCACGTCCGTCCAGGATCACCTTCATGTTGGAGGCCTGGAGCCTCTCCAGCCTGCTCACCGGCCCTGTCGCGTAGACGATAACACTGGGATCGGGCGGGAATCTTGAGACCAGCGATGAACCCTGGGACAGGCGCACATCCGCCTCCATTATCATCTGCCATTCCTCGATCGGGTCCACCACACGCGTGAATCCCCATGCCGTCAGCGCCAGAATGAACGCAATCAGCTTGAGACCCAGGTTATGGCGCAGCATCGCGATCATTTCGATTCGATGCCCTCCTGATTCGCTGCAGCCACCGGCTCCGCAGGTCCGGATTCCATCTCATCGACGGCATTCGGAAGATCCTCGTCAGCCGACAACTCCGCTTCCTCCTGCGCCGGGCGGCCTGTCTGGGCACGTTTCGGTCCTCGACGGAAATAGCGCTCGAGCCCCGTACGAAACTGGTAGTACGGCGTCTCCCGTTCGGTTTCCGGGGCGAGGATTCCGGTCACCATGTGCCTCAACGTGTTGGGGGTCAGACGAAAAGCGGGTTTCCCGCCATGGAACATCGACAGGTGTCCCGTCTCCTCGCTGGCCACAAGGCTTATCGCATCGGAGTGCTCGGTTATGCCCAGAGCCGCTCTGTGACGTGTGCCGAGGTTCGACGGTATATCCCGGCTGTCGGACAGCGGGAGGAAACTCCTCGCCGACGCAATCCGCCCTTCCCTGATTATCACCGCCCCGTCGTGAAGCGGATTCCCCTTGTGGAATATCGCCTTGAGCAGGTCCTTCCTCACTTCGGCGTCTATTCGCTCGCCCGTGTTGACGTACTCCGTGAGGCTTATCTCCCGCTCGATCACTATCAGTGCCCCGGTGTGCTCCTCGCCCATTTCCTCCAGAGCCTGCGCCACAGTGACGATCAGCTTCTCGGTCTCCTCCTGCTCAGGCCTGGCCGCTGCCGTCAGCAGGAATCCTCTGCGCCCGGCCCGCTCGAAGAAGTTCCTCAGCTCCGGCTGGAAAATAATGAGAAGCGCGATCGCAAGCAGACCGGCCAGCTTCTCGAATACCCAGATCGTGGCCGTCATGCCAAGGAGGAAGGCAACGAGAAAGATCAGGCCGAAGTAGAAAAGCCCCAGCACGAGCTGGCTCGCCCTTGTGCGACGGAAAATTAGAAGGACCTGGTAGATCAGTGTCGCCAGCACGAGCACGTCGAGTACGTCAATGATGGTTATTGTACGGAAGAAACTCAATGGGATCTCCGTGTCAGACGCAGGGCCCCGTGACCATTATACTATCTTTAATGCGGGCAGCCGGATGAACGCCCGGTTGTTGCGCTCCATTGTCGTCCCGTAAGACGGGAATCCAGCCTTGTCACAGAAATCACTTGATGAATCCCCGTTCATTTCTCGCTTTGAAATCTCGAAAATGATCCGAAAATACCCTTGACACTCGACACGGCTTGTGATAAGTTCTGCAGACCCTCCTCTTGAAAAAGGTCCCTACCCCAGGGACCTTATTTTTTTAGCCCGCTCAGACTCATGGAATCAGCCGCCCGACGTCCCCGGTACGAACACCATAACCATATCGGTGCTGCCCCCGTCGGCTCGCGCGAAAATCCTCAGTAACTCGCCCTGCCGCTCAAAGGACAGCCTGAAACCCGAAGTGGTCCTCATGCCCAGCTTGTTCGGTATTTCCTTCCAGCCGTACCCAGCCAGGTTCTCATCGTAGTATTTGCTTACTTCATCCACACTTGCCTCGACCCTCAGGTGAATCTGCGGGTTCCCGTCCGGCGACTGCATCACCTCGACGATCTCCGCGCCGGGGATGAGGGGCACATACACCGGCCAACCTTCGGGAAGCTCGGCCGCTGCGCTCAGGCCGGTCTCCGATGCTGACAAGGACGTGCCGTCCTCCACTTCAGGCGTGGATGTCGAAACGGCCTCCTTCCCGGTGACGCCGGTCTGCTGTCCCGCACATGCTTTATCGACATCCCGGGGCTTTTGTGCGCAGCAGGCAAGCCCTGACCATGCGGCCACGAGCACGATGAGTCCGACTGCAAGAAGGTTTCTGGTCAATACGACACCGCCATTTAGATTATGGTTAAAGACTCAGAGTTCAGACAGCCCGCCGGCGCTCGTCGCGAGATCAACGCGTCACTCGGTTTTCACCCAGCGCATCTTTACCACGGTCTCATCCTCCCTGCCATCTGCCGTGATGACCAGGCGCTCGTTCCCCCGTCTGAACATCAGGATTACAGACCGGCCTCCCTCGACGACAGACCTCGGGTTGTCATTTGACCAGCCCTTGAGGTTTTCGAGGTAGAAATCGCCGATTTCATTGAGCTCCCTGGCGCCCGTCTGAATCACGTTGAACGCGCCGACTTCGTCCACGAACCCGTATCTCACTTCCATCCCGGGGACCATGGGGACGTCCTCAGGCCATCCTTCAGGCGTCTCTCCGGGGGGCGTAATCCAGTTGTACGTCAGCTTGACCACCAGCTGCCCCTCGCTCCCGCCGGTTGATCCCTGGAGCTCGAATGTCTCTTTTTCCTTGTACAGACTCAGACGCAGCGTCTCCTCACCCATCGTCGGAATCTGCAAAGGCTCCGTTTCGCTCCATTCGGCAAGGGCGTTTCGGTAGATGGCGTCAAGGTCGGCCAAATTCCCGGTTCCCGAGAAGATCAGAGAAATGCCGCCCAGTGGGTTCTCGACAGCACTCTGCAGATCGAGGGCGGGCGGCATGGGAATGAACTCCGGCCAGCCCTCGGGGACCTCCGGCGCTCCCGCCGACGAAACCGGCTCATCCGTCACTCCGGCGTTCTCGGGGACCTCCCCGGATCCGCCGCTCCCTTCGTCGGCCACTCCCTGCTGGTCCGAATCCGTCCTGGGCTGCGCAACCTCCCCTGCACTGGTGTCGTTCCCGACGGCCTGTTTGTCAACAGCGCCCGCATTTGTGCAAGACACCGGTCCCAGAACCAGAAGCACGAGGACAATGGACGCAACCGCTACGGTACTCAATCTCATGGACATTCTCCTTGTGGACTATGTGCTTGGATCTGCTCCTGCGAGCCGCGCATCGGCCACAGAATATCAGGTGCCAGGCTAATCCATGTTGTAGAGCAGTTGGATGATCGTGTCTTCGTCATCCTCGAAAATGTTGACTGTCAGGTTCTCCTCGCCCCGCTTGAGAACGACGACAAGGCCCTTCATATTGGACTTGCTGTCCGTGATTGTGGGGACCACATCGGACGTTTTCTCCCAGCCCTCAAGGTTCTGGTAGTACTCGACCACATCCTCGCTGGGAGCCTTCCCGAACGCGACAATACTCATGCCCTTCTCGTCCGACCCGGTGTATCTTATCTTGAACCCGTCCATCACCGGAGCGTATTCAGGCCAGCCCGCAGGGATGAGACCGGCATCGGCTCCGGCGGACCCGTTCTCCTGCTCGCCGCTTGAGCTTCCATCGGCTGTATTGCCCGCTCCCGCGCCTGCTTCGCTCTTCTCCTCCTCCGTCGACAGAACGATCTCGGAGTCCGACGCGGAGTCGGAGCTGAGTGATTCCGCCGCAGGCGCACCCGACATGCTCTGCGCCTCGCCGACCATCTCGTTCGCAGGCGCCTCCGATCTTTCCACGGCCATACGCGACTTCGCCATGCAGGCTGTCGTGAATGTCGCCAGCGCCAGGCTAATAATGACAAAAACTACGGTTGATGATCGCATATCGATTCTCCCGGACGGTTTCCTAATCGTCAAGAGACACCCAAACCCAATGCCGGGATCAGAATAGCCATGGCGGATGTGTTGTCAAGCCTGTCCTTAGACGAGGTCGCCATATCGGGTCCTTCCAGTCTCTTCGCCCTCAATTTGACGGGGAATGGGGTACGAAGAACAACCGGATCACCAGAGGGTTGGGGTCCACGTTCGCGCGCCAGTAGTCCCGGTTTTCCAGGGACGCCAGAAAGCCCTCTCCCGGCTGCTCGGAGACGATCTTGAGGTATGCGTCGCTGCGTTCCGCTATGATGGTCAGCACTTTCCCCGGTCCCCCTCCTTCAGCGGCGTTCTCGTTCACCTGTACGCTATCCCAAACGGACAAAGAATCTACATGGAATGTCTGCACGCCTGCACTGGTGGCCAGCTTGGGAGACACAACCGCAACAACGTAAAACCCATCGGTCCCAAGCCTGTCGGAATACACGACCCTGCAGTTCGGGTGAAGCGGTATGTCGTCGGGCCAGTCCAGAGGCAACAGACCGAAGGGGTCCTGCTCGCATACCTCTCGCCTCGGAAAGCTCGCAGGGGGGTTCATAGCGAAAGACCCGCCGGCCTGTTCCGCGTCGGCGCGATGCGCGCGCGACTTCATCTCGGCCACCATCCTCAACCCTTTCCCCCCCACGGATGAGCAACCGATCGTTCCCGCGATCAGCACCGCGACAATCGCAACAGCGGTCCTCACCCAACTGGTCGATGTGCTTTGAGCAAACATGCAAAAAAGCCCGCCGAGATTTCTTCTCTCCTCTCCTCGCCGGTCATCCTACTGCTTAGACCGATCCCGATGCCCCACGGTTCACAATCGAATACCTCCGCCCCCGATCCGAAGAGCGTCCTCCCTGACGGTCGGGCCTCCGATACAACGGCCTTGGCAAATGTATCAGAGGCCCGCGGGTAAGCAAGGGCGTTTCCGGCAACATGCGCCCTCCCCGACGGGGCCGTTGAAAAAGCCTGAAATGGTGAGGATCCGGATGTGGGGCAGGCTGGAAAGCCTGCCCCACATGTGCATTGTGCTTGTCTTGGACTCTTTCGACAGCCCCTCACGTTCGGCGTTGGATTCGTATTGATTGCGCCGCGTGTTACACTTCACTCATGATCGAGATCAAGACGGGACATCGCGAGTGGGACGGTTTCTGGCCCATCGTGAAACGGTTCCTGGATGAGAGCTGGACGGAGATCAGGGACCCCGCAAGCGGCTCGGTGGCGAAAGGTTATCGCACGCCGGACTGTCCGTGGCTCTGGCTCAGAGACAACGTACACATGATGTCGGCGTCGATATATCTGCTCGACGATATCCAATGTCTTGTTGATTTCTTCATCGAGAATCAGAACGACGACGGGTCATTTTTTGATTTCATGGACCTGGCCGGCAAAAAGCTTCGCGTACCGTCGGAAGCCGACGTGGAATATCTCTCGGTCATCGGCGTTTACAGGGCGTGGCTTGCGTCGGGCGATGACGGGTGGATGAGGTCGCGACTGTCGTCGCTCAGGCGCGGACTTGGGTACATGACATCGCATCCGTGGAGATGGGATGAAGTTCATCAGATGCCGAAGCGGGCGTACACGATCGACACGTGGGATTTCGACGCGCGCGAGGATCTCACCGAGGTCCACTGGCCGGGGAAGATCGATGAGAAGACGCACTTCGGGATCATGCACGGCGATGTAAGCGGCCTGTATCACGCATGGCGACTGATGGAGCAGATGCTTGGCTATGTCGGGGAAACGAACGAGGCGAAGGAGTACGGGTCGAAGGCGGCGAAGCTGAGAGAGAGAGCGAACAGGCTTTTATGGAACGGGAAATTCTACCGGCACAGGTATCCGCTCGATGATTTCAGGATTGCGGGAGTTGATGAAGAGGCGCAGCTGTCGCTGTCGAACGCGTACGACATAAATCGCGGGCTTCCGACGCAGGAAATGTCGAGGTCGATAATCGAGGAATATCGGAGGCGCAGGAAGGAGGGCCGTGCGTTCGCGGAATGGTTCAGCATCGATCCGGCTTTTCCGGCGGAGGCGTTCGGCGCTGCGAAACTGAAGCCGGGCACATATGTAAACGGCGGGATCATGCCGCTCGTCGGTGGAGAGCTTGCCAAAGCCGCTTTCAGACACGGGTTGCCGGAGTATGGGATCGACATCCTGAGGCGGTACTTCGAGATGATGGACTCGACCGGCGAGGGGTACCTGTGGTATTTTCCGGACGGTCGGCCTGCGACGAAGGAGGAGAGCACGAGTCCGGAAGCGTACCCGACGGACGGTTGGGGATCGTCGGCGATGGCGGCTGCGTTGATACAGGGACTTGCGGGAGTGCGGTCGGGACGTCCGGGATTCGGCGCTGCGTGGGTTGAGCCGCACTGGGATGCCGCCCGAGTGGATCATGCGGATGTCGCGGTGGAATATCCGGCGTCGGGAAAGAGGCTTCATTACACGTACGCGCGGGATGATCGCAAGAAGACAACGGAGATCAAGATCGAAAGTGAGCGGCTTGTCGCGCTGCACGTGGGATTCCCCGAAGGCGTCGAGCGGGTCGAAGCGGAGACGGGAGGTAAGAGGTTCGACGTCAAGGTGGAGAAATGGGAGCTTGGACTCGGCGCGGCGTTCTGTGAAGATATCGAGGGAAGAATCGTTATCAGATATATTACACGGTAGCAGCTACTTTTCGAAGACGAAAAGGTAGCAGCTACCGCTGCCGCAG
>CAYGZQ010000060.1:7897-24763 GCA_964354375.1 uncultured Planctomycetota bacterium
ATATATCACACGGTAGCAGCTACTTTTCGAAGACGAAAAGGTAGCAGCTACCGCTGCCGCAGATATATCACACGGTAGCAGCTACTTTTCGAAGACGAAAAGGTAGCAGCTACCGCTACGGAGATTTGTGATAATATTCCGCTGAAAGACTCCTGGGGAGAGAAGTCGAGGCAGTCATGGCGCGAGTTATTCTGGACAAGGTCAACAAGGTATATCCGAACGGCGTTCATGCCGTGAAGGACGTCTCGCTCGAGGTGGCGGACGGCGAGCTGGTCGTGCTCGTAGGGCCGTCCGGATGCGGGAAGTCGACGGTGTTGAGAATGATCGCCGGACTCGAGAAGTTGTCGGACGGGAGGATCATCATCGGGGATCGGGTAGTGAACGATGTCGAGCCGAAGCATCGGGACGTCGCGATGGTGTTCCAGGATTATGCTCTGTATCCGCATATGACCGTGAAGGAGAATCTGGAGTTCGGGCTGGCGATGCGGCGGGTTCCGAAGGAGAATCGCGAGCGCGCGGTCGCGAATGCGGCGAAGGTATTGGGGCTTCAGGAGCTTCTTGCGAGGAGGCCCGCGCAATTGTCGGGCGGACAGAAGCAGCGGGTTGCGGTTGGAAGGGCGATCGTGCGTGAGCCGAAGGTGTTTCTGTTCGACGAGCCCCTGTCGAACCTGGACGCGAAGCTGAGGGCGGAGATGCGCACCGAGATCGCAAGGCTGCATCAGCGGCTCGGGGTGACGACGATCTATGTGACGCACGACCAGGTCGAGGCGATGACGCTGGGTCACAGCATCGTGATGATGCTCGATGGTACGGTCCAGCAGGTCGGGTCGCCGCTCGATGTCTACGATCATCCGTGCAACGCCTTCGTCGCGGGATTCCTGGGCACTCCACCGATGAACTTCATTGATGGATGCATTCAATCCGGCGCGAAAGAATTCGCATTTGACACGTTGTCATTGCCCTTGCCCGCGGGATATGCGGATGCGCGGGTCGAGACTCTCCAGCGAGCGGTCACGTACGGCATACGTCCGGAGCACATAAAGGTGACCCCGTCGGGCACGTGGAGCGGCGGCCTGCAGGGCGAGGTGGTGGTCGTGGAGCCGCTCGGGAGCCGGGAGATCGTCATCGTGAGGGTCGGGGAAAGGGAGCTTACCGCGGAGGTGGAATCGACGGGCGTTCTGCATCCGCTGCAGTCGGTCGACGTGGTGATCGATGCGGGTCACGGACACCTGTTCGACAGCGAGGGGAACAATCTGCCCGTAATGTCGCCCGGAGGGAAATGCTAGAAGCCCGACTGGGAGCGCGCAGGGATCGGGAGAGTCCTCACCAGAAGATCGCGACGGTCCCATGTTATCGCGTTCCAGACGCGGCCGGCAGGTTCATTTGCGGGCAAGGGAGTCACTGAGTCTTCATCTTCAAAGTATAGATGTGAACCACGCGACTCTGGACGTTTGATCGCGGCGCGCGCGACGGCAAGACCGGCGACGATGGCGGCCCTTGCGGAGATCGCGCTAAGTAGTCCGCTCTCTTCAGCATTGATGCGGGATTCAAGAAGCGCGCGCAGATTCGTCTCTGCCTCGGCGAGACCCGAGGGTGTTCTGATCGGTCCGAGATGTCGAGAGAGAATCTTGCCCACGGTTTGCAGGCACTCGCTGGGCTCAAGGCCGCGTCCGGGCTGGAAGTGCGCGGCGAGTTGAGCAGATTCGCCATTCGCGAGATCGACAAACTCGATGGCATCCGAAATGGATGCGAGTGCGGCGGCTCCGTTTCCGGCGACGTGACCCATGACCTGGCAGTCGAGGAGAGAGTTCCCGCCGGGACGGTTGGCGCCGTGCTGACCTCCCGCGACCTCTCCGCACGCGTAAAGGCCCGCGACGCCGGTCTGGGCCTTTGTGTCGATGAGAACTCCGCCCTGAAAATGCTGTGCCGCGTGACGCACGTCGATCGGCTGCGAGGCGAGATCGATGTGGCGTTTAGCGAACCAGTCGATGACGAGCGGGTTGATCTTCGCGAGTCGCTCGATGGGAGTCGAGATGCTTCCGTTGCCGGTGAGGAGGATGCCGCGATTTTCGAACCATGCGCGTACGACCTCGGGGAGGCGCCTGGCGATATTGGCGGTGTCGACAAAGTCGGGATTGGCGCGATAGTCGAGGGTGACGGTCTCGGCGCGACAGGTCGCGCGCCAGGCGGCAATGTCGACTGCGCGGGCGGGCGATTCCGCGCACACGGGCCATGAAGCGCCTTTCATGAAGAGGAGCTCGACCGGGTCGAGGTTGGGGGCGATTTTCCGAACATCCCCCAGAAGGTCGCGACCATTCGCGCTCATTCTGGGAAAGGCGCGCATGAGGCTTCCGGAGCAGGCGAGCGACGTCGCGGTCGAGGACAGTCCGAACTGGATGAACTCGACATTGACGAGCGAGGCTCCGGCTCTCAATGCCGCGAACCAGGGAAGCGCGTCCATTGCGGGCGGGTAAACGTTCTGATCGAAAATCCTCCCCGGCCCGCCGCACGCAAGGATGATCGAGCGCGCACCGATCGCGAGCCGTTCATCGCCCTGACCTGAAAGGCACAACACGCCCGCGACCCGCTTCCGGTCTGGGTCGACGAGAATAGAGACAAGGGAGGTGTCGCCGAGAAGGTTTATATCGGTACGTTTTACGGCGATGAGCAGAGCGTGCTCGATATCGCGTGCGGTGTAGGGTCCCGTGTAGCAGGCGCGCGCGTACCTGGACGCGTCCGTGACGAACTGCCGTGGGCGATTTTTGGGTCCGCAGGCGAAAGGCACTCCGATTTCGGCCAGCCTCCGATACGCGAGTGGACTCTCCTGTGCCAGGAGGTCGGCGAGATTGGGGTCGGAGACAAAGCGTCCGCCCTCGTAGATATCGCGGGCGTGCTCTCTCCATGCCGCTTCGCCGCCGGGCTCGGTGAAAGGGAAGGAAACGTGGAAGGCCATGCGGTCGGAACATGCTGCGGCAGTGACCCCGTCGGTGCCCGGCGCTCCGCGAGAGATGACCGTGACCGAGAATTGCGGCGCAGCTTCCCGTGCAGAGAGCGCGGCGCGCAGCCCCGCTCCGCCCGAGCCGATGACGAGTATGTCGGTGGTGAGGGTTCTCATGACCGTTACTGAGGGGCGATCAGTCGCGGCGGACGGGCTCGAATACGATCTTCATCGCCATCCGCGACGTGAGAAGGTCCCAGGCTTCGCCGTGCTTTTCCAGGGGGAGACGGTGCGTGACAAGTCGATCGAACGGAAACCTGCCGGTCCGCACGATCTCAAGAGCTCTTGATAGGTGGCGGGTGCCGCTTGTCCAGACGCCTTGAATTGAGAGATTCCTGATCACGACATCAAAGTGGAGATCGATCGGCACCGCACCCGCAGGTATGCCGAGACCTGGATTTAGGTATGTACCGCCCCGACGGAGGATCTGCACGGCTTCGGCGAAGGTCGATGGATCGGGCGTGGTGTCGATGACAACATCGGCCCCGACGCGTCCCGTCTGGTAGAGCATATAGTTGATGATCCTGCATGAATCCATCTCGGACCGGTACAGAACATCGTCGGCGCCGAACTCCTTTGCGATGTCCGCTTTCGGTCCGGGTGAACGGGTGATGGCAACGACCCATTTCGCGCCGGCATCAACGGCGAACGCGATCTGGTAGGCGGCGAGGGGTCCGGTCCCATAGATCACGACCGTGCAGCCTTTCGAGATCCCGGACCGTTCGTGCGCATGAGCCGCGGTCGCGCCGGAGCATGTCGCGGACACCAGCACGCCGGGATCGAGCGCGGGATCGATGGGATAGATGATCGTGCCCTTGCGCAGGAGGATGTGGGTCGCGTAGCTTCCGGAGAGATGGGGAGCATCGGTTGACGATATGTTGATGCCGTAAACTTTGCGCTCGACGCACAGATGCCGCTCGCCCTTCAGACAAAAGAAGCACTTGCCGCAGGTGAGACTTCGCTCCCATACGATCGGCATGCCCGGGACGATTTCGCGGCCGTCATGAAGTGTCGCGCCCTCTCCCGCATTGACAACCTCTCCGACACCCTCGTGGCCGAGGATGATCGGCAGCGGGGTGCGCGGATCGAGCCCGGAGCGGATGTGCAGGTCGGACCCGCAGATACCGGCGGCGGTGATTCGCACGAGCGTCTCTCCCTCAGCGGGCTTCGGAAGCGGAAACTCCCTCAGCACGAAGGGCTTTCCGAAATTTTCGAGGACGAGCGCTCGCGCTGTGGTTGAATCGTGAGTCAACTGACGGGCTCCTTGTGCGACCTGAACCGCAGGGCTACAATACTACACTAATTCGGCGGAATTCCAGGCTCTGGAAATCCGAAAACGCTGGAGGAGACCATCCGGATCCGCAACTGGCTCATAGCCGGCCTGATCATCGTGATCGCACTCGTCGCGGCGACCGCGCCGTTTCATCTCGGGGCGAAACCGAAGCTGAGAGTGCGGGTGATGTACAACGAGTACCAGGACAAGTATTTCAACGATCTTGCGCGGGAGTTCGAAGCGATGCATCCGGAGATCGACGTGGTGATCGAGCGGGTGACGGGGGGGAGCTGGACGGATTTCGAGATCTCGGTGCTGAACGACTACTGGAACGGCACGCCCCCCGACGTTGCGCGGATAAACGAGGGCTGGCTGGGACGATTCATCGACGCGGGGCTTCTGGCGCCCGCCCCGGCGGACCTGGCGGAATATCTGGACACGCAGCCGGTGTCCGAAGAGATGAAGGACCTGCTTCGACGCGGCGACACGGCATACGGGGTCATCCACTCTGCGACGTGGCAGGCGCTCTATTACAACAAGGATCATTTCCGCGAGGCGGGGCTGGACCCCGATCGGCCTCCCGAGACGCTGGACGAGCTGATGGAGTACGCGCGGAAGCTGACGGTTTATGACGAGAAGGGGAATGTCGCGCGGGCGGGACTCAGCCTGAGAAAGTCGGGCTACGCGCCCGGGCTGGCGATGAAGTTTTTCGATTACTATTTTTCCGAGGGCGGGGAGATATTCGACGAATCGAGGCAGCACTGCCTTCTGAATTCTGAGGCGGGAGTAAAGGCAGTTCAATTCCATCTCGATTGTTTATACAAGTATCGCGTGGACAGCTATGACGTAGTGGGCGACACGGACGGCTTCGTGAAGGGCACGGTGTCGATGTTCTACCGCGATCCGTGGGTGATCAAGTACTTCCACGACAACGCGCCGAAACTGGATTACGGGGTCGCGAATATCTGCAGGGGAACGAGATCGTCCACCAACGGCGGCTATTATCCGTTCGTCGTGGCAAGCGGAAGCCGCGAGAAAGACCTGGCATGGGAGTTCATCCGGCTCGTGATGCAGCCCGACAAGATGGCGGAGTACGCGGTGACGGAGATGCAGGTTCCGTTCGACGCGGCGGCGAAGAACTACCCGGAGTTCAGGGACAACGAGGCATACAACGTTTACCTGCGCCAGGAGAACGTGAAGCCGTTCCCGTACATCCCGCACCAGAACGAGGTTTCGGCGCTGATCGGGGAGACGGTCGAGCGGATCTGTCGAAACAACGAGGACCCGAAGAAGGCACTGGATGAGCTTTGCGCGAAGGTCGATCCGCTGCTCGTGGTGGAGGAGCGTCGCGAGACGGTCTCGCCGAAGGTGGTGAGCGGGGCGATACTGGCAGTGCTGCTCGCGGCGTTCGGGGTCTATGTTCTCGTCTGGTGGCGTCGCGATCCGTCGGGACGATGGGCGTACCTGCTCGTCGCGCCCATGATCGTCTACTTCGCGATATTCTTCGTGTACCCGATCGTCACGTCGCTGACGCTGAGTTTCTGGGACTACAATCCGCTCGAGCCCGCCAATCCGTTCATCGGTCTCGGGAATTACATTGAATCCCTGCGCGACCTGAGATTTTTGAAAGCATTTCTGAATACGGCGATATATTCATTCTGGGTCGTGCTCCTCGGGACGTGCATATCGCTTGCGCTGGCGGTCGTTCTGAACCGGGCGCTCGAGGCGGTCGGGCTTTACAGGACCCTGTATTTCATCCCGGTCGTGACGTCGATCATGGGGGCGGTCCTGGTGTGGAAGTACATGTACCAGCCGGACGCAAGCGGGCTTTTCAACATGGTGCTTGGATGGTTTCACGCGGGACCCGTCAACTGGCTGAACGGGAGCGAGAAAGTGGCGCTTGGAAGCCTGATTTTCATGGCGATCTGGAAGAACATGGGCTTCAACATGATCATCTTCCTGGCCGGGCTGAAGGCGATACCCGATGTCTACTACGAGGCCGCGTCGATCGACGGGGCGAACGAGTGGCAGAAGTTCAGGCATATAACGCTGCCGTCGCTGGCTCCGACGATCCTCTTCGTCGTGGTAACGTCGCTGATCTCGACCTTCCAGGTATTCACGCAGATCGTGGGGATGACGGAAGGCGGGCCGAACAACGGCACGAGGACTATCGTGTATCATATTTACGAAGTGGGATTCAAGGATTTTCAGCTTGGATACGCGTCCGCGGGTGCGGTGATAATGCTGATCGCAGTTGGGTTCATCACGTGGCTGCAGATGAGGATCGCGAGGGAATGATGCGGTCCGGTTTTCAACGGTGAGACACGATGCGCATTGCCGACGACATGGTGCGAGAGCGATCGAGGACCGGGATTACCGGGAAACGGGCATGGGTAGCGGTACAGCACGCTCTGTTGCTGATTGGCGGCCTGATCGTGATCTTCCCTTTCGTGTGGATGGTTCTGACCGCATTCAAGACGAATCCCGAGGTGACGGGCGAGCTGAGGGAATTTCATCTTCTGCCGCGCGAGTGGCAGTGGGGGAATTTCGCGACGCTCTTCGCGCAGCACCCGATGCTGGTCTACTATCGCAACAGCATTATTTATACACTGATGAGGTCGATCCCATCGATTTTCTTCGCGGCGCTGACGGGTTTCGCGATTGCCAAGATGCCGTTCAAGGGCAAGGGGATGGTTTGGTTCCTCATCCTCGCGACCCTGATAGTGCCGTTCCAGGTGCGGCTGATACCGCTTGCGGACCTGATCTTCGGCTGGGGGCTTCGGAATCAGTACTGGGGAGTGGTGCTGCCGGGCCTTATGGAGCCGTTCGGGATTTTCCTGTTCGCGCAGGCGTGCAAATCGATCCCGAACAGCCTTCTGGAGGCGGCGAAAATGGACGGGTGCAATGCATGGCAGCAATTCGTGCACGTTGTCCTGCCGCTTGTGATGCCGACGCTGGCGGCGTACGCGATCATCACGTTCATGTGGTCGTGGGGCGAATTTCTGTGGGGCTTCATCGTGGTGACCACGCCGGACAAGATGCCCCTCGAGGTGGGGATAAAGGGCTTTTCGGGAGAGCACTATTCGAACCTTGTGCAGACGATGGCGGCTGCGACCGTGGCGGTCGCGCCGGTGATTTTTGTGTTCCTTGCGATGCAACGTCAATTCGTCAAGGGCATGACGCTGTCCGGACTCAAAGGATGAAGGCGGTGAGACGGTCGAATGGTTGAGGAGAGAATCAGCATTGTCACGGACGAGATCTCGCAGGATCTCGACGGTGTGGCGAAATTCCTGAGGGATTTCAACCTGAGGACGGTTGAGATCAGGACCGCAGGCGGACAGCGGGTCCCGTCGATCGAGGACACACTATGGGCCGACTTCAGGAAGCGCGCTCGGGACGAGGGATGGAAGGTATTGCTCCTCAGCCCCGGGATTTTCAAGGGGCATTACGACGACATGAATAGGACGGGAGAGGAGCTCGACCAGGTGCTTCCGCGGACGATCGAGAAGGCCCGGGAGGCGGAAGCGGAATACATCGTGATTTTCGGGTTTATGTGTGCGCCCGACGAGGAGCCGCATTCGCAGGTCCTCAATTCGCTGCGTCGAGCCGCCGATCTTTGTGCGAAGGCGGGAATCCGTGCGCTTCTGGAGAACGAGCCGGGAACGTTCGCGGACACCGGCGAGAGGATGAAGAGAGTGCTCGATGCGGTCGGGCATCCCAATCTATTCGCCAACTGGGACCCGTGCAATTCGGCTGTGTTCGATGCGCCGAGCAAACTTGCGAGCGGCGCGAGAGTGCTGGGCGATTACATCAGGCACGTTCACGTGAAGGACGGGTGCCCGGTACCCGGCAGGCTGTACGCGCGCTACGGTCCGATCGTGACGGGTCACATTGGATGGAAGGAGCATCTCAAGGCTCTGAAGGAGATGGGGTACAAGGGATTTTTCGGCATCGAGACTCACTACGAGCCTCTCTATGAAGGGTCGGCGACGCTGGTCGGCGAGCTCAGGGCGCTTCTGCAAGAGGTGAATTTCTCGGGAGGTGCGGCTTGAGCGAGAACGAGATCAAGGACCGGCTGATCGAGGCGCGGGTGATCGCCGTGGTGAGGGCGGGGGAAGTGGAAATATCAAGATCGCTGGCGCAGGCCTATATCGCGGCCGGGATCAGGGCGATCGAGCTGACGACGTCCATCCCCGACTGGCGCGCGACTATTGCGGAGGTCGCGGCGGACTGCGGGGAGGATACGTTGATCGGGCTCGGGACGGTGATCTCGCCGTACGACGCGATCGAGGCGATCAATCTGGGAGCGAAGTTCATCGTCTCGCCGTACATCTGCGAGGATGTCATCGAGGCAGCCAACATGCGGAGCCTGCCGGTGATCCCCGGTGCGCTGACTCCAAGCGAAATTGCATACGCGTATGAACTCGGAGCCGACATGGTGAAAGTTTTCCCGGCCTCATCGGTCGGAGGCCCGAGCTACATCAAGGCGCTTCTCGCTCCGATGCCCGCCTGGCAGCTTATTCCCACCGGGGGCGTGACGCGGCAGAACGCGATCGAGTATCTGCGGGCCGGAGCGGTCGCGGTCGGCCTCGGGAGCAACATGGCTCCCGCAGACAAGGTTGAGCAGCGCGACTGGTGCGCCGTGACCGATTCAGTCAGGACATTTCTCGACGAGCTGCGCGAGAAACTGGAGGAAGGTCCAAAGTGAAAAAGGTCGTGACGTTCGGCGAGGTGATGATGCGGCTGACGCCGGTCGGAGACGATCTTCTGGTGCAAGCCCAGGCGTTCAATGCGCATATCGGGGGAAGCGAATACAACGTGGCGGCGGGGCTTGTTGCGCTGGGGGTCCCGGCGATGTGCGTCACGAGGCTTCCGGACAACCCGCTGGGACGGAACGCGCTGAGGGCGATGCGGTCGAACGGTGTGGAGACGCCGGACGACACGCTGTCTCCCCAGGGGCGTCTCGGCATCTATTTCCTCGAGCAGGGATCGTCGCCGCGTCCGAATCGCGTCGTATACGATCGCGGAGAGTCGTCGCTCGTGAAGGCGGCTGCGTCGGGCGCGTTCGACTGGGACAGGTATCTTGGGGATGCGCGATGGTTTCATGTGTCCGGCATCACCCCTGCACTGAGCCCGGGCCTCCTGCAGGCGACGCAGAACGCGGTCCGCGCGTGCCGCGTGGAAAGCATCCCGGTAAGTTTCGACATCAACTATCGTGCGAAGTTGTGGGCGCCCGACAAAGCTCGAACCGTCCTGGAGCCGCTTCTCAGGGACGCATCGGTCATCGTGAGCACCGAGGAGGACGTCGAAAGAGTTTTCGGCATCAACGGTTCGACGCCAAGAGAACTTGTGGAGAGGGCAAGGGAGAGATTCGGGGTCGAGACGGTCGCGATCACGCTTCGGGAAATGATATCGGTCCGTCGGAATCGATGGAGCGGTTGCGCGGTCGGGCCGGCCGGATATTTCGAGAGCCGCTGGTACGACGTGGAGATCGTCGATCGAGTGGGCGCAGGAGACTCGTTCACCGCCGGACTGGTAGCGGGTCTCATGGAACGGGACGTTGGATATGCAGTCAACATGGCGGCTGCGTTTTCGGCGCTGAAGCAGACGATGCCGGGCGATGTGTGCCTTGCGACGCGTGCGCAGGTCGAGGAGCTTGTTGAAAGAGGCAGCGCAGGACGAATCCAACGGTGACAACATGAAGGGCCGGGAGCGAGCATTGAAAGGGCTGCGCCGGGAGCGTCTCGACAGGGTCCCGATCTACTCCCATTTTCGAAATGCCGCTGCGATCGAGAAAGTGACCGGTCTGGATTTCGAGGCCGACCCGTTCGCGGCGACCGCGGCGGCGTATCGCGCGCTCGAGATCGACATGACGAAGGAGATCTCGGTGCCGTTCTCTCAAGCGCCGCCCGGATACATGATCAATGCGACGGGATACGGCATCAACCGGTTGGCGCCGGAGGTGAGGGATATCGGGGAATTCGTCCAGGCGGTGAGACGGCTTCCTGGGATCGATGAGCTGCGGCGGAACTGCGATTTTGAAGGGAGGGTGAAATCGCTCAGGGAATGGTTTGAGCGGCAACAGGATGCGGTCGGGGAGTCGACACTGGTCACAGGGCAGATCGGGGGATGTTTCGACCCGAATCTGGAAAAGTTCGGATATGAAACGTTTATGTCGGCGCTGATCATGGAGCCCGGTGCGGCGGAGGCAGCGATAGGGTATCACGCATCGGAGCGGCGGCTGGACGCGGAGGTTTTTGTGGAGGCGGGATGCTCGGACGCGGTGATGTACTGCGACGACATCGCGGGGCTGACCGGATTGCTCGCTCCGCCTCAGATAATGCGGGAGATGTGGCTTCCCAATCTGCGCCGGGCCATTCAACCGTTGATGGACGCAGGCATATTCGTGATCTACCATTCCGACGGCGACATCCGCGCGCTGCTTGACGATATCGCGGACTGCGGATTCAGGGGGCTTCATCCGCTCGAGCCGAAGGCGAACATGGACCCGCTCGACATCAAACCTCGATGGGGCGAGAGACTCGTTTTATTCGGAGGACTGTGCCAGGTTACGATCCTGCCGTTCGGTACGGAGGCGGAAGTGAGGGCTGAAGTGCGAAGGCTGATCGACGGGGCATCGCCGGGCGGCGGATATTTCATCGGATCGTCGGGCATGTGCGGTCCCGACATCCCCCCGGAGAATGCGATCGCATGGGTGGAAGAGGCGAAGAGGTACGGGTGCCGGCCGCTGTAATCGCCTCATGACTCGCAGCGCTAGTCGATCGAGATGGCGCGGTTTTCCTCGGCGGAGCGGCGGACCGCCTCCACAACCTTCAGTGTCTGAACGCCGATCTCGCCCGGGGTCTCCACGGGCGCGGTTCCGCGAATCGCGTGCGCGAAGAGGCGATGCGGCTCGTACTGCGGCATGAGCTGCATGACCTTGTTGGCAAGGTCGGGCATCGAGAGCTCGTGGATTTCGCCGACGCGCCCCGAGTCCCAGACCTCGCCCGCGAACAACTCTCTGGTCTGCCACCTTACACCCTCTTCGTCACGCGTTATCATCCCGTCGGTGCCGAAGAGCTCGAGCGAGTCTCTCATCGTGGCGAAGCTGGAGAGGAACACGCCCAGAGTGCCGTCATGAAATTTCACCACCGCCGCAGTGGTTTCGTCCTTCGGAAAACGAGCGGGCTCGATCTTGGACGTGGTGAGAGCGGTGACCTGGGCGATCGTTCGATCGAGGATGAACTGGGCGATGTCGAGATGATGAATCGCGAGCTGTATGAAAGAGCCGCCGCCGATTCTCTCGGGGGAGGATCGCCAGTTGTCGGGCGACGGGGGACGTCTGAGGTGATTCACGTGGGCGAGCGCGGCGCTCAAAACGGTGATTCGTCCGAAGCATCCCGCCTGGACCATTGAGCGTATCTGGCGATAGATCGGGTCGCTTCGCTCGAGCATCACAACTCCCAGGAGTCGCCCCGCGCTCTTTGCTGCGTCGACCATTTCCTGGGCTTCGATTACGTTTCGAGCCAGGGGTTTCTGCACCATGCAATGCTTTCCGGCCGCGACGGCCTCGAGCGCCATGGGTTTGTGCATATCGTTCGGCGTATTGATGACGACGAGCTCGATGTCGTCGGCGAGGAGGTCGGCGAAATTGCGATGGTGTCGAGCGATGGAGAACTCGGACGCGACGCGCTCGGCGGCGCCGGCATCGATGTCCTGCACGGCGACCACGTCGATCTCGGGTACGCCCCGGATTCCCGCGAGCATCGACGGGGTGATCCCGCCGCATCCGGCGATCCCCATTTTCACGGGTTTGATCTTTTCCAGATGGGCCATGTTTTGTCGCTACTCCTGCCCGATGGGAACTTGAGTGATGGTCAGTCGATTGAAATCGAGGGTCCGGATATCGCTTAAGCCTCTGATCGTAATGATTCTCTCGTTCACCGCGGCCTGCACGAACGGTCCGTCGAACAACCGGTCGGATTGAAAGATCCAGTCCTGGCCGTTCAGAAGGCGCCTCTCGCCCGACCAGATGAACGAGAGCCTGTCGCCGTGCCGATCCGTGTAATTCACGACCGGACCGTCCGGGCTCTGAATCAGGTCGGGCTTTTGAAGGGCAATGACGGCGCCCATGAATTCGTCGAATGCGCCGTCGGTAGCGGGCCTGCCGATCTCGACGGCAAACGCGGTCTGACCCGCTGGAATCTGCAGACGGTGCGCAGGCGGGAAACCTTCATTCGGCTCATCCACCCATTCCCCTTCCGAACATGGATAAATCGCAATGTATGTATTCCCGTCGTGGCCGAAAATCCATCCGTCAGCGCTCAAGGTCTGCAGGCAGTCGGGCACGTACAGAGCCACCAACTCGTGCGTGGTCCCTTCAGGGATATTGTAGACCGCGAGGAGAGTGTCATCGACCTGGAACGTGCGCTCGAACGGCGAGCTCGAGCACAGTTTCTGGGGGTTCGTGTAGGTCGATTTCTGCGCCTGGACCGACGCGGTGAGCATGTGCGGGTCCTCGGGAAAGAACATGGCAAGCTCGTACGCAGCGTAGTAGGGATGGAGCGAGAAGAGCGTGGTGTTGGGAGCCGAGCCGATCCAGGTGACGTCCCACGTGTGCTGCTGGATCGGCTGAAGTATGCCGCCCTGGAGGGATCCGAGGCAGAAGTCGGGGGTCATAAAAGTATACTTATAAACCGGTGAATTCAGGAGCTCGGAGTAGCGCATCTGGTTCCGGACGCGCTTGACCTCGGTGTGAATGTAAGGTTCGTCACGGGTCAGGGCGATGTCGGCGATCGCCCTCGGGCAACGGTATGACGAATAGACGCCGTTGACGCCCCAGGAGTGATAATCAGCAGGCAGGTCGATTCCGCCGAAGTAGAGATAGAAATGTCCGGACGCCGGATCGTGATCGCCCATCACGACGGTGGGATCGTACATGCGCGAATGTCCGCCGCAATACCGGCCCTGCAGCGACTCCGCGGCCATGTCGGCAAGGAGAAGATCGATGATCATCCCGATCTTCCGCTTCAACGCGGGATCCTTGGCAAACTCATAGAGAAGAAGGCAGGGAGCCATGTAGGTATTGTAATAATGAGGCGAATCGAATTCGCCCTGACCGATGGTGGTCGTGATCCTGGTCCACTCGTTTATCCAGCCCAGCGCATCGTCGTAGTTCTCCTGCGCTGTCATGCCGGTATACCATTCCGAGGCCGGCGTCGCAGGCCAGGTCTGCGCGCTGAGCAAAACGGTTGTGTAATACATGAGCCAATGATTTTCCGTGTCGCCGCGATAGACGTTGTTCTCTATAAGCCCCTCGCGGATCAGTTCTTTCAGGTCGTCGGGAAGCTGGTCCTGGCAGTTCAGGTAGAAAGAGATTGCCGGGAATGAGTCGAACATGGAATGTCCGAAGTCGGAGTATCGCGCCCTGAGATCGTCCCAGAGCGCATCGGTGGCGCGACCCTCGCGTATCAGGGC
The DNA here is from genome assembly GCA_964354375.1 of uncultured Planctomycetota bacterium. Taxonomy (GTDB): domain Bacteria; phylum JAJVIF01; class JAJVIF01; order JAPKYR01; family JAPKYR01; genus CAYGZQ01. Next base: position 21,646 of record CAYGZQ010000060.1, read on the forward strand.
GATCGCGCTGAACGAATCGACATGCTGTCCTTCCTTGAGATCGGCGAGACTCTTTTCGGTGCTGGCAGCGAGCACTGATGCGACGGCATCGGCCCTCTCGTCAAAACCGGGCGCGCAGTCTTCGCGGAACTCTCCGCCGGGGGGCGCGAAGCTGTTGATGGCGAGATAGTCCCACTCACCTGACGGCGGCTCCTCGGGACCCCGATACAGCTCTCCCTGCCAGAGGTCGAAAATCACGGCGTCGTGAAAAACCTCGTTCCCCTGGTCGTCGAGAAGATGCCGCCATGTTGCCGCGTTGTCGTCGCTGACGTAGAAGCCGTCACGGGAGCCGGCGTAGATTTTCTCGGGATCGGAGGAATCGACGAGCAGCGCATAGACCGGCGCGAAATCGCCGAAGCCCTCCACACTCTCGCGCCATGCCGCTCCGCCGTCCGGACTGAATGCAACGCCTTTTAACATTCCGCAGTAAATCCATTCGGGATGTTGCGGATTCTGAATGACTCGATTGACCACGTCGCCCGTGCCGTCGACCCTGTCCCATGTGTCGCCTGAATCGTTGGACTTCCACAAACCTTCGCCGTCGGTGCCGATCCACAGGGCTTTCTCATCGCGCGAGTCCTGCAGAATGGATCTGATCGGTGAATCTGGTCCGACATGTCGGTAGCCGGCTCCGCGGTCGGCTGTAACGTAGAGCCCGTCCTCAGTGCCGATGAACACTCGATCAGGGTCGCCGCGGTCGAGGCAGACGGTGTCGACGTATCGGAAGGGCTGGGGCTCGCCGGGACGTGTCCATGTTTTCGCGCCGTCTTCGCTCAGGAAGAGCCCGTACGAGCCGGCGGCCCAGATAACAAGCGGGCTCTCGGGACCGATGGCGACGTCCTGGATTTCGGCCATGCGCCAGCCTCCGGACACTCTCCAGTTTCGTCCGCCGTCGGTGCTCGCGAGCACGCCGTTGCCGCAGGCGCAGCAGACGGTTTTGCCTTGCGAGTCGACATCGATGGCGCTGGTGATGAGCGTATCCCAGGCCATGTGATTCCATGTCAGGCCGCCGTCCGCACTTTGGTGGGGACCGGTGGTGAGGGTGCGGTCGCCGATGTTGTCGCCGGTATAGAAATAAATAGTGCAGATCAAAACATTGTCGGTCGGGGTTTCCGAAGTCGCCCCGACGACCCCTGTCATGAGAATGGTCAAAATGATCAGCAGGGAAAGATGGGCTTTCATTCTGTACTCCCGGAAGAAGTGTCTTGTTGTTCGATCTGTGAGATGGCGACGAGGGCGGCAAGCTTTATCTCGCCGATGTCGGACTCGGCAAGTTCTCTGAGTGCGGGAAGCGCCTCAGCGGCATCGGGACCGATCTCGCCCAGTTGGATAATCGCAGCGATCCTCACGCCCCGGCTCGAGTGGCCCGTCAGATCGATGAGCGTGCGGATGAGCTGGTCCATCGTTCCGCCGACGGCGAGCATCGCCCTCGCCGCGGTCAACATATTTTCCCGGTTGTCGGTCTCAAGAAGATTGAGAAGGGACGGGATCGCGTCGCTCGCGTCGGGTCCGATCTTGGCGAGCTCCTCCGCGGCCGCGTAGTTCTTCTGCACATCGACAAGCCCGACAAGGACCGGGATCACGCGCTCGTTCGGTCCTCTGATCCTGATGACAGTCTGAGCGGCCGCAAGTCTCAACTCCCAGTTTGAATCGTTGAGCGTTTCATAGAGCGTCGGAAGGGCTTCTGTGAGATCGGCTTCGCCGAATGTGCCGGAGTTGAGGAGGTCGAGGACGAACATCGCGTGACTGCGAATGTCGGGATTCGTGCTGCCCAGGTTGCCGACGGCCGCGTCGATGACGAATTGATTCGATCCGCCGATATCGTTAAGCGCATACATCACGGCCGACCTGACGTCGGCGTTCTCGTCGCCTGCGAGGATGATAAGCCTGGGGAGCGCATCGCGAGCGTCGGGACCGATACGTCCAAGAATCGAAACGACCTCCGCGAGCGCATCGCCCGACTCGGTGTCCAGTGCCGAGACGAGAAGTTGAAGGACTTGTTCTCTGTCCTGACCGATGGAATAGAGCGCGCCGGCGGCGTTGTAGCGCAGGATTGGATTCGCGCCCTTATTATCGACTATCACACGAAGTGCGTCCGCAGCGTCGACCGCATCCGGCCCGATGCCCCCGAGCGCGACCGCTGCGTTTGTGCGGTGATCGTAGCGGACTGTCCCGTCTATCGGGTCGACATAATCTTTGGATTGCACGAGAGCGATCAGGGTCGGCACCGCGTCTTTGGCGACGGGACCGAATCGCGCGAGAGTTTTGGCCGCGAAGGCCTGATCAGAGATGTCGCCGCTTTCAATAAGTCTTATGCAAAAACGGATCGGGTCGATCGGTGACGATCCGATTTCGTCGGCATCCAGATCGTCCAGACGGAAAACGAATCGATCATCCCAGAAAACGGGCGCATTCTCATCATTCAGAATTTCGTTCAGAGTTGCGAACTTGTCGCGCTCGCCGGGATCGATGGTGAATCCGGCTTTCATGATTTCGAGGCGGATTCGTGGGGAGCCGGTCTCCATGGCCTCGGTGAGCGCAGGGGTCGCGTCCTCTCCCCGGCCTTTCAGAACATCAACCGCGGCGACACGAACGGCCCATGCGGGATGCCCAAGGAGCGCGATCGCTTCTTCAGGTGTGGAGCCCTGCAGGACTTTTTTGAAATCAGCGACGGAATCCAGGTTTGTGCCGGTCAGATCCTCCCAAAGGCCCGGATGAGCTGCGTAGGCGGGATTCTTCTCCAATAGCCAGTCGATCTGCTCGGGGACGGACAGGTCGGACGGGGGGGTACGGGTGTCGGTAATTGTCGGGGCTTCATTGTTCGGACCGCCGGGAGCTTTCTCTGTCGGTTTGTTGCAGGAAGCCGCGATGAAGGCTGTGGCGACGGACGTGATGAGGATGAAGCGGATCAGCCTCGACATTTCTCCTCCCGTTGAGCGTGGGAGATTTCGCGCTCAATCTCGACGGTGACAATCTTAGCACAATCGCGGGATGGAGCCCTCACCCCCTGGCCCCTGTCTCCCTCACCCCCTGGCCCCCTCTCCACAATTGTGGAGAGGGGGGGACGGGGGGTGAGGTG
>CAYGZQ010000061.1:0-24455 GCA_964354375.1 uncultured Planctomycetota bacterium
GAGCGCCCGACAAAGAAACTCCCTCCCGCAATCCATCAAAGGGTGGTATACTTTACGATAAGCGGACCGCGATCAATGATTCCTTCCAGCGGTCATCACCCCAACAGCTCAAATCACGGAGGGGATTGTGTCTTTTCAGCTGACGAAGAGCGTTTATCCCGAAAAGTGATCATGTCGCGGCCAACGGAGGAAGGTCATGTATGCAAGGGAGATTCTGAAGCTCGCTGTTGTTGCGATTCTCCTGATCGGTTGTTCCAAAACGGCTGATCCCATATCAGGTCTCACACAGAGCACCCAGGGGACCCAGATACCATCGGTTAGCGGAAGCGGGCAAGATGCGGGTCGGCATTTCGTGGGCATCTGGAGCGTGCGGATTTCCGGCGACCAGCAGCCGGCCGAGATTGTGCCGTTGCGGCTCGCCGAGATGCATCTGAACGCTCTCAGGCTGCTCGAGGTCGCTCCGTGCACGGATTGCCTCACCATAAAGAACGCGAAAACTCTGTCCGCGCACAAACTGAGTGTCGATCTCGTTATCAGGCACCCGTACACGGACCTTCTGCAGTTCACGGGCTTCGATGTCCGCGGCATTTTCATGTCCAAGGCCGACTTCACATTTCCTTTCAGCGGAAGAAAGGTGGCGAGGGGGAGCGGCGTGCCGAAGTTGACCAATCCCGACGGCTTCACTCCGCTGTTCAATCCGACCGAGTTCCCCGAGAGCCTTCCCGTTCCTCCGCTGCTCAAGTACCAGCACGGGAAATATGCGACCGGCGGCGATCTGAGCTCGACACTCAATCCGTTCGTTGCCTACGGGAAGGAGAGTCCGCGACGCATGTTTCTTCCCGGGACCGAGGAATCGAGGACGGTCGAGCTGTGGTTCACGGGCTTTCCGTTCCAGTTCGGCTACGCCGTGGATGCGTGCTGGGCGAATCCCGGCGGGACCGTGGTCGATCCGGAGCAGGATTTCCCCCCCGAGGCAAACTGCCAGGAGGCATACGATCTGGATTTCTCCCAGGAAGCGGGTCTGGCGACGGTGGTAGGAAGCACGGCGGCGATTCATGTCAATGTCTTCGATCATCAGGGACAGGACACGATTCAGAGCGTCACGATCGAGATACCCGCGCTATTCTCCGGTGAAATGAGTCTGGTTGCGTCCGGAGCGACCGGCGATGACAGCTATCTTTACTCGGGGACCATCACCAACCAGCTCGGAACTCCTCTCGGCGATTACCCCGCTCTCATCAAGGTGACCGACACCCTGTCCGATCCCAATCTCGGGAACGTAAGGGCCTGGAACATGGTCACCGTCAGCATCTGCGACGGCTGGGCGAAAACATGGGGCGGGACCGGCGGCGATGAGGGCTGGGGAGTCGCGGTGGACGACACGGGGAGCACCTATGTCATCGGACATTTCAGAGGCAATGTGGATTTCGATCCCGGACCCGGTCAGGACATCCGGTCGGCGGACCCCGATGTCGCGAGCGCCTTCATGAGCAAGTTCGACTCGAACGGCAACTATGTGTGGGTGCAGGTCTGGCCGGGCACGTATGACGGTATCGTCCGAATGGCGCTCGGACATGGCGTCGCGGTCGACAACAACGATCATGTCTACTTCACCGGCTTCTTCCGGGGCACTGTCGATTTCAATCCGGGGGGCGGCGAGGAGATTCGTCAGGCGAGCGGCTCGTACAACGATATGTTCCTCTGCAGGCTCAATTCCGACGGGGCCTTCCAGTGGGTTCGCACATGGGGAGCGGGGCAGATGAGCGACAGCTGCAGCGGTGTCGCGGCCGACCATTCGGGCAATGTCTATGCGACCGGTGAATACGAAAACACGATCGATTTCGATCCCGGCGACGGTGTGGACAATCACACCTCGAACGGTAGTGTCGATGCGTTTGTAAGCAAGTTCAATTCGTCCGGGGACTATCAGTGGGTGCGGACATGGGGCGGTACCGGCGTTGACGAGAGCGCGGAGGTCGCAATCGGGGGCTCAGGCGATGCGTATGTCACAGGAGGATTCGATGCCGTTCTGGATTTCGATCCCGGGGACGGCGTGGATTCCCATACGCCGGTTGGCGGCATTGATGTCTTCCTGAGCAAGTTCGACTCGGAAGGCGTTTTCCAATGGGCCCAGACCTGGGGCGGACCCGGCGGGGAATTCGGGATGAGTGTGATCGAGGACGGATCCGGCAGGGTGTACGTCGCGGGCCTCTTCTCGGACACGGTCGATTTCAACCCGGGAGCAGGCGATTACAGTCTCAAGTCGAATGGCATAACCGACGTTTTCCTCAGCAGGTTCACGTCGACCGGATCGTTCTACTGGGCACGCACCTGGGGCGGCGACTCGGACGACGAGGCATACAGCCTCGCAGTGAACAGCATGGGGTATATCTACGTGACCGGGTTCTTCCGAAAACACTGCGATTTCGATCCGGGTCCGGGCGAGGATTTCCGCGACTCGGCCAGCTATTATGAAGACGGGTTCCTGAGCAAGTTCGATTTCTCGGGCAATTACCAATGGGCGCGCACGTGGGGCAGCGACGATTTCGACAAGGGCCACAGCGTCTGTGTCGACAATGTGGGGAGCGTGTATGTGGCCGGGTATTTCTTCGGGACAATCGACTTGGATCCGGGCACGGACGTCGAGAATCACGCGTCGCACGGCAACGCGGATATATCCCTCTGCAAATACATGCCCGACGGATTGTGGTGACAACAACGCCGTCTTGTCGTGCCGCCAGATTCGCTCGACCGCAACCCGGGTGCCCGCCACAAGCGGAGTCTGCGTAGCTTGTGGCGGACCGTAACTATATGAGGAAACACCCACAATCCGCCGCGGCGGACGAAGACCCCTCTTGCGGGAGCCGCCGGCCTATGCGGAAATGATGCCCCAGTCCCGCCCCTCGACCTGAAACCTTTGTCACGACCGGGGAATCATGTATATTGGGTCCCCACATGATCCCCTCGGCGAATCTCAGATACACTTTTCTTCTTGCGTGCCTGGTGATCGGACCGATAGTGATCCTGATCGGCCTTTTCAACAGGTGGCTTTGGTTCAGGCCAGCGCCGGATGTCGGGCAGGTAGTGGTTGTCGCGACCGAAAGCTACTCACACCCCAGCCTGCGCGACATTTTCATGATCCGCGACAACTCCGTGGTGACCATAGGCCCCGTGAACGCGGGGATCGAGGGTCAGACGGTCATGATGTATTTCCACCCTGACAACACAAGCTTCGGTATGGAGACGCCCGACCTTCGCTGGGAAGGCAATGAACTGCACGTTTACGGGGACTGGCAGGCGATCAAACGTAACGAGCCGCCCGAGTGGATTCTCAGTGTGAGCGAGAATTGTCGCGTGATAGACAAAGGGAGGTCGCGCCGCCACACTCCCGCGGATGCAGCCCTCATCACACCCGGGGCGGCCCTGCAGGTGTCGACCACTCGCATAGGCAATGTGCGGAGCTCAAGCACCGGCGTCATCACCGCCGTATACGTTGATCCGTCGCCCGGCGAGATTTTCCGAAGTCGTGAAGGCGCGATCCGTTACATCATCTTCGGCGCGATAATGACTGTCATCGGGGGGTTCTATTTCTACGGACCTCGGCGGGGATGGCTGAGGTGGCGCGAGGGTCTGACTCTTCCGGACGACACCGGCCTCTGGGAAAGCTGAGAACCCAGCCGGTAGCTGCTATCCTTGCCGTCTTCGGCAAGGTAGCTGCTACCGGTGTCTAAAGAAGGCGTGTGGAACAATGTGCGGGGATCACCTGCTCAGAAGGGCCACGAGTGCGATGACGATCAGAATGACCACAATGAGAATCGAGCTCGTCCATGCCGGCGACAAGTTTATTTTCGCGGCTATGAGCGCAAGAGGATTGGGCCTGCTCGATCGGCCCATGAGGGCAAGCATACGCGATGCGGTCGAGTTGGTCGGGTCGACCGCAAGCGCGCGATTGAGGTGGTATGCCGCGTCGTCCTCTTCCTGCATCGCCAGTTGAACCTTCCCCATGAGGGCGTGGCTGTGAGCGTGATGCGGGACGAATTCCAGGGCTTTCCTCAGAGAACGCCTTGCCTCCTCGAAATACCCCCGCTTCGCCTGGTACAAAGCGAAGTTGTATTGCTCGCAGCAGGCGGCCAGAGCTTCCTGCTCGCGGGAGCATTGGTCCACGGTTCGTCCGATAAGAGCTATCGTTTCGTCATCGGCAGCCTCGAGCTTGTCCTGCACGGCCCTCAGTCGAGCGAGCGCGGACGGACAGTCACCGCTGAGGCGATCAATCATGGCCTGGATGATCTCGACCTTCAGACGGTGACGGCCGGATGTGGCCCGGACAAACTGGATGAGTCTCCGGGCGGAATCGAGATCGGCGGACCTGAGATCCCGCATCGCCTCATCCAGCGCCAGGTCGGCGGTGTCCATGATTGACAGGATCGCCTGGATGGGTGCCTGGCAGTGCGGGCAGAGCTCGGGGGCCGGGGACGGTATGAGCCTGTCGCAAACCGGGCACGACAGCTCCTCGGGGGTTTCGAGGGGCTCCGCCGACTGTGGCGGGGACGGTCCCGGGGTAAGTTCCTGCGGCGAATCTTCAGGACGGGTCATCACGGTTGGGAAAATATACCATGAAAGTGAGGCAATGTGAAAATGCCCAACGTTGACTTGAAGTAAAGCCACAAAAATTTAGGGATAAAAAAATGAGAGAGGGGAAAGGAGAAGAGGAGTGAAGACTAGGAGGTTTTCGGATTGGTTGAAGGAAGGTAGGAAGGAGTTCCCGCTCTCTCGCAGAAGGATTATGCAAGCGAAAATGCCTGGTGTCAAGTGATTTTTCAAAAAAACATCATTTTTTTGATGCAGTAGGGAACACAGAAAATGCCGGAAAATGGCTCAGACCGGCGCGACGCCGGGCCAATGGCGCATCAGCAGCACCGTGGGGGAGTCCGGAAGATCGTCTGGATCGATCCACACTCTCCAGTCGTCAATCTGTTCTTTGTCCGGCATCACGTTGAGGAACTCGCCGAGAGGCAACAGATTGAAGGTCAACGGGCGGGTCTGGAAATGCATGGGGAAGACGAGTTTAGGTGCCAGCTGTTTGACCAGATAGGCGGCATCCGCCGGACCCAGCGCGACAACGTCCCCCACGGGCACGAAGCAGATGTCGAGCCCGATGAATTTTTCGAGGACCCACTGTCGCGGAAGTGCTCCGATATGGCTGAGATAGCCGATGGTCAGGCCGCCAAGCTCGAAATGGAAAATGAGCACCGAGCCGTAATCGCTCCCCATGCGCTCGTCGTGCCAGAGAGGAAAGGCGTTGAATGCGATTCCCTGCGCAAGGGTTGTGCCCTTTGCCCTGACCAGATCGTAGCCCGGCGGCACCAGGTGTTTTGCGGAGGAATCGTAGTGATCGTGGGAGATCAGCAGAATGTCGCAATCGTATGGGGGCACGCGATGGCCGATCGTGTCGTCGAAGGGGTCGATAAGGACGCTGGGTCCGTCGTCCCCTCGCAGGCGGAAAGCGCAGTGTCCAAGCCATTCAACCGTTACAGCCATACGACCCTCCCCCGGTTGCAGAAGCCCTCAGTCCCCATCCTTTATTACTATCCCTTTCAATCCTGAAGAATTGCACCATCTCGGCGTTTGACAGACGTCGGTGCTTATCTGTACTATTCACGCCGGAAGGTTCATGAAATACCGTCTGGTTGAGCTGCTGAGGTGCCCCGATCACCCGGACGCAATGCTGAGGGTGACCGAGGCGTCCCTGAGCGATGTGTTCCCCTGCTCGGGCGACCTGCAAATCCCGGTATGCAGGTCGGGATGCGCATTTCTCGGCAACTGGTTCGACGAGGTCCCCGAGTCCCTCCCGCGGCAGCATCGCTTCGACTGCCGCCGATGCCTGGGTACGGAGATAGAGAAGGCGCGGCTCACATGCCCGGAGTGCTCGTGGTCGCTGAAGGTCGAGGACGGGGTCTTGCACGCAGGCTCGGGGACATCGGACGCGAACCCTCTCAGCGAGCCGCAGATTCACCGGAGGGTCGGAGCCCTGATAGAAAAACATCTTGCGGTGGAGCCGGGCGGGATCGCGCTGATACTTGCCCCGCTGCCTGAAGCTCTTCTGGGCAAATGGTGCAGCAGGGGCATTGAAAGGCTGCACGTGGAGGTGGACCCGGAGGTCGGGCAATCGGGGAGGGCGATGTCGTGCGCGAACGGGCAGGGGATGGCGCATTTTGTCGGGGGGCCGCTCGATATCTCGATCCTGAGGGGGGGGACGCTCGACGGGCTGGTCATGACCGTCCCGTGCAATCGCATCAGCGGGTTCGATGAGTCGTTCGGGAAGGCTGCCGCTCTTCTGCGTCACTCCGGGAAGGCGATTCTGCTGTATCCGCGCACCGCAATCTCCCCTCGCACAAGCCGGGCTCGCTTCGATAAGTACGTCGAGTCGCTGCCGCAAACGTTTCGGGACCTCACCGTGCGAATGATCGGGTCAGAGGGCGTGGACCTTCTGCTCCTGAGTCATCCCGAGCCTCCCAACGGCAACAGCGCTCCCACAAAGCATCCCAACAACGCCTGCGCGAGCTGAATTCCGCCCGGGAAAAAGCAGATGCTCCTTCAACTCTTGTGGGGCAGGCTTTCCAGCCTGCCGACCCTTGCAGGAGAGATACAGGGGACTGCAGGGTGCCTTCTTCGCCGTCCCCCGCAAGGGAGGTATGGAAAAAGACTCGTCCCCCCCTTGGGGGGGACTACAGGGGGGCTCTTCTTCCGGGGGGGATTACAGGGGGGGGCAACCACTTCACAAACCCTGAAACTCGCGCTATACTGCGATTCGTATACCAAGACGCATGAATCCGCCTCAGCTCATAAAACCCGGCCATAAGGCGATCAAGGATTACTACGCTGCCCTGCAGCGTTTCGCCGACCATCGCATCGGGCATGAGCTCGGAGAGAAGCGACGATGGGCACCTGATTTCGCTAATGGCTTGGCGGCAGAAAACCGACCACCGGGCTTGACAGAACACCAAAACACCGGTATGATAGGCCAACAAATGTATAGTCCATGTCCAAGAGCCTAGATGTTAAGGTTCCAGTCAAGTTGATGGGAAAGCACGTTCACGAAATCCGAGATCCGATCCATGTGTTCATCCGCTTCGACGATGATGAACGTCGGGTCATTGATTCACGCCCTTTCCAACGGTTGAGACACATACATCAACTTGCAATGACATATCTCGTGTACCCAGGCGCCAGTCATAAGCGATTTGAGCATTCTCTGGGCGTTATGGAGTTGGCTGGCAAGGTTTATGACGTCGTAATGAACCGTGGGCTGCCCAAGAACCTCGAGGAATACGTCAAGGGAAAAGGGCAGGACTTCACTTACTGGCGCAGCGTTCTTCGGATGGCCGCTTTATGTCATGACTTGGGACATCTACCCTTTTCGCACGCCGCAGAAACGCATCTCCTCCCATATGGCTGGAGCCATGAGCGCATGACGAGAGAGATCATCCTGAGCGATGAAATGAGACAACTTTGGGAAGACATGCAGCCTGCGCTGGAAGCCGAAGCCATCGTCAAACTGGCAATAGGTCCGAGGAAGGCAAGGGATTTAACGTTCAACGACTGGGAATCACTCTTGACTGAGATAATAACCGGGGACGCGTTCGGCGTAGATCGCATGGACTACCTGCTGAGAGACTCCTACCATACAGGGGTGGGATACGGCAGCTTCGACCACCATCGTCTTATCGATACACTATGCATACTCAAGAGCGCTCCGACAGATGATGGGGAGCAGTCAGACCAGCCGGTACTCGGCGTTGAAGAGGGAGGGCTGCACGCTGCAGAAGCCCTGCCGCTGGCAAGGTATTTCATGTTCTCCCAGGTCTATTGCCATCCTGTAAGGCGGATATATGATATGCATCTTAAGGACTTCCTTGCGGAATGGCAAGCCGGAGCCAAGTTTCCCACTGACGTTGAAAAGTATCTCCGAATCACGGACAATGAAGTTATGAGCGCAATGCTTAGCTCAGCCACCGATCCCGCTAGGCCAGGCCACAAACATGCTAGCAGGATCATGCGGCGCAAACACTTCAAGATTCTGTATACGACCACTCCCGATGACACTCACAAGAATCCGAATGCGGCAGAAGTGATCTTCGACGCAGCTGGGAGTGAGTTCGGCGATGAGAACGTGCGGTTCGATCAGTTTCCCTCGAAAGACAAGGATCCTGCACCTGATTTCCCTGTTCTTGCACAAGATGGGCGCACCTACTCTGCGGGCTGGCAATCCCAACTAATCAGTCGCATTCCCATGGTGGTGACGGACTACGTTTTCATAGAACCGGAGCTTCGAGAAATGGCGCGCAAGTGGCTTAACGCCAACCGCGACAGAATACTAGCAGACTCGACGGTCACGGAGGAGACGGCATGAAATCAATTGAGAACGATGTATTGCTATTAGAACTGGTTGAGCAGCTCAGGGAGAAAGGGAGTTGGTGCGGAGAGACTCATTTGCAGAAGGCAGTCTATTTTCTGCAGGAGCTGTTGTCTGTGCCGATGGGCCTCGAGTTTGTGCTCTACAAGCATGGCCCCTTTTCCTTCGGACTTCAGGACAAACTGATTCTCCTGCGAGCACATGGCCTCCTTGAGCTCGAACCGCAGGCTAACGGTTACGGACCGAAGCTGAGTCTCTCCCAATCTGGGCAAGCTCTCAAGAGAGGGTTTCCCAGGACTATTAGAGAGCAACTCAATGCATTCAAATGGTTGACTGATCGTCTAGGCAAGAAAGGAGTCGTGGACCTCGAGCGCTTGGGCACCGCCCTTTTCGTGAGCAGGAACAAGGAGATGCAAGGCAAAGGCGATGAGGAGATTGTCGCACGCATAGTTGAACTCAAGCCGCATGTTTCTGAAGAGCAGGCAAGAGCAGCCTTGCGCGAAGTGCGCGAGATGGAGAGCGAAGCCGAAGCAATAATCAAGTAGGGGAGTGCGGCAAATGCGCTCTACCAGCGTTTCATCTGCGCGCGAAGTACGCCGACAACCTTCGTCGCGACCTTCCCCGCATACCGTTCGCGCCGGATTTCCGCGCATTCGCCGACGCGGGGAAAGAGCTCGCGAAATGGCATCTCGAGTACGAGAGCGTGGACCCGTGGCCGCTGAGATTTGTAGTCTCCGGCGAAGATAGCCCCCCCTCAATCCCCCCCCAAGGGGGGGGAGGTGAGAGAGGAATCCCCCCCCAAGGGGGGGGAGGTGAGAGAGGAATCCCCCCCCAAGGGGGGGGAGGTAAGAGGGCAATCCCCCCCCAAGGGGGGGGAGGTAAGAAAGTAGTCCCCCCCTTAAGAAAGGGTGGGACGGTGAAGAAAGCCGTGCCCTCCTTGGGGGGGACGGTAAAGAAAGCCGTTCCGCTTTCCTATCGTGTCGAGGACAAGATTCGGCTCTCCAAAGAGAAGACTTCCCTCGTAGTGAACCCATCCCTTACGCTCGCGGACATCCCGCCGGAAGCGTTCGAGTACCGCCTCGGCAACCGCAGCGCGCTCGACTGGGTGATCGACCAGTATCAGGTGAAGGTCGGGAAGCGCAGCGGCATCAAGAGCGATCCCAATCGCGACGACGACCCCGAGTACATCGTGCGGCTCGTGGGTCAGGTGATCAAGGTCAGTCTGGAGACGGTGAGAATCGTGAAAGGCTTGCCTGCGGATTTCGGGGGCTGAGCCTCGTTAGGCGCGCTGTTCTCTAGTCCAGCGGGATTATATACTCGACCTGCGGGGTGATTTCCTCGTCGCTGTTGAGCTCGACTCCGACCCAGCTTCGACGTCGCCAGCGATAGCGCGCTCCGAACAGGTAATCATCCTCGGCATCGGGACCGAACTTCTGCGTGTAGTACATGACCATGTTGTCGAAGACTTCCTTCTCGAGGAAAATCCGGATGTTCCTGTTCCGGTCGAGGCTGAGCTCGAAATCGGTGAAGCCGGCCTCGCGACGGATGTAGCGGGAGATATAGGATGCGGCGAAGGGCAGCACCATGCTGCTGAAGTCGACATCCCCGATTCCGCCGCCCAGGGGGTTGTCGCCAAAAAGCGTGTTTCCGACGGTCCTGAAAACCACATCCTCGTACGCAAGCGCTGCGATGAGCTGGTCCTGGCTCAAGGGCGGGTTGCTGGTCAGCAGCAGGCTGTCCGTACGGTTGCTCAGACGGCCATCGATGACTGCGGTCACCACAAGGTCCTGCCCCAGCATTCCGGGGCTGCCCACTTCGCGCAGATGAGCCTGACCCGTGGCCTTGACATACGGATCGGTGGGCGGATACAGGGACGACAGTTTCATCTCGAGCGGCTGGGTGAGCACGAAATGGTTTCCGAAGAGATCGAGCCACCCATCGGGAGCCAGTAGGTTCCCCGTAACAACCGGGTAGGTGAGGTTGCCGCCGACATCGATTTGAGCCTCCTCGAAAACAAGATTGAACATGTTGCCGTCCTGGACTCTCAGGCCCGCCAGAAGGTTGGTGTGAAGGTCGAAAGACAGCGGACTCGGCGGCGGGGCAGCGTTCGGGTCGGGAACCGGAAACCGCAGTTTCGCGATGTCCACCTGCCCTCCGACCACGGAGATGTTCCCCGTGACGACGGCCTCGATTCCTTCGCGACGTCCCTTTGCAGTTATCCTGGGCGGGTTATCCGGGGTCCCCGGCCTCAGTTGGAGCTCGAAGCCGGGACCCTTCAGGGGGATCGGTCCCTCTCCGCCGCCCTCAACGGCGACGCTGGCGATCTGGACGCCGTCGAGAAGATGGTTCCCGCCGGAATCGACGGATATTTCGTACTTGAAAAGGGCGTTCAGGTCGGCCTTTCCGTCCAGTCCCACCTGCCAGCCGTCGCCCGTTACAAGCACGCGGTCCGGCGAAGCGGTGACGACCGAGTCACGGACATCCATCGTGCCTGCGATGCTCCGGATGACGGCCGTGTCATAAATCCGGATATTTGAGAATCCCAGATTAATCTCCCCCGAAAGGTTCGGGGTCGCTATGCTCCCGGTGAACGCGAGATGGAAAGCTCCCAGACCGCCGTCCCACGCCACCTGCGGTCCGAAGAATCCCGGGGGCGTTGCCAGCGAATAGCCGTTTTCGCAGTCCACGCTGAGGTCGAACAGGTCTGCGCCGGCATCGTTGAATTTCAGCGGTGCCAACCCGAAAACCACGATCGCCTCGCCGTCCCGGTTGAGCTCAAGGCTCTTCACATTCACCTGCGCGTCGCCGGGACGCGATTCCGCCTTGAGCGTCAAGTTTCCTATAGGAAGGCTCGCTTCGCCGCGCCGGAAAGCCAGAGATTCGATTTTCGCGTCGTACAGGATTCTCGGGCCGAGCGCGTCCTGTGCGAGCTGGACGGTCGCCGATGCGACTCCGGCGAGCGGGAACGGCTTGCCCATCGCGCCGGAGATAACCTGCAGATCCAACCCGTCCACTCTCAAAACCAGAGTGGCATCGGTAAGCGACGGCGACTCGACATCGACGGCGCCGGCCCCCAGCACGCGGAATCCATCGTTTCCGTTCACCTCAAGACCCGTCACGTTCAGCATCGGGGAATCGTAGCTGAAACTCCCCTCCCCGCTTTTGAGAGGGATGCCTAATGCCTCCGATTCTCCAAGGCTGAACCGGAAGTCATCTATCGAAGGATCGGAAAGCGTGCCCTCGATGAGTCCCGAGCCGCTCAGCTTGCCCGATGTCTGCGAAAGACCCGGAAATCCCAGGAGACCTATCAGTGTCCGGATACCCGAATCGCGTATGGCGGCGGAGAGCATGAGTGTGCTCTCTGTGATCGTAGGGGCGCGCTCGATCTGTCCCGTGACCTCAAACACTCCCGCATCGAGTGCATCCGCAGTCACGCCGATGTCCCATTTCGTTCCCTCCAGCCCGTCAAGGTGAAGCGCGGCCGACGCAAACGCGACACCCGAGACCTCCAGGTTCCCGGTTGTGGCATCTATGGTTCCGTGAAGGTCGCCGCAAGGACCGGTGAGATTCGCCTGTATGTCGACCGTGCCCGATATGGTCGGCAGGAGAGGCGTTGCAGGGGTTGTGTCATGTGCAAGCCTGCCCGCGAGCAGGTTGGTGATTTCCCGCACAAGTCTTTCGGAATACGGCGTCAATGCCCGTCCCCGATAGACCGGCGAAGCCGCGGGGGCCGACTTCAAGACTCCCGAGACGAGCAGGGAGGATTTTCCCCGGTTGCGCACAGGGATATCGATGACAACGTCGATCCCCTTGTCATTTGTGGACAGGATGTTCGGACCCAGTCGTGCGGAGTCCTCCGTGACCGTCATGTCGACTCTCAGCGCGCGCTCATCGGCCTGCCAGGAGATGTCGCCGGAGATGTCGATCGAGGTCGACACCGCCTGGGAGTAACCCCCCGCCAGCATCGGACCCACGTTGAGGCCCCTGACACTGAAGAGCCCGGAGCGCAGACCAGCAGCGTCCGGGGAGATCGGCACGGTGAGCTCCCCCGCGATGTCTGCGTCGGCAATGATCCCGGAGATATCCCACACGCGGAGCGCTTTCCCGTCGAAGGAAACCCTGGCGGCGAGGCTGGGCGCCGAGATCGGGCCGAAATCCGCGTTCGTCAGCGCAGCGTCGCCGGTGAAATTGAATCCGTTCCTGGGGGAATATGTGAGATCGCACGCGGCCGCGAAAGCACCTTGTATGGGAGCACCGCTGACCTTGCCCAGAAGAGCGGGATCGTCCACGGTCAAAGCTATCTTCCCTTCGAAACCGCGACCGATTCTGTAGGCTCCGTCGGCAAGCAGCGTCGCACCGTCGGCGATCGCCGTGGCACCGTTGATATGTAGAGTATTTTCTAAGAATTCAACCGGGACGGTCGCGCTCGCCCCCGGCAGCCCGGCGAAAATCGGCAGTCGAATCCCGTCGCCTCGGATAAGCCCCGCGATCGACATGGGGCGCCCGCCGGATGCCGCGATCCTCAGGTCTCCGGATGCCGCTCCCGACGGAATCAGTGAGGATGGAAATTCCCGGGAAAAATAGGAGGCGAGCTTTTCCGATGAGAGCCCGTTTCCGGTGACTCGGAATTCGTATCCAGCGTCCTCTTCGGAGAGATTGACCACACCGTCAGCCTTGACAGTTCCGTCGCATGTGTCAAGGTCCAGTTGCCGGACGACAAAGCTGTCGTGGGTGTACCAGCCGAAGAAGTCCGTCAGGGCGGACGGCACGGAGAATACCGATACGGCGGGAGAATGCACGCTCACCGCAGCCTCGAGACCGTCCTCGAACGTGGACACTTCGCCTCGCCCGCTGAACGATCCCTCGAGCGACAGAAAATCGAGTGCCGGAAGCTCCTTGCGGACATAGGAAGCCGGAAGGTTCTCAGCCTCGATCGCCAGGTCGGTGGTAAGGCTCTCGTGACTGAAATCGGCGACTCGGCCGCGGACGGTGACCGTCCCGCCTTCGACGGTCCCGGTCAGCCCGGATGTGAAAATGGATTCATGTGAAAACTGAAGATCGCCCGCGACCTTCGACGCGCTGATGTTGAGAAAATCGGTCACCGCCCTCCCATCGCTCACCCTGGCGCTCCCGAGGACGCTGTAGCCGAGCTCTCCCGCAGGCGGGCCCACCAGAATAGAGACACTGGTGTCGGCAACCCCGCCGAGCTCCTGAAAATGTTTCGCCAGGAGGGGCCTGACAAGCCCAAGGTCGAGCGACGCGGCGTGGATGTTGAGGTGAATGAGCGTGAGTTTCGGATCGTACGTTCCCTGCACCTCAATCGGAGAGGGCTCCATCTCCGCACCGCTGAACGTGCCGTCCAGCTTGAATCCCGCGCCCCCGTCGGAACTGAGCCTGTATACTCCCTGCAGACCCGCGATCCTGGACGGCGGCAGCGGATACCCATCGGCGACATCGCCGCCCAGCCACTCGATATTCCCGTCCCGGATGACTATCCCCAGCCTTCCCGGGAACTCGAATGCCTCGCCGGTGGCGGGTTCGAGGAGCTTGCCGGTGTTCCATCTTCCGTCCCTGCGTCCGAGCGTGATGGACGGATTGTCCAGCTCCACGGAAGTGACTCCCTGGACGGGGTCCCGTCCACGGATCGCCAGTGCGAAAAGGCTCGACCTCACGCGTATCGAGTCGATGGAGAGCAGTTGCGTGTCGGTAGGGATGTCCTTCAGGGAAACGCCGGCGATGGTGAAATCGTTCAGACCCGTGACGCTGTACCCGTCCCAGGTGAGTTCGAGATCGTAGTAGGTCTCGAACTGGCCCGCGAGCGAGTTCAGGATGGTGGGTGCGTACGCTCTTATGATGGCGCGATGGAGGAGTACAGCCGCGATGAGGAGCAACAGGAGAACGACAAGAAGAGCGCCGAGAACACGTCTCAGACGGAATCGACCGCGACGTTTGTTGTTCTGCTTTGCATCCTCCCCCTTCGTATGATTGCTGACGGGCATCGCAAAATTGCCTTCCGTGACACCCTCCAAATCAGAATCGGAAGGCCATACCCAGGTTCAACTCATCAGTGTCCAGGAGGTCTTCCACGCCCACCACCAGGTCCAGCTCCGGTATGACCGCGTACCCGGCATAGATATCCCATTGAAGCGCGTTGGGGTCGTAGGCATCGTTTGTCACCCTGAACGCCTCTGAGCGCCAGTCCAGGCCGATTCCGAGCTTGCCGCGATGCACGCCCGCGCGCGCGGAGGTCTGATCGTTGATCCGCCAGCCCATCTGGGCGTTCGCACTATCGTTCTCCCCGATATCGTCCACTCCCGCAATCACGAATACGTCGCTCGACTCAAGCCCCAGACGGAAGTTGAGGTCGCCCGACCACCGATCGGGCTCCGGTGCGTTCCGCAGCGTGAACTCGCCGCCGGTCTGTATGCCTCCGAAAATACTCATGCCGCTCGACATCTCCTGCAGCGTCGTTTCGGCACTCTGGAGCGTTCCGCGGGCCTCTTCGATCGTCGTCCGCGCCTCGCTGATCGTTCCCTTGATGTCCCCCTTGAGCTGCTCGTCCGACGTGTAGCCCTGAATGTCGTCGAGGATCGTCACCAGCTTGTCCGAGGCCTCGTTCAGATTGGCCACGATGCTCTGGATGTTCTCCCTCATCTCGGGCGTGTTGTATTCCGACATCCCCTGCATCAGCGTGCTCGCTTCGGTGGTCATGGTGCTTACGTTTTCCGCGGCGCCGATTATGTTCGGCTGCGTCTCGGCGAGTATGTAGTTGAGTCTGTCGGTCAGGCTCTTGATGTTGCCCGCGATTGCCGTAGCTTCCCCGGCCAGGCTGTCGAGCAGGTTCTTGACATCCTCGGGATCGAGCAGCTTATCGACTTTGTCAAGCAGATGGGTTAGCTCCGCCATGATTCCCATGGTCTGGTCGTGAATCTCGTTCAGGGCCGTGTCGGCGTCCGCAACCAGCTGCTCAGGACCCGCCTCGCGCTTCCCGGACAGCTTCGTGTCCGGGGGAATAACATTGAAGACCTCGAACCCCATGGGGGCTCCCACGGCGGGACGCTTCGGCACAAACGCCATCGATTTATCCAGTCCGACGTCCTGGAACAGCTTGACGACGACGCGGTCGGTCCGGGTATCGTATTCGACCCCCCCGCCTGGTGTCTTCTCAATAGGGTACGGTGCGACGGAAACCACCGTGCCTATGGTCACACCGGCCTTGATGACGAGCCCGTCCTTCTCCAGCTGCCCGGTCGCTACCCGCACCGTGAACTCGCCGTTCGCAACGTCACTCGTCATGTATCCCGCACGGGATTCGTCGATCGACACGAGGTAGCTTCCGAAGATGCTCTCGCGCGCGATGATGACCTTGGCGTGCTCATGGATCGGCTGCTTGGTGTGAATCAAGAGCTCGATCAGCACACCCCCGTATTCGTCGTTCGTTATCTCGCCCACCTCGCCGATCGAGTTCCCGTTCAGCTGCACGTCCGCGCCCTTGTTCAGGCCCTTTACGCTGTCAAAGCTGACATAGAGCTTGTACTGGCTGGCTTTCTTGCCCCCGAAACCGGGAATCTCCAGGCCCAGGCCCCTGAATATCGCTATCAGGACGAGGATAATAATGACCGCCGCGAATCCCACTTTGGCTGCCGAGGTGACTCTCATCTGTAGCCTCTGCTCTCGCGGCTATTATAACTGATTTAAACCGATCAGGGGGAGAGAGAAACGAGAATGCCCGGTAGCTTGTCCGGTAGCTCATCCGGTAGCTGCTATCCTTGCCGCGAGCGCAGCGAGCGGCAAGGTAGCTGCTACCGGAGCCTGGCGCGTCGGTAGCTCATCCGGTAGCTGCTATCCTTGCCGCGAGCGCAGCGAGCGGTAAGGTAGCTGCTACCGGAGCCTGGCGCGTCGGTAGCAGCTACTTTTCGAAGACGAAAAGGTAGCAGCTACCGACAACGAAGTGATATGCTTCCTGGCCGAATCTCCGTTCGATTCCGGTTCTGGAATGTATGGCTGCAGGTTGTCGACAAGAAATGGAGGATGAAATAGCATGACTCAACTCCCGCCGCATCAAAGCTCTTCAAACCCGACGATGACCCTGTTGATAGTTGTAGTGATCGTTGTCATCGGCGCAGTGGTGATACTCGTTGGATTAATGGCCGCCATGGCGCTGCCGAATTTCATCAAGGCGCGCGAGAAGGCCAAGGAAGCCGAGGTGAAGAGCAACATCCACTCCATTCAGATAGCCCTCGAACGCTATTCTGTAGACACCGGCGGCTTCTACCCGTATATGCTCTACGGCGGCGATGTCACAGACACTTTCGCAAGGCTGGGCGCTCCGGAGAACCCGGACACGGGGATGAGTTACTACATGCCTCCCGATGATCCCGGTTATCAGCCCTTCCCTGGCGACCTGGATGTACTGCTCCAGTTCGGGTACATTGCGCGGTATCCCACCAATCCGTTCCAGAGCGACAGAGACACTGCAAAAAATGGGAAAATAAAGACGAACCCTGCAGAGAACGGATTCGGTCCCCTTGAGCTTAGATTCGATACGGAGGGACTCTCAAGGACAAACATCTGGGCTCAGCCTTACGACCGCGGCCTTTACTACGTGTCCCGAATGGTCGGTGGCGAGCAGGGCAACCTGATGTGGGATGTGAGCGAGGGTCAACGGCACGCGCCGTGGCCGATCGTGGTTGTCCCCGATCCCCAGCCGCACTGGACGGGGTATGTTAACCCCCAGTTCTCCTTTTCCGATGAGAAGGCGGGCCGTTATCGCGATGACTACCAATTCTGGCTCACCCCAGGGAACTTCTATTACTACGCCATCTTCGAGGGTGTCGGCGGCTACTCGAGCTTCGTCTCGGATTCCAGCGGTCCCAGAATGGACGCTCCCATTACCGGAGCCATCATCGGTTTTCACCTTGCCGGATACGGGACGATCTTCAATGCCGGACAGGACGTCTACAACCTGTGGGGTGACTACACTGAGCGGAGTCTGTTCACGGTGAACGAACCACTCAGCGGCACTCCTGCTTCCCCGGCCGATATCTACGTCGGGCCCGACGGTCGACGCGACGGTGTAATAATAGTCGTTGATGGTGGTGTCAATATCAACTAACTGGACCGCCGTTCCATTCGCCGTGACTTTCTTCGTTCCTCTGTCTTCCCCGGGCAGTACATGCCCGTCCTACTGAGTTTCCGGCTCGGAGAACCTCAACCCATTCGTCCAATAGAATCCCGGACAAGGGCGGATGTGCTATCTGCCGCGCTTCTTCGGCGCGGTACGGCTCCGGGTCTTGGTGCGCGAGGCCCCACGGACGCCTTTGCGCACAGCGCCTCTTGTGGGTGGTTTTGCGGCCGTCCGCTTTGGCGCCCTCTTCTTGCGCGGCATCCTTGGCTCTTTTCTGCCTTCCGCAGAAGGCCTGGGGCTTCTGGCAGCTCGTGGTCGCCGGACCAGTCCCCTTGAACCTGACTCGAGCTTAGGTCCCATGAGCTTCCACAACGCCTTGTAGTTGCTCTCAATTGTGTCCAGGCCGAATCGCGACAAAACGGCATCTTCGCCCGCGAGCGATCTGACTTTCCAGGGGATATCGTTCTCCAACTGCGCTTCAAGGCGCTGCGTCTTCAGGCTCGCGATCCCGAGTCCCACCTGAGCACGGACGACGTGAAGATCGAAACAGCAGCTCGCGAGCTCTCGGATCACATCGCTGACCGCCGTGTCCTTACCCAGCTTCTCCAGATCCAATGTGCTTTCAGTTATGGACTCCAGAATCGAGATGTTGTCCGCCGACGGGTGACTGCCCTGGATCTCATTCAAGGCAACCAGGTACTGCAACGCCTTGACGTGACTGTCGGTCCGGAAACTGTCTTTGAATCCCCTGTCCAGCTGACCCGCCATCCAGCGCTTGATCTCATCGTGATCCGGGATCGTCTCCTTGATCCACCTCGTGACATCCCGCGCCTCTGCCAGTCTGTCCTGACACAGCAGGCTTTCCAGTGCGTTCAGCAGCGTGCTCGCATCCTCATAATCGACACCGTTGACAGCGCGGTGGGTGCCCTGGTTTAGTGCTCGCTGCGCGAACTGCGACAGTCCCCTGAGCTCATAGGCGCGGGCAGCGGCGAAACAGACCTTCGAACCGGTCCGGTCCTGACGAGCAGCTTGGTCAAAACACTCTATTGCCTGGCTAATCAACTTATCTTTTGTATGCTGCTTGGCAATCCCTTCCTTTCCGAGCAAAGCTTGGCTCCGAATAGCCTCTGCCTCTCCAAGCAGGGCCTGGCCTTGAAGCCAGAGACGGAGGTTGGCGTGAGCCGGATGACTCTTGCGCCAGTCGTTGCACAAGTTGTGCACGTCAGGCCACTTCCCAAGCTTCAGAAGGCATTTCGCGAGGAGGTATCTGGCCAGCAACGAATCAGGTTTGCGAGAGCAGAGGACTTCCAGTTGGGCCCTCGGCTTCACAAATTCCCCACGAAGCATGAACCCGATTGCCTGCTTCTCCATGGTTTGCAGCTTTGTCAGACCCCAGGGCAACCACTCCCCCGAGTATTCCAGGCACAGATCATCATCACTCAGGACTTCATACGCGAGGGCCGTTCCGGAGGAGACAGCGGACTTGATTGCCTTGAGGAAACTGGCTTGGACAAGTCCTCTCTTGTCGACATTTCTCTCGACACCCAACTCTCTATAGAGGTCGATTTGCAGCAAGTCGGCCGGGCTCGACGGTCCCCTTGCGGCGAAATGGAGATCACTGAATGACCAAGCATGATTTTCCTCGACGGGAAGCGCCAACTTCATTATAGCAGCATATACTGCTGCTCCGTCAGCTACGGCGTGCCGCGGATCCCGACTCGGAAGAGGTCCCTTCCCGAACAAACTCGATACGAGATCCCTTAGACAAGCGATTCTTGAGGCGCCGCCTATGAAGACCAATGTGAGCGGCGTACCGGGACCAATCCCAATCTGATTGAAGACTCCTCTAAGCTTGTCTTTCGTTCCGGCAAGTATTCTCTTGACTTTCTCATACTTGTCGAATCTCTTTCTCAGATCGCTTATCTGCAGGCTGATTTCCCTCCCGTCCCAGGTCCGGAAAGTGCGAGTCGCCTGGCTGTCCGCAGAGTCCAGGAGAATCAGAACATCCTCTGCGATCTCGCTCAAACGCAACAATAGCTCCGGATTATCTCCGTCCTTTCTGTTTCCTCCTTTACCTTCTGACTGGTTGAGAATCTCCTCGAAGATAAAGTCACCAAGGGCCTCGCAGTAGGCATCTCCGCCCATGCCCTGGAATGAGAGGCTGCCTGCCCTCACGAGTCCCTCGTCGCGGACCTCGAAGCAAGTCACATCCCACGAATCGGCCTTTGCATCCAGAATCACGACTTTCTGTCCATCATGCAGAGCGTCGTATGTGCAGCCGATTGCTGCGGCTGCATGTTCGTGGACAAGACCGAGGACGTTGAATCCAGCGTCCTCGGCGGCTTCCTCCAGGGCCTTGCGGGCGCAAGCTTCGTAAGCCCCCGGAATCGCGATGACTACATCGGCACACCCGTTCGGGTCGCTCTGACGGATCACGCGCCGCAGTTCATCCAGGATCTCCTTCGCCAACTGCTGAGGGTGGTAGCTTCCCTTACCCAGGGGAATACGGGTCAGGTCCCCGAGTTGCAGCTTAGGGTATCTCGTGCAGCGATTCGCCTGGTTCCTGAAGTGTTTCGCGTGCGTCCCGACGATGGTCCTGCCCTCCGCATCCACCGCAACAAGAGAAGGGACGCCGTTGGCTCCGTGATGGCCGTAGCTGAGCGGTTCCGGTTTGCCGGTCTGGGAATTGAAGCGCGCTATCCTGGACGTATGAGACCCGAGATCCACTCCGAAAACCGTCATCCTCTGGTCCTCCCCCCGATTGGCGGGATCCGGCACCTCATCTCATCATACAGAATGATGCGTATATTATAGTAGGCATCAGCCGGATATGCAAGCCGGTTCCTGCCGGAACGTAGGTGCACATCTGTCCCGGTCCCCCGACTGTCGAAACGCAGGCCGCAATGTCTGCTAGTCCGTGGTTTCCGGCTCCGAGAACCTCAGCCCATTCGTCCAGTGGAAAAATACCTTCATCTTCTCGTCGTCGGGAGGATTCGCGCTTGAGTCGCGCCAGGAGAATTCGATCGTGTTCCCGTAGTGACGCACCAGCACGGCGAACGTGTACCTGGGCTCCCCTCCCACGACCGGCGTCATCCTGAACACGCGCAATGTGCCCGTAGGATTCTGAAGGCCGGGCCAGGGAAGGGCGATGTCCTTTTCCTCAGTCAGCTCGAACGTGTAGGGCTCGTCGGCGCGGAAGACCGTCATGCTGATCTCATCGTACAGCGGCATAGGCTTCGGTTCCCATTCGCCCACAATGCCGGTCGTGAGCAGGCGCACGTTGGGGCT
Source organism: uncultured Planctomycetota bacterium (assembly GCA_964354375.1). Classification (GTDB taxonomy): domain Bacteria; phylum JAJVIF01; class JAJVIF01; order JAPKYR01; family JAPKYR01; genus CAYGZQ01. The sequence goes on from CAYGZQ010000061.1 coordinate 20,829, forward strand.
TTCGATCTCCGACGTCGTTCGCGGGAATAGGAGAGTGTAGGGCGGGTTCTGCTCGGACGCGATCGTGCCCCGGACCGTGGTGGACACCACATGACGCCGCGGGCTGAATTTCAAACCTGCCTGGGGATAATCGAAACCGACACGCTCGGGCGTGGGTCCGGCCGCGCACGAGACGAGAACCAAAGCTGCAAATAGCGTGATGAATGCTCGCATTCTTTTGTCCTGCGGCGAGTTGGAGGGCTGCGTTACGGCGGGCTCAGCTCGGGGGCGTCGATCTTCGGGTACAACTCTCTCAGGCGATCGGCTATTCCCGTATCGTCCGGATCGACCTTCAGCGCCCTTTCCAGGAGAACGATTCCCTCCTCGATGCGTCCCGTGTCGATCATCCTGTCGGCAAGACCCAGAAGCGCGTCGGGATGCTCGGGGTCCATGTTGAGCACTCGCTTGAGCGTCTCCTCGGCCTTCTCAGGCTCGGCCTTCGCCAGAAGCTCGGCCAGAAGCCCGAGACCGTCGGCGTCCAGTATCTCTTCCGCTTCCTGGAGTACTTTCAAGGCTTCCGCGGGCCGATCGTTCCTGCTGAGGAGATCGGCGAGATCGAAACGGATTCGCGCCTCCGTGTTGTCCTCGTCCATGGTGGGCTCGAAGTCTTCCTTCTCGACAATGGCAAGCCCGGCCCTGTACGCTTTCTCCGCCTTATCCGCCTTCCCCTGCTCCTGGAAAACCCGTCCCCTCACCCACTGGAACGTCGCCTCCCCGGTCCCGGCGGGAGCGATCAATCGAAGCACCTGATCGGCTTTGTCAACCGCCTCGCGAAGAAGATAGACCTGCGCGAGGAGAAGAATCTGCGCGATATCGGGCGTGGCCTCGAGACGCTCGCGGAGGCCGGTCTCCATTTCCGCAAACCCCTCCGCCTCCGGATCGAGACGGTAATACATGAGATAATTCAGTGCGATTTCGTCCGATTCCTCGGGGGACATGTCCTCGAGAAGCTCGGCGACGGAAAGATACGCCTCCGGGCTGTCGGGATCGGCCTCGATCGCAGTCTCGTACATCTGCAGCGCGTCCTCCATCCTGCCCATCCCCTCGAGCGCGATCCCCATGTTGTGCAGTGCGTCGTAGTAGTCCGGATGCACCCTGAGAGCGCGCTTGAAGCACACCACCGCAGCCTCGTGCTCCTCCCCGTCCAGGAAAAGGTTACCCATCGCGTACCAGGCTCGATAATCCTCGGGCCTGGGGACCCTCTCTTTTTCCAGCGCACGTTTCGCGGCTCCCGGAAGGAGACGGTCCAGCACCGCGCCGGTCGGCTTGATCCAGCCGGTCTTGATAATCACCGGCTGCTTGTCGATGAAATCGCGGTAGGGGTCGAGATAGTCGGCGAGAACGCTCGCGGCGTCCGCATGATAACCAAGCTCGCCCAGCAGATTTGCGCACTCCCTGCGCATGTCGCCGTCGGACGGGTCGCCCGCCAGGGCCTCCCCGAAAGCTCTCAGGGCTTCCTCCCATTTCTCCGCCTTCGCCAGCGCGAGCGCCATGAGCTTCCGCGCGCCCAGAGGCACATTCTCCGCCTTGTGGGCCTGCTCGAGATGTCTGAGCGCAAGATGGGGCCGGTCGAGAATCAGCGCCGCCTCTCCAAGAAGCGTCGCCACTCCGGTGTCGTCGCCCTGAAGACGGTGGGCGCGCTGCAGAGCGAGATAACCCTTCAGCGTTTCCTCGGTGCCCAGGTATATCTCGCCGAGAAGCCTCCAGGCCTCGAAATACTGATCATACTCCCTGATGGCTTCCTGCAGGTTATCGACCACGATATCGGTGCCTCGAAGCGCGCGTCGCTGCGCCATGTCCTCGGTGAGGATTCGCACCGCCTCGTCGTAGTGCTGCTTCGCTTTGACAGGAATCTCTTCAGGCATGGCTTCTCGCTCGAAAGGGGATCGGGAAGCATTTTACATTGATGTCCCGGACGGCACAAGCAGATGCATAAACCGGCGTCGCGGAACGCAGGCACAAGGATGAAAAATCCCCCTCAGGTCGAGGGGGGATTGGTTGATCGAGATAGGATATGTCGCGGCCTGTGTCACCACTCGCCGTCGGGAGCTTCGATGGCTATGTCCGCGATGTAGAAGTCATGCGCGATTGGAAGCCACCAGGGCTTCTTGGGGTTCTCGATCCGGATGGCGAAGATATAAGGCCACTCGCCGGGCAGCCAGTCGGGCACCCACTCGTATCCCTTCGTATTGAAGGCTCCGTTGGTATAGTCATCCGGAAGCCCGCTTGGGTGAGGCTTGGCATCCCCTCCGCAGCTGCCCCCATACGGGCCCAGCAGATCTACATAGGGCAACCTCCAATGCTCCGGCCCGATCGTCCACGACTTGACGTGCCAGTGAATGTGCTTCGCCTGCTCTTCGTTGGGAGCATCGGGATCGATCACGGAATCCTGAGTTACCCAGAACTCGTAGGGGATCGGTGAGTTCGCCTCGGGACCGAAATCTGTTGCTGGATCTGTCACGGGAGTCTTGAGAGGCTCGTCCCAGTGAGCGTAGATCGCGTACGAGGCCTCAATAGGCCCATCGGCCGGAGGGCGAATGATGTACGTGCGCGCAACAGTCTTTCCGACTTCGAACATGTGCCGGTTATCGTTCGACCAGAAATGTCGATAAGCGTTTATCGTTCCCAGATTGGCACCGGATGCGAACTTGCCCGGGTAGTAGTTCTGGATCGGGTACCCGCTATAGGGAACATCGTAGTCGTTGTGCCAAGGCCCGTCAGGTGCCCAGAGCGTGGTCCACGCATCTGGATTCATCAGTTCAGCATCCCCCTTTTGATGACTGGAGAACCTATTGTGCCATTCCAGGGGATCGAACCCCGCCAATGCCAGCAGATCGTTGTCCGGCACATACTGCGATGCCGGGAACATGATTATCCCCCTAACATCGAAACCCGTGTATTGGGGGTTGACGAATGGGTGCCTGATCGAGATATCGACTGAGAGGTCGCCGTTCGGAAGAAGATAGATATTGCTGAGATTGAGACAGTTGGTGCAGGGGGATGACTCGAGCAGTCTCACAACGTTGAAGTGATAGCCCCAATCCGCTGTCGCGGTTCTGTTGGGGACAACCGAGCAGAAGGACCCGTCACGCGCTATCATCAAATCGTAAAAGCCCCACAGCTTGAACTCTCCGATCTCGGGTCTCATTTCACCCTGTTTCACTTCGGCCTGGTTGGGAGTGTAGCCCGGCTGCAAGGGGTCCTTCAGGTGACCTTGCGCACACCCGACCGATATGAGACCAATGAGGATCCACGCCAGATAAGTAGTTCTTAGCATAGTCTCTCCTCCTCAGTACTCATAGATGTACCCCTCGGCCAGCTTACACACGTAATCGTCGTCCACCCAACCGAGCCCAAACAGATCATTGATTGGGCCTTCCTCCTCGTCCGGGATCTCAGGGTTCCTGAGGCAGAAAGTCGTTCCAGTGAAGGGATTGTTCAGTGTCCAATAGCCGCTGTTGTCGGGATAAGACAGGGGGTAGTAATACTTTGATTCGTAATCAGTATGCTGCCCCTCCCAGTCGATGCTGAAACTGTAGCTCCGCGTGTGGATTTCCCACGGGTTCTGTGGGGACTCCGAACAATAGT
>CAYGZQ010000062.1:0-23820 GCA_964354375.1 uncultured Planctomycetota bacterium
GGCCGGGGGGGGGGAGGAGGAGGTTGTCGGGGGGGGGGGAGGGGGGAGAGGGAGACAGTGGGGGATTAGGGGGGTGAGGGCTTAGTATGCTAAAATCTGGTATCGAAGGGGGTAAGGAAAACGTGAGCGACCGAAAGCATCGACTCGGAGTGCTTGTGAGCGGGCGGGGGTCCAATCTGCAGGCGATAGTGGACGCGTGTCGCGACGGGCGTCTCGACGCAGAGGTGGCGATTGTCATCTCGGATGTCGAGGATGCCTACGCCCTGGAGCGCGCGAGAAACGCAGGCATCAAGGCGGTTTACCTCCCCTGGAGAAAGAAAGACAAGCCTGCATGGGAAGCCGAGGCTGCCGGACTCCTCAATGACGCCGGCTGCGAGCTGGTCTGCCTGGCGGGGTTCATGCGCATTGTGGGGAAGTCCCTGATGGACGCTTTCCCGTACCGCATCGTCAACATTCATCCGGCGCTCCTCCCCAGCTTTCCGGGACTTCACGGCCAGGAGCAGGCATGGGAGTGGGGCGTGAAGGTCTCGGGTTGTTCGGTGCATTTCGTGACCAGCGATCTGGACATGGGTCCGATAATCGTGCAGAAAGCGGTCAGGGTAGAGGAGGGCGATACCGCCGACACTCTTGCCGCGAAAATTCTGGAACAGGAGCACAAGGCGTACCCCGAGGCGATCGGCCTGATTCTGTCCGGACGAACTGAGATTGTCGGCCGCAGAGTGAAGATCCTTCCGGAGAAGGGATAACGGATTCTTATGGAGTCCCCGATTGAAATCGTAAGACATGAGGGCCTCCTCGTGTTCCGGCTTGTGGGGGACCTGACCAGCAACGAGCTGGACACTCTGAAGCGCGAGATCGTGTCGAACGTCAGGGAGACTGGAATCTATCGGGTACTCCTGAACCTCAGGGATGTGGACTTCGTGACCTCGAAGGACGTCGGTGTCCTCGTCCAGTTGCTTCACTTCCTGCGAAACGAGCGCGAAGGCGCGAAGGTTACCGAGCCGGAGCTTCTCGCCTTCTCGGATTTGAGCCAGTTCGTGCGGGACATCATGGCCATGACCAAGCTCGAGACTGTGTTCCGGATTTTCGAGACCGAGGAGGAAGCCATAAGGTCCCTTGCGAGCAAGCAGGACGGCGTCGAAGGTCAGATTTCGTGATTATGGTGGGAACCAATGATGAGAACGCCTCATAGCAGAATCCGTTTTGCCTGGACGATGTTCATCGTCCTCGCGCTGGGTGCGCTTGCGACCGCCGGCTGTCCGAACCATGAGAAGCCGAAGCCCGGTGTCTCGAAAGAGAATCTCCTCCCGATTCCCCCGCTCGGCACGAAGTTCGTCTTTGAGGGCGAGAAGCTGAACTGGTCGCTTCAGTCTCACCCCAGAATCCTCGCGCGCCCCGAGGGGATCGAGTTCCTGAGGGCGAATCCGCAGAGCGAAGTGGCGAAGACTCTTCTCGGCGCGGCCGAGCTTTTCAAATCCCAGGCTGCGAGCGATCCGAATTTCAGGGAGGCGACCGCGCCTCTCGCGTGGGCGTGGGGATATGTGCTGACCGGGGACGAGTCATATCTCCAGTTGGTCAGGGGAACTCTCCCTGCGCTGATGAAATTCCCCCCGATCGTGAAGGTCCCTGAGGGCGCGAACATCCCGTTCCTTTACCAGGCAGTTGCCCTTGGCGGCGTGTATGACCTCCTGTACGACGATCTGAGCGAGACCGAGCGGAAAGACATCGAGAAGGTGCTCTCTGAGACCGTCTTTCACACCCTTGCGTACAAGGTGACCGAGTACGACAAGGACATCAATTTCTGGGCGAAGGACCCGGACACCAACTATTACGTCACGTTTCATTCGACCGCCGGGCTCGTGGCCATTGTGCTGGACGGGGTCGAGCCGGACGCAGAGCCGCTCGCGGAGCATTGCTGGGCTAGAATCGGGGAATCGATGGATGCATTCTCGAGCGAGAACGGCTGGCGGGAGGGCCTCACTTATCTCGATTTCTGCTGGGGACAGTTCGCGTGTTATTTCCTCCTTGCGCTTGAAAGAAACACGGACCTGAAGCCGTACGATGACCAGTGGTTCGAGGCCAGTATCCCCTGGGCTGAATGGGGCGAGCTTCCGGACAGGAAGACAATCGCGTGCTTCGGCGACAACGAGCCCGAGAACTATTCCGTGGGATCGTGGCTGTATCGAGTTGGGGTTCTGACGGGCCGGAGAGCATTCATTGAGGAAGCCAAGGCGACCGCGGAGGCGATCAAGGGATCGCAGGCGCCCGAGGAGATGCAGCATCTCGCGTTCGACCTCCCGGTGTTCGAGGCGTCCTGTATCGGCAGACCTCCGACCGAAGCCGCGTATCTGGAAACACTGAGCACCGGAAGCATCACGCGGTATGTCCCCGGGATCGAGTGGGGATTTTTCAGATCAGGGCCGTCGGGAAAGGGCTGGGAGAACTCCGACGATTTCTACTGCGCCTTCAAGTCCGGAGTTGCCGGCTACGACCACAATCATCTGGACCAGGGGTCGCTGATCATGGCCGCCTACTCCGAGATTCTCCTTTCAGACCCCGGTCGCGGCGGTCCCGATATCATCCGCCAGGACCCAAGGCTGAATTGCCTGTTCGAGGCGGGACTCGGTCACAATACCCTGATCATCGGGGACGGTTGCTTTCCGGACCTTCAACTCTTCCCCGACAACCCGAAGTACTTCGCCGGGCCCGGTGAGATAACCTCCCGGGAAGTGACCGACCAGTATGTCCAGTTCACGACAAACAACTCCGGACTTTATCCTACCGAGTCGCTCACGGACTTCAGGCGCACGTTTCTCTATATCAGGCCCGGTGTGATCCCGGGGGCGGACCTCGGGGCGATGATTCTCGCTGATCGCGTGGCCTTCCAGCAGGGCTCGGAGAAGCAGCACTCATTCCTGTTTCACACGCCGGGGGAAGTGGAGCTGACCGAAACCGGGGTTGCGGTTTTGAGGAATGGAGGCGCCCGGCTGGACTATTATGGCTTCTGCAGCGTCCCGACCGTGGACAAGTCGCTTCGTCAGGAGACCACCTGGTCGATCAGGGACTCGACCTGCTACTATCGATCGACCAAAGACGCGCTCAAGGCAAGCGACTGGGTGCATGTGCTCATTCCGGCGAGGGCCGACGGTCCTGCAACGCCAAGGCCCGAGATCGTCGCGTCCGGTTTCGGGATCAAGGTGAAATGGGAGGGGTACGAGGTAACCCTGATGCTGAAACCCGTCGTGGGATGGATGTACGCCGTTCCTCCGGAGTGAACAAGCGAGGTTTTGCGCTTCATTCCAAATTGACTTTGTTCTTGCCGGGTGCGCCGCTTTTCTAAGCGGCATGACATAAAACAGGGCCGGCCGGAAGGCCGGCGCACCCGGCAGTGAGATAGACTTTCTTCCCTCTTCGTGATATATTCCCCATCCCTCACGGGGACCGCCCGTGAGAGAAACGACCCCCCGAAGGAGGGTTTGGAAGAAAATGCTGAATCATCGACGCCTGTTTATCCCTGGCCCGAGCGAGGTTCGGGCGGAAAATCTGCTCGCGATGGCGACCCCGCAGGTCGGACATCGCGCCCCTGAGTTCTCCGAGCTCTACAACAGAATCCAACCCAAGATTCAACAGGTTCTGTATACCTCCGGACCGGTGTTCATGGTGACATCATCGGCCACCGGCGTGATGGAGGGCTCGGTGCGTCAGTGCGTCCATAAGAAGTGCATAAGCTTCGTCAACGGCGCGTTCTCGAAGCGCTGGTTTCAGATCGTGCAGGCGTGCGGAATTCCCTGCGACTCGCACGACGTCGAGTGGGGTCACGCGATCAAGCCGGAGATGATCGAAAAGCGCCTGTCGACCGGCGAGTACGACTGCCTGACCTACGTGCTGAACGAGACCTCGACAGGCGTGGTGGGACCGCTCGAGGAATGCGCGGAGGTTTGGAAGAAATACCCCAACGTCACTGTGCTGGTGGACGCGGTGTCCGCTATGGGCGGCATGAAGATCGAGTTCGAGAAGCTCGGTCTGGACGTGCTCCTTGCCGGTCTGCAGAAGTGCTTCGCGCTCCCCAGCGGCCTTACGATCTGCGCAGTGAGCCCTAAGGCAATGGAGAAGAGCAAGGGCGCGAAGGGCAAGGGCTATTACTTCGATTTCGTCGAGCTTCTGAAGAGCCACGCTAAGGGTCAGACGCCGACGACGCCTGCGATCCCGCACCTGTTCGGCCTCGATCATCAGCTCGATTTCATCTTCGCCGAGGGTCTCGAAAATCGCTGGGCGCGTCACAGGGAGATGGCGACCACGGTCCAGGACTGGGCCATCGACCGCGGCTTCGGGCTCTTCGCGGAGGACCGCAAGTACGCGAGCCTGACGCTGACCTGCATCGACAATCGCGAGAAGAAAATCAGCGTGGGCGACCTCAACAAGGCCCTCGCCAAGCACTGGGTTATGATCTCGAACGGCTACGGTGACCTGAAGGAGAAGACTTTCAGGATCGCTCACATGGGCGACGCCACGATGGTCGATATCCTCGGGCTCCTGGCCATGATCGATAGAATTCTGGGATTCTGAGAGGGAGGCACAAAAATGGCCAAGCCTAAAGTCATGGTATGCGACCAGATGGCCGACGGTCCGCTGGCGGAAATGAAAAAGTACTTCGATGTCGACGTAAACATCGGGCAGACACCCGAGGCGCTTGTCGATACGATCGGTCCGTACGAGGCGGTCGTGGTGCGGTCGGCGACAAAGGTTCGCAAGCCCGCGATCGAGGCCGCTAAAAAAGCCGGGAACCTTAAGGTGATCGTGCGCGGCGGAGTGGGGATCGACAACATCGACGCCGACGTTGCCCGTCAGAAGGGCATCGAAGTGATGAACACGCCGGCGGCTTCAAGCATCAGCGTGGCCGAGCTTGCGTTCGGCATGATGCTCGCCTGCGCCCGTCACATCGGAGAGGGAACGGTTAGCATCAAGAAGGGCGAGTGGAAAAAGAAGACCCTCAAGGGCGTCGAGCTCTTCGGCAAAACGCTGGGGGTCATCGGGTACGGACGCATCGGTCGCGAGATCGCCAGGCGCGCAGAGGCGTTCGGCATGGAAGTGATCGGGCACGACATGTACTTCGACACCTGCCCGGTTACGAAGAAGAAGATGGTGCCGCTTGATGAGCTCCTCAAGAAGGCCGACTTCATCACGCTGCACATTCCGTTCGACCCCAAGTGCGGTCCGACATTGAACGCCGATGCGTTCAAGAAAATGAAGAAAGGCGCGATCATCGTCAACTGCGCGCGAGGCGGTACGGTGGACGAGAAAGCCCTCCTGCAGGCGTTGAACGATGGTGTTGTGTTCGCTGCGGGCCTCGACGTGTTCGAGAAAGAGCCGCCTGAGTTCAGAGACCTGGTTATGCACGAGCGTCTCGTCTGCACGCCTCACATCGGCGCGTCCACCAAGGAAGCTCAGGACAAGGTCGGCAACGAGGTCGTAGAGGTCCTCAGGCGATTTTTCAACGTCTGAGTCGCGCGTTTGCTTTTCGTACACTCCAGACGCGAGGCCTGACGCCTCGCGTTTTCGGACTAGAGGATTCGATATGATCAAGGTCTTTCCGTTCCGAGGGATACGCTACAACGTTGCGAAAGTGGGCGATCTCGCCGGCGTTGTCGTGCAGCCGTACGACAAGATCGACGACGAGCTGATGAATGTCTACTACGAGAGGCATCAGTACAACTTCACCCGCATAAGCAGGGCGAGAGTGGAGCCCGACACCCCGACGGACAACCGCTACCTCAGGGCGCAGAGGTACATGCACAAGTGGCTGAAGGAAGAGGTGCTGATCCGCGACCCCGAGCCCGCGATCTACCCGTACTACCAGGAGTTCACCGTCGGCGGCGTTACGCGTGTGAGAAAGGGCGTGACTCTGCTGGTGAACCTTCGCGAGACGGAAGTCAAGGCGCACGAAAAAACGCTGGAGGGTCCGAAGGCCGATCGTCTCAACCTCATGTGGGCGACCGGCAGCCATACCGGCCACATTTTCATCCTTTATCCCGATCCCGAAGGGAAGATCAACGCGATCCTTGACAACGAGGCACGCACAGAGGAGCCGATCTCCGAGGCGCGGGACGATTTCGGGTGCATGAACAGGCTTTGGGCCATCACCGACAGAGATGAGATCAGAAAGGTGCAGGAAATCCTCGCCCCCCACGATTTGTTCATCGCCGACGGACATCATCGCACGGAGACGGCGCGTAACTACATGAAGGCCATGGACCTGATCGGCCTGAAAGCTGAAAGCGCGGAGGCTCCGGAGAACTGCCTGATGACCCTCATCAGCATGGACGACCCCGGCCTTGTGGTATTCCCGACGCACCGTTACGTTCATTCCGTCCCGGACTTCAGCAAGGATGAATTCCTGAGAAGGGCGAAAGAGCATTTCGATGTGAGCAGCGAGACGTGGATGACATTCACAGCAGGCGGCAAAGAAGCGCTGGCGCTCAAGCTCCAAATGGCAGGTGTGGCGGGCAAGCATGCGTTCGCGGTCTTTTTCAAGGACGGGTCCATCGCCCTTCTGACTCTGAAATCGGAAGCGACGATGAAAGCTCTCCTTCCGGGCGACCGCTCCGACACGTGGCGCAATCTCGACGCGAACGTTCTCCATGTCGCATTGCTCGAGCACATCCTCGGCATCGACGCGGAGAAACTCGCGCTACAGACGAATGTGAAGTACTACCGCGAGGTCGAGGAGGGTCTGAAGGCCCTGAGCTCGGATGAGAAGGGTAACGCGTTGTTCGTAATGAACCCCACGAAGGTGAGCGAAGTGAGGGACGTTGCTGTGGCGGGCGAGAGGATGCCGCAGAAGTCGACCGATTTCTTCCCGAAGCTCCTGAGCGGCCTGATCTTCAACAAGATTCGCTTCACCGGCTGGCCGGTCGAGGTGGACGAGTTCTTCAGGAGGTAGCGGTCCTCGCCCTCCCTTACGGGGCTATTGAAAGGGTGCCGTTTTGAATAAGGATGGATTTGGAGGGTGGCACCCTCAAGCGAGTCCCCGAGCTTGGGGGTGCTGGGCCAACCATTTCAGTGCCGCATGAATAAGGAGATTGACAGATCGAGCACATCGCCTTACATTGAGAGAATTGTCAGAGCGCACCGGAAGCACGGCATCCGTCATAAGCAGGCCTGAAGATGCGGTTTATAAAGAGGAGAAGATAAGATGAAGATTGAATCTACTGATCAGGATATCCGTACCCTGCTCTCATCAGCGTTTTATAGAATTCCTCGTTTTCAGCGTCCATACTCCTGGGACAAGGAGAACGTTCAAGACCTTTGGGATGACGTTGTCAAAGATGGTCCTGAGGACTACTTCATTGGCTCTATGGTTGTGTACGAGACTGGCAAGCAGCACTTCGGGATTGTCGATGGCCAGCAGAGACTGACTACGATAACCATATTGCTTTGCGTTCTGCGCGACAATTTCGCTTCTCTTGAATGTGAGGACCTGGCGAAAGGTATTCAAAGTCTAATTGAACGACGAAACATCGATAACAAGCTTGAATTCGTTCTGTCTACGGAGACTTCTTATCCCTTCCTGCAGGACGGCATACTGAAATGGGGCGGTCCAGAAGTCCGCGTAACACCCCACAATGAAGAAAGGGCCCTCCAGGCTGCATACGACCAATTGACAGGCCTTGTCAAGGCAGTAGTGGAGAGTGTAAACACAGACTCCTCCGTCAGTAGTCGGAAAAAGCCGGGCATCCTCCAGAAGAAACTGGTACAGATCAGGGATGCTCTATTGGACCTGAAGCTCATTGCCATCACTTTGGACAATGAGGACGATGCATACCTGATATTTGAGACTCTCAACACACGCGGGAAAGATCTGGGGTTGTCTGACCTAGTCAAGAACCATCTGACTAAGCTGCTTAAAGCCAGAAGGTCTGCCGTCGATGCCGCAAAGCTGACATGGCAGCAGATCCCCGAGATAATTGAGGGATCGTCGGTTGAATTGGAGACGGGGACTTTTATCCATCACTACTGGTTATCGAAGTACGACTATCTGGCGGAGAAGAAGCTTTTCAAAGAACTAAAGAGGCGGATCACAAAGACAAACGCAAAGGAATTTCTGGACTCTCTGCGCTCGGACGCGGAGATCTATCGGTCCATTCATGAGACTGACTTCGGCAAGTGGGATAACCAAGACAAGCGCATTAGAGAGGCCTTGGATGCCCTGATGCTTTTCAAGGTTCGCCAGCAAACACCGTGTGTGCTCGCACTGGTAAGGGAATACAAAGGACGCAGGCTAAAGAGAGCTCGCGTGGAGGAAGCCCTAGTCGCTATCGAGAAGTTCCACTTCCTATTCACCGCAGTGACGTCGCAGAGATCCTCCGGTGGCATCTCAACCATGTACGCCTCCCTCGCTAGACGGCTGTCGGAGGCAAGAGACCGACAGGGCGCTGTCAGCGTGATCAAGGATTTAAAAAAGAAGCTCAGAAAGCGGATCCCGTCGCTGGAGGAAGTGCGTGCTCTTTTCCCGAAACTCCTCTACACGGACAATCTGACAAAACAGAAGAAGTTAGTGAAATACATGCTTTCCTGCTTCCACAAGGCCAGTAGGCGCTCGGAGGCCATAGATTGCTCGTCCATGACAATAGAGCATCTAGTGCCCCAATCGTTGATCGCGCAAGGCACATTCTCGGACCAGATCATTGGGCAAGCAGGTAATCTCATTCTCGTCACTGACGAACTGAACACCAAGTTGAAGAATAAATCGTTCAAGCAAAAGAAGAACATTCTGATAGATGCGGGATATCGATTAGATTCGGATATTCAGTCAGCGACGGACTGGACGGCGAACGACATTGAGGCCAGAACGCTCAGGATGGCCGATGAGGCTTACAACTCCGTGTGGAGAATATGATCTGCTGAGAGAACTCGAGGCGTCTTCAGATGATGTCCCCCGCACTCGCTGGGCGTGCTGTATGCCAAATCCATGTCTATGCATGCAGATAGGGTGCCAGGGCACACCCCTATTCGCCATCTCCTGTCTCGACCCACCACCTGTCGCCGTCCATCGTTATCGTGATCTGCTCCCGGTATCGTCTCCACAAGTATTCCTCTCCGACCTCCGTCCTGCCGATGTTGAAACCCTCGGGATTCCCCAGGTGACGCGAGTCCGCGGGGCTGACCACTACAAACTCGATGTTCTTGGGCAGAATGATCGGCGGGACAGGGCCGCTGTGTTTCATATGCCATGCGGGCGGATTGACCTCGCGATCATGCGCGATATAGAGATTCGCCCGAGCGGGGTCCCAGCCGAAATCCTTAACATACGCCGCCTGCGGGAAGATCACGTACGTCTGCGGCAGATACCACTGCACCTGCCGGAAATGCTCCATGCTGACGATAGCGGATTTTTCGATGGGAAAATCGTCCCGCATCTTGCCGAGAAAGGCGTCGACGCGTCTCTCGGAATTCCTGATCGACGCGCGCGAGAAAAGCTCGCCCCGCCCACCGCTCCATTCGAGCATCAGTGTAACCGTCACGGCGAGGATCAGCAGTCCGGCGACCAGAGCGTAGTAAGGCTTCCGTCCCGCGGTCAATGTCCTCGAAATCCAGATAAGAAATCTTGCGAGCCCGATCGCTGCGATCGGCAAATAGAAAACGGTGAATCCGGGGTGAACGTAGCTCAGCACGTGATAAAGAAGGATCGGCGCGACCCAGAGCAGTGAAAGAATTCCGATGCGCGCAAGGAATCGATCCCTGTCGGACGCGGGCTTGGCGACCAGCGCTCTGACGCCCGCGATGATCCCATACACGAGCGGCACAAGCGCGAAATATCCGAGCAGCCCGAATCCATAGTTTTTCAGCAATGACAGGTTTGTCAGAATATTCGGGATCGAAAACGGTCGCAGAAACGGCTCCGCCTCGGCGTCAAGACCGAGAAGATATCTGGACAATCCGCCGGACAGGATTATCAGCGGCACAAACCAAAGCGCGCTCGCGATGAGCCAGTGCAGGATCAGAAGGAGAAAGGATTTCGGACGTCTCGACAAAACCGTGTACAGCACTGCGGGCATCGCGAATGCGAAGAAACTGGGCCTGATGCCGCTCAGAATTCCAAAGACCCACGGAAGCAGGAGGATCGATTGGGGGCCCGGCTTTGCAGAATCGCCGACCTTCCTATCGGAAAGCCATTCAGCGAGAACCAGCCACAGCGCAGTGCCCATCATCCCTTCCAGCCCGAACGTGTTCGGGAAGGCAACAAAATATCCGGCAAGCGGAGAGACCATGTAGATCAGGGCCGCTCCGATGCCGGTCAGATCATCGAAGATCTTCCGACCGAGCAGGTAGACCAACGCCGTCCCCAGGGCGAAGAACGCGATGTTCACCAACTGATACGCAAGCTGCCCGTTATGCACTCCCATTGCGAGGAGCCATGCCGCGAATACGTACAGGGGATGTCCCGGAGGGTGCGGCTGATGCGCGACAGGGTCGAAATGGCTGAGCGCGAGAAGATACTGCACATTGTCCCAGTCAAACACGGTGGTCACGCGGTCGTGGAAACGATACGCGACCGTCACCACGAAAAGCGCGATCGAGATTCCAGCCGGGTAGGGGAATCGGAGGGACTCACCGGCGGACGATGTCTGCGGATCGCTCACGACGTGAATTGTACTAGCGTTGTGCTCCGCAAGTAAGGGGCCTTATGAGAAGAGATAGTTCTCCTCATTCCTTGTGGCGCCCATATGTCCGCTCCGGCGGACAGATGGGTGTCTCATCTAGTGAAACACCCGTCCGTCCGCCCCTCGCCAAGCTCGCAGCGGACGTACGGGCGCCACAGAATCCATGCGGGAGGGGGAGGGGCACCCGGCATCGGCTGCGGCAGTTAACTCCCTGTGCTCGAGTAGTGCCGTACGCCGAATTGCCAGATTCGAAGCGTCACGAGGAGGAAGAGGAAACCGAGGAGCGGCGATATCCATTTGAGAAATTCCGGCGTGCCGAGAGGGTCGGGGCGATCGAGTATCGCGAGTGCCGGAAAATAGTTGACGAGTGCGAGGGGCACAACGAACGTGAAAAATCTCCGGAACCAGGTGCGGTATATCGTAAGGGGGTACTGGGCGGTCTCGACGCCGCCGTAGGTGATCGTGTTCACGATTTCGAGCGTGTCGATCGTCCAGAACGACATCGTTGCCTGCAGGACGAAAAACCCCGAGAAAATCGAGACTCCCCCTAGCACCGCGCCGATTGTCAGAAGAATGCGCGGCAGGGTCCAGACGACATTGAGCGAGAATGCGGCCCACAACAGTATTCCCAGCCCTTGCAGGAAACGTCCGATGCGCATCATCTGAAGCTCCTGCGCCATCACCTGGAACACCGTGCTCCTGGGCCTCAGTAGCAGTCTGTCGAAATCTCCGCTCCTGACCATCGATGGAAAGATGTCGAAACCGCGGGAGATTCCCTCCGCGAGAGCAAAGGCCGTGTGCGCGATCCCGTAGAAAAGCGCGATCTCGGGAAGGGTCCAGCCCCTGAGGGTTCCGAAGCGGTCGAAGAGCGCCCAGATTCCCACAAACTCGATCAGGCACACGAACATATGCCCGACCGCCGACATGATGAACGATGCCTTGTACTGCATCTGCGAGCGGATCGAGATGCCGATGTACCGGAAGTACAGGTGCAGAGTGTTCAGCACGTTCATCCTCCCTGCACGACGAGGACCCTGATTCCTCGCGACAGGACAAACCTGCCGATCGCAATGAGCGCAAGCGTCCATCCCAGTTGATGAGCGAGAACCATGAACACGTGCGACGGCGGGATTTCGCCCATGTACAGCCGGAACGGAGTATCGACAAGCCCCGCGAACGGCAGGAACGCAAGAACCGACTGCGCCCAGTTCGGGAACAGCGGCAGCGGTATCAGCATGCCGGAGAAGATCATCACCATCGCGGGGATGAGCCGCGAGACCCCTTCGCCCGATATGGTCCACATCAGCGAGATGTTGATGAGCGTCGAGATGGCGCAGCCGAGAACGATCGCGCCGAGGGTCGCAAGCGCCCATGCCCCTCCGGATGCCGCCGACGGCGGAAACCGCATGCCGAAATAGAGCATGGCCAGAACAAAAATCGGGATCGATCTCAGCAGCGTCGGCGCTGTGCGAGTCGCGACCGACCTCGAATACCAGAGATTGAAAAGATCGACCGGCCTGAGAAGCTCGTAAGCCACCGTGCCGGACCGGATCATGCTTCGGATCTCCTGATCGGAGTTCCACGGCAGAAGCGCCAGCAAAGCCTGTCCCAGCCAGACATAGGTGATCACGTCCTCAAGCTTCATCGGCTGCGGCGCTGTGGTCGAGCGATAGAATGCCTCGAAAATCATCACCCGGATCAGCCCCCAGAAAATCTGAGTGCCGATGCCTGCCAGGGCGGCGGCGCGGTACTGGAGCAGCATACGGAATCGAGCACTGATTATTGCGAGGTAGGCTCTCATGGACTAAGAAAGACTAACCACCAAGACACTAAGAACACAAAGGGACACAAAGGTGAGGACAGGGCTCCCCGATCCGTCGACCAGGTCTGTCATTGATCCTCCTCGAGCTGCCTGTAAAGCCTTGCGATGATTTCCTCGATCGGAGGATTCTCGACGAAAAGGTCGCGGACCGGATATTTCGCGGCGATGCGGCTGATCAGTGTGGCCGCCGGGACAACCTCCGGATCGAATTTCAGGGTCACCTGGCTGCCGTCGCGCCCGACCAGCTCGGCGTCCGGATCCGCGACATCGGCCTCACCGCTGACAAGATGGACGATCAGGCGACGTTCGCTGGTGACTCTCGCGCGCAGTCCGGCCAGACTCCCGTCGGAGAGTATCCTGCCGCTGCCGATGACCATGATCCTTTCGCACAGGGCCTCGATATCGTCCATGTCGTGCGTGGTGAGAATGACCGTCACCGACCGGTCCCGATTCATCGTCTTTATGAAATCCCTGACCGCCAGCTTGGAGACCGCATCGAGCCCGATCGTGGGCTCGTCCAGAAAAAGCATCATCGGCGAGTGGACCAGGGACGCGGCGAGGTCGCATCGCATGCGCTGTCCGAGGCTGAGCTGACGCACCGGCGTGTCGAGAAGCGGCGAGAGATTCAGGAGATCGATCAGCTCGTCGCGCGACTTCCGATACCTGTTGTCCGGGACGTTATAGATGTCCCTGAGGAGGTCGAAGGACTCGATCACCGGCAGGTCCCACCACAGCTGGGTGCGCTGTCCGAACACGACACCGATATTGGCGACATGGGCGATCCGGTTTTTCCACGGCACCCGTCCGAGGATATCCACCCTGCCCGAGTCGGGCACGAGAATTCCCGCCAGCACTTTCACCGTGGTCGATTTGCCCGCCCCGTTGGGTCCGATGTATCCGACGAGCTCGCCCTGTTCGAGCGAAAACGAGATTGAGTCGAGCGCGCGGATCGTCCGGTATCTTCTCAGGGCAAGGCCCTTTACCGCGCCCCATGTGCCGCTCTGGCGCTCAGCGATTCTGAAAGTCTTGACGAGATTCTCCACCACTACCTGGGGCATGGACGTGTCTCCGGAGAAGGGCCGGTGAATTATAGCTACTGCTCCGGGGAAATGTCATTCGGGTCGGACCGGTACCTGATATTCGCAAGCGAGAGCATTCTTCTTTTTCCAGGATTTTTCGCCCTCAGTCCTCACCACCACGTCCGTTTGAAGTAAAATATCCACTGAGCAGGCGGGAGAGAAAATAGCGGGAAAAGTATCATGTGTCTTGCGATCCCTATGGAGATTACGTCGATCGAGGACGACACCGCGGTGTGTGCGGTCGATGGTGTCAGCCTCAAGGCGTCCCTTGCGCTCGTGCCCCACGCAAAGGTCGGAGACTGGGCGATTGTCCATGCAGGATTCGCAATCGAGCTTCTGGATGAACACGAAGCTCGCGAGACCATCAGGATTTTCGAGGAGATAGAGCGGGCGTATTCGGAGACCAGGGGCGATTGATTTTGATGTTTCATCTTACCGGGGGTTGAGTTGAATGGAAGAGCAGAAGGTTTTCGCGATCCAGCTTGACGGGCTTTTTCCGGAGGCGGAAGACTCGCCGAGGGTGCACGGGACCGCCGGGGAAATACTCGAGCGGATAGCGGACGAATGGGGCCTGGTGGAGGATCCGAACGAGGAACAGGATTTCCCGTTGGACGGCGTCTACCCCAGCTCGCGCGCGTACAAAGCCCACCAGATGCTGGAGGACAGGATGGGTAAGCCCGGCGCGTTTCATGAGCCCGATGCGCTCATCGACGCCATGATCCTGGACGGGCTGGCCCGTCCGCTCACCGACGCCGAGTTCGAGGAATGGATGGAGGAGGCGGAGATGGAAGAATACGAGGAGGCGCGAGGGGAGCTGGATGACGAGTGGTCCGACGGGCGCTGGGAGAGTTGACAGGGATATGACCCTTCGCTTGGCACCCCCCCCGTAGTCCCACCCAAGGGTGGGACAATCTGTCTTTGAATGCAGCATGGAGAGACGCTCGCAGGAAAGCTGTGTATTGACCGGTCCCCCGGGCTCCGGCAAAACCCGCGCGCTTCTGGACCTCTTCAGGCAGGCGATTCGTGACGGTCGCGAGGCGGACTCGTTCTTCATCGTGCCCGACTCCGGCGCCATGGAGCACATGCGCGACCTCATCGCGCGAACCTGTCGCGAAACGCCGGGGCTTCCGACGGCTTTCTCCGACCGTGGCGTGCATTCCCTGCAGTCGCTCGTGAGAAAGCTGGGAGGGATTCCTTCCGCGGATGTCGCCCATTGCCGCGCTCTTATTTCCCGATGGGCTGGGGAAGGAAGAATCGACGCTGTCAGGTTCAGGTCGCTCGGCACATCCGGCGGACAGGCTGCCCTCGCGCAAGCCGTGCTGACACTGAGGCGCGAGGGTCACACGTTTGAGTCGCTTTCCTCGCTGAATGAACAGACCATCCCGATTCTGTCGCCGCTGAGAACCGCAATGCGGCTTTGGGAGGAGTGGCTGCGCGAATCCGGGAAACGCGATGCGCAGGATGTCCTCAGGTCCGCGAGCGAAGCCGCTAAGAATCATAAACCGCACATGGTCCTTGTCGACGGCTTCACCGAGATTCGCCCGCTGCACCGGTCGATCGTCGAGACGCTTGCCGCAGGCGCGATGCGATGCGCGGTGGCAATCGACCCGGACCAGTATCCCGCGCGGGAGCTTCTCGACAGGTTCCTGTCGCTCGGCTTCGAGGAGAGAAAGACTCTCTCGAGCGGCAGGTGGCCCGAGCGCGATGAGCTCGGATGGCTTGCTGACGTCGATTCATGGGACATACACGGGTCGCGACCCTCAAGCTGCCCCGAATCGATCCCGCCGAACCGGCTCAGGATCATCAGGGCAGGGGACGAAAGAATCGAGGCCGCGATTCTTGCGCGTGAGGTCGCCCGGTGTGTGCGGGAGGATCTGCGCTACAGCGACGTCGTGATAATCTCCCCCAACCTGGGACAGTTCCGCAAGACACTCGCCGCCGAGTTCCGCCGGGCCGGCATCCCTCTCAGGTTTTATGTCGACGAGCCGCTCATCGAGACAGGCCCGGGCGCTCTCATTGATGCCTTTCTTGCGGTGCTGTCCGGCGACTTCAGCGATGAGACCGTCGTTCGGCTTCTGACGCATCCCGCAATCGGATTTCCGCCGGAAGAATCCCGGAAGGCTTTAGTTGACACGAAAACCAAATATCGTCTCGGAAGCAGGGACGCGTGGCTCGACCGGTCGGACGGCGTCACGAAGGGTATCCTCCTCGGAATCGCAAGGCTCCAGGACAAACCGCCTGTCGATGCGACAGAGCTTGCTGAAAAGCTTGCGGAGCTTGCGGAGGAAAGAATCCGCGTCGGATGGTCGGCGATTCCGGATAATCTTGTCGCTGAAGAGGCTTGGTCGTGGGAGCGCGTGAGATCGACCCTGCTGGAGTCGTCGCGGATTCTGGACGAGACGCAGGTGGGCGGCACAGTCCCGGACATCGCTCGATTTCTGGGGTCCGAGTTGCGGGATGCCCTTGCGAGGCCCCTCGACCGCAGGCGCGACTGTGTGAATGCTGTCACCCTTCTCGGCGCGAGAACATGGGGCGTGCCGGTCGCGATGGTCTCGGGTCTGTCGAGAGTGTATTTTCCGCCCCGTCGCAAGTTGAACCCGTTCCTGCCCGACGACCTTCGCGAGATCCTCGATCCCCCCCTGCCCACCTACGAGGAGCTTCAGAAGCGCGAGGAGGCTCTGTTTCGAATGGCCGTGACCCGCGCGAGCGATCGCCTGATCCTCACTTGGCCCGAGACGGATTCGCAGGGCTCTCCGCTCCTGCCCTCCGGACCCCTCGAGAGATGCATGGAATGGCTGTGCGATGCCGTGCGTCCTGCCGAGGTCGATAATGATCCCCCGTTCGATGTCGGGGACGCGGTCTTTCCAGCGGACATCGCCGCGATCGCTCTTGAAGAGAAGATCGATGACCCGGCTCTCAAGATTACTCTGTCGGAGCGTGCGGGACATTTTCCTGACGATGTCGTCCGATCGGAAAGCTACGAATCGATCGTGACGAGCGGCGGCGATGCTCTCGTCGGCGCCGCCTGCGGCTCCCTCGAAGCTCCGATAACACCCACCGACCTGAATGCTCTCGCGCAGTGCCCCTACAGATTCTTTGCCCGGCGGATTCTCCGGCTGAGTGAATCCCAGCGCGATCTTGTGGGAGAAGGTTTCTCCGAAATGCAATGGGGCATCATCGCGCACGAAGCTCTTTCGCAGTGGTTTCGCGGAGGAAAGGTAGGCGATTTCGATGAGCTTGTGCGGTCCGCGGCCGCGAAGCGAAGGGAGATTGCGCCCGGGTCGGTGAGCGAGGCGCGTATCAGCCAGATCGTCGACGCGCTCAGGCGTTTCGAGAGATTCGACATCGAGTTCATCCGCAAAACGGGTTTCGAGCAGAAATGGTCGGAGCTCGTATTCGGTCCCGAACGGAAACGGGATCAAAGGGAGCGTCACGATCCGGTCGCTTTCGATATCGGAAACGGGCTGATGCTCACACTCGGCGGAAGAATCGATCGTATTGATGTAAACAAAGACAACGATGCTCTGATTCTGGACTACAAACGGTCACGCGGCGTCGGGGAGAAGAAGCTGAAGGACGCGCGCGATCTGCAGCTCGCGTGCTACATCGCCCTCGTAACGCAGGGGCTTGGTCTCGACGTCGCCGCGGCCGCCTTCATCCCGCTCATCAAGGTGCGGACCGACGGCTGCGGGAGAGTGATCTACGATCCGGATCGTGCATCCGCTCTCGATCCAAAGGCTTTCAGGAGGGATGAGAAGGATGATGCTCTCGAGATCGAAAGACATCTCGAGGTCGCAAAGAGGCGCATCGGAGAGCTTGTGCGCGCGATCTCGTCGGGCGACATAACGCCATCGCCATTGGACAAGACCGAGTGCGGCGACAAGTGCCCGTACCGCGACCTCTGCCGTTATGAATTCACCGGCGAGGAAGGCGTGACCGAGGACGGTGAGAGCGATGCCGACTGATCTCACAGCGACACAGGGTCGCGCGATCGAGATTCCCGTCGGCGTCATCGTCGTCGCCGCCGGCGCGGGCACCGGAAAGACCACCGTGTTGAGCGAGACGGTCGCGCTGAAAATGGTCGGCGAAAAGCGCGTCGACGTGCGCGACCTTCTCGTCCTGACGTTCACGCGCAAGGCCGCATCCGAGATGGCCGAGCGCATCGAGAAACGCCTTAAGGAGCTTGCCGCCGAATCGAGCGATCGGTACGAGCGCGACTGGCTTCTTCAATCCGCAAGTCGCGTGCCGGACGCGCCGATCGAGACCATCGACGCCTTCGCGCAGAGGCTTCTCAAAGATCATCCGAACGAGAGCGGAATCGATCCCGATTTCGAGGTCCTGAGCCCGGAGGATAACCTTGAGCTGGGCGAGAGGGTCGCTAAGGCATGTCTCGAGCGATGGCTCGATGATCCCGTTCACGATCTTTGGCTTGAAGCAGTAAAGGGTTTACCTGTAAACGATTGGACCGGACTGCTCGTTCAGCTCGATGGGCACTTGATGACTCGCGGCGAGGTCGATCTGCCATTCCTTCTGGCCGGCCGCGCGTCCGATCGCACGTCCAGCGCCAGCGACATCATCGCCGACCTCGAAAGGCGCGCGCAGGAAAGATACCGGGAGACTCTGGCCAACCTCCTTCTGAAAGTCGAGCCCTTAGAGGCACTTCTTGGCGGGACTGTAGAGCGTGCCTGCAAGGGCGAGGCGTATGGACGCAAGGCCGCCCAGGTGCTCGCCGACCTTCCGGAACTGATCGAGTGGCTCCATCGAGACACCCTCGATTGGTCCCATCCTGTGATCGATCTCGTCGGGCAGTGGAATCTCTTTGGTAACGTGAAAGGCATAGCGGCAGAAGCTAACGAGATTGTCAGGCTTCTCAGGAGCAATCTCACTGACAAGGTTGACAAAGACTCCGACGAGTCCGAGATGCTGCGCAACATCGATCTCGAGCTGCGGTTGCTCAGATACGGGGAGGCCGTCGCTGTGGCGTTTACGGACTTCCACGAGTCGTTTCGACTCGCGAGGCGCGATACAAACACTCTCTCTTTCGCCGACTGCGAGACCGAGGCCCTTCGACTTCTCAACGAAAACGCGCGTGTCCGCGAGCGCTGCAACGAGAGATACCAGTACGTGGTCGTCGACGAATACCAGGACATCAATCCGCTCCAGCAGCGATTGATATATCAATTATGCAGGGTATCAGACGATGATTCGGGTCTCCCGGCCAACCTCTATGTGGTCGGCGACGAGCGCCAGAGCATCTACGGGTTCCGCGACGCCGACTTCAGCCTGCTCGCAAACCTGCGCGAAAAAATGAAGGCGGTCGACCGCGAGGGAGCGGGCTTGAGGATCCTCAACGAGAACTTCCGGTCGCGTCCCGAGCTGCTCGATTTCGCGAATTTGGTGTTTCGCCGGATCTGGCAGGCCGGATCGAGCGACGTCGAGCACACCGATCTGAAGGCCTCGTTCGGACCGTATCTTGAAAAAGGCCCTACCTCGGCTCCGAGGATCGAGCTCAACGTAGTGATCGCGCCCGACGTTCACTCCGGCCGTCACAGGGAGGCGATGATTCTCGCGCGACGCATTTCCGAGATTGTCCGAGGCGGGATGCTGCAGATCAACGCAAAGGAGTCCGGGCGGCACGTCGTGAGGCCGATCAGGTGGGGCGATTGCGCGGTGTTGATCAGAAGAAGATCCCCGTTCACGCTGTACGAGGAGGCTTTCGCGGCGCTGGGCATCCCCTATGTCACGGAGTCGGGAGGCGGATTCTGGGATGCGCCGGAAGTGGCCGACATCGCGTCGCTCCTCTATTGTCTGTCGCGCGCTCCGGAGAATCTGGATTGGGCCGTTTTGCTGAGAAGTCCATGGGTGGGGCTTTCGGACGATGCGCTCGCGGAGATGGCTGCATCAGCGAAGGGCGACGATTGGGGAGAGGCGCTCGATGGGATCGAATTCAGTAAGGATACCGACAGTTGCAGATTGAAACATTTCCGAGAATGGTTCGCACCCTTGTGCGCGATGTCCGGTCGCGTACCGGTGTATCGTCTTGTCGAGGAAGCGCTGACGTCATCGGGATATTCCGAGAGGATCTTCGCGCTCGATCGCGGCAGAAGCGTGCGCGGAAACGTGGAGAAGCTTCTCGGAATTCTAAGGTCGAGCGCGAGGGAGTTCGATCCGATGTCCGCCGCGGAACGCATGAGGTGGTTGAGATCGAGGGACGTCCCCCAATCGCAGGCCAGCATCGCACCGTCCGGGGTGGAGGGGAACGTGACGCTCGCGACGGTGCATGCCGCGAAAGGTCTGGAGTGGCCGCTAGTGGTCCTTGCAGATCTCGGCGCCAAGCCTCGCGGAGGCGGCCCGCAGAGCCTCATTTGGAATGAAACCGAAGGCCTTGCGTTCAGGTGGCTGAATCGCGAGACGGGAGAGACCGAATCGCCCGCGGGTTACCTTCGAGCAGCGGACGTCGAGAAGACGAGAGGCGAATCCGAAGACCTGCGCGTGCTTTATGTCGCCCTCACACGAGCGCGCGAGTACCTGATCCTCTCGAGCTGCATCAAGATCGCTGAAACGCAGAAGGCCGGGATCAAGTGGGGCTGCGCGAAATCCAGTTGGCTCGGTCGGCTCGACAGCGTTATCTCGGACTACGGCCAGTCGTTTCTCGGCGACCCGTCCGAACCGAAAGCCAACGCGGAGATTCTCACACTTGCCGTTGCGCCTCCCACAGCAACCGGTCGAACTCCCGGAACCGTCCAGGTGAGGCGGATCTACCATGAGGGCGCCGTCGATAAGAAATCAGTTTCATTCACACATGAAGTCGATTCCGGACTTGCGATCAGGCTTCGCGAGAAGCTCGATTCGCTTACCCCGCTGCCGCCCCAAACCGCCAACAGGTACATGGTGACCGCGACCGAGGTAACCATGTTCGAGAAGTGCCCGAGGATGTACGCTTATCGGGCGCTGTGGCGCGTTCCGCAGCGGTCGAGGATTGATAAATTCTTGGCAAGAGAGGTCTCGCCTCCGCGATCGGAGGATGAGCCCGCGAGCGAACACGAGACCGAGTCGCACGAAACCTTCGAGCTCCCTGCGAGCGAATGGGGCACTCTCGCGCACGAGTTGATGGAGAAAGTCGATCTTGATGCGGACATCGCGCATGTCGCTGGCGCCGCTGTTTCTCTTCTGAGGGAGAAGGGCCTGGAAAATTCCGCGACCGCAAAGGCGCTTTCCGATATGGTGCATAGGACTATGCAGCTTCCGATTTTCGACAGGATCAGGACATGCGAGGAAGGGCGCATGAGACGAGAGTTCCGCGTCCTGGGCACGATCGGCGACACCGGCGTCTCCGCCCTCGGCACCATCGATCTGTGCTGCGAATTCAAGGACCGCATAATGGTCGTCGATTACAAGTCCGGGCAAATCGAAAATCCCGGGCCCGATCTGCTCGCAAAGAGGGCAGCGGGATACGCGACCCAGCTTGCGATCTACGCTCATCTGGTCGCGGGACGGAAGCTCACGGACGCCCGCGATGTCGAGGCACATATCATCTTCCTGGATCCCGCTCACGATCAGGAGGTCGCGTTGAGCGCGGATACTCTCAACGGTGCGATCGAGCAGGTGAGAAGGCTTGAGGCCGCGTCGCGAGAGAACACTTTTCCCGAAACCCCGAGCGTCGATACCTGCCGGTGGTGCGACTACAGGGACATTTGCAGGTCTGCAATGTAAGCAGGCGTTCGCTTATGGATTCGGACTTTGCCAGAGCGCGACTTCTATCCTACAATTACCGCATGCTACGATCCACTCTCGCCTCACTCACGATTTCCATTCTGATCATCATGCTGTCGGGATGCAGCGGGACGAACACCCCGGTCATTCCGCCGGACGACAACCCCGATTTCCGCATCTCGGTTTCCCGCCTTAATCCGAACAACCCCGCCGTCGACGCGGTGGTTGTGAAAGTGCAGCGCCTGGAGGACGGGAAAGTCGGGCTGCCGGGACGCACGATCGAGGTGACCGCGAGCCAGGGGAGCGTAGGGCCGGTGACGGATCGCGGCGACGGGGCATACGAGGCGATCTGGACCGGCAGCCCGGAAGGCGAGGTCCTCGTCACGGCAAAGGACATGGATAGCGATCCGCAGATTCATACCGGGATCACTTTTCTGGCCCTGGAGTTTCTGCTGCCCGAGTGGGACGTGCCGGTGAAGCTGATGTCGCCGATCTCGACGGACGGCTGGGACACCGCGGCGTTCCTGTATCCCGGCGGCGACCGCCTCGCCTTCGGGTACATCACGCTCGACCTGCTCGCGCGCGCCGCCGGAATCACCCGTCCGATTGGCGAGGAGCGTCCCGGACAGGCCATTCCGCAAATGCTTAACATCTACATCGGCGAGAGGCCGAACAGCCAGTCATGGTGGACCGGCTGGACCGTCGAGAACGCGGGGGTGAATCTCTTTCAGGCGCTCCCGATGAACGTGTCGGCGCCAAGCGTTTCCAGCGACGGCATGACCGGTTTCTTCACGGTGCAGGAGTTCGACGGCACATCGTTCGGGCCGACGAAGATCTACAAAACCGATGCCGACTTCGTGCAGGCGCCTGTGGAGATCGGCGCGCCCGTGGACATGACCGGTCTCGGCGAGGACAACCCGTATTTCGACGCCACCAACGGCTGGCTGTATTTCGACACGTACGATCTTGGCGATCCGCTGTCGAAGCAGAACCTGTGGGCGGCGCAGTCGGTGGGAGGGGGGCAGTTCGACGATCCGGTGCCGCTGACCGACCTGAACACTTTCAACGTGGAAACCCAGCCGTTTATGCATGAACCAACCGGCATGCTCTATTTCGCCAGCGATCGCTGGGACGAGGAGTTTGTGCTCTCGATCTGGCGCGCGTCCGTGATGGGGAGCTACACCAGCATGCCTGAGAAGGTCGCGAGCGGCGCGCTGGCGGTCGGACGGCCGTCGATATCGTACGACGGGAATTGGTTCTGCTTCGTGTATGTCCGCCTGGAGTCCGGGGGCGCCAACGCCGATATCGCCGTGTGCAGGCGAATCGAGTGAGGCGGCCGGGTCATCGCTTCTATTGACAGTCTTACATATCTTTACCATTTGTGCTATAATCTGTCAAACCGAATGTAAAGGGGCCCGCAATGGCGATCAAATCAGTCTTCTTGTCTGTTGTATGCGTCTGCATAGTGGCCGCGCTCGGCTGTTCAGGGAGCGGAGCTCCGCTGATGCCCCGGTCGGACGACAAGGGCCACATCCTCGTTCAGGCATCGGCCGCCGACTCGCACTACCTTCTGTCTTTCAGCTACGTCTCCGTTGACGCTTCCGATCCGGGCGGCATTTCCTGGGAAGTCGTGCCTGTCCGCGATGCAGCCGCGCACTGGAACATCCTGACCTTCCTCGAAAACGCCCCGTGCTCCGACTGTTTCGCGGTCACCGGAATCACGCCGTCGGGAGTGGGCACGCTCTACGTGGATGTCCAGTTGGTGCACCCATTCCCGTCGCCCAATCTCACCGGATTCGATGTCCGCGGCATCGCCATGTTCAACGCCACCGGCATTTTTCCAACTGCCGGATTGAGCTGGTCCGACAGGGATCTCGGTGATGGGGCGGTAGTGGCGCCGGACGGTTACACCACGCTCTACAACAGCACCACACTCGGATCCGGCCCCGCCGGACTCGAGGGCTACATGAAGGGTAAATTCGCGACCAAGACCGCCCCGAACGGGCTTCTGAACCCGTTTATGAGGTTCATCAGTGACGATCCGTCGAACACGCGCAACGCATTCCTGGCCGGCGACACCTTGACGGTCACCTACGAGGTCGACATGCCGAGTTCGGGCTTTGTCTTCGGCTACGCGATTGACGCCAACTGGGCGCCGCCCCTCAACAAGCCGGTGACAGACCCCATGAACGATTTCGGTCCCGGAGCGAATTGTCCGGAACCGTGGAAAATCGACGCCTCCAGCTCCCACATCGGACCCTGGGGAGGGGGCGCGGATGTTACGATAGACGTGTATGACCGGCAGGGCAGTGCGTCCCACAAGGCGCCGGTCCTGGAGTGTCCGGACCTGTTCGACGGCGAGATAACCGCAACATTCGAGATCGGCCTGTCCGGATTCGCCAGATACGCCGCGACAATCAACAATGATAAATTGGCTCCCAATGGAACGTACAAATGCCTTATCAGCGTTGAGGACAATTCCAACGACCCTGTGGGCAAACCCTGGCTGGACCTGACCGCGTATCAGATTATTGATGTAGTTGTG
>CAYGZQ010000063.1:0-23773 GCA_964354375.1 uncultured Planctomycetota bacterium
TGCCCCCCTGTAGTCCCCCCCCAAAGAAGAGCCCCCCTGTAGTCCCCCCTCCAAAGAAGAGCCCCCCTGTAGTCCCCCCCAAGGGGGGGACGGGGAAGAGTGATGCTTCGTGGGTGATGGATCTTGGGGCCCAGTGGTCTGATTATCAAACGAAGGCCCGGCGGAAAAACTGACCTGGTAGTTCGGTTTTTGATGGGTAGGTCGTCGCGATGTAATGCCCCCCTGTGGTCCTCCCCCAAAGAAGAGCCCCCCTGTAGTCCCCCCCAAGGGGGGGACGGGGAAGACTCTTGCTTCGTGGGCGATGGATCTTGGGGCCCAGTGGTCTGATTATCAAACGACCGTTTATGTGGTAGAATACAACTATGATGATACCGCCGATGATCATCATGGACGAGCGGAACTTCCCGATGATGTGAGACGCCTGCAACTGAGTCGTCGTCCGCCGCGGCGGATTGCAGGCGCCACGCGAGAATCTTTTCGAATAGATATGGGGACTGCACGGACAACTGATTCTTCAGGCAAGACCATGACGAAGCCAAGGCGTAATCTGAGGGACTACCTTATTGCGCTCTTGATACTCTTAGCACTACTTGCGTGGGTTGCGGGGGTGTCCTACGACAAAGGCTATATATTCATATCGCTAGGATATAACTCACCAACTATCCAGGACTGCAAGTGGGAGAGGAAATGGGGAGGGCTATTCTATGACTCGTGCGACATCGTGCGATTGGATGGGAATGGCGACTTGCTGTTGGCCGGACACTACACCGACATCGCAGATCTCAACCCTACATCAGGCATGAGGCTCTTCAACTCAAGCCGCACTGGTGGGGCATTTGTCATCAATATGACACCTAAGGAAGAACTCCGCTGGATCGCTTCTCTTGGCAAGAGCGAGGGAACCAATGATGCACTGGCGGTCAATTCACGTGGAGAGATCTTACTCACGGGATACGGGCACGGCACGTGGAAACTGGATTCCAAGGGTGAGAACCTCACGATCATTAGCTATGAGATCGACGGGTGTGCGATTGGGGCAGACAGCCACGACAACATCATATTATCCAGGCACGGGAGCCTTGTAAAGCTCACTTCCGACGGGAACGTTGCATGGGAGATTCCCCGACAGCTCGCAGGTTATGCACTTCTGTTGGATGCCAGTGACAGGATATATGCGGCAACGGACAAGCTGCACATCATCGATGAGAATGGCTCCGAGCTCCTGTCCGCTGATCTCCCAGGTTGGGCAATAGACATGGCATTGGATTCAGACGGCAACATCCTGGTGGCCGGTCTGGCGCCATGGAACGGCGAAGTGGTTGAGTGGCCAGGGCAATGCAGATATGCTGACAGCTTCTTGTGCAAGATCGACCGGCAAGGGACTCTGATCTGGAACAGGGAGTGGAAAGGTCAGGTCAGAGCGGTGGCCGTCTCATCACAGAATGAGACTTACGTTACGGGGAGATATGGCGCGCCAACGGATTTCGATCCCGCAGGGAGCGGCACATTGCAACGCACTCCGGGTCATGCTTCCATGGCTATCTTTGTTTCGAAGTTCGACGCATCCGGCAAGTTCCTAGGCGTGAAGATCGGGTATGAACCGTGGTCCTTCGGCAAGGATCTGGCTTTCGACTCAGAAGGTAATCTGTACGTTGTCGGGGCTACGAGGGGCGACGCCTTCGTCGCCAGATTCGACCGTGGAACCTTCTAGCGTCGCCGCAGGGTTCGAGAGCGGAAGGGGTGCGGGAATTTCGCAGTTTGTCCCTACCTCTCACAGTGACAAGATCTTGAGAGCCTGAACGACGCCGGGACCTCCTACACAACCCCGTTTAGCTGCTATAATGTGCATCCGCCGATGCCGGAAGGCGTCGGAAGGAGCATGCGTTAATGGCACAACTCTTCGGCACAGACGGGATCAGGGGTGTAGCGGGCCGTGACCTCACTGCCCAGTTCGCGTTCCGGGTCGGGCTGGCGGTGGGAGAGCTCATAGCGGAGAGGAAATGGGAGCCGCGGCTTCTTATCGGCAGAGACACGAGGCTGAGCGGACCCATGCTCGAGGCGGCGTTGACGGCGGGAGTCATGGCGGCGGGGTGTGACGTTCACGTGCTCGGGATCGCTCCGACACCGGTGGTCGCGTTCCTCACGAGGCATCTCGGGTTTCCCCTCGGGTGCGTGATATCCGCGAGCCACAATCCCATCGAGGACAACGGAATCAAATTCTTCGATACGAGCGGGATGAAGGTTGCCGACGAGGTCGAGGAGCGGGTAGAGGACCTGCTGAAGCCGGGCGCGATCAAGTCTGCGGAGAGGACAGGGAAAAACGTCGGGATACGTAACGAAGTTAGCACGAGGGTGGATGAATATGTAAAACATCTTTTGGATATCGGGCAGGACCGTGTCCGCGGGCTGAAGATCGTCGTGGATGCCGCCTGCGGGGCGGCGTGCGCGGTGGCGCCGTCGGTTTTCTCGCTTCTTGGGGCCCAGGTGGTCCCGCTGAACTGCTACCCGGACGGATCGCGCATCAATGTGCAGTGCGGCGCGACCGATACGTCCGGCCTGAGCGAGATGGTCCTGAAAACCCAGGCCCACATGGGCGTGGCACTGGACGGCGACGCGGACAGGGTGATTCTGATCGATGAGCGCGGGGACGAGGTGGACGGGGACCAGATGCTGGCGATGTGGGGGCTGTATCTTCTGTCCAGAAATTCCCTCCCCGACAACACGATTGTCGGAACGGTCCTCAGCAACAAGGGGCTCGAAGTCGCGCTGGAGAAGTCGGGCGGCAAACTGCTCAGAGCGCCGGTGGGAGACAAGTACGTGCTGAGGGAGATGATCTCCAACGGTGCGAGGATAGGCGGAGAGCAGTCGGGGCATCTGATTTTCCTGGACTATCACACGACCGGGGACGGGATTCTCACGGCGCTGATGGTCGCGATGCTCATGCGCGCGACGAACAAGCATTTAAGCCAGCTCGGAAGCCTCATGCAGCGCTACCCGCAGGTGCAGTTGAACATCGCGGTCACCGACAAACGCGCCGCCCTGGAAGACAAGAAAGTGCAGTCGAAGATCGCGGCCCTCACGAAGGAAATCGACAAAATCCAGGGCAGGCTTCTGATCAGACCGTCTGGAACGGAGTCGGTGATCAGAGTCATGACCGAAGCGCCGGACGAGGGGGAAGCTCGGCGAATGGCTGAGATGGCGATAGATCTCTTTCGAAGTTACAGCGAGTCGGGGAAGGTGACGGAGCTGTAGAAAGATGAAAGTACTCACTCCAGAAGAGATGCGTGGAGTCGACACCCGTGCCATAGAGCAGCTCGGCGTGCCGAGCCTGCGGCTGATGGAGCACGCGGGACGTGCGGTGGCGGAATGGGTGCTGGACAATCTTCCGCAGGCGGACCTCGTGGTTGTTCTGGCGGGACGCGGCAATAACGGCGGGGACGGACTTGTGGCGGCGAGGTATTTGTCGGAGAACGGACGAGAGGTCAAGGTTATTCTGCACAGGGGAGGAAAAGAGCTGACGAAGGACTGTCAGGCGAATCTGGAGGCTCTTCCCGGAGTTGTTGGTGTCGTCACCGTGGACGATGAAACGGGTCTGAACGAAGCGGTGGAGACGCTCACCGCGATCGGACGGGAGATAGGCTCGTCGCCGATAAAGGGGGAAGCTGCGTTTGTGGACGCGCTGTTGGGGACGGGTGTGCGCGGGGAGGTCGAGGGTCTTGTCGCCGATCTTCTGCGAGCGGCGCAGGGCCTGGATTGGCCGACCGTCGCGTGCGACATCCCATCGGGAATCGACGGCACGGACGGAAGTTACCTCGGCGCCGGGATACCCGCAAAGGCCACCATAACGATGGGACTTCCCAAGACCGGGCTCTATCTTGGCGCAGGCGTGGAATACTCGGGCGAGGTTGTCGTGGCGGACATCGGATTTCCGGACGAGGCTGTTTATCCGGCCGCGGCGTCGATGGAGACGATCGAGGAGGCATCGGTCGCCCGGCTTTTCGCGGACGATCGGGGCAGACCGGACGAGGTCGCGCTTCACAAGGGCGATTTCGGAAGGGTGCTGGTGGTCGCGGGAAGTCGCGGGATGCTGGGCGCGAACGAGCTTTGCAGCACGGCGGCGCTGAGGTCCGGATGCGGGCTGGTGATAGCGGCGGTCCCCGCGAGCGAATATCAGATAGTGGCGTCGCGAACCGGTCCCGAAATAATGACGGCACCGATCGCGGCGAACGATCTTCACGGCTGCTTCGCGGCGGAGGGGATCGCAGAAATCGTTAAATATTTCCAATGGGCGGACGTGCTGGCGATAGGACCGGGGTTCAGCGACAACGAGGACGCGCTGAAATTCGCGAGGGAGGTCGTGGAGGCGTTTCCGGACACGCCGGACCATCAGGTGATAGTGGACGCGGATGCGCTGAAAGCGTTCTCCGACGATCCGTCGCCGTTGAAGGGTCGGGCCCGGGCGCCGATACTGACCCCGCATCCGCGGGAGTTCGCCCATCTTGCGGCGGCGCATGACCTTCCTGACGACAAGCTTCAGCGGCTGCGCGCGTACGCCGATCTTGCGGACTCGGTGATCGTGCTCAAGGGGGCGCGCACGCTTGTGGTGACGCCGAGGGAGACGGGGGGATGTCCGGTGTCGGTGAACGTGGAATCCGGCAATCCGGGCATGGCCACAGCAGGAAGCGGGGATGTATTGACGGGAATACTCGCGGGACTTGCGGGACAGCCCATGATCGCGTGGGACCCGTACCAGATCGCGTGCGCCGGGGTTTTCCTGCACGGATTCGCGGGAGACCTCGCCGCGGCAAGAATGAGTCGGCAGGCGATGATCGCGGGCGATATTATCGACAATCTCCCCAGGGCTTTCCGCCAGTTCAAGCGGAAGTACGGTCGGAAGCCGCATCCCAGGCAGGCTCGACGCGGACGGAGGCGAAGTTGACATGCCCTTCTCCCGGGCGATCTGGGCGGAGATATCGAAGAGCGCGCTTAAGGAGAATGTCGCGCAGATACGCGGGCACGCGGGCGAGCAGGAAATCATAGCGGTGGTGAAGGCGAATGCGTACGGGCACGGGCTGGTCGGCACGGCGAAGGCGCTCAGGGAAATCGGGATAAGGGAGTTTGCGGTTGCGAGTCTCGGGGAAGGTCTCGATCTCAGGCAGGCGGGGATCGGGGCGAGGGGATCGAAAATTCTCGTTCTGGGATACTCGCTGCCAAGCCACGCGGACGAGGTGGTTTCATCGGGTCTGTGCCAGACGGTGATTTCGGCGCACGAGATTCGCGCGCTCGCGCTGGCGTCGGAAAAGCTCGGGAAGCCCGCGCGGATCCAGGTAAAAATCGACACCGGCATGCATCGGCTCGGTGCGCCCGCGGGCGATTTCAGCAGGCTCATGGACGCGCTCGCGCGATTTCCGTCGGTGAAGCTCGAGGGAGTCTACACGCACTACAGCTCTGCCGACGAGCCGGACAGCCCGGTGACCGAAATCCAGTTCGGGACTTTCAAGAAGGCGCTCGAGCCGCACAAGCTGGGGCCGAGGGTGAAGCTTCACGCGTCGAACTCGGCGGCACTGATCAATTTCCCGAAACTGAAGCTCGACAAGATAAGACCGGGGATCGCGATCTACGGCGAGTATGCGTCGCGCCTTGTGCCGAGGGCGATGCCGCTCAAACCCGCGTTGAGCCTGAGATCGAGGATTGTGGAGGTCAAGACGCTGGGGAAGGGTCACGCCGCGGGCTACAACCGTTTATTCATAAACGAGACCGCGGTCCCGATCAGAGTTGGGATAGTGCCTGTGGGGTATGCCGACGGTATCATGACGCGGTCGAGCGGAAGGCGCGAGGTGCTCGTGAGGGGAAGCCGGTGCCGCGTGGTCGGCGCAGTCAGCATGGACTTCACCCACATACTGCTCGGGGACGATATGTCCATCGGGGTGGGCGAGCCGGTCACGCTGATCGGGTCCGACGGGAAGGAAACCATCACCGCAACCGAGCTCGGCGAGATGCTCGGCACGCACGCGTACGAGGTGCTCTGCCTGATCCCCACCAGGATTCCGCGCAAATATGTGGATTAGAAGCTCTGTGTCACGTGTGCCCGCGATCCGACTTTTTTTCCAGCCACTGTATCCAAGGTCCGAACGTAAGCGAGGACGCTGATTGGCGCCCTCACTTACGTTCGGGCCTTGGATACGGGAGCTCGCGCGTTGAATACGATTGACGCCCTGACTTACGGGACTGTTGAAGAAGTCCAATTTGTGGGGGCCCGGTATGCCGTGCCCCCACTCCACAGCCCCGACAGCAAGTCATTTGAGGTATAATGAAACTGGTGCTGACAAGAGGGCGGCGCCAGGTTTGTTATGCCTTTGCTTGAGATCCTCCCGGACACCAATCCCGTCATGCGCAAGACAAGTCGGCGCATAAGACGCGTTGACACAAAGCTCAGGAAGCTGGTCAAGGACATGTACGAAACCATGGTCGACCAATGGGGCGTGGGGCTCGCAGCCGTGCAGGTCGGCGTCCCAAGAAGGCTTTTCATTTATGAGATCCCGAACAGAGAGATGAAAGGCTACGAGACCTGCTCCCCCGATAAGCCTCCGGTTGAAGGCGAGGTTGAAACCATTGAGGAGACCGGTATCGTGAATCCCGTTCCTGCCGAGGAGGGTAGCGAACCCGAGCCGGCCGAGAGGACCTCGCAGGAGCTCACCCCGGCAGACCTCGGATACACCGGCAACTACTTCGTCTGCATCAATCCGAGGATTACGGAGAAAGAGGGCAAGTTCATCGACGACGAGGGGTGTCTTTCCAAGTCCGGCTGGATGGCCAAGGTTGAACGAGCCCTGAAAATAACATTTCAGGCGCATGACATCGACATGCGCAAGTTCGAGAGGACCGTCACGGGGCTCGAGGCGCGTTGCGTCCAGCATGAGATCGACCATATGGACGGCATCCTTTTTACGGATCGTGCAATCCCGGATACGCTCAGGGAGGTAACCGGCGAGGAAGAAGAGAAGACCAAGGAGCCGGGCGCCGAGGCCACGCAGAACAAGCCTCAAGTCCAGGAAATGGAGGGGAGCGCTGTTGGGTCCGAATGAAGTCCTCAGGCTGCTTGTCGAGCCGCTCCGCCCTTCCATCAGCCGCGCCCTTTATGCCCTCCACACCCTTGCACTGCAATGGCAAGCCAATCCCATCAACGGGGAACCGAAAAAAATCGACATCGCTCAGTTAGTCAAGATGTCGCTCATCCCGTTTTTCGGGATGATCGCTATCACTATTGTCTATCTTCTGTACCGCAGGAAGCTCATCAGGGACCAGCGCGACCTCGAGTCCCTCAAGTCGGATCAGATGCGCCTTCGGGTGGAAGCTCTGGCCGCGGAAAGGAAAGCCCGCAGAGAGAAGATGGAGCAAGCAAGGCGGCTGTCGAATGAGAAGCGCAATGCCTTGAAGGGATCGAAGAGCTCTGACGACGGCTCTGTGGAAGGGGAATCTCTTGTTTGACCGGTTCCAGTAGAGAGAACGCGCCTTGTTGTACGCACTGACCATACTGCTTCCACCGGCTCGTACGGGCGCAAACCCCGGTGATCTCGGCTTGCTCAACACCCTGGGGCTGGCCGTTTTCCTCGTCGGCATCGGACTCATCCTCCTCTTGGTGATCCACTGGTACCGCATGAAGGATGCACTTGCGCGCAAGCAGAAGACCCGTCTGCTGAAATCCGCCAGGACCGGCGATTTCGACCCGCTGGGGCAACTGCAGTACATGTCACGTGAGGAACTGAAGGCGATGATTCTGAAGGAGCGTGAGGAGAATGCGGTGCTCCTCAATGCCGCGGAGAAGGCAAGGCAGTCAGTGGAGCCGATTGGCGGCGTCCCCGTCGCGCTCGATCGCGGCGCTTCAGGTCCACAGCCTGTCCCGTCGAAGACGCCCGACCAACTCAGGCAGATGCCGGATGAAAACCTCCCTGCCGGGCTGACAAGCCCTCCCGAAGAGCAGCCGGCGGAACAGCCAAAGGAGCCGCCGAAGCACCCCTACTACGACAAAATCCAGCGAAGCATCCTCTCCAGCGAGTTACCGGAGGAATTCCGGAAGAAATCCCGGAAAGTGTAGCGGATTGGTTCTGCCCTGGAAAAAAAATGCCCCGGCATCGCCGGGGCTGTTGCTTTCCTAGCATTTTGTTCGTTCAGGGAGTCGGGGGCGGTGGCCCTCCTCCTTCGTCACCGGCGCTGAGATCTCCCAGGACCAGCTCGTGCGGGGACGTGAGCCTTGCGGTTGTGTCCGCCCAGATCGTCCGAGCGTCGTAGGCATCCACCGTCACCCCCGGGCACTCGATTCGAGTGACGACAATCCTCGGCTGGTAGAGGCCCAGGTTCAGCATGGCCTGGACAGGTACGATTACTCCGTCGTCAGGCAGCGCCACGGCATCGTCCGCGACCGTGATCTCCCACCAGACATTGGCGTCCTTGTCCTCGATGCTTATCAGCAGT
The DNA here is from genome assembly GCA_964354375.1 of uncultured Planctomycetota bacterium. Taxonomy (GTDB): domain Bacteria; phylum JAJVIF01; class JAJVIF01; order JAPKYR01; family JAPKYR01; genus CAYGZQ01. Next base: position 8,473 of record CAYGZQ010000063.1, read on the forward strand.
AGACCCTCGGCCGCCGCATTTGTCCAGTCGGCCGTCAGGGCCGCATCGTCGCCGTATGTGCATACTGCCATGCCGCACTCCGGCGGAACGCCCGGATTCAGATCGGGAAGATCTGTGCCCACTTCCCAGTCGACGTACTGTTTCACGTTCGCCCCGCTCCAGCAGTCAAAGTTCACATAGAGAATGTCTCGATCCGTTGTCACGGGGGGATCGAACGATGTGACCGAGTATCCGCCGGACGGATCCGTAACGAGCGCGGTGGGTCCAGGATAGTAAGGTATGAACTCGCAGGACTCGTCAAGGTAGCCTCCGGGAGTGATCGTGACTCTCCCGACAGGCTTGCTCGGGTCCCACTGAAGGTTGCTCACATTGTAGCTGCCCGGACCGTATTCAGTGCCCGACCCCTCCTCGTTCAAGTCTATGATCCAGCCTCCTACCGATCCCGGATCGAGACTGCCGATGTGCGAATAAGAGTAGCCGGTCAGGTCATAGCTGGAAGGAATTCCCGGGACGAAGATAATCCCTGGTTCAATACCGGTCTCTTTGGTATAAAGGAAAGCGACTGCACCCACGGGCTGATATGGATTCGCAAGCAACTGTGTGTAGGGCGATGTGAATGGTTCGCCGTATGTGGTCTGCCAGGGCCTGTTGATGTGAGTCGTCTTGGCCTGGATCAACCAGTTGTCCCCGACGTCCTCGCCGATGTCCATGGTGTACCCGATGACCATGCTGAACATGTTCTGTCTTGTCATCCAGTCCATTCCGAATGCGATGACATTCGCATCGGTCTCGACCACCGTCTGAGCAACATGCCCCATCGACATTACCGATACCGTGATCGGGTACTCCAGGTTGGCCAACGCAGCCATCCCGTTGAAAGTGTGCCGAACGATTGTTCCATCCGATTCCTGGACTGTGACGAAAACGTGGGGCAGAGCATCTCCGCTCCAGCGTTCAAACGCGCCTACCAGCGTGTAGTCGGTGTCATCCGCTATCGTGGCTGCCCCGCCACCCGCGTCCTTCAGCGCACTGTACGCTGTCAGCAGATCGTCGATTCCCAATCCCTCGAAACCGCCGCCGTCGTCATACGTGATGTCCTGGACATCTGACGGGTTTGGTGACGTAGGGCCGCCTTTCGAACACGCCCCCACTACCACCAAAACCAGGATCAGAATAGTCCAAAACAACCATGTGTTGGTTTTGTTTTTCTGCATTCTAGACTTTCCTCCCACTTCGCCAGTGGTTCTCTACGCTTACTATTGACTTGGGCACCCCCTCTTTTCACTATAGGATTGAATGCGTCTTAAGCTTACCCGCGATTTGACGCAATCTGTTCCTCAAACCAACTCCATTTTTCTATTATATATGCTGACTTCTGTTTCCCCCTTCACCCCCCCGCGGCCTCCGTTTCATCGGCGCCTTTTTCGTGTAAAATCTCCCCGGTCCCTCTGTTCTCACGGACAACCATTAGTGAAAAATGAGCTGATGAAGTGACTCATCGATCTGTCTCCTCCGGTTTTCTCTTCTCACCGACTTCCGCACTCTGGAAATGCAGGGGAGAGCCGCAGCTTGCACTGCGTGCTCACTTGGACAATATATCCGCCCCCGTGAGAATCGTCGCGCAATCGGTCGATCCCCCCGGTCCCGAGGGACAGGCGATCACGATCACGCCCGGGCTGTGTCACTGGGGCGACGCTCTCCTTGGGGTCCCCATCCCGCATGGCATTGCTCCCGGCGACCATTTCACCGTCCGTGTCGATTTGATTTCCGAGTCTCTCTCCGATTCCCTCCGTATCGACTGCAGGCATCCGCAGACGGATTGGACTCTTTTCATCGGCGCCGGCTATCACGTCGACCCGGTCTGGTGGAACACTCAAAGGGACTACACCGAGGTCGGTTCACGGCAGGGGGAATCGGTCGACACTTTCATCGAGCTGAACCGCCGGTATCTCGATCTCCTCGATACCGTGCCCGATTTCGCGTGCACGCTCGAAACCGTCCCCGCTCTGCATCCCACTTGGCTTGCCGACCCCCTCCTTCGCGACAAAATCCGCTCTTTTGTGAATTCGGGAAGGCTGGAGCTGATCGGAAGTTACAACGAGCCCCAGTCGACATTGGTCGGATGCGAGCTTCTTTGCCGAAACATCGCTTACGGCTTCGGCTTCGCGTCCCTCATCTCCCGCCGCGACCCGTCCGGCCTGGCCCAATGGGATGTCTTCGGCCATGATCCGGTCTGCCCCGCCCTGGCGAAATCCTCCGGGCTCGGCTGGACCACCTTCTGCAGAGGTCTGTACCACGGCGAGCACCTTGAGCCCGAAGAAAACCTGTTCCCGACCGAGTTCCGATGGGTCGGTCCCGACGGCTCCGAGCTTCTCACTCACTACATGAGCAGGCACTACACCTCCGGCTGGGAGTTCTCCTGGAAATCGATGTCCGACGCCGAGTTCCCCATCCTCGAACGATTCGAGCGGTTGAGCATCCCGGCTCCCACCCGGAATCTCCTCCTGCCCTGCTACGGCGATTTCGCCGAGCCGTTCGAAGGCTTGATCGAGCTTGTGGAAGAATGGAACGAAAAATATCTCTCGCCGAAAATCCGCTGCGGCACCCAGGAGGATTACCTGTCCGCGGTGACCCGCTCCTGCAGGCACGATCGGATATGGCTTCCCCCGATCTCACGCGATCTCAATCCTGCTTATTCGGGATGCAATCTCAGCTTCGCCGACACGAAGCTCGCTCAGCGGCTCGGCGAGCGTCTTACAAGGGAGGCGGAAATCTGGGGCACGTTCGCGCATCTGCTCGGGGCGGATTTCCCGACCGCCGCGCTCGACCACGCATGGAGAATTCTGTGCTACACATCGCATCATGACGCCGTCACCGGCAGCGAGAGCGACCAGGTCTACCTCGACCTTGTCTCCCTGTGGCGGGAAGCGCGCGACCTGTCGAACGACGTCTCCCGCCGCGCGAAACTCGCTCTCTCATCCCTTGTGGAGCCGCCGAAGGGACAATCCGATTCTACGGTCACGGTTTTCAACTCCCTCGGATGGCCATGCTCCGGAGTCGTGACACTGGACGGAAACTCGGTCCCATGCAATCGAGCCTGCTCTCTTATCGACGAATCCGGCAAGGTCTCCCCGGTCGAACGTCGCGGGTCTTTCCTCGAGTTCCACGCACATGATGTCCCCGCGCTCGGCTGGAGAAGCTACGGGGTTATGACTGACCCCGCTGCGCTTCCCCCGTCGCCTCCGAAGGACCCGAACACCATCGAAAACGACAAGTTGACAGTCAGGGTCGACCCGTCTCACGGCGGCGGAATTGTCGGCATCGTCGACAAAGCCACGGGCAGAGAATTCCTCAGAAAGTCCTGCACAGCGAACGACCTTGTTGTCTATCCCGAATATCCCGGCATGAACATGGCGCCCTGGCTCATTCAGCCGACCGGGGAACGCCTGCTCGCGTCGACGCAGACCGCCCTAATCGCGCGTGACATCCGGCGCGGGTCGCAGACCATCACGACCACCATGGAATTCCTGGGCTGCGTTGTCGAGAGAACGATCATTCTCCGTCGGAATGAACCGTTCGTTGATTGCACCGCCTCTGTGCGCGGCTACTCGGATCGCGACCATCTCTGGCGAGTCGAGTTTCCCCTTGATCTGCCCGGCGCGCGGCCTGTCGCACAGACTTCCGGCGGTGTCATCGGCCGACCTTTCGGAAGACTCGGCGACTATCAGAAGGAAAAATATTTCGGCGACTGGCCCATCGACTCCTGGGGCGGCCTGGAGTGTCCGCTCACCGTAAGAATCGCAGATCCCAAAGGCGCGAAAACTCGCACACTCGCGGTCGGCGAAATCGTCATACCGGAGTCGCCCGACGCCGCGACTCAGGAGGCGGTCGATAGTCTTGTTCCGATTCTTGCGCGCGCGGGCGTGACCACTGTCGTCACACGCTCAGGTTCCCCCGACCGTCCGCGACGTCGGGCTGGCGACTGGCTCATGGACAGCTCCCGACCGGATTTCCGCATCGCGATCAGCGAGGACAACTCTTTCCGCTCTGAAATTCTCGATAACGCGAAAGCGTTCTCGTCAGCCGACCTGGAAGCCTGGGCTTCCTCCGATGACGAGCGTCCATGCTGGATCGATCTGGGCAATGATAAACACGGCCTCGATCTCCCCGTGATTCTCTTCCCTCTCAAACGCGCATCGGTGGAGAGACTGATCGACAACTGGGATAAAAATATCACCGCTCCTCCTGCGGTAATCGACATCTCCGGCCCCTGCGTCATCGCACCCCGCATCGGAGAGTCCGCAGACTACCGTCCGTATGACGCCGGTTTCGCGATCATCGTTCGCGGGACCCCGGACCTTCTGGTGCTCGAGGACGGCACTATTTCGCTCGGACTCTTCCGCTCATCGTCCACCGCCCCGTCGGGAGGCTGGGTTGACCCGAATCCCGTCCGGATGCCCGACGGTTCGTACTTCCAGCACGAGCACTGGAGTCATCGGTTCTCCTACAGGCTCATGCCGCACCTCGGCGACTGGAGACAGGCGGGCGTACATCTCCGCGCGATCGAGTTCAACCATCCGCTCGAAGCAATCGCGCACGAGCCGAACAAAGCGCTCCTGCCGTCGTCCGGCACTTTCTTCCCGATCGATCCGGGCGATTCGTTCGTCCAGGCGCTGCGACCCGTCCGCTCTCACGAGACTCTCTTCGACTTGCGGGCACCCGATATCGCATCGCAGTCCGGCATCCTCCTTCGTCTCCGCGAGATCTGCGGGATTTCCTCCCGCATCAGCCTCAGCGAAAGTTCCACTGAGAAAATCGTGCCCACCGACCTCCTTGGAAGAACCCTGAATGAACCTGGGGCGGAATCCGAGCGCGACATGACGCTCCGTCCATGGGGGCTCGCGACATTTTCGATCTCGCCCAGGCCGAGTCAATCCAAGCCGCTGGCCGGAGTTTCTCTCGAAGACGGACTGGCGCCGCTGGAAATTCGCCCGGCACGATACTGGCGCTCGAGCCTCGGTCCGTGCGGATGGAAAGCGCAACCGGTCTTCCACCAATTCACCGACCGCTCGCTGCGCCTTGGAGCCTCGGACAAAGTCACGGCCACACTCCGCATCGTCAACAACTCACGCACGAGAATCGACGGCATCTCCGTCTCAGTCAAATCCCCCGAAGGGACAGTCTCGAATCCATCGTCGATCGGACCGATAGCCCTTCAATCAGAGGAGGTCCTCGATTTTTCGATCTCGCTCGAAGCCGTCGATGCATCGGTTCGAAACGGAGGATTCCTCATCGCGATCCTGAAATCCCCGGACGGCGTCCGCACGCAGGCCGCGATCCCCGTCAATCGCGAGCCCGACCTCCCTGCCCCGGTGAAGATCACTATCCCCGACGATGTGATTGTCTCCCCGGACGGCACCGACCTCACGGTCGAAATCCAAAACGAGCTCGGGCAGGATGTCGACGGATTCGCCGAGCTGATCCTTCCGTTCGAAGCCTGGGAGCTGATCGAGAGCCCCCGCGTGCGCCGACCCATGAGCCTTGCACCCCGATCGACCGCATCGGTCGTTTTCACCCTCGCTAATCGAACCCGCGTGGAGCCCGGATGCTACTTCGCCGTAATCAAGTGGCATTCCTGCGAGGAGCAGGCGTACTCCAACGCGTGCTGGATAGTCGTCCCGGATGCTCTCGGCGAGTGGGTAAGGTCCGATCAGGGACGGTTCCTGCCCTTCAGTCGATCGAAGCTGGGAATCGGGTTCGACATCTATTCCGAAAATCCTCCGATCCATCCCGTCCGCATCGACAAAGGTTCCAGCACGATCCGGCTCGAGACAACTCAGACCATACATCGGATTCCCGGCGGACATGTGCTCAGACATTCGACGGACATACCCGCGAAATCGGGCATTCCCCCGGGAGACACTCCTTTCACCATCACTGTCGGGGAGCGCTTCTCATCGCGACGATTCACGCCGGTGCTTCGCATGCCCTCCGGACCACGGTTCGAGTCGCGTCCCATCGCGCGACCTCTCTCGACGGACGATCGGTCGCAAATCTGGGCCGATTTGCTCACTCCCATACAATTGCACCTGACATTCCGTCCTGGGGACCCCTCCGAAAGCCTGACTCTCCCGGCATGGATCGGTCATGACCGCGACGCTTTCTACTTCATGGCTCGAATTCCGTGGACCATGCCGTTGAATCCCTTTCGGAACAGCCGGATTGTCTCCGCTGACTGCCTGCAGCTTGCCTTCTTCCCATCCCGACTTGCCGAGGTGGGTTTTGCGTACGGCGCCGACGGTCCGATGTCATGGACGTTCACCGAGATCATGGACGCTCCGAGACCTCGATCAGCACCAGTGACTATCGAGCGCGATGCCGCCGGCACATTGATCCGCACCGGAATCCCGTGGAGTCAAATCTACCTGGACCAGCCTCCGGCGATGCTCCCCTGGAACGTGGCCTTGCACACGACGGGAGATGACGGGCGCTGGAAAGGGGCATGGACGCTCTGCGACGGCACCGTCGACCGCAAAACCGCCGACGGCTCGGAGTTCGGGGTTATCTTCCTCAATCAATAGTCCGTATCTTAATCAGATTTTATCGGACTAAACACCGTCCCCCCCGCTTGCGGGGGGGACTACAGGGGGGGCCCGAAAGGATTTCTCCTCCTCAAATGTGACATTTTGTCCCGACCACTCCCATATTGTCTCTGACCCGCGGCAGCATTGCCCCATTCCGATCAGATTGTCCCCGTACCCCCCCACCCCTGAAACCCGCTTCCGATGCCGCATGTCCCCCTTGCGCACACCTCGGGGACACAATGTCGTATGCGGTGGGCGACTGGCATGAAAGTTGACAGGATATTTATGTTGCTCCGGCAAAACCCCTCCCGGAGGAGATGAGATTCTAGCTACCGAACCGGTGATGTCAGAAAGCGTTTGGACCTCCACGGAAGTTTGAAACGCCAAGGCTCACGGATCTGCGGAAAACGAAAGGGGTTGGGACCTGAGGAGGGGAACTTAATTATCAGAGGGACAGGTGACCGGATCGGCGAGGGGGCTAAGAACCCGCCGTCGCGGCTCACACCCTCGGTCTCGAGTGGACGGTCGCCTGCCTTCCTTGAGAAGCCGCTGAAGAAAGAGCAGATCGCTAACCCGCACAGAATACCCGTCGGAAAGACCTTATAGCTCTGGTGAAGGCGACCGTCCCCTATTTGCCATCGATTCATTGCTACCATACACCTGCGCTATTCTCCCCTCCTGATCGCACGGAGGCGTCGGAAGGAAGAGGGGAGAACTCGCCGCCCACCGGCGGCGTTTTTTTTGTCGCCCCCTCACCCCCCGTACAGCTGCCTCACCAGCGCGTCCGGACTCAGGTCCTTCCCGCTGAACTTTCTGATCTTCTCCTTCCACGTCATCATCGCTCCCGGGACCAGAAGCTCATCGATTACGCGTTTGGCGAAGTCCGGGGTCCACGGGTCTCCGCCCTGCGAGGCCTCCAGCAAATGCGCCGCGGCCATCTCCGCAAGGACGTAGTTCTGTATGTAGCATGGGTGCGTGATGTGGAAGATGTTCGTCGTGAACGGGGGCGGGTCGACCGCAGGCTCCACCAGATAGTATTCGCGGATCATGTCCGCCCGACGCTTCTGCAATTCCTCGTACGGAGCCGGATCGAGGTAGAGCATGTACTCGAACAGGGCATCAATCGCCAGCGACCTGATCCTGAACGCGAGACGCTTCCTTGCGCCGTCCAGAAACCCCTCGATCTCGCCCTCATCTTCCACATAGCCGACCAGGAATTTCTTTCTCATCGCCAGCTTCTCGAACAAAACCGCGATCGCCTCCCAGAAGAAACCCGGATCGCCCAGCGCTACAAGATAATGCCCGTCCCCCTTCGCCACGCTCCCCTGCACCGCGTGACCGTATTCATGGAACAGCACCTGGTACCACGACTGCCCGTCCCGCGGATTCGCGAGTATCCGAACGTCTTTCCCAGGATCAAAAGTGAAGCAGAATCCCCCCGCCGGGATATCCTGGATGACCGTCTGGATCGGCAGCTTCTCCAGATCGATCCCGACCGCAAGGTACTCCTTCCTGAGAGCCCCGAGAAGCCTGTCCTCGGGGAACTTCTCACGCGGCAGGTTCGGAAGACAGTTTTCGTGCAGGAAGGACAGGTCGGACGACAGCAGGCCCCCGGGGGTCATGCCCGGCTGGTCCTTCTGCTCCATAAGCACTTCCTCGAACGAATCGGCGCCCTTCTCCAGAAGATCCCCAAGCTGCTTTCTCACTTCGTCCAGGTCCAGTTCGTTCAACTCGAAGGCAAGATGGGGGAAACTCTCGAAGCCGAGGTCCTTCGCAGCACGGTTTCGTCTGTCGACGAGATCGAGGACTTTTTCGTGAAGCTCCTTTTCCAGGGGCACGAATGCCGCCGATGCGCGCCGACGTTTGGCGGGATCCTTGTCCCACCTCAATAGCTCGCCCAGGTCCGACCGACTGATCGGCTTCCCGTCCACTTGCGGCTTGAATTCAACCAGCATCTTGTTGCAGAGATTTTTCGCCTTGTAGATGTCCTCGATTCCCTCGACCTCGTTCCGCAGCGCGCCCAGCTTCAGCAGAAATACCGGCCTCCTCAGCTCCGACGAGCGCGGCTTTGCCTTCGCCAGCTTCTGTGTCCCGGCATCGCGCCACAGAGCCGATGTCTCGGCCTCGATTTTGTCCAGGTCCTCATGTTCGAGGCCCCGATACATGGCGAATGACGCCTCGGACTCGCGGATCGCAAGCTCCCGAAACCTGGAGTCAAACTGGTCGAATTTCTCTTTCGTCGATTTCATTTCTTCCGTACAGCCGATCCTTTCCGAAAGTCAGGCGAATAATAGCACAAAGCAACCAATGGGAGGGCGAGGCTCCCGCCGAGCCGCGATCCTGGGTCACCCCCCGACGCAACCTCCTGCCGCTCCAATGAGTCTCACTGCTGTGGTAACATACCAGCTTCCGAGCCATGAACCTGAGTAACTCATTCAAACTTGCCCTCAGGGGCCTCCTCATCAACAAGGGGCGAAGCCTGCTCACACTCCTGGGCATCATCATCGGCATCGCCGCGGTCATCACCATTACGGCGCTGGCCGAGGGTCTGCGCGCTCAGGCCACGAAACAGATCGACGAGCTCGGCACGAACCTCATCTTCGTTTTCCCGCAGATGTCGACCAAAGAGTCCCGCAGCCAGTCCGGTCGAATGGGAAGCTGGGAGCCTCAGTTCTTCACCGAGCGGGAGGTCCGGGCGATCGAGGCGGCCCTGAGAGTGCCCACGGTCATAAATGCGTCCGTCCAGCAGCAGGCGACCGTCTCTCGTGGACGCGAGTCCGTATCGGTCACTACCGCAGGTGTGGACCAGTTCTATCTCGATGTCTTCAATTTCGAGATGGTGAAGGGGCGGTTCTTCACGCCGGGTGAGATCACCGGCGGGCGCAGGGTGGCCATCCTGGGTTGGCAAACCGCTATCGACCTCTTCGGAAAACAGGACCCCATAGGCCAGACAGTCGACATAAACAACGAACGATTCGAGATCGTCGGTGTCATCGAGGAGATGGGCGGCGGCCTCGGCGAGAACCAGGACAAGGCCGCCTACGTGCCCTTGAAGGTCGCACAACAGCATCTCTTCGGACTCGGCGACAAAATCCAGATACTCGTCCTGCAGACCCAGAACCTCGGCGACGTCCCGACCGTCAAGGATGACGTCAAGCGCGCCATCAACAGAATGAGGCGAATAACCGACCCCGACAGCGAGAACTACATGATCATGACCCAGACGGAGGCCCTCAAGAACTTTGGGCAGTTCATCAACGTCCTCACCATGGTGCTCGGCGGTGTAGCCGCGGTCAGCCTCCTCGTCGGCGGCATAGGCATCATGAACATCATGCTGGTCAACGTGACCGAGCGCACACGTGAGATCGGCCTCAGGAAAGCCGTCGGCGCAAGACAGATCGACATCCTCTTCCAGTTCCTGATCGAGGCCGTCGTCCTTTGCCTCCTCGGAGGGATAATCGGCATGGGTCTGGGGTATCTCGGCGCGATCGGCCTTTCCGCGCTCATCTCCAAGGCTCTTCCCGAAGCCTCCTGGAGTCCCGTCATAAATCTGACCAGCGTCGTGATCGCCGTCGTCTTCTCCTCTCTGATAGGCCTGATCTTCGGCGTCTACCCTGCCGCAAACGCAGCCCGCAAGGACCCCATCACCGCCCTCAGGTACGAGTGATCTTTCCCGTCCTGCCCCTCTGTATCCAAGGCCCGACCGTCAGGGAGGGCGCATTCCTTATCCGGGACCCGCATCAATTGCGCTTTGGCAGGAAGTTTATGTATTAACCGTCCCCCCCTTGGGGGGGACCACAGGGGGGCGTACACCTTTTCCCGGCCCATCTCGCGCAGACATCACCCGTCTCCTTTCCCTCTTTAGATCGAATCGAGCAGATCGAAGTAGTCCTTTCTCTCCAGACCGGCTTCCTTCAGAAAGCCCTGAATCAGCTCAGGATGCACCTCTTTCCCCGGATGCACCGGGATCACGATCCGCTTCTTCGTTTCTGGATGACGGAGAACCACATGCGAACCTTTTCCACGCATCCTCCGTTGAGAGTGCTTTACGTAACCCAGCCTGCCGAAAAGCTTGATCAGTCTCTCCGCCTTCTCGCGGCCTATTCTCCTGACACCATAGGGTTTTCGCTTCCGAGTCACGGTGCCCTATCCGACCCAGGCCAGCTTTGCCGTCCGGATTCGTCGCCCCCACTCCGCGGTGGCCTTGAAGCTTAGGGGAAGCTCCTCCCCCTCACGATCGCGGCTGAATTCCTGCCGAGCTCCGGATCCGCGCTTGACGTAGCCGCAATGCCCAAGGACTTCTGCAAGCTCGTCCGAGCCGATGGCGTCCGACAGCAGAGCGAGGATCATGTCCACAAGGTTGTCGAAAGCCTCGCGCGGCGTATCGCCCTGATCCTTCAGATGCAGCTCAGGACAAGAGGCGATATAACATCCGGACCGTTTCTTGACCGAGAAGGACAGACGGGCCTCGATTGCCGCCCAGCCGCGAGCCGTGCAAAGCTCGCCGTCTATACCGTAGTCTACACGTATAAATGATCGATCTCTCTGCGATGACTTGTTTCCCATGATTCGACCGGCCAACTCCTCCACTGATATCAATATATCATGCCGGGGTGCCCTCCACAAGCGAGACGTCGAGCTTGTGGAGGTCTCATCCGGTTGTGAAAAGAGACACCTCCACAAAGCAAAAAGCGCTTTGTGGAGGGCACCGCCCTTTGAACCAATGCGAATCCATGATAGTCTGTAGCCTCAGACAACTGCTCCGGAGGTCCATCATGCATAGATCGTCTCTCGTACTGCTGATGTTTTGTCTCATCGCTGCTGCGCTTTCCTGCGCAGGAAGCGCAAGCCAGAATCCCAACCTGCCCCCGGGTGAGAATCCGGATCGCTACAAGTTCGCGGCCTCCGACGTCCATCGCGACCAGTCCCCCGATGTCCCGCCCTCAGAGCTCACCGAGCTTGCGACCGGCAACACCCAGTTCGCCTTCGACCTCTATCAGCAGCTCAAGGGGCAAATGAGCACCAACATTTTCTGCTCCCCGTTCAGCGTCTCCCAGGCCCTGGCTATGACATGGGCGGGCGCCAGGGGTACCACTGAATCCCAGATGTCCGACACCATGCACTTCACGCTCGGACAGGCAAAGCTCCATCCCGCGTTCAACAAGCTCGACCTCGAACTTGCGTCCCGCGGCGAAGGAGCCAAGGGCAAGGACTCCGAGCCCTTCAGGCTGAACATCGCTAATTCCATCTGGGGGCAGGACGGATGGTCCTGGCTCCCGGCTTTCCTCGACACCCTCGCCCTCAACTACGGCGCCGGAATGCGACTCGTCGATTTCGCGGCCGCGCCCAACGATTGCCGCGTGATCATCAACGACTGGGTCGAGAACAAAACCGAGGACCGGATCAAGGACCTCCTCCCGGAAGGCATCATTACTACCGACACCAGGCTGGTCCTGGTCAATGCGATCTACTTCAACGCGGCATGGAGGTTCCCGTTCGAGGAGGAGAACACTCATCCCGGCTCGTTCCATCTTCTCGACGGAAATGCGGTCACCGCCGACCTTATGGAGCAGGCCGCGGACATCCGCTACATGGAAGGTGACGGATATCAGGCCGTAGAAATGGAATACGACGGGCGCGAGCTCTCAATGGTTATCCTGCTCCCATCCGCGGATCGCTTCCAGGAAATCGAGTCGTCTCTCGACGCGGCGTTCATACAACAGACCATTGACGGCCTTCAGGAAGCCACCGTCTCGCTCACCTTTCCCAAATTCGAGTACGATTCCGATTTCAGCCTCGGCGACACGCTTATCGCGATGGGCATGCCGGACGCCTTCTCCGGCACGGCCGATTTCTCCGGCATGGACGGTACGTTGCGGCTCTACATCACCGCCGTCGTTCACAAGGCTTTTGTTTCGGTCGATGAGGCCGGTACTGAGGCCGCCGCCGCCACAGCAGTGGTTGTCGGAGAAAAGGCGATACCGCAGGTCGAAGAATTCCGCGCCGATCACCCGTTCGTCTTCTTCATCCGGGATATCGAGACCGGCACGATCCTGTTCGTCGGACGAGTGCTCGATCCCACCGCCTGAGTAAGTCCGGATCGATCCTCACGGAACCGCGGGGTACGAGGTCTCGTGGCCGGCCACCCACTCGCCGGCATAAATGTACTGCCCCTCCGTCAGATCGTATTCCGATACCGGCGACCCGCAGTATGAATACCACATGAGGTTCTTCGGAACCTTGCCCGCCGATCCAGGCTCCTCGGGATACGTGGCGTTCATGTCGCAATAGAAAACGGGAACCATCGGCGGCGGTCCGCTGCAAAATGTGTTGATGCTGCAGTCCGCGCCGTCGTTCATGATGCCGTCGCCGTTCAGGTCCATGAGATAGACGTCCCAGTAATGGGCCATCGCGTGGCCGTTCTCGTGGGCAAGCAAAATCGACAACTCCAGTCCGCCCCCGCAGATGGTGCGCGCGTCCTTGCCCATCACAATGAACGTGTAGTGGGTGTTATGGTCCGAGCCGGGGCAGATCGCCATGCAGTACGCAATGGCCGTGTCGCCGTACGCCGAATTCACGTAGTACACATTGATTGAATTTCCGCACTGGACCATCCCGAACGCCGCGTGCATGGCCTGGTCTTCCGTGCCCGTGAGGTCCCGGTACGCGAGGTTGGTCATCCAGAAGAACTGACCCGAGTTTTCCATCACAAAATCGAATCCGTAATTGTTCCAGAAGGAGTTGCAGTCGTCGAAATCGGCCTGAGCACGGCTCCATGTCACCACTGCATTCAGTCCGGACGTGTTGTTGGCCGCGCACCAGAACGCGATCCCCACCCGACGCATTTTCGGATATCCCGTGTCCGTCGACCACGAGATCGAGTGACCATACTCGTTCTCAGCCCGCATCCGGTACTCGATCGGATTGTTCGACCCGCAGTATCGCCCACCGGCGTCGATCCACGATGTCGTTCCCGCGAGCGCCGTGTGAATCGTGGCCCACGCCCACGTCTCCGCATCGATGTCGTAGTCGTACCTCTGAATGTTGTACGTGTCCGCGTCGGCCTGGTCGTCCCAGGTCAGCTCCACCGAATGAGCGGCGAGTGACGCTGGCCCGTCCGACGCCGCGAAATTCGTCACGTTCCCCGGAGCGCTCGGCGACCAGTCGCTCATCGGGACCTTGAAAACCTGGAACATCCTCAGCGGCTTCGTCGAGTGCGGTGTCCCCACCCCCGTGTCGTAGAACCCGGTCGACGATCGCACGGCCACCAGGATGGGATTGTCCCTCGGATTCGGGCCCTGCGGGTCCACCACCCCGCAGTCAAGCACGAACTTCTCGCTGATCGACGTTGTGCCCGCCTGCGTCGTCCAGTCCGCCGGACCGAACGTCACCTTGTTCCCCGTCGCCGTTATGAATCCGCTGGGGCTTTCCACTATTATCTCGCTGATCTGCCCCGCCACCTTGTCCGGATCGGTTCGCGCGCCCTGATCGAATATCTCCAGCGTCAGCAGCAGGTTACCCCCCTTGTCGCTCGCGCTGTTCCAGAAGAGAGTGCTCCCTTCTATGTCGAACGTGGCGTAGAACGGCTCCGACATATTCGCGCCGGGCGGAAAATCGCCCGGTATGTCCTGGGGCGGCACATGAATCGGCTCGACCCATGACGCAACCACCGCGTACTGAAATTTCACCTGAGGCACGCCGCCCGACAACGGAAACGTCAGATCGTAGCGCCTCGTTGCACTGACCCCCGCTCTCAAAATCCCCCGATTGTTCACATTCGAGGCCGACTTGTAATAGTCCTCCAGCTTCGCGGTCGCAGTGAGGCCGCCGCAGAAATATTTGTACGGGTTCAGCGTCGCGGTCCACATGATGCCTTTGTTGCCCAGCCTGCCTTCCGTGTATCCCCCGATCCCGCTCGCCGTGAATTCCACCCGGTTCATCCATCGCGTATACCCGTCGGCGTTCGACAACACCGCGTTCGTCCCGGGCTTCGCGTACTTCGCAGTCGAGTCGTGTTTTGCCGTGGTGCTCCCGTTGTTAATAAAAACCCCCAGCACGTCGAATCCGCAGTACTCCAGGTAGTCCGGGAACGGATGCGTCAGCGTGACATCGATCAGCACTCTTCCCGTGCTCATGATCTGGCTTTCATCGATCGTCTTCACCGAGATATTGGAGAGCTTCCCCGCAGGCGGCTGCAGGTACATCACCACGTTTACCGTGTACATCGCCTCCCGCAGAGACACTACCTCGAATTCCCCGGAATCGGTCCTCCATATGTCCCAGATTCCCCAGCACGGTCGGGACGAGTCCGTCGAGGAGTTGTCGCTCCGCGGCGTCGTCCCGGACAGTCCGCTCGACGGATCGACGGGGCTGCCGCCGTGCGAACAACCGAGAATTCCGAGAAGAAGGATCGCAATCACGCAGAGGCGCTGCACCGAGATTCGAGTAACTGTGTGTTGGGTGTGCATAATCTCTCCCGTCCCCAGGCTGGATCGAAGAAATTTACCGACCTTCCTCCGCACGTCCCATATAGGCGTAAGGCGGAATCGCGCAGCGGAGCTTCTCGGTTGCGCGCGGTTACGAGTTGAGGAGGCAGAGCCGGGGAGGTACGTTCGCCGCGAACCGGTACCTGTCAGCCTCTGTGGCGTCATAAGATACCAGTATTCTCGGACTTTTGAAAGCCTCCGCAGGGACGGTGGCTCCTGCAGGCGAGGATG
>CAYGZQ010000064.1:0-13434 GCA_964354375.1 uncultured Planctomycetota bacterium
CGCCCTCCCGATTCGACTCCTTTGTCCCCCGTTCGTTGAGTTTTGAGACAGTCTCTGCATTTGCCGGGAGATATATAGATCGGTGGCTCCCACAAGCGGAGTCTTCGTCCGCCGCGGCGGATTGTGGGAGTCTCATATTATTCATAATTGCATCATTTGGAATACCAAGCGTTTCGAAGGAAGAATAATGTGAAACACCTACAAACTCGAGGACTCGTTTGTAGGCGTTACCAGCCTCCGTCGACCGTGGCGGACTCCGCTTGTGACGGGCACCCAGGTGGGGATCCCCCGGCATTGGGGGCCGCACGTGTTCTGATTCCGGCGTTGATGATGCCTGTGGTGTAACGTCCACATGCTCGAAGACTCGCATGTAGACGCCACCGGCCACGGCCACGCCCTCCCTTACGGTCAGGCCCCTGAAGGAGAGTCGTGATTCTGACGTCCTTGCCTGGGATTCCTGGACCCGGCGAATGCATCGCCGGGCTACTTTGCTTTGCGGGGTTTGTCGTCGGGGAAGGCGGGCAGGTCGACGACGACGATCGTACCCTTGTCGACCTCGCTCTCGATACGTATCCTGGCTTTGTGCTCGGAGAGGACGCTCTGCACGATCGCGAGCCCCAGACCGCTCCCGCCTCGCTTCGTCGTGAAGTACGGGTTGAAGCTCTGCTTTAAGGCGTCCTGATCCATCCCCACGCCCTGATCGATGATGGTGACCCGAACCCTGGACGCGTCCCTGGACCTGACATGGTCCACTCGCACGCTGATCTTCCCCTCGCGACCCTCCATCGCCTCGACCGCGTTCTTCAGAAGGTTCGTGAACACCCGGCTCATCGCGTCCCGATCTATCTGCACGTTCGGGACATCCTCGGCGCAGGTGAGCTCGATCGACGTCCCGATCTCGGGCTTGTCGAACAATGCGACCGATCCCCTGATGACCTCGCAGATGTCGCTGGGCAGAAGAATGGGTTTCGGCATACGCGCGAAATTGGAGAATTCGTCCGCGAGCGTTTTCAGCCGGTCGACCTCCTGGAGAATCGTGTCGCTCGTTTCCTCGAGTGAGCTTTCGAACGCGGGGGGATTCGCCTTGTACACTCGCATCAAATTCTGTATCGAGAGCTTTATCGGCGAGAGAGGGTTCTTGATCTCGTGCGCAAGCCGTCGCGCGACCTCCCTCCAGGCGGATATCTTCTCAGCTTCCACAAGCCTGCGGGTGTTCGCATCGAGCTCGTCGGCCATCGTGTTGAACGACTTGACCAGGTCCTCCACTTCATCCCCGGAATGCACATCGACCCGCCTGCTCAGGTCGCCGAATGCCAAGGCCGTGACCGCTTTCTTCAGGCGCTCGATGGGCAGGGTGATCGATTTTGCGATAAGGAAGGCGAGGAGGATGGCCACAATCCCGCCGAGGACGGCCTCGAGGAGGATGGCCCCCAGAAGCGCGCGTCTTCGATTCAGCAGGTCGGATTTCGGGATCAGGAGGTGAAGGGTGACCGGGCTGTGGATGTTGTCTGCTTCCGAGCGGGGGAATGGGAGTGCCGCGAGCTGATAGATTTTTCCTTCCAGCGTGATCTCGGACTGTCCGCCGGAAAGTGCTGCGAGAAGCCCGGGATCGAGCGGCTGTCCCTCTTCCTGCCAGCTTGCGATCGGGGCCACGTCCGGGTCATCGGCCACCACCACGATCTTGGCGCCCGCGAGGTCGGCGGTGCGTGCCACGAAATCGGAGTCGATTCTCTCGGCGCCCCACAACACTCCGTCCACCCGGTCTCGTCCGAGGAAGGGGTCGGGCGACGTGATGGGCAGGTAGACCTCGGCGACGAATTCCGATTTCGCGGCGATTGTCTCGACTCCTACAGACCGCACTGTCTCCCTTGCCAGCGCGCGCGACAGGTGCTCGGAGTACGTTCCCGACGGGTCCAGCAAATTGTTGTCAAATGCATTCTCATCGTGTCCCGCCGCCAGGACAATTCCATCGGGCGACACGATCCAGAGGTAATCGATGACTGCGATGTTGCGAAGCTCGGCGGCACGGTTGATGAGCTCGCCTTTGGGGCCGGTTCCCGCGAGACGGTCGACCAGGCTGTTGCGGAAATCGAAATTGTCGCGCATGCCGCTCAGACGACTTTCGAGTTCGTCGAGAAGCAGGTCGACCTCGAGCCCGATGCCGCTTGCCACGGTCGTCTCGCGGGCCTCCACAAGCTCTGCGAAGCTCTGGTCGAGCTCTCTCGCGGCGCTGATGCCGAGGAAGACGACAAGTCCTGCGATGACCAGTAGGAATGTCAGGGCCAGTTTTGCAAAGATGCTCATCCGCATCGTTCAGTCACCCGGCTCCTCGGGCAGACGCCCCATGAATGCCCTCCAGAAAACAGTTCCCGGAAATACCTCGTTCGGGACGAGAGAGATATCGGGACCCGGCGCAAACAGGATATCGTACCGGACCAGCGGGATCGCAATACCTGCCGATGCCAATGTCAATCCGACCGCTTCGAGGTCCGCGGCCGGGTCGAGAGATCGGACCGATCGAAGCGCGTTGGCGCTCTCGGGGTCCAGCCCAAGGCCAACGAGCTTCCACCATCCCGACCTGTCGTACAATGCCAGGCACTGAGGCAGGACTCCCTCTCCTCCGCTGGGCAGTCTCAACGCAAGGAGTATCGCGTCGGCGTCCATAGACAGCGCAAGCGGACCCTTCTCGCGGGTGATCTGGACGGGAACGCCGAAGCTCTCCCAGTTCGCCCTCAGCCTTCCCGCCACAGCTTCCGCGGCCGGATCGTCCGGCACGAGCAGGGTAAGACTTTCGCGAGGCTGGGGCAATGCCGAATAAAGTCTGCGAGCCTGGTCAAGTGAGCTCGACCAGTCGGTCCCCTGGGCCGAAGTGCCGGAAAAATCTGCGGAGACGACCGCCCCTTCGCCCAGCACCACTTGCGCGAGGCTCTGACGGTCGACGGCCAGGCCAAGCGCCGTCCTTTCGTTTGTGTCGGGCAACTTCGCGGGATTGAAAATCAGCACAATCAGGGCTTGCCCGATCGTCTCGATCCTTCCCGCCGCTGCACGCGACGATTCCGTGAATTTGTCCCTTTCATTCGAGGCAATGATGAGCGCGTCGAGGCTTCCGCGACCGAAATCGAGAACGCTTTCATCTGCGGAGGGGTAGGCGACCACACTCACCTGGTCGAGATACGCCCGTCCCCAGATATGGGAAAGGGAAGGTGTCAGGAGGCTTCTGTCGGGCGAAGGTCGCTCGAGCAGGAAAGGCCCCGTCCCGTCGGGGACCTGCGCAGTCGAAGGGACTGCGAGTCGAAGCGCGGGAGTCCTGAGCGCCTGTCGGACTTTCTCCGGGTCAATGTCGGCTCTCAGGTAGAGGTCGAGGGTCCTGTCGTCCACGGGGACGATTCCGGAGATGTCGGCGGACAGGTCGTCGATTCCTTCAATGCTTCTCAGAGCCCAGAGTGCGTCCCATCGCTCGCGAACACGGGTGTTCCAGCATGCCGCGATATCGTGGGCGGTCAGGATTCGCGAGGGATCGTCGGCAAGGACGATGTTCGCCGAGATGGTGAGACGGACTCTGTCGGGACGGACCTGTTCCCACTGTGCCGGAGGGATGCCCTCGCCGATCGGGAAGAGAGTCTGATACACCTCGTCCAGAAGTGTCGAGTTAAGGGGCGGGAGAGGGCGCGAGACGGCGCCGCTGAGCTCGCGGGCGCTGAGACCCACTGCCGGCGACCCGCCGGTGGAGATTATTCCCATTCCGTCAACATCGGAGCCCGTGAACAACAGAGCCAACGCCGCGAGAATCGTCGGAGCGATGGAGCATCTGTTCAGTCGCGGGCGTGATTTCGACGGTCGGGCGGACATCAGTAGTAGATTCTCACCCCCTCCTTTTCGAGGACGGCGGACAGAATCTCCGCGCGACCGTCCCGGTCGATGTCGCCGAGGGCAAGATCGATGATCGGTCCCTGGGGAACCGGGAACTGGGCAAGAAGCGCCTGGGTGAGGGGATTGATCAGCGAGATTTTGTCGCCCGTGACGCCGGCAGATGTCAGGATCGCGACCGGACCCTCCGCGTACATCGCCACCCGAAGGCGGTTGCCCCATTTGCCGGGAAGAACCTGCGATTCGCCGCGCCCTCCGAGGAGATGAACGGTTCCCCCGGTATCTACGGCGAGCAGCTGCTGGGACCTTGCGCCTGTCTGGGTCAGTGGAGCGATATCGAGGACGGGGAATCCTGTGACAAGCGAAGCGGGCTCGGTTTCGGTTGTGGGGAAAACCCACTGGATCGCGGACGGATCGAGGGCGGGGGCGTCGGACAGATAGGGGGCCACGACAACCCCTCCGGTGCGGGGGTCGACGGCTCGTGCCGGCCAGGGGAGAAATTCGAGAAGGAGCCAGCTGTCGCCGTGGAGCTGCCAGACCTCTCCGCGGGCGGCGCCGGGCGGAGCGAGGCAAACCTCGACCTGCCCGTCGCCGTTGAGATCGATAAGCTCGAGTGAGCCCGTGTCCTCGCGGTGATGCACCTGCCCCGGCGGCGTTGAAACCCTGAGGGAGCTCAGAAGACGCGGCTCGGCGCCCGCAAGATCGTATACCCATAAGTCCGATCCGTCCAGGATCGCAAGCTCATCGGCTGAGCCTGGAACGATGTTCCCGGATGCGATACACACGCCCCTTCGTCCCGGCGGCGCTATGGAGTGAGCGAAGGGCGTCGCGGTCCCGTCGACATAAGAGGGATCAAGGTAGTACTGCGCTGGCGGACGCTCGCCCGTGAGTGGATTCACCAGCGTGCTTCCGCTTATCTCGCCGCCGGGATCGCTCAGCGTCACGCGAAGCGTCTTTCCCTCGGCATCCGGAGCGATCTCAAGTCTCCAGGCGGGCTCGGAGACCTCTCCGAGCACGGGTCGGATGTTCCTTCGGAGGCTGAGCAGGTTGGACAGCGCTTGCAGCAGTTGATCGAGCTCGGCGTCGCCGGCCTCCGCCGTGTCGGAAATCAGGGCGAGGGTGGGGGGGACATGAACGAGCCTGGCAAAATGCAGCTCAGTAATTGTCGAGATGTCAAGACCGCCCAGAGGCTGAGCGAAACTGTAATCCTCCCTGGTCCAGGCGACCTGCACGTTCCCCGCGATCTCGTTGCTCCCACCGCCATGCGGCGTTCGGTAGATTTCGAAAACCTGGCCGACCGCCACGCCGTCCTGGCTGCCTGCATCGATGAAACACCCGTCCTCGCGCACCGAAAGCACGCGAGTGCTCATGTCGAGGCGATTCGCGAGCACGAGATCATCGGCCCAATCGACAATCGAGGATGCGGTCGCGGAGATGTTCCATCCCCTCTCCGCCTCTTCCTCGACATTCTGCGGACCTGCCGCGGACACGAGAAAAAGCCACGGCAGGAGGACCACGAGATATCGCATTGAAGCGCGCCTCAACATTGCCGCTCGATTATAACAATAATGGATGGTTTTTGAGGGCCCTGCGAGGGTTCTATGTGCTCTCTTCGCTCCTCAATGGCGGATATTTCGCAGCTTCGTGATCCCGTGGCGCCCGTACGTACGGTCCGAGCGCAGCGAGGGCCGTATGGACGGGTGTCTCAAGGTCTAAGATGAGACACCCATCCGCCCGCCGAGGCGGCGTGCGTATGGGCGCCACAAGAGTGCATCAAAATGTCATCGAAGAATCCCGGATCCATGTGTCAGGTCTCCGCTCTGACGATCGTTTAGATGGAGGAATGAGCCGTTCGCCGCAGAAATATGCCCGTTTCAATGTGCCGGGCCACGCTCACGCCCTGACTTTCGGCTGTTTCAGAAACAGGAGGTTCCTGGATTGTAGCCGCACTCGATTGTATGTGATCGAGGCGCTGAACCGGGCCAGGGAGACTCACAGTTTCGATGTCTGGGCATTTGTGATCATGCCTGACCATGTACACTTGCTGGTCTGGCCTAGACAGGAAGCATATTCCGTCTCCGAGATTCTGAAATCCATAAAGTTGCCGGTTGCCATGAAGGCAATCTCGTTTCTCAAAGCAAATGGCCCGGAAATGCTGCGCTCTATGGAGACCGGTCTAAGAGCGCCCAGGTATCGGTTCTGGCAGGACGGAGGCGGCTACGACAAGAACATCACCGACTGCGATGAGATGCTGAAGCTGATCGAATACATGCACGATAATCCTGTGCGGAAGAGTCTGGTCGAGACACCGGATGCTTGGTACTGGTCCAGCGCTCGAGCATGGCTCTATGGCGACACGCACCCACTCAAGATCGATCGCGAGAGTTTCCCATAACTCTAGTCCCCTGTGGCGCCCGTACGTTCGCCCCGAGCTTGTCGAGGGGCGGACGGACGGATGTCTCAAGGTGTTGGAGAGATTCTGCTTAAGGTGAGACACCCATCCGCCCGCCGAGGCGGCGTGCGTATGGGCGCCACGGAGAATGAACGATGACATCAGTAATGGTGGAAAGGACCGCCGCGAACTTACCTGGCGTCCTTGCGCTCGACGATGCAGCAGGACTCGGTGACATCGCGCGACTTGAGGTACTGGAGAAGCTCATCCCCAATGTCGATGGCCTCTGCAGCGTGCGAAAGCGCCCTTCTTGACGACAGAAGCACGGCCAGCGCGATTGTCACGATCGGCGTCTCCGTCTCCCTTCCCTTGCGATCAGTGACGACCACGCTTCCTCTCGAGAGGTCGGACACTTCATAGAATCCTGCCGCCATCTCGTCGAACGCGTCGACTATCTTTTCGGCGATGGCCGGAGCCAGTTTCTCGCTTGTGATGAGTACGAAATCGTCGTTGCCGAGGTGCGCGAGGAAATTCTGGGGATGCGGATTCTCGTCGAGGACCCGTTTCATCAGGTCGCCTACCGCCGCGAGCATGCGGTCGCCCTTCGAGTACGAGTAGGCCTTGTTGTAGCTCTTGAACTGGTTGAGGTCGGCGAAAACGAGGCCGAAACGCTCTCCGGTGTTTATCCGTGCCCTCAATTCGCTCTCAAAGGCGGCGGTGCCGGGAAGGCTGGTTACAGGGTTTCGCTCAGCCGAAGGACGGCGTCCTGACAGTATCTCCCTGACCTTCCGGACGAGAAGCTCCGGGTCTAGATCGTACTCGTCGCCGTGCCGGGGAATGACGAGATATTCGATGCCCTCGGGAATATCGATCTCGTCCGCGACGAGCAAAAGTGTTCTGTTCTGCACATCCTCTTCGCTGTCCGGCAGCCCCGTGGAGTCGGCTATGAGAAGTCCTGCGCGGTCCGTAGGTTCATCTTCAATCGGAACACCGTCGAGCCTCAGAACAGTCTCGACCAGTTCGCTCAAGGTCTCGTCTGAAATCGAGAGCCTGACAACTGAGCCGATATGCTCGACGAGAGGAGCGGAGCTGTCCGGATTCGCGGATGGAGTCATTGGTTCTCCTCCAAGATGCGCACTGCGTTTAGTTCACCGCGGTCCTCATCGACCCACAGATGGTCCGACTGGTGTCGCATGAGGAGGAAGCCTCGACCTTTGTCCTCGAGAATCTTCTCGGGTCTGAGATGAGAGGTGGTCACGCGTTCGTTAAGCCTGCCGCCCTCGTCGCGGACCCGTATATGGATATGCCGGGGGGAACGATTCAGCCTGATCTCGATCAACCCGCGCCCGTCGAGGCGGTTGCCGTGTTCATGAGCGTTCTTGATCGCCTCGTCCAGAAGCACCCGCACCGCGTTGAAATCGTCGACCGCGTAATCGCCCTTCTTCACCCAGGACAACGACTTTTTCAAGAGCTTCTCGCGCTCGTCGCCGGGCAGACTGAGCGACCAGTCGGGGTCAGGATCGTGCGCCGCGACAACCAGGCTCCAGTCGTCCCGCGCAAGATCGTCCGCCGCGAACTCACCGACCGAACTCAGAATGCACTCAAAGAGTGCCCGGGCCGGAAGATGGCGATTCTCCTCCACACAACCGATCAGTCCCGATTCTCCCCACACCTTACCCGCCTCATTGCGAATGCCGAGAAGACCATCCGAGGCCCAGACGAGTTTGTCGCCCGGTTTGAAGGCGAACTCGATCTCCTCGAGCCCGGCGTCCGGGAACAGTCCCAGCGGAAGGCCCTCGGGATCAAGTTTCTCGATCTCGCCGTCCAGTCCGATTCTTATGAGCCAGGGAGCGCCTGCGCGGGAGAATCGACCCAACTGCGCTTTCTCATCCAGATGCAGCCCGATCAGGGTGGTGAAGATACCGGGCGAGGTTTTCGTCTCGATCTCGTGCAGCTTCTCATTGATCTCGGCTAGTGCCTGAGACGTGTTATCGATGTCGTGGGGGAGCTCGGCGAGGAGCTGTCGGATGAAGATCATGGACCATGCGATCGAGGGGCCGCGACCCGCGACGTCCGCCGCCCAGACGTCGAGACGACCGTCGGACGGGCTTCTCACCATCAGGACATCGCCTGCGAGCTCGCCGGCCGGCTGCAGGTGTGCCCAGTAGACCAGGTTTCCCGAGCGCTTGTAGCGGGGGGTCAATTTCTGCTGGAGCATTCTCGCTCGAGCGGACTCGGCCTCGGCGATCGACTCTATCTTGAGACTTCTTTCGTATTCTCGGGCTGTTGACAGGCAGTCGGCCGCGGTCCTGGCGAATATCGCCAGAACATCGGCGCACTCGGGCGATGATGCAAACCGTGCCGGGCAGAGGAACAGGCAGATTCCCTGGAGCCTCCCCGACATCTCGAGGGGCAGGACTCCCAAAGCCTGGTTTTCAGCGGGCTCGAAGCCCGGAGGAGGGAGTCGACCTGCGAGGACCGACTTAAGCTCGTGCGCGGACAGGAGCACAGCCTTTCTGCTTCTCAGCGGTATCGTCACGATCGCCGGCAACCTCGCCCCTTTGCGGTAATGCTCGATCTCATCGTCGGTGAGATCGAGCCACGCAAGCGGGGTCCATGTCGCGCTTCCGGTCGCCGAGGTCGGGCTCGCAAGAAGGATGGCGCGTTTTCCGCCCGCGACATCCAGAAGGGTTTCCAGTACCAGTTCGCCCGTGTCGCGATAGCTGGATCCCCAGGATGTCTCGCGGCTGAGGGCGAGGATGTCCTTGATGCACCTGTTGACGTTGCCGATTCGCTCGGCGCCGCTGACCCGGTCCAGTGCCAGCGCGCAATCGGCCGAGGCCACACGGCTCAGGGAAAGCTCCAGGAGCCCGGGATGGTCCGCGCTCACCAGAAGCAAGACCAGAAGCCCGTCCGCCTCCCTGGGTCGCACCGGGATAGCGCATCCGGAGAGAGTCGACTTGACCTCGATCCCGATGAGCGACCTGAATCCCGATGGAAGCTCGTTCTCGCGAACCCACGCGGCGTCGCCGATGTTGAAGGCCTCCTCCAGCTTCTCGGGAAGGGGCTCATCGAGCACTGATGGCGGGACGTCCTCGTCGAGGACCTCGACCGATTTGACGGTAAGCCCGTCCGGGGTCTCGGTCCATACGCCTACCGCGAGCACATTCTCGAAAAGGCCCTTGAGGACGCCGGGAAGCCCCTCGATCACTTCGGTGCGCGTCTCAGCCGCGTTAAGGTGAGCGGTGAGGGACAGAATCGCGTCGAAATGTCCCAGCACATAAGCGGTGTGACGGCTTTCGGCGCCGATAATTTCATCGTATACCTGCAGGTAAAGTGACAGAATCTGCGCCCTGAGAGGGGAATTGAAGAACTCGCTTAGGGCGGACAGGATTTCGTCGGACTCAGGACTGTCCTCCTCCATCTCAAGGTGCGGCAGAATGAACTGCGGAAACGCCTCCTCGATCGCCAGGAGGTCCTCGTAAGAGGCTGCGGAGCTTATCCAGTCGTAAAGAAGGCGCCGGACCACGTTCTCGAATTTCGTGTAGTCGGCGCCCTGAAGAAGGTTCGCCAGTACTTCGAATCCCAGCCTTGCGCGGTTGACCGCCTCATCCTGGGGCTCGTCGGTGTCGGGAATCAGGTCGTTAGCCCTCAGAAACCTGACCCATCGCTCCGCGAACTCGTCGAGCCCGGCGCGAAGGGTCTCAGCCAGCTTGAAACGCACCTGTGAACCCATGAAGAAACCTCACCGCTTCAATCGTGGGCTTGCATCCCCCTTGTCGCCGAAAAAGGCTCAGCAGGATTAACCCGCTTCCACCCACGCGCGGACAATCTTGTCGGTCGGCGCCCCCTCGATCGGCCCGCCACCGGTGTAGTTGACCGATAGTGACAGATTCACGTCGAGACCCTCGACGATCTGGCCGAACACGGTGTACTGGCCATCCAGCCCGCTGCCGCTTGTGTCCGTATGGACCAGGTAGAACTGGCTACCGGATGAGCGGCGTTCGCGATTGACCTGGTCAGGCAGCCTTGCTGCGGCAACACTGCCGGCCTTGTGAGGAAGCTTTATCTCAGCGGGGAGCGTGTACTCGGGTCCGCCTTCGCCCGTGCCCAGTGGATCGCCGCCCTGGCTCATGAAACCCCTGATCACGCGGTGGAATTTCAACCCGTCAAAGAAGCCCTCCTGGGCAAGCTTCACGAAGTTGGCGCTGTGAATGGGCGCTTCATCCGGAAAAACCCGCATCTTGATGATCCCTTTCGTGGTCTCGAAAACGACCACCGCGTGCTTCAGCAGCGCGATCTCTTCGGTCGTGATCTTCGCCGGAGGCCATGTAGCGTAGTGCCCGAAAATATCTTCGGGAATTCCTTTGCTCTCGGTCATTGGATTCTCTCCTTCACCGGTCGATCCGACAGTTCCCTCGGGGGAAACCGGAGACACAGCGGATTCCCCTTCAACGGGAGAAGTCACCGCGGTCTCGCCCTCGACCGGGCTTTCCTGCTTGGGGGTATTTCCCTGCTCGATGCGCGGCTCAAGCTCCTTGGGATTTTTCGGAGTCGAGGACGGGCATGCTGTCAGCAGGAGACAGACGAAGGAAATAAGAACGACGGCTATCAGCGTGATATTTCTCATATCAATTCCTCTCTTCCCAGGACTGTAGGTCGGATGCATTATACCAGATGGTCCGCTCCAAAAGACAGAGTCGCGACAGAAATGGAGCGGACCGTGGGGTGGTTCCGAACCGACCGCTCGCTCACGCTCGCGGCTCTGAAGGACGGAGCCGCGACAGCAACGGAGTGAACCTGATATCATTTCTGGCACCTCAACTGAAACATTTTGCGCTTTTCGCTTGTATGTCCGTATAGAAGACGAAGCATGGTCATGGATGCCGGAACCGGTCAGCGCGAGATCGAAATGATCCGACGAGCGCGGCTCGGAGATGAGTACGCATTGGGCGCGCTTGTCGATACACATGCCCCCGCGTTGATCGGCTATATCGCTCGTCTGGTCAAAGACATGCATGAGGCCGAGGACATCGCCCAGGAGACCTTCATCCGTGCGTTCGATCATCTGGACAGATTCGATCCGCACCGCCCCTTCCATCCATGGCTTTTCAGGATCGGAAGAAACCTTGCGCTCAACTACTTGTCCAGTCGCACGGGGAAAGAGCGCAGGGAGACTGAGGCCATCGAGAAGCGTCACGAGATCGGGACCTCTGCCGGGCCCGAAGCCGCTCTTGAATCGAGCGAACGTCGCAGAGAAGTGGAGAAGGCGCTCAGCATCCTTCCGGCGCATTTTCGGGAGGTGCTGCACCTTCGCTATATGGAAGACCTGGAGTATGACGCCATCGCGGCAGCGCTCGAGCTTCCTGTCGGTACAGTGAAGACATGGATTCACAGAGCGAAGAAAGCCTTCCTGAGCGAGGCCGAGTCGGCGGGCCTTGATTTCTGATGGAGTCGAGGAACAACTATGAGCGGTCTGTTTCAGAAATCCGAAGACATATGCGCCGAATTCCTGGACAGAATTGAGGATTTCCTCGCCGGGACCCTTCCGGAGGATGTTCAGATCAGGATCGAGAAGCACAGGATCGAGTGCCCCCGTTGCATAAAGGCCCTGGTCGAAGAGGAGAGGGTGCAGTCGCTGATGTCGAGAGTCCCGGCGATTGAAGCTCCAGCAGACTTCCGCGACCGGGTTCTGAGAGCATGGCGCCTGAAACGCGACATGGTGACTCGGACTTTCCCCGTCGCCACGGTGAAGCGGCTGCAGATCCTGTTGGGCGCGATCCTGGTTGTGCTTCTTCTCCTGCCGATGGCGCGCGAATCGCTGTTCGTCGCGGCGAAGAGCCTGGAGGGAGCGATGGATCGGCTTCCGGCGGAGTACGGTAAGGGTCTCGAGATATCGTTCACCCTCCCCACTCTATCGGAGGTCGGCATCTATTTCCAGCTTTGGCAGGCGAAGCTGTTCGAGTTCATGGGCAACCTGGGATCGTCCCTGGCGGACTGGACCGGATGGCTCTGGGCGGCCCTGGTCCTGCTACTCGTGCTTGCGGTTGTGAATTTCAGATGGCTGAGGTCAAGACTTCTGTCCGCACCCGAAAGGGAGTGGAGGAAGTAACAGATTCGTGATGTTTCGGTCGGAGTGCAGGGAGAGAGAACCGGCGAGGTGTAGAAATGGCAAAAAAAAGAGGACACCAGAATAAGCGATGCGGGCGCATGTCCTGGGTGTCGAGAACTCTTCCCGTATTCGTGTCGATGATCTTCGCGGTCGTGTTTTTCGCACTCCCCGCGCACGCGCAGGCGATGGGTCAGAACAAGGCCGGCGAAGGCCTCGCGGTCTTCATCCTCGCGGTTGTCGTTCTTGCGGTCCCGGTCATCATTGCGTTCGCGGGATTCAGCCTGCTTCTCCACGGACTGTTTCCCGAGAAAGTGGAATGGACCGGCGAGATCGCAAGGCGCATTCCGTGGGGGAGTTTCTTCCTGGGGCTTGTGGTCACGCTGGTCCTCCTGTTTCTCGTGGCGCTGCTTGGCAATGCGGGGGGCGTGGGCGGGCTCTTCGCGGTCCTGATTTTGCTGGCCTTTCTTGTCATGTTCGTGGGCTTTGGGAAAGCCGCCGTGATCGAATTGGCGGGTGAGATGGTCGATCCGTCTGCGTCCGGAATCCGCAGGGCCATCCTGGGAGCAACTTCGCTCTATGCGCTCTTGATGGTACCCATTCTCGGCATGATCCTGCTGGCGGGGATCGGATTCATGGGGCTCGGTGCGGCGATGCTCAGCTACAGGCCGCCGAGAATCTCGGGGAGTCCGATAAGCGCTCACGATCCGGATTACCAATATCCAATACCCGAGCCGCCGCCGAGTGATCCCGGCGAACTGCCCGGGCGGTAGCTGCTATCCGCGCATATAACCCCGGTAGCAGCTACTTTTTCGAAGACGAAAAAGGTAGCAGCTACCGGAAAGGATTTCGAAGACGAAAAAGCTAGCAGCTACCGGGATGCCGGAGCCGCCGGCGAATGATCCCGGCGAACTGCCCGGGCGGTAGCTGCTATCCTTGGCGCGAGCGAAGCGAGCGGCAAGGTAGCTGCTATCCGCGCATGTAACCCCGGTAGCAGCTACTTTTTCGAAGACGAAAAAGGTAGCAGCTACCGGAAAGGATTTCGAAGACGAAAAAGGTAGCAGCT
>CAYGZQ010000064.1:13534-22161 GCA_964354375.1 uncultured Planctomycetota bacterium
ACGAAAAAGGTAGCAGCTACCGGAAAGGATTTCGAAGACGAAAAAGGTAGCAGCTGCCGGAACGGATTTCGAAGACGAAAAAGGTAGCAGCTACCGGGATAGCTACCGGTGTGGACCGGGATCGGTGGCATCACGCTGGTTTGGGAGGCTGGGTGCCGTCGTCTTTGATGTCGTATCCGACCGGGAGCATCGCGCGCGACGTCTGCTCTATCGGCTCTAGGTAGGGGATGTCATCCGCGGCGGTGGCGCCGAGCTCCTTGAATTTGCGGGCTGTCACAATGACGCGGCTTTCGAACGAGCCGATCGCCTTGTTGTACGCGGCGATGCTTCGGTCAAGGTTTTTCCCGAGATCCTCGAAATGTCCGACAAGCGTCGCGAGCCGTTCATAGAGCTGCTTACCGAGGTCGCTTATCATCTGGGCGTTTTCCGCCAGGGCCTCCTGGCGCCAACCGTACGCGACCGCTTTCAATAGAGCGATCAGAGTGGTCGGGGTCGCGAGGATGACCTTCTGACGGAACCCATCCTCGAGAAGATTGGGATCTTCCTGCAACGCGGCGCCGAGGAACTGCTCGCCGGGGAGGAAAAGAACGACGAACTCCGGCGCTTCGTCGAACTGGTCCCAGTATTCCTTGCGGCTGAGCTCCTGGATACGAGCTTTCACCTGGCGGGCGTGGGCCGTGAGCTTCGCCTTGCATTCCTCCTCGGATGAGGCCTCCATGGCTTCCATGTATGCCTTCAGGGGCGACTTGGCGTCGACCACGATGCGTCGCCGATTTGGCAGATTCACGATCATGTCCGGACGCATCCTGCCTGCCTGAGTGTCGGTGGTCTCCTGCTCGACGAAGTCGCAGTGCTCGACCATTCCCGCGAGCTCCACCACGCGCCTTAACGTGATCTCGCCCCAGTGCCCTCGTACCTGCGGAGCTTTCAGCGCGTGGACAAGTTTCCCTGTCTCATCCCTGAGAGATCTCTCGCTGTCGAGCAGCGCCTTCACCTGCTCCGTCAGGCTCCCATGCTGTTCGGCTTGATCCTTGCCCATGGTCTCGATGAGTTTCTGATACTTGTCCAGGTTTTCTTTCATCGGCTGCACGAGCGCTTCGATAGCCTTCTGCCGCTCGGTGAGATCGCCCTTCGCCTCGGTCTGGTATGTCTTGAGTGTCTGCTTCGCAAGATCGATGAACGCCTGATTGTTACTCTTCAGAGCCTCCGCCGAAAGAGCCTTGAACGTGTCCTCGAGCTTCGACTTGGCTTCCTCGATAAACCTGAGCTGCTCCGTGAGGTTTTCCAGCTCTTTCTCACGCTGCTTCTGCAGACTTGCATGGTCTGCCTTGAGCTGGGTGAGCTCATCCTGGAGCTTCCTGTTCTGCGTCTCGATCTCCCCGACTCGCGCCGCCTGTGACTCCGCAGCAGCGCGCTTCTGTCCTTCCAGGTTGACGGAGGAGGTCAGATCGTCGATGCGCTTGTTCATCTGATCGATCCGGGCTTTGTAGTCGGTGACTCTCGCGCTGCCGGCAAATGCAGCGATGACGTAGCCGATGACGAGACCGACGACCAATCCAATCGCAATGTAAATCGGTTCCATCCGGGACCTCCCATGCTCGATTGCGCAAGTATAGCATAAGTCCGGGGTAAGTTGGGGATGAGGTTTCCCTCGTGCATCCCTGTGGCGCCCATATGTCCGCTCTTGCGGACAGATGGGCGCCACGTTTCAATGATTGCAGAAACACCCATCCGTCCCTCGAAGAGCTCGGGACGTATGGGCGCCACAGACGCAGGGAGGTTTCAATGCGGTTCAACGACCGACCGGCATGTTATAATCCCCTGCGACTTGGCTCAAAAGGCGTGACCCGAACTCTCTACAAATGCGCTTCTGCGTTGATTCTCGCGTGGGTGTTCCTGCAGGTGCTCCCGGCGGACCTTCTGGCACAGGCAGGCGGCTACAATCTCCCCGCGGGCGGCTTCCTTACGATCCAGGGGGACAATTTCACTTTCGAGCAGGTAGTATCGACGGTTGAGGGAGAGGAGGTCATGCAGGAGCGTGCAACCTGGGAAGGCGACGTGACCGCCACATTCACAAGCGATCTCGGCGATATCGTCCTCGAGACCGAACACATCGAGGCGGTGTTCGTCGGGCCGGATGTCAGTCGCCTGGAGGCGGGTCCGCAGGTTCTGTTCACGGGAATGAACGGACGGGCGACGTTCGAGTGCAGCGACGTGCAGATCGATTTCCCGACCTCCGTCGCGGGCCAGGAAGTCTACACGGGCCTGTGCCGGGACGTTCATGGCTACTATCTGGCATACGCAGAGGAACTGGGACTCGAGGGCGATGACCAGTACGAGGTGAATTTCATCGCCGATGCCGCGCGTCTGAGCGGGGAGGAAGCGGTGCTCGAGTACCCGTATCTTTCGCTGGGCAACCTGGAAAAACCGGATTTGGCGATACGGTCGCGCGAGATAAGGCTCTTCATCGGTGTGCATCCGGTCTCGGGCGATCGCGAGGTGCTGGGGGCGAGGCTGGCCAACATGTCGGTCTCGATCTTCGGAAATCGCCTGAATGTGCTGCCGTTTCCGATCAGGCGGGGATTTCTGGGCACGCATGAGCCGGGCTGGAACATCCGTCTGCCGCGTTTCGGCTGGGAAGGGGACCAGGGGCTCCGGATCGACATGGACCCTGCCTACAGCTTCCAACTGAAGGAATTCGACGATGGTCCCAGGCTTGCTTTGCGAATGGATACGTTCCCGTTCGACCGGACATACCCCGAGATTATCGCGACCGCTGAGAAAGACGGCTTCGTATTCATGGCAAGGGCGGGCTATCAGAGGGAGGAGGATCCCAGCGGCGACCCGGTGCCGACGCGCGCGGAGCCCGAAGTTGCGGTCGGCATCGACCGGATTCCGCTTGGGGACGCGGGATTCGGGATAGAGGGGACCACGTTCTGGGGGCATATCAGGGACATGCAGTCGGGGCTCGACCTGGATCGCTGGGGCTGGCAGGGGATTCTGGACCACAAGGGCGTCGACATCGGCGACCTCAAGCTGATCGGGCAGGTCGAGTTCAACGATTTCTACTACGACCGGGACGACGGCTATCGGACGCTGGAGGGTCGACTGCGGCTAAGGTATGTCGATCCGCCGCATTGGGGCACGAGCCTGACTTATCGGAGGGTCTACGAGTGGGGACTTCCGGCGTTCAGTTTCGACGTGCCTCAGTATGTCGAGGAGATCGGTTTGAGGGAGCAAAGCCGTTTCAATCGCAGATGGGGCGCCGGGTTCAACTGGGCGTGGGATTTCTCGCAGGATGAATTCCGCACCCAGGAGTGCCACATGACATACATACTGGACTCGTTCCAGGTGTCGCTGGGCTGGGATTTCGCCGGCGACACGATAAGGCTGCAGATGGGTCTGCCCGGAAGCCTGCAGTGATCGGTCCATAGAGCATTGTGATAGACTGCCCGGCTGTGATGTTGACGGTTCCTTAGTTGTATGCCCGAAAGCCGCGACATAATCCTTGAGACAATCGATGTCGTGAAGCACTTCCCGATAACGCGCGGCCTGATTCTGCCGCGCCGGGTCGGAGTTGTGCGGGCGGTTGACGGGGTCTCGTTTACGATCGAGAGAGGCAAGACTCTGGGACTGGTCGGCGAATCCGGATGCGGGAAGTCGACGCTCGGGCGCTTGATACTGAGGCTCATAGAGACGACATCGGGCAGCATAAATTTCGAGGGTACGGATATCACAGGGCTGGACAGGCGCTCAATTCGTGAATTGCGCAAGGACATGCAGATCGTTTTCCAGGATCCGCAGGCCAGCCTCAATCCGAGGCTTCCGGTGGGGGAGGCGATCGCGGAGCCGCTCGAGATCTTCCGCATCGCGAAGGGAAACGAGAAGCGTTCGCGTGTAAGGGAGCTGATGGAGCTTGTCGGGATAAATCCGGACAGCGCGAATCGATACCCGCATGAGTTTTCCGGCGGACAGAAGCAGCGTATCGGTGTCGCCAGGGCGCTTGCTCTCAACCCGAAGCTGATCGTGTGCGACGAGCCTGTCAGCGCGCTCGACGTGAGCATCCAGGCGCAGGTGGTCAACCTTTTCCAGGACCTCCAGGAGCGTCTCGGGCTCACCTATCTGTTCATTGCCCACGATCTTTCGATAGTGGAGCACATCTCGGACTACGTGGCGGTCATGTACCTGGGGAGGATTGTCGAGTACGCGCGCGCGGCCGATCTCTACGCCGACCCGAAACATCCGTACACCGAGGCGCTTCTTTCGGCGGTGCCGGTGCCGGACCCTTCGCGCAAGCCCACTCGGATTCTCCTTGAAGGCGATCCGCCGTCGCCCGCCAACCCGCCCTCAGGATGCAGGTTCCATACGCGATGCAAGTACGTGCGTCCCCAGTGCTCGGAGAGCGAGCCCGCCAGAATTCATTTCGGCGATGATCATTGGGCGGAATGTTTTCTGTACGAAACCAACGGATCGAAAAGACCGTCGGCAAACACGCCGTCAGAACTGAAAATAGAGGAACGGGCCGGTTTCGGAGAGTAGAAGGATGCAGGCTGCGCCCAGGATTCCCAGTGCGACAGCCCAGCTTCTGCGCGGAGTTGTCTTTCGCACCCTGACCAGCTCGACAGCGTTCGGACCGAGCATCGCCCACGCGAGCCCGATGACCACAAGCGCCACCAGGGCGGGTTGAAGCGTCACTTTCTGGAAGAACCCGGCGAAGTCGAACATCCTGGTCAGAATGGTGAGCGCGATCTGGATTGCCGGCGGATACTCGACGGGTCCGCGGAACTTGTCTGTGCCCGCCACGAAGAAAACCCAGCCTATGGTCGCCATGATGAATGTCCCGATCCTCGCCCATACGAGATTTCTCGGGATCCATTTGAAGCCTTTGAGTTGGTGATGCAACTGAAGGAGCAGGGCATGGTATGCGCCCCAGATGACGAAGGTCCAGTCGGCGCCGTGCCACAGTCCGCCCAGAAGCATCGTCAACGCCAGCGCGACTGCCCGGTTGTTGCGGCCCCCGAGCGGTATATAGAGATAATCTCTCAGCCACCTCGACAGCGACATGTGCCACCGTCG
The DNA here is from genome assembly GCA_964354375.1 of uncultured Planctomycetota bacterium. Lineage (GTDB taxonomy): Bacteria > JAJVIF01 > JAJVIF01 > JAPKYR01 > JAPKYR01 > CAYGZQ01. The sequence goes on from CAYGZQ010000064.1 coordinate 18,611, forward strand.
CCAGAAATCGCTTATCGAGACCGCCTTGTAGGGTGAGTTGAAATTCTGGGGGAACTCGAACCCCAGCAGATGCCCCAGTCCGATGGCCATGAGGCTGTAGCCGGCGAAATCGAAATAGATCTGCAGCGAATACCCGATCATCGCGAGCCAGGTCTCCACCGGGGCAAGCGACTGGTAGTCCCTGAACATGGGATCGATGTAATAGGCTATCCGGTCTGCAATCAGGATCTTCTTCACCAACCCCACAGTGAAATAGAAAATCCCCAGGTTGAGATTCTCGGCGGACAGTTTCAGGGGCAGGTTTTTGAGAGTGTGATAGACCTCCCGGTAGCGGATGATCGGCCCGGCTATCAGGTGCGGGAACATCGCGAAATACGCGGCGAACTCGATGAAATCGGTTGTCGCCTCCACGTCGCGGCGGTAGACATCGATCGAGTAGCTCATCGCGTGGAAAGTGAAGAAGCTGATGCCGATCGGGAGTATGATTTCCCATGGTGGGAGTCTGCCTTCCCATCCGAGCCAGCCGGTAAGGTCGTTTGCGGTCGCCGCGAGAAGCATGTAGTACTTGAAGAAACCCAGTATGCTCAGGCTTGCGATCAGCGATACGACAAGCCATGCTCGCCTGACGGCCTTGTTGTCGGTCGAGCCGATCTGCACTGTTGCGAGGTAGCAGATCACGGTGGTGAGAAGGAGGAGGCCGGACAGCTCCCATTTCCAGTAGCTGTAGAATACGTAGCTGGCAATCGTCAGCCACCAAAGCTTGAGCCGGCGCGTTCTCAGAAGCCAGTAGCCGAGAAAGGTGATGGGCGCGAAGACGAAAATGAATATTCTGCTTGCGAAAAGCATTGCCTAGGGTCCCTCCGCTATTCGCTCGGGTGCTTGATCTTGAAGCAGACGCCTGAGGAGAATCTCCGTGTTCGACGGTCGCATGTGCACCTCGTCGTAGAACTGGCTCGGGTCCCCACCGAAACTGTCCAGCTGCGTGAAGTCTCTATAGGTGCCGCCCATCGCGTTGACGGTCCGGGAGAGGTAGTCGGATGTTTCCTTGAAGATGGGCTGGGCTCCGAGCGACGACAGGGCCTCCCAGAGCCTCGGGTGAACCGGCGGCATGAATACGTACACCCTGATTCCCTTGTTCTTGCAGATATCGAGAAACTGCTCCCATTGCGCTTTTCGCACAGGCGCCAGGCCTTTGAAATTCGACAGCCCGAAGCTCTGCTCGGGATAGTCCGGGACCCGTCTTGTGAGCTCTGCGTCGAGGTCGTATGTACCCGCGTCCCATGCGGCCTCTTTGTCGTAGAAAAGCGCGTACCCGTCTTCTCGATACCCGAACGCCGCGGGCGTTTTGTCCAGGCCCGTCGCCTTCTCCAGCGCCTCGATCGATGCCCGGGTCTGCTCAGTGGTCAGCAGACGCAGAAGCTTGTCGAACGTCGTTTTCAGCCTGCGGTCGTATGGAAAATATCGGTAATACTCGGGCACGAGAAACGATTGCGGGTGAAGATAGAGCGACGGATGAAACGCGAGCGGGTCGACAGCCACGACCACGAGATCGATCGGGGCTTTCTCATCCTCGACCGCGATTCTCAGCGACGCCAGGATTGTCTCCACTCGTCCCGATGGAAGCCCCCAGTTGAAACACCTCTCGCCCGTGATTTCCTCAACGATCCTGGGGTCCAAAGTCTCCGCACGAGAGCTTCCCAGTATCAGCGCTCTGGGCGGCTCCTTTTTCGCAAACTCCCGAAACAGATCGAGCTTCTTCCGGTACGTGTTGAACTGGAAGGGCTCGACAAGGCCGGTTCCGTACAGATCGAACGGATCGACGAGCAAATTGAATGCAGCGGTCAAAACCAGGGTCGCCAGCAGGACCCCGAAAAACACCCTCCAGAGGGAAGGATTCCCCCACCGACTATCCTTGTTCGCTTCGGCCATACCCGCGCGATTTAACCGCCAAGCGGCATCGGGGTCAAGTGTCCCGGACGAGTAGTATCCAGTCACGGCGTCCATGTGTTTGACGGCGGGCTCCTAAGGGTCGGCGGGAATATGCCCCGAGGGGTCTCCCTGGACCGGCTCTTCGGTGTCGAGCAGATGCCCCAGCAGGATTCCCGCGTTCGCGGGTCGCATATGGATTTCGTCGTAGAAAAGCCCCGGGTCGCCTCCGAAACTCTCCACGTCCATGTAATCTTTGAAGACTCCACCCTCGGATTCGACCGTGCTGTCGAGATAGCCCGAGACCTCGCCGAGAATCTCGTTCGCCCCGACCGTGTCGAGCAGTTGCAGAAGCCTCGGATGGTACGGCGGCAGAAATACGTAGACCTTTATCCCTTTCTCTCTGCACAGCGCTAGAAAATCCTCCCAGTACAGCTTGCGCGTGTCCGACAGAGAGGTGAATCGCTGAAGCATCAGGCTTCGTTCCGGGTACTTGCGGACCCTTGTCTCCAGCTTGGCGTCGAGGTCGAAGGTGCCCTCGCTGATCTGCTTCTCCAACTGAATCCAGACGGAGTAGCCGTCCGATCTGAACTCCATTTTCTCCTGACCGGTCTGCCGTTTCAGCAGATTGACGAGCGAGTTGATCGAGTCGCTGGTCTGGTTCAGGGTCAACAGGAGACCCAGTTTCTCCCATATGGACGCCTGTCCGGATTTGTCGTGAATGAAATATTTCGAGTAGGCGGGGATGAATCGGGCCTCGGGCTGGATCGGCATGGCGGGATGAAACGATTCGGGGTCCACGCCGACAATGACCGTGTCGATGGGAGCGCCGTAGTCCTCGATCGCCATCTTCAGGACCGAATAGAACGTCTCGGCCTTTGCGCCGGGAAGAGCGAAGTTGAAGCATCTTTTGCCGGTGAGGTCGCGCACGGTCTCGGGATCGAAGGCGATAACGCGCGAGCTTCCGAGGATCAAAACCTGGGGTCGGGGCTGGTATGCCTGGAACAGCGCGAGCTTTCTTTCGTAGAAATTGACCTCGACGCGCGGGAGGATGCCGAGGTTGTAGATGCCGTACGGGTCGACGAGCAGGTTCATCGCTGCGGCAATGAGGACCACGGCGGCGATGGTTATTACGAACCGTCGCGCGAAAACGGGGATTTTCCAGGCGGGATTGATCGAGTCGGTTTTGGCCGGTACAGACACCGTCGGGAAGGATAGGGTAGGGCAAGCCTCAGGGTCAAGGCACGTTATCGAGGTTGACCGCGAGCGGCAGCCGGTTTTTCATGATTTTCCGAGTTCTTCATCTTTCCATATTTTGTCTATTTCCACGAACATTGTTTCCGCCAACCCGGGATCCCGGCGCTCGAGCAGTTGCATGAAGTCGTCCTGAAAGCGCATGATGTCATAAAGCTGCCCCAGCCTGACGTAGAAGGCAGTCTCTTCTTTTGTAAGCCTGATCAAGGCGTTGACCAGGTCAAGCTGCGATTTGACCGCCGAGCTTCGGACTGAGTCCGGGTTGAAGCGGACCTGCCGGAGCAGGCGGTGGATACTTCGCCTGGCATCAATGAACTGCTTTTCGAGCGCCAGGATCCGCCGTTGGTAGAGAAACATACCGGTATGGAGTA
>CAYGZQ010000065.1:0-22048 GCA_964354375.1 uncultured Planctomycetota bacterium
ATCAGCCTCCTGTGTGCTCACTCTTTCTTTGCACGCCGATGCCCTACATCGGGCCGGCGCCGGCGGAGATTGAGTTCGACGCGACGGGATCGTACGATCCCGATCCGTGCGATGAGCTTACGTACGAATGGGACTTCGACGCCGACGGGCTTTATGGCGAGCCGGTCGACGACTCCTACACCGGCGACCCGGACAATCCCACGCACTCGTACACCGCCTCCTACCACGGCCCTGTCATGCTGCGCCTGTCCGACAACCACGGCTCGGCAATGACTTGTACAGTGTATGTAGATGTCGATATAATATGAGCAGCGTATCCGGGGCGAGGTTTGCTGACAGGAGAAATGGAACCATGAAGATCAAGCTATCTTTGGTGAGCGTCTTTGTGATGCTGCTGATTGGGGACGCCGCAGTTGCGGAAGGGTTCGTGAACACAGACTTGGCTCTGAGGCCCGGGACAACGGAAGTGTGGGTCAGCGGCGCCGAACCGGGGATCCTGAAGGTGTACGATCGTATCAGCTTGGTCTTGGTGACGAGCTACGACGTAGATGGATTCCCTAATCGATTGGCGTTTGATGCCGCCGGAGACTTCATTTACGTTCTGGCAAACGAGCCCGAGGAGCGTACAAGCTATGTGCGCTGCTACGATGCCGAGGACGGCGAGCTTGTGTCTGAATCAGAGCTGATGGGGGACACACGGGAGGTCATTGTGCATTCAAGCGGGGTTATTTATGCAACGTGCCGGCATCCCACCGATGGCGGATACGTTCAACGGTTCGCGCCGGTGACTTTGGCACCTGGTGTGTACGCGCGTTCCGGAAACCTGCCGATGGCACTGAGTGAATGCCCTCTTGACGGGTCCATTATGGTCGGCGATTACCGAGGTCAGGGAGGGGAGGCGCCTGATCCGGAGTGCTATTCGATCATCCGGTGTGATGATCCAACCGATCTCTCTGTGATAAGGGAGTACCACGCGGGACTCCAACACTTGACGCTGTTGCCGATCGACGACCTGCTTGTCATCGACAACACTGGGGTCGTGGTTGTGGACCCCGGATACGAGTACCTCATCAAGGGGCTGACGGTATTTGATATGATCAGCAACTCGATCACATTCGAATGGTCGACGCTGCCGGATATCGTGAGGGGCTCGTGTTTTGAAGCAGCAAGCGGCAAATGGTTTGGGTTCACCTTCGACCCGCACAGAAAAGACATATCCGTGGGGAGACTATGGATGATATGCGATATGAGCAGGCCGTCGCCTGTTTTGGTCGGCGAATTCGGCAGTGCTCGCGTTATTGACATGGTCGCCTTCCCGTTGGACAGCGATACCATACGCCTTATCGGTGTCAACACTCAGAGCGAAGAGTTGTTCGTCTATGATACTCCCGAGAACGCACCTCCTGAATCTGCTTTCATGCCTGTTCCTCCGGCGGGCCAGGCCCCGTTGACAGTGGATTTCCTGAACTACTCGTCCGACTGCGACGGCGATATCGTTGAGATTCAGGCGGACTGGAACAACGACGGGATCACTGACGAGGTTTTCCAGGGATCACCGGGAACGATAGAGCATGAATTCGTTGATCCCGGAATCTACGAGGTGAAGCTGACGGTCGTTGACGACGACGACGCGACTGACGGCTGGACGGGTACGATTTCGGTGGCCGAATAAGGTACTGCAGGAGCGCCCTCACTTACGTTCGGGCCTTGGATACGGAAGGGCGGGATGTTTTCAGGAGCGCCCTCACTGACGTTCGGGCCTTGGATACGGAAGGGGAATTGGATACGGAAGCTGTTGGATGCGAGACTACGGGCCGAGGAAGTCGAGGAGCCTCGACATGAGCTCGGACTTGGTGTTGGGATCGGCGCCGTCCTCGATGCCGCCGAACTCGACGCTGGAGGCGATGGTTCGGTAGGTGACCGCATTGTAGGCCACCACGGCACCGAAGCTGGTCATATCGGTGGTCGAGGCGGACATGACGAGATTCGCACCCGACGCGGCGTCGATGTGATCCGTGTACGGATCGTCGCCCGGATAATTGAACGTCAGTCCGTCCAGAGTGGTGCCGGATTCGCCGTAGACGGACGTGATGTCCTCCCATCCGTCGTCGAGGCCGAGAACGCCGAAGAGGGGACAGAAATCGGGCAGGCCGATGTACGGGTAGAAGTACCACAGGTCGCCGGACTCGATGTACATTTTCCCTCCGCCCGCGAGATAGCCGCTCACTGCGTCATAGTCGTCCTGATCGGGATAGTAGTTGGCGCCGTATTCGTCGTACATCCCCAGCGCGATGAAGACCGCCTTGTAGGCGTCCAGCGGGGCGTCATGGATATCGCCGCTCATCACGTCGGCGGTGAAACCGTTGGCCTCGATCGCCGCCTCGATCGCGGGGGCCGATTCGCCGTTGGTGTCGTAATCGAGGATGAGTATGTCGCCGGGATCGATGGTGAAACTGATCGGCTGATTGAGGGTCTGGGACTGATCGCAGACAAGGTCGCATCTCATGAGGGTGATCTGTCCCTGCAGCGCGCCTGGGAGGATGTGTATCTGATAGGGGATCTCGTTTGCGTAGTCGGCGCCGGGATCGAGGTCGGGGTAAGAGGCGTTCGGGGTGACGATCTCGTAGACTGATTCATATCCTGCCGCCTGCTTCAGCGTGCCGAGAATGTTGCCGGCGATTTCGTCGCCGGTATTCTGGATGTGTATGGTGACGTCGATGGTCTCGTCCGGCTCGATAATCCCGTCGCCGTCGCCGCCATTTTCATCGCTGTAGGTCACACCGAGGATTGCGAGCCATCCCTGCTCGACCGGGACCTCGTTGGCGTACGCGTACAGGAACTCATCCCATTCCGTCAGGTAGAATTCGAGGTAGTCGGGATCGAGGTACTCGGTGAGGTAGTTGTCGGGCTGCTCGGCGATGTTTGAAGGGAACCATATTGTCCAGCCGGATTCCTGGTCGGGCACGCCGTTGTTGTGCCCATGATTGATCATGGATGTCTCGACAGCGTCGTCGAGTGCGGTCGCGGCGTCTCTCACAGGCTGGGGCATCTGGGTGTTGTGGCTGACCTCGTAGGCGAAATGCCCGATGTCGGTCACTTCCCAGCCCCAATAACTTGTTGCGTTGAGGCTTTCGGTGAAGATGTCCTTGTACTCGGGGAGATAGTCCATGCTCGCCTGCGCGAAGGCGTCGAGTGCGGGGACGGCGGTGTCCATGAGCGTTGCGATCGAGCAGGCCGAGAGGGTGACATTGTCGGCCGGGTAATGATACGGGTGACTGGGATCGGTATAGGAGATGATGTAATAGTCGACAATGTCGTAGGCGAGCTGTTCTGCGGTGTAGGTGTTGATGTTGTTTCTAAGGTTGATAAGCGGGGGGCCGTAATCCCATCCGGGACCCGGCTCGGAATTCTCACTGGCGATGACGACATTGGATACATCCCTGAGGCAGTAGGCGGTTTCCATCCAGCCCAGGACGCAGACGTCGAAGCCGATGATGTCGATTTTGTCGACCTTATCCTGTGCCGCCAGCGCCGCCTCGCATGCGTCGCGGATCGCCCACAGGCTCAGGCCTCCGCACACGTTTCTGAACGGGACCCTGGGAGCGGGCCCGACAAAAATCCCCGCGCCGTGGTCCCAGAGGTCGATCAGGTAGTGTTTGGCCGGATAGTTTTTCATGGTCCAGAGCATGAACGCCTGCAGGGTCGCGCCGTCCGCCATGTTCAGACCGCCCGGGGGGATGACCTCGCCGTCATCGTTCAGGAATTCCGACACCAGGTTCAGGTTGTAACCGGACGCATCGTGCTTGACGAGAACGATCTGATCGAGGTCGGTGGGCTCGGGCTTGTCCCAGAGGACGATGATGTTCAGCTTGTTCTTGATCGAGCCCGACATCTCCATTTCGTTTATGTCCTCTTCATCGGGGAGATTGGCGGCGTTCATGTAGATCATGATGGTCCATTCCGCGTCCTCGGGAGGAGGCGCCAGCTCCACGGTCACGGTAACGAAATCGAAAATGCTGGCTCCGCCGCTCGATGCCTCTACCCAGAGGATTTTGTCACCCGGCTCACAATCCTCGCCGCAGATGACGCCGTTGAGAAAATATATGCCTGTCGGAGATTTCCCCATCTTGACCGATGGGCTCCCGCCGAGCGGCGAAAGGTCCACGGTTACCTCTTCGACATCGTCCTGCCAGTCGTTCACTTTGCAGGTGATGTTCGTGAACGTGCTTCCGTCCGTAATGAGGATGTCATTGGAGGACTGAAGGTCGACGATTCTGGTGGGATCGGTCTGGTTCGCAGGCCAGCTCGCATCGATCACGACGATGATCTCGCTGAACTTGGCTCCGTCCGGACGGTCGAAGCTGACATCACGACTTCCCATGGCCAGAGGTGGCCACGCGTTCTGGCCCTGAGCGCTGTCGAAGATAAAGAACGGGTTCCGCGGGGTGAGGTCATCGGGTTTCGAGAAGCATGTGGTATAGGAATCGGGGCGGGTGAGAAGCACCACGTTGCCGGTGTCCAGCAGGATCGCTCTCACGTCGTACCCCGTAACGGCCATCGAGTTCTTCAAGGTGAAACGGAGATTCCAGATTGTATCGACAACGCTGAGAATCTCGCCTTTGAAGCAGTCCCAGCACTTGGGCGGAAAGACCGCCTTGGTGACGTCGATATGGGTCTCGGCCGTCCTTAACGGGATCACCGACAGGTTTCCGGTCTCATCGATCAGGATGCGGAAGGCTCCCAGAAGCATGCGCGGGTTGGAGGCGGGCGTCCGGTCGGGCTGGGGGGATGAGCCGGGGCTGGAGGCGTCATTATGCCCGGAGAGTCCCGGCAGTGCGGGATTTCCGCCGCCTGACGATCCTGAGCAGCCGACGCAGGCTGCGATGAGCAGAGATGTGAGTAACGTGAGCCAGAATCCGCGATGACCGATCATTTGTAGCCTCCGATGGGGTCACGCATGGTGGCCGAATCAGGGGGAATTATACAACAGGTCGGGAGCGCGTAATACACCGATGGCGTCGAAGAGGGCAACCACGGGGGGTTGCCCCTACGGGTGGAATGTAGGTTTGGTGAGAAGAATTACGGGCTTGGGGACGATCTCACCAGTTGCCCCAGTCGATGTATTTCAGGAGGCAGCAGTCCCAGTTGCCTTTCGATGCAAGGTTGTATTCGCCCTTGTCGGGGTTGAAGTCGACAGTCGACATGAAACTCCCCGCGATGAAGGAATGGCCCGACATGTCCACCGCCACGTCCCATGCGTAGTCGTCGAGACCGCCGCCCACGGTGCGTGACCACAGGTAGTTCCCGGAAGGATCCAGCACGTTGAGGAACGCGTCGATACTGCCGTTGGACGTTCTTTCGTCGATGCCCGGACCGGGATCGAAATCGACGGTCGAGCTGAAATATCCGGTCACAAACACGTTTCCGGCGGGGGTGGACGGATCCACCGTCACGCCGTGACCCGAGTCGCCGTAGGTCCAGAAGTTGTAATTGAACCCTCCCCATGTCCGGGTCCATTGGTAGTTGCCCGGAATCGTGTATTTCACCAGGTACACATCTCTTTCGCCGTTGGACGTATGTTCATCCTGGCCCGGACCCGGGTCGAAATCCGCGGTGCCCGCATATTTCCCGGTCGAGTAGACATTTCCGGCCCCGTCGATCGCCACATCGTAACCCCAGTCGTCGTACTCGCCGCCCCATCCGCAGCCCCACTGAAATCCGCCGTTCGAATTGAAACAACTGAGATAGATGTCCTGGTAGACGGTGGGAGCCGTGTAATGCTTCACGCCGTTGCCGGGATTGAGGTCGACCGTTCCGTCGAAGACGCCGGTCACGACGACGTTGCCCGACGAATCGGAGGCCACGGCGGTGGCCAGATCATCGTAGCCGCCGTCGCCCGCCCATGCCTTAACCCACTGGTGGTCGCCGTTCGAGTCGAACTTGGTGAGATAGCTCGCGCCCGGGATGTAACCCTCGTACGCCTCTCCGGGACCGGGATCGAAATCGCAGTTGCCGAAGAAATAGCCCGCCACATACACTCCGCCTGCGCCGTCAACCGCAACATCGCGTGCCTGGTCCCACGCAGGCGCTCCCCATGTCTTTGCCCAGACGAATTCACCGTCCGAAGTGTATTTCGCCAGTAAGCTATCCCAGTCGCCATGGGAGATGTGTTCATCCACTCCCGGACCCGGGTCGAAATCGACGGTCTCGTTGAAGTAACCGACGACATACACCCAGCCGATGGGGTCAATCACGATTCCCTCGCAGGATTCGTGATACTCGCCGCCCCATGTCTGATTCCAGAGGAGGTTGCCCTGCGGATCGAATTTGCTGAGGAACGCATCCTCGTTGCCGTTAGACGTGCGATCGAGCACTCCGTCGCCGGGATCGAAATCGACCGCGGATTTGAACTGGCCCGTCACATAGATGTTGCCGCTCACGTCCACAGCGGTGGACCACGCGGAATCGAGCTCGCTTCCGCCCCATGATCTCGCCCATCCGCCCTCCACAACTTCAATATCGTGCATCCGGTAGGCGGTCAGGTCGAGATAGGAGGGCGAAGTTGTGTTCTCATGATCCTCGACAACGACAAGGAATTCGTAGTTGCCCGGAGGAGCGGCTTTCTCGTTCTCGAGTCCCACGCGCCAGGTGGAATACCCGACCTCGTCGGACACCCACTGCGCGGTTTTCACGCCGTCAAACAGCTCGGGGCATTCGACCGTCGGCTCGAACAGGCTTGTCGATCCCTGGTAGTCGTAGATATCGAACTCAAATGCCACCGACCCGCCATCAGGAGTCAACACTACGTGGCTTGGGAGGTCCAACACATCGATCTTCCAGGGCTCGGGGCAATTGGCGGATATCGGGAAATCCTCCATGGGATCGAGCACCGGCACGTTGATCGGCGGCGCCCAGGACGCATCGACGGCGTAGCCGAAGACGAATTTCTGTCCCTGCGGGAATTTGATTTCGTAGGTCCTCGTTATCGCGTCGCCCGCATAGAAGGCGTTGCGGGTGTTCGACGGATTTTCGGTGATGTGCCGGATGTAGCCGTTCAGGGTCGCCGACGGGAAATTCACGGTGGAGAATTTGCCGGGAAAATAACCCTTCAGTCCGCCGGGACCCATGCCCCATGTGAAGGGATTATAAAGAGTGGTGTAGCCTTCCGCGTTGATGAGCTCACCGTCGCCGAGCGTGGAGTCCGACACGGTCAGCATGGAAGTCGGGAACGCGCGGCTTGCGTTGAACATCGCGATCCCGCGGACATCGAATCCTGTTAGGTTTGTGCCGGGGAACGGGTGGGTGATCCTGACATCGAATAGCTTGTTTCCGTCCGGGGTGGTGTCGACGCCGACGATTTTCAGGCAGTCGGTGCATGGGCCTTTTTCGAGGAAGGAAAGCACGTTCCAGTGATCGGCGGTGTCCCTGAGAGGCAGCACATTCACAAGGTTCGTATCTGCATCGAAGCTGACGAGGCAGTAGCTCAAAAGGAAATGGCCCGATTGGTTTGAGCGCGTTTCCGGCAATGAGGCCATCTGCGGCGGCGGTGACGTGGGGTCAAGAGACCGCGCGCACGACAGGGCCGAGAGTATCGCAAGGATGACTGCACAAAGATGGCACAATCTCAACCGCATTTACTTAGCTCCTTTGATTCCTGACCGCTCCCTGACGGTCGCGGCTCGGATTCATGTTCGAGGTTCTCTTTCGTCCGGGTTGTTGACCGCTCGCTTATGCTCGCGGCTCGGATTCATGTTCGAGATCTGAGCCGCGACCGTGAGGGAGCGGTTCTCTGGTGGCAGGAAAAGTCACAACGGCTTCTCATATAGGTCCAGCGGCTCACCTTGCTCTCTTATCACATAGTCTATCGCATGTTCAAGCTCTTGTTCCGTCCATTTGTACTTTGTGCTCCCATGTCTGGACCATCGTTTTCGACTCTTGTTGTCGACGCCTGCCTGATTAAGGTTGCGACTCGCGTAGGCCTTCAGGTCGCCCATGACCTTCTCGGGGGCAGCCATTGCCTGCACGACGACATGCCAATGGGTCGTTCGCACGTGGACAGCATACAGGTCCCAGCCCCGGTATGAACAGACTTCTCTTGTCGTTTTGAGAACAATAGCCCTTCTCGGCGTGTCCAATTCATATGGAGGCTGATTCATGGAATCTTCTTCGTGTTGCCTCAGACCGGGTCGAGGGGGAAGGGACGGTGTACCGCAGATATTGTCACTATGGTGAATGGAGCCGGCTTCATCCCCGTGCAACCGAGAGCCGTAGCAGTGGATAGTGATGTGATATGCGAGGGGAAAGACGTCAGGTTGCTTGTTGACCGCTCGCTTACGCTCGTGGCTCGGATCATGTGTTGGATCTGATGTCATTGAAAGTCAATCCTGATACGGGAACTCGCGTTTGTCTTTTTGGGTCTTGAATCTGTGGCGGATGATCTCGCCTTCGACCATGAACACGACATCCTCGGCGATGTTTGTCGCGTAATCCCCGATTCGCTCGAGATGCCGGGATGCGGACAGCGTGTGGAACGCTCTTCGCGCCGCGGACGGGTCCTTGTCCATCAGATTCATCAGGATGTCGAACATCTGCCAGTGCAGCTCGTCAACCTCGTCGTCCATTCTGATGACTTCCCTTGCCTCGTCGGGATTGCGCTCGACAAGAGCGTCCAGGACCTTTCGGACCATGGTCCGAACCCGGTCGACCATCGTGTCGAAGTGGAGGGGGACATCGATAGGGGGTCGCTCGGCGAGGTAAGCGGCTCTTTCGGCGATATGAATGGAGGTGTCGCCCATCCGTTCGAGGTCGTTGTTCACCTTCATGACCGCGACAATAAATCTCAGGTCGGCGGCAACCGGCTGATGGAGAGCCAGGATTTTGAGGCACTTGTCCTCGACATCGAGCTCCTTCATGTCGATATCGTTGTCGCTGACCATTACCTCCTGCGCGAGCTGGGGCGTACGATTGACGAGGGCGGTAATGGCCTTATTGACCGCTTCCTCGACCATGGCTCCCATGGCGAGGATTTCTTTCTTTAGATCTTCAAGATCGCGCATGAGGTGAGTTGTCACGGTTCCGTCCTCCATTGATTACGTTATCCGAACCGTCCGGTTATGTAGTCTTCCGTCCGCTTTTCCTTCGGGTTGGTGAAAAGCCGGGGTGTCAGGTCGAATTCCACAATGCGTCCCTGGTAGAAGAAGGCGGTGAAGTCGGAGACTCTTGCGGCCTGCTGCATGTTATGGGTCACGAGGACGATTGTATAGCGGGACTTCAGGCTTTCCATGAGGTCCTCGATTTTCGATGTCGCAACGGGATCGAGGGCCGATGCGGGCTCGTCCATGCAGAGGACCTCCGGCTCGACCGCGATCGCCCTGGCGATGCACAGTCGCTGCTGCTGACCGCCGGAGAGCGCGAGTCCCGACTTGTTGAGGTCGCCCTTGATCTCATCCCAGAGGGCGGCGCGCTTCAGTGCGTCCTCGACCCGGTCGTCAAGCTCGCTTTTGCCGACGCGGTAGTGGAGCTTGAGACCGTAGGCCACGTTTTCGTACACGGTCATCGGGAAAGGCGTGGGCTTCTGGAAGATCATCCCCACTTCCCTGCGGAGCGTGATGAGATCGGTCTGGGGGGAGAGGATGTCGCGGCCGTCGAGGATGACCTCCCCGGAGGCGCGCTGGTCGCGGTAGAGCTCGAATATCCGATTGTAGACTCGTATGTGGGTCGATTTCCCGCACCCGGAGGGACCGATGATCGCCGTGATCCTGTTGGCCTTGATCTCTATGTTGTTTTCAAACAGGGCCTGGTGAGGACCGTAGAAGAAATCGAGATTCTTCACGGATATCTTGTTCGGCAACGTCTCGAAGTCGGCGTCGAGAGGACGATCCTTCCCCGGGACCTTGATTCTATGTGTCAGCGCTTTCTGCATCGATGAATCCGTCATTTTCTCACCTTCCCCGGGCAGGTCGTCTGCCGGCGAAGATCGCGCGGGCCACTACGGACAAGACCAGAACAGCGGCGGTGATGAGAAGGGAGGCTCCCCAGGCCTGCTCCTTCCATTGCTCGTATGGCGACATTGCATACTGATAGATCGTGACCGTAAGGTTCGGCGTCGGTTGGTTGAGATCGTAGAAATACCTGCCGACGCCGGAATCGCTGAACCATATGAAATGATTATTGTTCGAGGCGGTGAACAACAGGGGTGCGGTCTCGCCGCTGACACGGGCTACGGCGAGGAGGACGCCGGTGACGAGTCCGGCCTGAGCGGCCCTGAAGACCACGCTCAGCACAGCCTTCCAACGCGGCGCGCCGAGAGCCAGGGCGGCCTCCCTGAGCTCGTTCGGTACGAGGCTGAGCATGTCTTCGGTGGTTCGAGCGACAATCGGAAGCATGATCACCGCCAGCGCGACACCGCCCGCGTAGCCCGACATGTGTCGGCCCGGAGCGACGATCATCGCGTACACGAAAACCCCGATGAGAATGGACGGCGTTCCCATGAGGATGTTCGACACGAATCGAATCGCAGTGGAAATCGGGCTGTTTTTTCCGAACTCCGAGAGGTAAATGCCGGCAAGGAGACCTATGGGAACACCGAGGATTGTGGCGAGCACGGTCATGTAGACCGTTCCGATGATTGCGTTCGCCACGCCTGTCGCGGGTACGCTGAAAGGTCCGGTGCGTTTGGTGAAGAAATCGATGTCGAACGCGGGAAAGCCTCTTCGAACCACCTCGAACAGGATCAGCACAAGAAAGACAATGCCCGCGAAGGCCGAGACGGCGGAGACAATTCTGACCGTCCAGTCGGTTACGCGTCGGAACAGGATGGACCGTTCCTGCATCGCCTACTTGCCCTCCTTCTTCTTCAGCCTGAGCAGCCAGATGTGAGCGATGATCTGAAAAATGAGCGTGATAAGAAACAGGATCAGGCCAAGCTCGATGAGAACGCTTCTGAACAACGGGTCCTGCATCGCTTCTGGAAACTCGTTCGCGATGGCGGACGCGATGGTGTTGCTGCTTTCGAAGAGGGATGATCTGATGCGGTGGCTGTTGCCGATGACAAACGTCACCGCCATTGTCTCACCGACCGCGCGTCCCAGGCCCAGGAACATAGCGCCGACGATCCCGCGGATACCGTAGGGCAGACTGACATTCCTGGTGACTTCCCACATCGTAGCCCCCATGCCGTAGCCGGCTTCCTTCAGCATCGGCGGCACCATGCGGAGAACGTCGCGGGCGATTGCCGTGATGAACGGAAGCACCATGAGGGCGAGGATGATTCCGGCCGTCAGCATGCCTATTCCCATCGGAGGTCCCTTGAAGAGCGGGAGAAAGCCAAGGAAATTCCCCAGGAAGGGCTCGACCCGGCTCTGCATGATCGGGACGAGCACAAAAAGCCCCCACATGCCGTAGATGATGCTCGGAATCGCCGCGAGAAGCTCAACCGCTCCGCCCACGATCCTGCTGATAATGGGATGAGACAGCTCGACGAGGAAGATCGAGATCACGAGCGCCAGCGGTCCGGCTATCAGCATGGCTATGATTGTCGAGATCAGGGTGCCGTAGATGCTTGCCGCCGCCCCGAATTCCCTTGTCACGGGATTCCAGACCTGATTGAAAAGGAACTCCCATCCGAACTGCTTGATCGAGGGTATCGAGCTGATGAACAGCAGAACAGCGATGCCCGCCATTATCAAGATGATCAGAAACCCGCTTAGAGCGGTCAACCCTCTGAAGACTTGGTCTGCGGGAAATCTGCCGATGCGTCTGCGTCCTCGCCGGTTCTCCTGCGACTCGTCCGGGCGAGGTTTGCCCCCTGCGGGAGATGCAGAATCGTTCGACACTGCCGTTTCTACTTCCAGGCGCCGGACACGAGGTCCTCCCAATTGCTCTCAATCAAATCTACCGTGGACAGCGGGACCGGGACATAGCCAAGCTCTTTCGCTGCGTCCTGCCCGTACCTGAAGCACCAGTCGAAGAACTGGAGCATGGCCCTGGCCTTGTTCTTGTCAGCTTGATCCTTGCGAATGATGATGAAAGACGCGCCGGTGATGGGCCAGCTTTGATCGCCCGGCTGGTCGACCAGAAGCACGTTGAATCCCGGCGCGCTGGCCCAGTCCGCATTGGACGCAGCGGCCTGAAAAGTCTCTATTGAGGGCGACACGAAGACTCCAGATTGGTTTTGAAGCTGGACGAACGCGAGCTTGCTCTGCTCGGCATACGCGTATTCGACATATCCGATCGAACCCGGGACCTGCTGGACAACGCTCGAGACCCCCTCGTTTCCCTTTCCCCCCATGCCCTCAGGCCATTGAACCGACTTCCCGGCCCCGACCTGGCTGTGCCACTCAGGCGAGATCTTGTCGAGATAGCTCGTGAAAATCCATGATGTCCCCGAGCCGTCGGCTCTGTATGCGGGCACTATCGGCAGATCGGGAAGGGTAATGCCCGGATTGAGATCGGCGATTGAGGGATCGTTCCAGTTGGCGATCCGTCCGAGGAAGATCGATGCGAGCTGATCCCCGCGGAGTTTCAGTTGCCCTTCAGCGATGCCGGGGATATTCACAACCGGAACCACTCCCCCGATGACCAACGGGAACTGGACAAGGCCCTTCCGGTCGAGCTCGGATTTTTCGAGGGGAGCGTCCGATGCTCCGAAATCGACGGTCCCGGCCTCGATGGCCGCGATTCCCGCTCCGGAGCCCACAGACTGGTAGTTAAGCTTCAGGTTGGTGAGCTCCTCGAACGAGAAGGCCCATCGCATGTAGATCGGGGCGGGGAAGGATGCGCCCGCGCCCGTGAGGGAAACGCTGCTCCAGTCCTGCGGAGTGAAGGATCCCACCTGGTTCTCGGCTTTCTGCGGTATGTTCTGATGACTCTCTTTCGCAGGACATCCTGTAAGGACCAACATCAATGAAAATATGGCGCCATGCAGTAGAGAGATTCTGGCCACGATTTGCCTCCTGTAACCAGCAACTTGTACCAGAGGAATGTGAAGATTCTGTAAAGATTTTGTGAAAGCTGCAAGACGGCCCAAGAGGAGCGGTTGCTTTCCCGTGCGCGAGAAAGCAACCGCAATTTATATGGGAAGGGGGAGGGGTGGTGAGGTTGTCAGAACTTCGTCGACACATCCACCTGGATAATCTGATCGGATGAATCCTTTGATATCCGATCCCGGTTGATGTAGGTCACCGCGAAATCGGTGTTCTTCAGGAGGCGATAGGTCAAGCTTGCGACCCACCAGTCATAATCGCTTCCTCCGCGATCTGAATCGGCAAGCCAGGTGAGGACGGAATTGGCCTGAGCGCGGCCCCATTCGCCCTTCAGTTGCCACTGTCCGATGTCGCTCGGGGAGTTGTTGACGGCAAGCTCGACCGAGGCGGCCTGATTCCATGCCGAGAGGGCGCTCACGCCTTCGGCGGGTGTCGCAGCATCTGCAAGATTCTGAAGGTAGTTCGCCGTGATCGTGACGGGCACGGAGCTGATGTCGGTGCTGTATCGCAGGTAGCCCTCGATTGCCCGGTAGTCGGATGGATTGTCAAGCCTGTCCCAAACCCAGTTGCTTTTCAGGTAGGACGGATCGCTCTTGTCCTTCCGCATCCTGTCCGAGATCACGCCCCAGGCTTCCTCGTTCATCCAGTGGTAGGTGACGAAAGCGCTGAGGCCCTCGACACCGAGGTTGCCTGTGCCGGCCTGGGCGACAATGTAGAAACCCTCCGTGGTCGGCACAAGCTCACCCAGAGTCAGCTGGAAATCGCCCGAGGTGTACTGCTGCGCGATGCCCTCGACGTTCGTGTCGCTGTCCCAAACCAGCGGAGTGTTCTTCCAGGGGGGCTGGAACTTGCCTGCCCACATGGTGAATCCCGGTGCCGATGCAGGCTGGTACTGCATGTAGGCGCGATCGATGTAGATGCCGTCGATACCGAAGGCGTCATCTATCGTCTCATTGGTGGAGGTAATGGCACCGAGGTCGCCCGATGCGAGTCGGGCGGTGAACTTCAGCTCGTCGTTGACGGCTTGAGCGAAGCCCCAGCGCAGCCGATACCTGGGTCGCTGCGTCTGAAGACCCGAGCCGGGATAGATACCTTCGAATCGAACGCGAAGATCGCCTGAAGATGAGAATGTACTGGGCTTGATGTTGGAGACCTCTGTATCCAGGTCGCCGACTCGGGTTGACAACTGATCCACAGTGCTTTCAACGACGCCGATTCGGGCCGTGTTGATGTCGATAAGATCTCTCAGGCGATCGATGTCCGGCTGGAATTCCTCTATCAGCATGTTGAGCACGGCCTGCTGATCAACGGAGGGCTGATTTCCTTCGTCCGCCAGTTTCTCCATGAACTGATCGTAGAGTCTGCTGGCCACTATGGCGAATTCGTAACGAGTGAGTGTTCTGCTGCCCTGGAATGTGCCGTCGGGAAAGCCAATCACAAAGCCGCTCTGCTCAAGATAGGAAACTGCTTCATATGCCCAGTGATCTCGCGGCACGTCTTCAAACTCTGCGTGCGCAGCCTGCACGAAGGCGGTGAATCCTGCAATGAGGATGAAGCATACGATCGTTGTGCGAGTAAGCATGGTTTGTTATCTCCCTTTCACTCGGTCAAGTTGCGGATTACCAGACCGGCTGTCCGTTTGCGACGACAGTCTGAGTCCAAAGCTGTTCCACCATCTCATAGACGGTCGATGGGATCGGTACGTAGTCAAGCTCGGATGCCGAATCCTGTCCGGATCGATAGCACCAGTCGAAGAATGAAAGCATGGCCTGGGCCTTGCGTTGGTCCGCCTGGTTCTTGTAGATGAGAATGAAAGATGCCCCGGTGATGGGCCAGCTGTTGTCGCCCGGCTGATCCACAAGGATCATATAGTAGCCGGGCGCGTTCGCCCAGTCCGCGTTGGATGCGGCTGCGGAGAACGATTCGGCGGTAGGGTCAATGAAATTGCCGGCCCGATTCCTCAACAGCGTATGGCTGAGGTCGTTCTGGAGCGCGTAGGCGTACTCGACATAGCCGATCGAGCCGTCGACCTGCGCGACATAATTGGCAACGCCTTCGTTGCCGCGACCGCCGACCCCGGTGCTCGGCCACTCAACCGATTTACCGGCGCCCACCCGATCGTGCCACTGGGTCGACACCTTGTCGAGATAGCTCGTGAATATCCACGTCGTCCCGGAGCCGTCCGCACGATGCACGACCACTATGGCCTTCCGCGGCAGATTGAGTCCTGGATTTGCCGCCTTGATCCTCTGGTCGCTCCAGTTCGTGATGTTGCCGAGAAAGATGTCGGCGAGAATGTCCGGGGTGAGACGAAGTTGTCCGGCTTCCACGCCCGCGATGTTCACTACGGGGACGACGCCCCCGATAATCATCGGGAACTGGATCAGCCCGCTCTGATCCAACTCGGCTTCGGTCAAAGGAGCATCGGACGCCCCGAAGTCAACCGTTCCGCCCTGAATTGCAGCGATTCCCGCTCCGGATCCGACCGACTGGTAATTGACTTTCAGACCGGTGACCTCCTCATAGTTGTAGGCCCACAATGAGTAAAGGGGAAACGGGAAAGAGGCGCCGGCACCGTCAATCGTGACTCGGCTCCAGTTGGCGGTCGGGTCAACCGCTCGAGCCGGTCGGGCCATCCCGATTGCCAGGAGTCCTGCGAGGACAGACATGATCACAGATACTTTCAAATTGTTCTTGGTCATCAAGAACCTCCTTTCGGTTGCCCCATTAGTACCACCTTGTTGCGAAGAGATCGTGAAGAGTGCGCGAAGATTCGGCGTGAATTTCGCCCCCGGGAAACGCCAAGTACCGATTCGGGTGGGGGACTCGCCGACTGTCTAGATTTCGTCAGTATTCCGGGCCAGGGGCAGAATGACGGAGAAGGTGCTCCCCCTGCCCGGGCGGCTTTGCACCTTCACTTCCCCTCTGAGATAGGTCACGAGGTGCTTCACAATGGAAAGCCCCAGGCCGGTGCCGCCCATCTCTCGCGACCTCGCCTTGTCCACCCGGTAGAAGCGTTCGAAGATCCGATCGAGGTCCTTCGCTTCGATACCGATACCCGTGTCGATAATCTGCAATGTCGCGTGCTCTTCATCGGAGGTAACTGTGACCCTGACCTTTCCGCCTTCCGGGGTGTATTTGATCGCGTTGCTCAGCAGGTTATCGACAATCCGACGAACCTCTTCATGTCGTGCCTCGATAGTGATCGGCTTGTCGACCATCTCCAGCTCGAACTCGATTCTCTTTGCCTTGATATCGGCAGCGAATGCCTCGGTTGCATCGTCCACCGGCTCGCGCATATCAAGAAGCGGGGCCTGGATCGCCGCGCCCGCGGCTTCAGCCTTCGAAAGCATGAGGAGATCATCCAGAATCGCAGAAAGACGGAGCGTCTGGGTCCGGATTTTATCGAGGAACTTCCTGCGCTGCGCGCGAGGCATGGAGTCATCATCAAAGACCGTTTCCACTATGCCTCGTATCGCAGTCAAGGGGGTCTGCAGCTCATGAGCGGCGTTCGCAACGAAATCCCGTCGAATTTTCTCCAGACTCCTAAGCTCAGTCACATCATGCAGCACGATGACAGCCCCGGCAGGTCTGCCGGACGTGTCCGACATCGACGATGCAAACGCCTCCAGTTCCATCTGTTTCGAATCCGACGTGATTGTAACCGACCGGCTCACACTCCGGTGGGTTTTCTTGACATCCTCCACCAGGTCAGCGATCGCCCGTACGCGTGTGACCTCCCAAATCTTTCTCCCGATGCCCGAAGTCGCGTCGATGCCCAGAATCCCGGACGCAGTCTTATTGGCGTGAAGCACATTATCCTTCGAGTCGATCGCGATTACCCCTTCAACCATGCCCGACAGCACTGCAAGAAGCTGGTTTCTCTCCCTGATGATTGCGTCGAGTCTCTCAGAGAGCTGATTAGCCATCAGGTTCACGGACTCGGCGAGCTGGGCGATCTCGTCCCTGCCTCCGACTCTGACTCTCCGGGCATAGTCGCCTGAAGCGACGGCTTTGACTGAAGTATTGAGTTGCCGTATGTCCCCGGTAAGCTTGCCGGCGACCACAAACCCGATGAGGAGAGCCGCAAGTCCGACTATCGCGGCGACAGAGGCGATTGTGCTTCCGAGATAGACGAGTCTGCGTCGCACCGACATCATCTCCACTGATACTCTCACATACCCGTCAATTCGATTGTCGGACCCATGCAGGGGACGCGCAACGTACATCATGTCGATCCCGAGACTGTTGCTGCGACGCATGGAGATTCCCTCCCCGTATCTTCTGGCGTCCACTATCTCCGGACGCATGGAGTGAATTTCCATCTCCGACGGATCCTCCATCGAATCCGCAATGACCGTGCCGTCAACCAGGATTATCGTGTACCTTGCTCCCGTATCGACGCCCAGTCTCCTGATTTTTCCCCTGAATTCGTCAGTCTGCCAGACCGTGATGTCCGGAACCGTCAGTTCACTGATCAATTTCACCTGCATTTCGAGATAGCGTTCGGTCTCGAGGATGGTCTCCGAACGTACCCAGATAGCCGTCACCAGGCCGACCGCGGCAATGGTCAGAAAAATCAGGACCATGTAGCTTCTGTACACTCTCCAGAAGAAAGGCGAACGGAGCATTGCGGTATTCCATGAGCTAGACTTTGAAACGATATCCAACTCCTCGAACGGTCTCGACCATATCGCGATAGGGGCCGAGTTTCTTTCTGATCATCTTGACATGGGCGTCGATGTTCCGGTCGAGAATCACGGCATCGTCGCCTATCACTCTCGAGATGATATCCCCGCGTGTGAACACCCTTCCGGGATGAGACGCCAGAAGGTGGAGAAGACGGAACTCAGTTAGCGTGAACGGAAGTTCGCCTCCGTCGATCGTAACCTTGTGGCTGAGAGCATCGATCACAACCCCCCCCCGAGCGATCCGGTCAACGGCATCACGATCTTCCCTGATTGCACCTCGGCGAAGGACGGCCTTCACCCGGGCGACAAGCTCTTTCGGACTGAATGGCTTTATGACATAGTCATCGGCGCCCACACCCAGACCTAACACAACATCGCTCTCGTCGCCCTTCACAGTAACCATGATTACCGGGATGGACCTTGTCGCCGGATCGAACTTGAGCCTGCGGCACACTTCGATTCCGTCCAGTCCGGGAAGCATGATATCGAGGACAACAAGATCGGGCGCCTTTCTGCGAATTGTGTTCAACGCCTCTTCGCCGTCCCTGCATGTCTTTGTCTCGTAACCCTCGCGGAGAAGGTTGTAGTTGATGATCTCCAGGATATCCGGTTCATCCTCGACTATCAGTATCCTCTGGCGTATCACGAGTCCCCTCCGAACGCGACGATCAAAAGCCCTGCGTTCCTTTTCATGGCGTCAATCCTCCCACAAAAGATGAGTCACCGAGACATCAAGAGATATGACCAGAGGGTAGATTATACTCAGGACGATGCGAAGTTAACACTCCACTGATCGGGCGTGCTGAGCCGGCGTTCGATGTCCGGGTTTTGAGGAGCTGCTCGCGAACCACAGCCGTCCGGGACCGATCACCAGCTCCCGTCGGGGAGGAACTTGCTGATGAAGGCGGCCTCATAAATGGACGGAGATTCGTGTTCATCGACAGCGTCGCTCGGATCGAAATCGACGGTTCCCTCGAAATATCCTCCGGTGAAAGCGTTGCCGAGCGGATCGAAGGCGACGCCGGAATACAACCAGCTGTCCCTCTCTGTCCCGCCCCATGCGCGCGCCCACTGGAATGCGTCGTCCGTGGTGTACGTCAGCAGGAAGACGTCTTCCTCTCCGATCGATGTCCAGTCGGAATGCGCCGGTCCGGGATCGAAGTCAACGGTGTTTTCGAATGAGCCTCCGACCAGCACCTTTCCGCCATCGCTTACGTCCAGGTCCCGGCCGGTCGTGTAGCCGAAGCCGGAGACGTTGCCCCAGCTTCTTACCCACTCGAAGCCTGCGCTCCAGTCGTATTTCGCCAGGAAGGCATCCCAGTAGCCGGTGACAGTGCAGTTCTGGACGCCGGGTCCGAAGTCGAAATCGACGGTCTGGTTGAAACGGCCGGTGACATAAACGTTGCCGACGGAATCCACCACCACGCCGCGTCCGCCATCGTAGTTGCCGGGGCTGCTGAACGGGTAGGCCCAGGTCAGCGCACCGGTCGAGGCATTGTACGACGCCAGGTAGCCGTCGACATCGCCGCTGGCCGTGTACTCCAGTTCGCCCACATCGTCGGGATCGAAATCGGCCGTGCCCAGAAAGTCTCCCGTAACGTAGACGTTGCCGAAGTCGTCGCCGGCGACCCCGTATGCGGTTTCAACGTAGGGATCGAAGTCCACACCGCCCCAGGCATTCGCCCAGAGGAAATCCCCGCCGGAGTCAAACGCGCTGAGGAACGAATCCTGCGGCCCCGCTGAAGTGTGCCAGTGAGTCTCGGAGATGCTTGGGTCGAAATCCACGCTCCCCTCGAACCAGCCGCACGCGAAGACATCCCCGCCGGAACCCACCGATACTCCCGTTCCCTTGTCCCAGCCGGAATGCCCCCAGGTTCTGCCCCACATATAGAGGCCGTCCCAGGTGAACTTGAGAAGCATCACGTCCCAGCCGCCGTCGGCCGTGTGGCTATCGACGCCGGGACCGGGATCGAAATCCTTCGTTCCTCCAAAATATCCTGTAATATACACATACCCGGCGTCATCCACCGCTACGCCGTATCCCCCGTCAGCGCTGCCCGAGTTGCTCCACGAGTGCGCCCAGCGGTAGTTTCCGTTTCTATCGTACGAAGCGATGAAAATGCCCTTCTCGCTCGGCTCCGATTCGCCCGGACCCGGATCGAAATCGCAGTTGTACCATGTCGATCCGGTTGCGTAGATGTTACCGTCCGAGTCGGTCGCGACATCGTAGACCGACGTGCCGCCGGTTGCGGTGCCGAAGGTTATCGCCCAGCCGGTGTCGAGGACCTCGATTCCCAGTGGCGTATCGAGCGTATCGGTCGCGCCCTCGTCATCGGTCACCCTGAACTGGACTTCGTACAAGCCCGGGAGGTCCCATGCGTGGGTGACATGATCCCCCTCTTCGTCGAACGCGCCGTCGTTGTCCCAGTCCCACTCGAATTTCTGAATCGAGCCACCGTCAGGATCGTATGACCCGTCATCATCGAACTGCACTTCCTTGACGACATCCTGAACAGTTGGGTTTGCGACGGCTTTCGCGACCGGAGGCTGATTTGCGGGCAGGATCTCTATCGACAGCGGCGGATCGAGCACGCTCGACGTATGCTCGTCGTCGGTGACTCGGAACTGGACCGTGTATGTTCCCGCGCTGGTCCATGTGTGCTGGACATGAGCGCCCTCGGCCTCATACGTGCCGTCGTTGTTCCAGTCCCACTCGTATTTCTCGATGATTCCTCCGTCGGGATCAGACGATCCGTCATCATCGAATGTCACCGGTTCTTCAGCGAACTGCGGATTCGGGCTCGCAGTCGCAGCCGGAACGGGAAGGTCGTTTGCGTACTCAATCACTTCCAGCGTGACGATCTGGCAGGCGGTCAGGTCGAGCCATTCGGGAGCGGTGTCGTTCTCATTGTCCTCGACCGCCACCAGGCACCTGTATTCACCCGCAGGCACCACCTTTTCGTTTGTCATCTGCGCCTGGTAGCGCACGAAATCGCCGAAATCCTTCTTAAAAGAGGCGGTGACGGTTCCGTCGAAGAGATCGGGGCACTCGGCGACGGGAAGCTTGTAGCTGTCTTTCCCCTGCCAGTCGTACACGTCGATGAGGAGCATGTCGGACCCGCCGTAGTTTGTCAGGCCGTTTCCCATGGGATCGGGCGTGACAACGATTTTCCAGGGCTCGGGGGAATTCGCGCTTTCGGGGAAATCGGTCATCGGATCGGTGACCGGGGTCTTGGTGGGCTTCGCCCACGATGCGTCGACCGCATAGCCGAAGATGAACGGTCCGGTCGGCATCTTGATTTCGTATTCCACCGTAACCGTCTGTCCGCTGAAAAATGCGTTTCGAGTGTTGGACGGATCATCGCTCACAAATCGCTTGTAGGCATTGAGATTCGAGTTCGGATAATTGACAGTGCCGAACTTGCCCTTGATGTATCCCTGGAATCCTCCCGGACCCGCGCCCTCGGTGGACGGATTGTAGAGCTTCGTGTAGCCGTCCGCGTTCACGACCTCCCCGTCGCCGGCGCTCCGGTCGGAGGTTCTGAGTCCAAGCACGGGAAACTCCAGGCTCCCTTCGAACATCGCAATCCCGCGGACATCGAATCCTGTCA
Organism: uncultured Planctomycetota bacterium; assembly: GCA_964354375.1. Classification (GTDB taxonomy): domain Bacteria; phylum JAJVIF01; class JAJVIF01; order JAPKYR01; family JAPKYR01; genus CAYGZQ01. The sequence goes on from CAYGZQ010000065.1 coordinate 21,286, forward strand.
GGTTCGGGCTCGGGAATGGATGTTTGACCGCTATCTGGATGAGAATTGTGCCGGTGCCGGAGGGCTCGATGTGGGCTATGGTGAAGCAGTTGGTGCACGGTCCCTGCTCGAGCCATTTCAGCACGTTCCAGTGACCCTCGGCCTGCCTGAGCGGGATGATCTCATACTTCAGCTCGGCGGGATCGAAATACACCTGGTAGAAACCCCACAGATAGTGACCCGCCTCACCCTCGGGCTCGGCCTGCTGGACGGCCAGGTCGGGGGTTCCCGACGGCATCACGGGCGATGCGGGCGATACGGGCGGGGTGGGAGATCCTCCGGCGCTCGAACATGCAACTGAAAGCAACAGAAAAGCAGTCACGGCTGCTGTGAAAATGTACCGTGCCATCTTCCGGTCACCTCTCGAATGTGGTTACAGATGCGTCACGGCGACCCGGTCGCCGTTCTCCAATCAGCGATACGGACACTAGGATACTACCTGTCGAGGTCTATGACAAGGCAACCAAGAAGGTCCTGCAGTGGGACGACGACGAGGAGCGCATGCTGGTCACGCAGGAGATACACACCAAGTACGATCTCGGGCGCAATCCGACCGAGATCAAGTACCATGACGCGTTCGGGTGGGCGCTCACGGAGACGCGCAGCTACGCACGCGGGTACCAGCTCACCGGCTTTTCGACGTCGGCGCGGGCGGACATCACTGTTGACACATCGGGTTCGTACACGTATGACACCAACAACAACATGCTCACTACCAAGTCGC
>CAYGZQ010000066.1:0-21895 GCA_964354375.1 uncultured Planctomycetota bacterium
GGTTGACGCGAAGGAAATCCTCAGGGCGTACGATTTCAATGTCCCCGAGGGTCGCGTTGCGACCACGTCCGATGAAGCGGTGGAGATCGCGGAACGTCTCGGGCTGCCGGTCGCGATGAAAATCGTCTCGCCCGACATCATCCACAAGTCCGACATCGGCGGCGTGAAGCTGAACCTCGCGAGCGTGACGGACGTGAGGGACGCGTTCGACCTGATGATGCTGAGGGTGGCGCGTCGCGCGCCTGAAGCGGACCTGATAGGTGTTTACATCGAGAAGATGGCGGAGAAAGGACTTGAGGTCATTCTGGGCATGAGCCGGGATCCGCAGTTCGGGCCGATGCTCATGTTCGGGCTCGGCGGAATTTTCGTCGAGGTCATGAAGGATGTCACCTTCCACCTCGCGCCCATAACCGCGGAGGAAGCTACCCAGATGTTGCGGGGAACGAGGTCGTATGAGCTTCTGAAGGGGGCGCGGGGACAGTCGGGTGTTGACATGGATGCCATCGCGGGAGGCTTGCAGCGCATAAGCCAGCTTGTCACGGATTTTCCCGAAATCACGGAGCTGGACATAAACCCGTTCATTGTGGGCAGAATCGGCAGGGAAGCGGTCGTGGCCGACGCCAGGATGACGTTGTCCGGAGTCAAGAGACATGAGCGAGAAGAAAGTTAGCTTCGATCCCGAATGGGAAGAGAAGTACTCGGACATGATCGTGAGCGCGGAGGAGGCGGTGTCGCACGTGCGTCCGGGCCAGACCGTGTTCATCGGGACCGGCTGCGCGCAGCCGCAGGAGCTTGTACGGGCCCTGACCGCGCGTTCCGGACAGCTTCCCGACACTGAGATCGTGCATCTTCTGACGATAGGCGACGCGCCGTACGCTCACAAGGAGCTGGCTCAGTATTTTCGGGTCAACAGTTTTTTCATCTCGGAGAATGTGCGCGACATAATCCAGGAGGGGCTCGGGGACTACACCCCGATCTTCCTCTCGGACATCCCGAGGCTGTTTTCGTCCGGACAGCTTCCGCTCGACGTGGCGCTGATCCATGTCACTCCCCCGGATCATCGGGGCATGTGCAGCTTCGGCATCTCGGTGGACATAGTTAAAAGCGCGTCGGAGAACGCGGCGATGGTGATCGCGCAGGTCAATCCGCAGATGCCTCGCACTCTGGGTGACAGCTTTATCCACGTCAACGATCTCGATTTTCTGGTGCCGGTCGATGCACCGCTTCTCGAAAGCACGCCGCCGGAGCCTACCGATGTGACTCGTCGGATCGGGGAGTACGTGGCGGCGCTGGTGGACGACGGCTCGACGGTCGAGCTCGGCATCGGACGCATCCCGCAGGCGGTGCTCGAATGCCTGAAGGACAAGAAGGACATCGGCATACACACAGAGATGTTCACCGACGCGATCATCGACATGATCGAGTCGGGAGCGATCACCGGCGCGAGAAAATCGATGGATCGCGGCAAGATCGTCGCCAGCTTCTGCCTCGGGACGAAAAGGTTGTACGACTACATAGACAACAACCCGATGTTCTCGTTCCATCCGAGCGAGTATGTCAACGATCCGTTCATCATAAGCCAGCAGACAAAGCAGGTGGCGATCAATGTCGCGCTCGAGGTGGACCTGACGGGGCAGGTGTGCGCCGACTCGCTCGGGTCGAGGTTTTACTCGGGCATCGGCGGACAGGTGGATTTCAATCGAGGGGCTGCTCGGTCGCACGACGGCAAGGCGATCATCGCGATGCCGTCGACCGCGAAGAAGGGGACGATATCGCGAATCGTCTGCCAGCTCAGTCCCGGAGCGGGAGTTGTGACCACTCGCGGCGATGTGCATTACGTCGTGACCGAGTACGGCGTCGCGTATCTTCACGGCAAGAGCGTGCAGGAACGCGCGCTTGCCCTGATAAGCATCGCGCATCCCGACTATCGCGCGAAGCTGCTCAGGGACGCGATCGAGGCGAGATATGTGCGGAAGGAACTTTCCGATGTCGAGGGCAAGATTGTCATCGGTCCGCAGGAATTGAGAACCTCGTACATTCTCGACGACGGCACGCAGATAAGCTTCAGGCCGATCCATCCGACCGACCAGGAGCGCATGAGGGATCTGTTCTACGCGCTGTCGCAGCAGACCGTGTATTACCGGTTCATGAGCCGCATGAAGCGTTTCCCGCAGAAACAAATCCAGGAGTTTGTTTATATCGATCATCGTAACGAAGTGGTGATTGTCGGGACCGTCCCTGAGGCGCACGGGGAGGACATAGTCGCGGTCGGCGGGTACTATCTCGATCCGCGCACGAATCGCGCGGAGGTGGCGTTCGTGGTGCGCGACGACTGGCATAATCGTGGCATAGGGAAATTCATGCTCAGGTTCCTCACAAGCGTCGCCAAGCGCAACGGTATCGGCGGGTTCACGGCGGAGACGCTGTACGAGAACAAGGCGATGCAGACCGTGTTCAACAAGAGCGGCCTGAAGGTGAGGAGCAAACTCGACGGCGGCGTATACAGCTACGTGCTCGATTTCTGATCCCGATGGCTGACGCCGTCGGGTACGCGCTTGCTTACGCGCGCGCTTCGGATCCGGATGCCTGAATGATCGCGGCATGACGGGAGGTCAGGGAATTATCCAGACAGATTAATAAGGCCGTGAATCACCAATTGGCAAAATTCGGAGAGGTTTTCGGACTCCCCGGGAGGGCATTTCCGGCAATGTGGAAAGATGTGGAAAGAATGTGGAAAGAATGATTCCAAAATCTATTGCAATCCCGCATCACCTCTAGTATAAGGATAGTACCGAGCCGCACTTATCCACGGGAGAAATCCCCGAGATGAGTCGGAACTCCCCAAGAGGAGAAATCCTCAAAGGGAGCCGGGTCTCCGGAGCGGACGAGGTCGGAGGAACGGGACGAAGCGCCGCAAAGGGAGCGATCCCCCCGCGGCAGGGACTCCCGGGACAAAAACCCGAGACGCAAAGGAGACGGTCTCCCCAACAAGTGGGGTCCCACGAACGGGGCGGGATGACCGAAGGGGAGCGATCCCCCGACGACATCCGAACCCCGGGACCGGGACCCACACTCCAAGGGAGACGGGTCTCCCAGGCGACCGAGGTTTGGAGACGGGACGACACGACCGAAGGGGAGCGATCCCCCCAGGACATTGACTCCCCGAACCGGACCCCAAAAAGCCGCCAGGGAGACACATCTCCCCCCAGGGAGCGGGATACTCAACCGGGACGAACGGCTGGAAGAGGAGCGATCCCCCGATAGCCGGGACTCCCGAAGCGAGCCCCGAACCCGTAAGGAGATGAACGCTCCGCAAGGGGCCCTTAACGGAGTGGCCCGGCCCGATAGACGTATCCTGCCGGGGCAAATCCCAAAACGGAGGGTAAAACCTTCGTGGAAGGTGGAGGGAGACCTAACTAGAGGGTCTCCCTTTTTTTTGTGCCCTATACACCTGGGTGCAGGGTCCGACTCAGCAAAGGGGGCAGACTGATCTACAGCCAGCGTCGAGCGCGGAGGCAGTACTCCCGATAATGCTCGCCGAATTGCCCCGCCATCGTCCGCTCTTCGAAGGGAATGAAAATCACGGCCATTGCGGCGACGAACAAGGGTATGACGAACATCGGGGTCAGCGTTCCGAGGCAGACCGCGATCCCGATGAGGATGGCGGTCATGCCGACATACATGGGATGCCGCGAGACTCGAAACGCGCCGTCGGTGATGAGTGAGCTCGGTTTCTCGAACGGTTTCACCGTGGTTTCGGCTCGCTTGAGCTGCTGATCCGCCCACACGTTGAGAACGCAGCCGAGGAGAATGGGAAGGACGCCCAGGAGGGTCAGGGGCCACAGGACGATATGGCGCCAGGGCAGCAGGAAGTGCAACGCGACCATCAGTAGGATTGCCGCAGCGAGATAAGAGGGAGGCAATAATTTCTTCGTCATCGGCATTCGGATGGTAAAGGCTGCGGGCTGAGAAGGTACCCGCCATGGACTTCGTTGTCAAGGTCGGTATGGATGCGTGTTCGGGAAGAATCGCGCGGATTTCAAGACCGACATGTGACCGGGCTGCGGAGTGATGCGACCGTAGCACAGAATCTCGCGCATGAATATAACAAGACTCCGAAGAGTCTCCTCTCGGGGTCTTGACGGGAACCGGATAAACTAGTGTTTCCAGGGCGGCCGTGCCGTTCTTCCTATTTGGCCGTCGCCCTGACTCGATCCTCCTGAGACATGCCAGCAAGGCGCTTGATTTCCTTAAAGTCAAGGCTGAGTCCCTCGGTCACTCGCTGACCATAGTTCGGGTCCGCCTTATAGAACAGAGCGGTCTGCCTGAGCTGGAGGCGCTTCTGGGCGTTCTTCAGATGGGAGACGATGTTCCTCACCAGGTGCTCCCGATCGGTATCCGACATGACCTTGCGATAGAGGTCTCCGGCCTGCACGAAATCCACGTCTCCAAGCTCGTAGGCATGTCGTGCAGCCATTCCGGCCACATCGATTGCCGGAGGAGCCAGGCTCGGGTCGGGAGCAGGGCCACCGAAGCTGTTCGGCCAGTAGTTCGGGCCCCCTGCGCCGTTATTGTCGGAGCGCATCGCACCATCCCGTTGATAGCTGTTCATCGGGCACGCCTTCGGCGCGTTGATCGGCAGCAGGTGGTAGTTCGGACCGAGGCGATGCCGGTGAGTGTCGTGGTAGCTGAACAGACGCCCCTGCAACATTTTGTCCGGCGACGGTCCGATACCGGGAACAAAATCGCCCGGTGAAAAGGCAGCCTGCTCCACCTCGGCGAAATAGTTCTCCGGATTGCGATTCAACACCAGTCGGCCAACATTCAGGGGCGGGAAGTCGGCATGTGGCCATACCTTAGTGATATCGAACGGGTCAAACCGGTAGTTCTTTGCCTGCTCAGGCGTCATGATCTGGACTTCAAGGCGCCAGGAGGGGAAATCTCCGTTCATGATCGCTTCGTGGAGGTCCCGTGTCGCGCAGTCTGGATCGGCGCCGCGCATCCGGTCCGCTTCCTCACCCGTGAAATTCTGAATCCCTTGTTCGGTCTTGAAGTGGAGCTGAACCCAGTGATACTCGCCTTTCTCGTTGTACCACATGTAGGTGTGGCTGCTATACCCGTTCATATGGCGAAAGTCCCTGGGAGTGCCGCGATCGGAGAACAGGACGGTCACCTGGTGGATGGATTCAGGCGTAAGGGACAGGAAGTCCCAGAACATGTCTGCATCCTTGAGGTTGGTCGCGGGATTGCGCTTCTGTGTGTGAATGAAGTCCGGGAACTTCAGCGGGTCGCGTATGAAGAACACCGGGGTGTTGTTTCCCACCATGTCGTAGTTGCCTTCCTCGGTGTAGAACTTCACGGCAAAACCGCGAGGGTCGCGCTCCGAGTCTGCAGATCCTCTTTCACCGCCCACGGTGGAGAACCGGACAAATACCTCAGTGCGCTTCCCCACTTCGGATAGGAACTTCGCGCGCGTGAGCTTGGTGACGTCATGCGTGACCTCGAAATATCCGTGCGCGCCGGCGCCCTTCGCGTGCACCACACGCTCCGGAATCCGTTCGCGGTCGAAATGCGCCAGTTTCTCGGTGAGGTGTACGTCCTGCACGAGCACGGGCCCTTTCACTCCCGCCGTCTGTGAGTTCAGATCGTTGTCGACCGGCATGCCAAAACCGGTGGTCAGGATTTCTTTCTTGTCTTTCATGTCATCTCCTTTCGAACAGCCTTGTCCATGCGGACTACTTGCCTTTTCTCCCCAAGCATCGCAGACAGAGGCCTTTGACTTCCACTTGCGTCCTTTGCACACTACCCAGGGACTTCACAGCGTCCGGAATCTTCAACCGATCCAGCTCTTCGCTGCAGAAATCGCGGGTCGTCCCGCATTTCAGGCACACGAAGTGATGGTGAGGGGCCATGTTCGCGTCAAATCGTTCTCTCTCCCTATGAGGTCCGAGGGCGGTTATGAGACCGATATCGACAAACAGCCAGAGCGTTCGATACACAGTGTCCAGCGATATGGTGGGAACTCTCCTGCGAACGCCCTTGAAGATCGTCTCGGCATCGGGATGATCGCCGGATTTCGCGATCTCCTGGAGAATCTGCAGGCGCTGATGAGTCAGCTTGACCCCGGAGCGTCTGAGCCCATCCTTGAAGTGATTCACTCGCTGAAGCACTTCTTCCGGTTTCGGACGCAATGCGTATCCCTCCGATGCTGGCTTTATTCTTAGATAGGATTCTATCTGAAGCCGGCCCTCATGTCAAGTTCGATCACTGATAAGCCCGGATGCCGTGGAAGGACAAGACCCCCGGGGGATTCCGGGGCGCCACTCGGAGAGAAGAGGCGGGCCCGAATGTCACCGGGAGAAACAGGTCAGCTCCCAGTTGCCTTCGTCCGGGCGCTCGATATAGCGGAGGTCATCCGCGAAGTCGCGGAGAATGTCGGTCAGCTCATTGGCTGACGGGAAATTCTTGACGATCTCGAACTTCCGTCCATCGGGGAGAGTGCGCGTCTCGAGCGAATTCCCCTCGCTGTCCAGCCTTCTGTCCGGACAGTCATAGGGCAGCTGGTCCGCAAAGATGACGAGCGCGCCGGGTTCAAGCCTTCGATGAAGCGTCGTGATGAAGTCTCTGATCCGCGACTTCGGGATATGCGACCACCACCAGTGCGCGAACGCCGCGTTGAAAGTCCGGCGAACACCTCGCAGAAGGTATGCATCGTCGACCTGAAACGTGATGTTCGGCATGTGCGAGCATCGGCTTCGTGCGGCTGCGATGACCGACTCGTTGATGTCGATCGCGAGGACCGATTTCGCGGTGGCGCCGACTACCGCGGTCCAGTAACCGGTCCCGCAGGCGATCTCGAGCACGTCGCGGCCCTCGAACAGCGCGCTGTATCTTGCCTTGATCGGCTCGCGGAGCTTCTCCGCGGCGGTATCGGTGTAGCCGGCCGTGACGTCATAATCGGGCGCTCGGGCCGCGTAGTAGCGGGCCACCTCATCGGTCCAGGAATTCGGCAAGTGGGGCGAACCTCCTATATCTGTTAGAGGGCGAGAAACTGGCTGCGCGCCGAGGGCTCGAACCTCGAACCAACCGGTTAATTCGCCTCGGCGAACTGCCTCCCGCGGCTGCCGACAGGACTTCAAGCACGAGCCTTGATTTTCGGACTCCTGTGAAGTATATTCCGGTGCCGTCCGCGGTGCCTTCAGGCGCCGTTTTGTGCGATAATACTAGTGCACTGCGCGCTAGCTCAATGGTAGAGCAACCGGCTGTTAACCGGTTGGTTCGAGGTTCGAGCCCTCGGCGCGCAGCCATCTTCACCTCCCGTCTCTTAGAAGCGAAACACCCATCTGTTCGCCGCGGCGAACATATGGGCGCCACGAGACTCCCCCCATGGGGGGACAGCTAAGAGACGAACTTCCTGAGCTTCCCCAGCACCTTATAGCTCCAGATCAGTCGGAAGTATCGCAGAACTGTCCGCGTGATTTTCAGCTTGCTCGGGCCCGACTTGAGGTCATAGCGAAGAACCAGCGGAACTTCTCCCACTTTCGCGCCGATGTGCGACAGCTTGACGAGAATCTCCACCATGCAGACGAAGTCCTTCTCGTCCACGAGATTGTCGCCGTAGATTTCTCGGGCTCGCTTGAGGATTCTTCCGGAATAGAGACGGAACCCGCATGAGTAGTCGGTCGCGCCCTTGATCCGGAAAGCTGCGGCCATAATCGAACTTGCGCCGCGACTGAGAACCTTCCGATGGAACGCCAGCCCGATCTCTTCCCCCTTGTCGGTGTCGGACGATCTGCAGTATCGGCTCGCGATGACTACGTCGAGGTCTTCGGCATTCTGTTTTGCTCTCATGCGGACCGCGAGTGCGGGATCCTGCGTGTTGTCGGCGTCGAGAGCCACGACCGCATCGTCTTCGGAAACGATGTTGCCCAGGTGGGTCAGACCGGTACGCATGGCTGCGCCGAGGCCCCGGTTTGTTTCATGCGTGAGCACGGTCACAGGCGCAAGCTTCTTCCATTCATCGAGGATCTGCGGCGTACGGTCGCGAGAGCCGTCGTCGACCACAACGATTCGCCATTCCTCACCGGGGAACGTGACGGTCGTGACGGCCCTGAGGACATCGGCAATCGAGCGCTCCTCGTTGTACGCAGGAAGAAGATAGTAGATCACAAGGTCGCCTCTTCGGTCGAAGCTCGACGGTATATGTTACAGCGCCGCAATGAGAAAGCAAGGAAGAGCCCCCCTGTGGTCCCCCCCCAAGGGGGGGACGGCTAAGAGGCACGGTTTTGTCCGCTGCGGCGGACAAGACCGGGTGCCTGTCCCCATGCTCTTGTCTCTGTTATTCGAGAAGTGCCTTTGGCACTCCTTCTTCACTGTCTTCTGCAAAGCAGACTGCCACCAGTTCCTCTCCCTGATTCCCGGTCTCTGTTATGGACACGGGTTTGAAACCTGCCATCAGCAGGATACTCTTGAGAGTGTTTTGGTCGAAAAGAAACAGATGATCCGCTGGTCCGACTGCCTCCCAATCGACCCCCAGCTTCCTTGCATACTCGCAACCGAGGTTCGGAGTGGCAACGACGGCAATCCCGCCGGACTTGCAGAGCTCCCTCATGCGCCTGAGGAAAGCGAGAGGGTCGGGCGTGTGCTCTATCACGTGAAGACCGGTTACAGCATCAAAGCGTTCTCTGATTCCACAGGACTCCAGACTGCTGGTCCTCACATCGATGGAAAACCTGGCGCGTACTTTCTTGCTCGTGAACCAGCCGGGTTCAATACCTGCGACGTCAAAGCCCGCGCCACGAGCAGCTCGCAGGAATGTCCCGGCTCCGCACCCGACGTCAAGCAGGTGGGTTCCCTTACCAGGGAAACCGTAGTGGCTCAACAACGTCAGCTTTTTCTGCACGCCTGGGTCCGATTCTCCCGAGTTCGATGATTGATGCGACTGTACATTCTTTGCCTCTTTCCATGACCAGGCCTGAAGGAAAACGGCTCTCCTGATCGGCCCGAATCGCGGTTTGGCCATTACCTGGCCGCACCCGGCACAGGAGACCATGGCCAGGTTGTCCTTGGGGTAAAGAAAGTCGGAATCTTCGCAACCACAAACCGGGCAGGCCGGATACTCGAGTCTGTCCATCAACAGAGAGAATTCCTGCAGAACAGAACCGACCACCGCTGCAATGAGAGCAGCGATAGCCAATCCGAGCCAGAAGGCCCCTGCTCCAATGAAGAATAATCCCAGCGCAAGGCAGGCGAGAAGAATGACCAGGGGAAGAAGTCGGGGAAGCCTTCTTCTGGGCAAGTACTTCCGCCTTTCTGTTTCTGCTCTCTCTCCCATCTGCTTATCCGTCACAATCACTCTTCCAGCCTCTTTTGTCAAGTGGGACAGGAAGAGTGCAGGAAGCACAAAAAACCCCCTCCTGGGGAGGGGGTGGATTCTTCTCAGCAATACAGAGCTCGACTACTGCAGGAACTGGGTCGCGAAGTCGATGCGATAGGGCAGCGGCAGGTAGACGGAGTCGACCCCGCCTTCCTCGGGTGTGACCCTGTAGAAGAGCTGGGCCGTGACGAAGAGGTCTTCCTGGGTCTCGGGCATCGGGACCACGAAGCTCTCGGTGCGGGTCTCGCCGGGGAGGAGAGTCGTATCGGTAAGGACCTGAGTGGCCTTCCAGTTCTGCATCGTGGGATTGCCGTTCGCGTCCCCGAGAATACGCTCGTACACGCGCTTGCCCTCCCACAGGGTTTCGTCGGACGAACCCTTCAACCGGACGATAAGGATAAGCTGGCGCATGCCGTTGGAGGACGGGTAGTTATGACCGGCCTTGGCGTTGGTTACGTCCACGTCGATGTAGACTTCCTCACCCTGGATGTCGGTGGTGAAATCGACCGTCGCGCTCTCGACCATGAAGTCGTAGTCATGGCCGCCGCCGAGCGAGTGCGTTCGAACGTCCGGTCTCCAGTCGCCTCTCAGGCTGGAGCGTCCGGCGTATGTCGCCATGTGGCAGTTCTGGCAATAGATCGTGTTTGCGGGATTGTTGTACTGGCTTCCAAACCATTCATCGTAGGTGTTGTAGACGTTGAGACCCCAGGGGTTCTTGTACTGGTGGCAGCCCCGGCAGAATCTCGAATCCTCGGAGAGCCTTGAGTACTCGATCGCGTGCGACGAGGTTGTCGCGAACATCCTGGGTCCCTGCTTGATGTGACCCCAGTAGATCACGTAGCCCTCGGTCTCGGTGTAGTCGACGACCGTATGGCAGTAATCGCAGAAAATGCCGTCGATGTTGTTCTCGAGGAACAAGTCGGCATCCTTGGTGAAATCGGCGCCCGGAGCGTGGCATCTCATGCAGTTCACGAACACCTTGCCGTCCCGGATGCCTTCCTTCATCAGGCCGTCGCCGTGCACCTGGACCGAGATCTGGCCCTTCTTGTCCTCAATTCGGAAGATGGGCACCTGCATCTCTTCAGAAGCCACCTCGGTGGTCCGAGCTTCCCGCCACCTGAATCGTCTGAGCTCGCGTCCCGTAAGGTCCGATATCTCGGCGGCTTCCTCGGGCTCCTGGTAGTATTCAGCCGAGTTCAGGTATCTCTGGTAGTCGGAATAGAACGACTGGAAGACAGGCTCCCGCCATGCCTGGTGATGCATCGAGCGCGACCACTGCTCGTACAGCTCCAGGTGGCACATGGCGCAAAGGCTGTTCGGCTGGAAGGGCGACTCGTTCGAGACCACCATGATCATTCTCTCGTCGATCGCCTTGTCGGCTTCGACTGTGAGCGGATCGATACGGGTGGCCGGACGAGCCAGCAGGTTCGAGACTCCCAGGACGAGCACAGCCAGTATGACCAGGCTCATCCAGACTGTTCGTGTGCGGGTTGTCTGAGTCATGATGTTACAATTGCCTCTGGTGAGATCGAAATGATTGAAACAATATTAATAGGACAAAACTCCCGTGCCTGCAAGCCGCAGGAACGATTGGCACACTATACCGGAGATGCCCGCAACTGTCAACGTTGAATTCCTGCAAATCGCGGGATGAGAGCCGGGACGAAAATATCCGCAGGCGGGCGAGGGGTGGATCCATCGGTCCTCGCTCAGTCGCAAGAAGATCTCGGGACAATCTGACGTCGGATGGACAATGTGCCGGAGGGCCGAAGCTCTTCACTGATTTCAGCAGACAAGCTCCAATGAGGTCTGATGAATGGGCGACATAGCCGCGTTTGCGCTATAGTGCATTTTGTAATTAAACTTATAGCGATTTCCCTCAATTGTGGAACATAGTGTGCTATATCCTGCGAAGTTGGCACGGTCTTCGCCTGAACCCGCTGTCATTCAGACCCAGGTGAGACTGACGATGCTTCGATTCCTGACAGCGCTCTTTCTCGTTCTGATAACTTTCGCGGCGTGCTCGCGCGCAGGCGATCCGGTGATTCCAATATCACCTGAGGATACTCCTGCGCTCAAGGCGGGCGAACCACTTGCGTCTTTCGATTCGCCCGACGCGGTCGCGGCTGACAACGGTACCGAAATCTGGGGCGAGATCGACATCGCCTGGGACCGTGCGTCAGGCGAGATCGCATTCGATTCGAGATCAGCCGATATCGCGCTCAGACACTACAAGGTCTCCTATTTCCTCACCCCTCCCTGGTGCGCCGACTGCATACAGGTCGATCTTGTCAACAACGATCCGACTCTGGGCACCGGGGAAGTGGACATCACGCTCAGGAATCCGACGAGTCTGTGGGCCTACGATGTCCGGGGTGTGCTGCGGGTTCCGAGCGGGACGAATCTAAGTCTGCTGAACGCGAGCGGGTACACGGATTTGTTTCAGACGACGGGATACGAGTATCCTGCGCCGTTTCGGACATTCGCCCAGACATTCCCGCAGCACGAGTTCGAGCCGGGCGCTTATTTCACAGAGATTTTCGATCTGAAGGCCGATCCGGGAAGCGATGTGGTCGATTTCAATCTGCTCGTGACCGCAGCGCATCCCGCGCCGTCCGGCGATGTCAGTGCCATCGGAGAATTCAGCCAGTCGGGTCAGCTTCTCAATGCGGGCGGCAGCGCGCTCATGGGATTCGTCGTCGAGGATCTGCAGAATGATATCTCCGGAGTGCTGCTGCACACGAGCCCGCTCGGAGGCGGCGATGTCTGGCTGACGCTGTCGAGCGGACGCTGGGAAGCGCTCGTGACGAACTACACCGCGACTCCCGGTTTGTACGAGCTCAAGGTCGACGCATATTCTCCAAACCTGCAGGGAGGCGTAACAAGCCAGTTCCGCAAGGCAGTCGTGTTTCACGACCTGACCGAGTTCCGGTCGCAGCTTCTTGGCTATGTGAACGCGGACAGGGCGTCGAACGGGCTGGGCCCGCTGGCCATTGACGCCGACCTGAACACGACCGCGCAGTCTCACGCCCAGGACATGTCGGACCGGGAATATTTCAGCCACACGAACCTGGACGGATGGAGCCCGTGGGATCGGATGGCGTACTACGGGGTTGATTTCTCCACAGCAGGAGAGAATATCGCGGTCGGACAGGACACGCCGTACGAAGTGGAGTCCGCGTGGATGAATTCTCCCGGGCACAAAGCGAACATATTGAACGGATCATTCGGGAAGATAGGGCTGGGCATCGCGCCGACCCAGGACGGGGACATGTACGCGCCGGGGTACTACTGGGTCCAGGCATTTACGAACTAGGGCGCGGTGCGGAAGAAAAATCTGGACGGTTTCTCCCTCTGCTCTCCTCCCATGCGGCGACCGCATCTCACCGGTCGCCGCATCTGTTTTATTGAAACCTCCCCTCTCCATCTTGTGGAGAGGGGCAGGGGGTGAGGTCGTCCTTCTCCCGCTCGTTCTGTTGCTGGTGAAATCGACATCACCGGGGTATCATTTGGCGCATGGTCGCAGATTCGAAGAAAGCGGGGAATCCGCTTTTTCTCTTGATTGACGGTTATTCCCTCCTGTTCAGAGCTTTCTATTCGATGCAGCAAATGACCGCGCCGGACGGCACGCCCACCAACGCCCTCTATGGCCTTGCGCTCATGCTTATCAAGGCCATCGAGGAATACAAACCGGACTACCTCCTGGTCGCGTTCGATGCGAAGCGCCCGACGTTCCGTCACGAGCTCTTCCCGCAGTACAAGGCTCATCGGGAAGCCGCTCCGGAGGAATTGAGGGTTCAGTTTCCGATAGCGCGCGAGCTTGTCGATGCGCTCGGGATGGATCAGGAGGAGCTGCAGGGATACGAGGCGGACGACGTGATCGGGACGCTTGCGTGCCAGGCCGCGGACAAGGGCTGGAACGTGAAGATCCTGACGGGCGACAGCGATCTCGGCCAGCTGGCCAGCGACAGGATCACCATCATCCAAACGCTCGTGGGAGTGACGAAGAGCAGGATTCTGGATGTCGCGACGGTCCGGGAGCGCTATGGGGTCGCGAACCCGGAGAATCTCACGGATTACAAAGGCCTGGTCGGCGATCCCAGCGACAACATCCCCGGCGTCCGCGGCGTCGGCGAGGTCACCGCGAAGAAACTCCTCGCCATCTATCCGACCATCGAGGAAATCTACAAGAACCTTGACAAGATAGACGAAAAATTCCGGAAGAAGCTCGAGCCGGGGGAAGAAACGGCGAGGCTCTCCAAGGACCTCGCGACGATCCGCACCAACCTTCCTCTGAAGCTCGACACGAAATCGGCGGACGAGTTCCGCTACGATCTCGGTCACATGGACAGGGACAAGGCCGCGAAGCTGCTGTCCAAGTACGGGTTCGTCTCCATTCTCAAAAAGCTGGACCTTCCCTTGCCCGAGAAGGATAAGGCCGGGCCGGGTTTCAAGGTGAAGGTCGTTGAGAAAGAGGACGACCTTGAAGAGCTTATCGCGGCGATCAAGAAAAAGAGCCGGTTCGCGTTCGACTTTGAGACGACCGATCTCGATGCCCGAAAAGCCGAGATTGTGGGGCTCGCATGCGCTGTGGACGACAAAGCAGCATGGTACGTGCCGGTCGGGCACCGCCCGTCGGTCACCGACAAGCATCGATCTCAGATTCCCCTGAAAACAGTGCTCGATGCTTTCGGGCCGATATGGAAAAACGCGAAAATCGAGAAGGTCTGTCAGAACGGGAAATTCGAGTGGCTTGTGTGCAACAGACACGGGACGGAACTGAAGGGGCTTGTCGACGACCCGATGATCGCGGATTACCTGATAGATCCCGACAACCGTCACGGCCTCAAGGAGATGGCGTCTCGCGAGCTCGGCTGGCAGATGACGACGATCGAGGAATTGATCGGCAAGAGGGGAAAGAACCAGTTATCGATGGCCGACGTGCCGATCGACAAATGCGCGCCGTACGCGGCTGCCGACTCGATGTCGACATGGCTTTTGACGCAGGAATTCCATGCTCGCCTTCACCGGGACGGTCTTGAGGAGCTTTATCGCAAGGTGGAGATACCGCTTGTGCCGATCCTTGCCCGTATGGAGGCGGTGGGGATACGCGTGAATCCGAAGGTGCTGGGGGAGGTCGCAAAGGACCTCGATCAGCGCATGGAGGATATGAGCGGGGTCATTTTCCAGCAGATCGGATACGAGGTGAATCTGAACAGCCCGAAACAACTGGCGGAGCTGTTGTTCGACAAGATGGGCCTGCCGAAAATCAAGGGCACGAGCACGGATGCTGAAGTGCTGGAAAAGCTCGGAGTCGAGCACGAGCTTCCGAACATGATCCTGGAGTACCGATCGCTGGCGAAGCTGAGGGGCACGTACACGCAGAATCTCATCGAGCTTATCGATCCGGAGGACGGTCGGTTACATACGAGCTACAACCAGACGGTCACTGCGACCGGCAGGCTTTCGAGCTCGAACCCGAATCTGCAGAACATACCGATCCGAACCGAATCGGGCCGTGAGATCCGCAGAGCGTTCGAGGCCGATGACGAGGGCGAAGCGCTGCTGTCGGCGGATTACTCTCAGATCGAGCTGAGAATTCTGGCGCATTTTTCGGGCGACCCGGTGCTCGTGGGGGCGTACAAGCACGACGAGGACATACATCGCAGGACGGCGATGGAGGTGTTCGGAGTGACCGCCGACGGGGTCACGCCGGAGATGCGCAGGAACGCAAAGGTGATCAATTTCGGGATTATCTACGGGATGGGTCCGGACGGGCTGTCGAAATCGTTGAAGCAGCCCAGGGGCCAATGCAAGGAGTTCATACAGCGGTTCTTCGAAAAATATCCCGGTGTGAAGGGCTTCATGGACCAGAATGTTGCGTTCGGTCGCGAGCACGGATATGTCCAGACCCAGTTCGGAAGAAGGAAATACTATCCGGAATTGAAGAGCGAGAATCACCTGAAACGGTCCGCCGCCGAGCGCGCCGCGACTAACATGCCGCTCCAGGGGACCGCGGCGGACATAATCAAGATGGCGATGGTCAGGCTGCACGGAAAGCTTCGAGATGCCGGCCTTGAGAACGCGATCCTTCTGCAGGTTCATGACGAGCTTGTGCTGAGCGTTCCGAAGAAGCGTCTGAAGGAGATGGCCGCGCTGGTCGGAACAACCATGAGCGAGGTGGAATCTCTGAGAGTTCCCGTTGTGGTAAACTGCAAAGCGGGATCGAACTGGCTGGACATGGAGCCGCTCGGGGACTTCCGGTCGGGATGAACGCAGATTGAACCCGATAAGGCATCGGGAGTCATAACAAGGTCGATAATACAATGATCAAGGTGGGGGGCGTCAGCCTTGATCGATCTCAATCCAATCAGGAACAGGAAGACCGGAAAATGATCAGACTGGAAATCACAGACATGCATGCGCGCGAGGTGCTCGATAGCCGGGGCACGCCGACGGTAGAGGTCGAGGTCGCGGTGGACGAGATGTTCGTCGGTCGGGCGATCGTACCGTCCGGAGCGTCGACCGGCACGCACGAGGCGCTGGAGCTGAGGGACGGAGACAAATCAAGGTACTTCGGCAACGGTGTCCTCAAGGCCGTCGAGAACGTCAACATGGTGATCCGTCCTGAGGTTCTCGGTTTGGATGCGTCGGATCAGCAGGAGCTCGACCGGGTGCTGAGAGAGCTCGACGGCACGCCGCTGAAGGAGAATCTGGGCGCAAACGCGATCCTGGGCGTCAGCATGGCGGCATGCCGAGCCGCGGCGGTCGCGCTGGATGTGCCGCTGTTCAAGTACATTGGCGGAGTCCGGGCGAACATCCTTCCGGTCCCGCAGATGAACATCCTGAACGGCGGAAAGCACGCGGCGAATAATGTCGTCGTGCAGGAATTCATGATCCTGCCTGTGGGTGCCGATGATTTCGCGGAGGCCGTCCGTCTCTGCTCGGAGACTTACCAAGCCCTGAAGAAAGTGCTCAAAGAGGCGGGCAAGCTCGGCGGAGTGGGGGACGAGGGCGGATTCGCACCCAACCTGGACAGCAATGAAGAGGCGTTCCAGTATATCGAGCGCGCGATCCATAAAGCGGGCCTCGTTCCGGGCATAGATATTTACCTCGGTATAGACCCGGCGGCGAACGAGTTCTACAACGCCTCGACCGGGAAATACACCCTTGAGCGCAAAGAGGATCCGATGACCTCGGAACAGGTGGTCGAGCGATACGCGAAATGGGTCGAGAATTACCCCATCATCTCGATCGAGGACGGGCTTCAGGAGGATGACTGGGAGGGATGGATTAATCTGAACAAGGTGCTCGGCAAGAAGGTGCAGATCGTTGGGGACGACCTGTACGTGACGAACATCGAGAGGCTGCAGAAGGGAATCGAGCAGAGTGCGTCGAATGCCATTCTCATCAAGCTCAACCAGATCGGCACGGTGACCGAGACGCTCGACTGCATGAAGCTGGCGGCTGACCACAACATGAACGCGGTAGTCAGCCATCGATCGGGCGAGACCGAGGACAGTTTTATCGCCGACCTCGTGGTCGCGACCGGGTCGGGACAGCTAAAGAGCGGCGCTCCGTGCCGCACGGACCGTGTGGCGAAGTACAACCAGCTCCTGAGGATCAACGATCAGCTTTCAACTCCATGCTATGCGGGCAAGGGAGTCTTTGGCCGCTGGCCGGATCCCGTCGTGAAGACCGGCGCGAAGACTCGCTGACCGGTAGCCCGGATCCGAAGCGCGCGCGTCAGGGGCTGTTGAGGAATCTATTTCGAGGCCGAATCCGGTGGCACCCTCAGGCAGAAAGACTGCGCCAGCAGGCTTTCCGCCTGGGGGTGTTGGTTTAATAATCCCTTTATTCATAAGGCATTCAGATGATTGGCGCAGCACCCCCAGGCTCGAAGACTCGCCTGAGGGTGCCACGGCTGACATGCCCTCCTTGCACAGAATCACGCTTTTTCAACAGCCCCAGGATGCGCATGTTACACCGCCGCGATGGCGCATGCCGTTGCGTTAGTCGCATTCAGCATCTACAATTCCGTCATTGGTGGCTATCCCGCCTGTCTGTGCGCAACTCGCAGGGGGCGGGAATGTCTGTTATTGGTGATACTGCTTTCATGTCGGAGGATGCGATGATGAAACACGCGAGATTCACGGTGCTCTTGGTGATTCTGCTGGGAGTGGCTGTGGGAACGGCTCTCGGATGCGGACGTCCGAAGGTCGGCACTGCGGGCTACAAGGATCCGATGGCCGATCAGAGCGCGTTCAAGCCTGCGGACGAATTCAAGTACCTCGTCGACATCAAGGGAGCCGCCGACAGCTTCAGCAAGGTGGCCGAACAAACCGGGATGACGTCGGGCCTGAGCAAGGATGAGTCGGAGAAGCTGACCGAGTCGATGGGCCTTCCCGGATTCGAGCAGGACTCGATCATGGCGGAGGCTAATGACACCGTCGTCCACGCCCGGGGAACATATCACCTGACGACCGACGACTACGGCATTCTCGAATCGCTTGCGAAAACGGGCCCGGCAGAGATCAAGCTGCCGGGGTACTTTCCAAGAGAAAGATGGATAGGTCACTTTTTCCTGGCGAAACCCGGAGCGTTGATCGAGTCGGGATTCAAAGCCATGGAGGAAGAGCTGGACAAGCTCAACGAACAGACGCCGTCCGAGCAGAGCGGTATGAATTTTTCGATGAACATGGACTTCTTCCTCGGTATGTACGGGTTCGGGAGCGCCGACGAGGTGTACGGCTGGATGGGCGACGAGGCAATGATCTTCAACCTCTCCAATCCCGATTTCGATCCGGATTCCGCTGCAAGCAACGAGAACGTACCCATCTACACCATCATGGCGATCTCGAGCAAGGAGCCCGAGAAGGGTCTCGACATGGTGGAGAATTTCTGGACCGGCATGGCGATGTCGACGTTGTTCGAGGTCAAGCCCGAGCGGAAGACGGTCGGAGATTACGAGGCTGTGGTGGTACCGCCGCCGTCCTTTGAGAATTCCATGTTCGAGGAGATGATCACCGAGGAGCAGAAGGAGCAGATGAAAGACATGCCGTCGACCGTTGCGGTCGCGGTCCCCGGCTATTTCTTCGTGGGCGACCAGACTTCCGTTGAGAAGGCGCTTGCGCTTTTCGATCCCAAGGGCACAGGTACCGGCCGGATGGCGACGCTCGAAGGCGAATGGAACCTGGATCTTGCGGTTCAGAACTTCACCCCCAGCAACCCGGGTGTGTGGCTCAACCTGGTGGAGAGTGAAGCGCTCAAAGACGTTCTGATGAGGCTGTACAACGAGACGAAGGACCTCAAGGAGCTTGGGGTGAGCCGATCGAGCATCGTGGTTTCGGAAGGGAAGGAATTCGAGCTGGATATGACAACCACTCGGGAGAGCATCAAGCTACTGGAGATCGTCAAGAAGGTCGCCGAGGAGACCCCGGACGAGACGTGGGAGAAGCTTGGCGAGGAGTTCGGAAAGTGGCTGAAGGAGTCGAGCGGAGCGGGCGCATTCGGTCCGATGGGTTCCATGGGCGGCGGCGAGTAGTGAACCCGGTATTTCCTTTGCGTCTCATAGGATTTGGATTCGATCTTCCGTGCCGAACTAAGGTGCGGATGTGGAGATTCAGGAGCGCTCTGCGGATTCGCGGAGCGCTGAACCGTTTAAGGAGAACCAGATGACGAGACTATCCAAGTACGCGATCATTCCGTTAGTCGTTGTCCTCGCGGCATTTCTGTTCGCGACGGCGGGCTGCCCGGGTCCGAAGCCCGGAACCGGCGGCGGTGCGGGAGGTCCTGCGGCCGACCCAACCGTGTTCAAGCCCGCAGATGAGTACAAATACCTTGTGGACTACTCGGGTGCCGTTCCTCAGTTAGGCAAACAGATGGGGGCGGATGCAGGCTACACCGAGCAGGAGCAGGCGAAGCTCGAGCAGCAGTTCACGAGCGCCGTGACCCAGGAGAATATCTTCGCCGAGGCGAACGCCACAACTGTTCGCGCTCACGGCGAGTACCGTCTTGACAAGGAGGCGGTCTCGAAACTCCTCGGTGCGGATTTTGGGAATTATTTCCCCGTTGACTTTCTTGCCGAGCTCGGACCCGCGGAGATCAAGCTCCCATCGCGCTTTCCGGCCGAGAGATGGGTAGGGCACGTTTTCGTCGGGAATCCGAGTATCCTGGCTCAGAAGGCTTTCGAGGCCGCCAATGAGTACACGAAGGCCATGCAGAAAATGTACGGCGGGCCCGAGAACCTCGATATGATGCAGTTATACCTGTCGATGTACGGTTTCAAGGAAGCGTCGGAGGTCTACGGCTGGATGGGCAGCGAGCTCGTGCTGTTCCTCCTGCAGAATCCCGACTTCAATCCCTCAGCCGAGATTAATGCCGATACCTTTCCGGCCGATGTCCTCGCGGCGCCTCCGTTCTTCCCGCTGATAGCCATATCGAGCGACCAGCCCGACCAGGGGCTCGAGGTAATCAAGAAAATCGTGAACGGCTCTTTCCAGCTCGGAAGTGTCGAACTTGAACTCAAGGAGACCGAGATCGGCGGCATGAAGGCCCTCGAGCTTCCGGTTGAGGACTTCCTGAAACTCATGGGCGGATACAGCGGTGACGAAGAGGAGCAGGTTTACCTGAATTCGTACAAAGGCGTCGGACCGTCGGTTGCGGTCGCGGCCCACGGATATCTGCTGATCGGGTCGAGGCCGGCGGTCGAGGCTGCGCTGGGCGCATTCAAGGAGGGGACGGACGGTACCGGTCGCTCGGAGACGATCGAGGCCTCTCTCAATCTCGACCTCCTCAAGGGTCTCTACAACTCGTCCATCAAACAGGCGATTGTCGAATCGGGGGGCTCGGATGATTTCGAAGCGATGGTCAATTCAATCGGCGACGAGATCACGAAGGCCGGCGAGCTGGGGACGAGCACAGGGTCTGTGAAGGTCGAGCCCGACGGGAAGATGATCCTGGACCTCCTGACCAGCCGCGCGAGCATCGACCTCTTCAAACTGATCGCCGACAAAATCAAGCAGGAATCGGCCCCGGAGACCGACACTGTGTCGGAGGGCAACATCGCTGGGACGGTGTTCATGGACGGGAAGCCCTTTGCTTTCTGCACTGTTCAGGCTTTCATGGTAACCGGCGCAGAGGAGACTCTTGTCGCACAGGAAAGAGTCACAACTGCCGGACATTACCAGCTCAAGAATCTTGAGCCGGGCATGTACAAGCTCGTTTGTCTCAATCCTCAGGGCAACCCGGTCGGAGAGCCAACGACTGTCGAAGTGCGAGCGGGTCGTTTCGAGCAGGTGGACCTAGTGCTGTCGTCGAGCGACGCGCCTCCCGGGACCGGCGATTGATTTTCCACCTCACCCCCTGGCCCCCTCTCCATCCGCCGCGGCGGATGGAGAGGGGGGAAGGGGGGGGTGAGGTTTGATAGTCTTTTCCGGACGCCTCGGTATCTGATAGTATTGTGGAAGCGATTACGTCTCCGGGGAAAGACGGAGCACCTGATTCCTGGTGAGTTTCAAAGCATTCCAGCGACTTCACCTGCTTGCGCTTCTGGAGTTCGATCTGATCACCGGCGTGGCGGCATTTTACGTCGCGTTCCAGGTTTCGCGTATCATCCACGAGTGGACCGATCCGTATACAACTTGGCTCCCGCTCCTCCCGTACATCAAGCTCGCCCTCATCTGGACCTTCCTCAATGTGCTGATCTTCAGTCTCGGTGGCCTCTACTCGCGACGTCCCTGGGGGAGTTTCATGGGCGAGTCCGGCGGGATTCTCACCGCGGTCTCGACCTCCATGGTCTGCGCCATGGCGATCACCTTCTTCTTCCGCAACTTCGAATTCAGCCGACTGTTTTTCATCACGGCATGGATCACCGCGTTCGTGGTCTTCTGGATAGAGCGGGGATTTTTGAGGGTGATAAGAAAGAGGATGTTCGCGCGCGGCGCGGGCAGCAGGCGACTTGTCGTCTGGGGCGGGAACGATGTCGCGCGAAGCCTTCTGAAGCTCTACCGGCATGACCGGTGGCGCGGAAAGACACCTGTCGCGGTGGTTGACGGAGAGGGCATGACGGAGCCCGGTCTGGGGATTCCGACGCTCAGCGCCGAGGAGGGCAGAGAGTGGATCGAGGGCGGGAAGGTCGATGAGGTGATAGTTGCGAGGCACGATTTTCCCAGGGAGTCGCTCTACAGGCTCGCGCAGGCGTGCCGAACGAATGAGGTGGCGCTGAAACTGGTGCCGGACCTTCTCGATGTGGTCGCGGGACAGCTTTCGGTGGAGGGCGTCGAGGGCATCCCGATGGTCGAGATGGGGAACAATCTCGGCCGTTACTATCCGCAGCTTGTGAAGAGGATTTTCGATATCGTGATTGGAGGACTGATCACGATCCTGCTTCTGCCGGTTCTCGGAATCTGCGCCCTCATGGTGCTCATGAGCGGTCCGGGGCCGATCCTGTACAATCACATGCGGCTCGGGAAAGGCAGGAAGATATTTCCGCAGCTTAAATTCCGGACCATGGTGAAG
>CAYGZQ010000067.1:0-21734 GCA_964354375.1 uncultured Planctomycetota bacterium
GCACGGCATGCCGTGCCCCTACCCGATGCCGCGTGAATGGCAGGCCGGAAAGCCTGCCCCACAAAAAGACTTTTTCAACAGCCCCGTAAGGGAGGGCGTTTCCGGACGGCCACCGAGCCCACCATAATCCAGTGATCATGTATAATTCCGGGTGCTGACTTCGACGGCGCTGGGAGATGATTCCAATGAAACGAATCCATCTGATTATTTGCGTGGCAGTTCTGCTGGCGGTTGGATGTTCGCGCGGCGAGAATCCGATATCGCCCGCTCCTCCAGTGGGAAGTTCAGGGTCCTCGATGGAGAGGATATCGGGGAGTGGCCACGCGCTGTGGGGCTACGCGAAGCTGATATGCAACACGGAGACAGACAGCGCGGAATTCCAGCCGATGAGATCATCGGAGCTTCACCTGAATGTCGCGGGGCCTGTGATGTCGACGCACGGCATGAGCGTCGCGATCGACCCTGTCGCGAGCGATTTCCCGAACGGGCTTTTCGTGATGGACATCTCCCTCACGCACCCGTTTCCCGGCAAGACAAACCTCTCAGGCTTCGATGTGAAAGGGATCCTGATCACGCCGGGGACGTTTGTCACAGGATCGCTCACACTGGCCGGGCCCGACGAGACGGAACTCAAGAATCGGGACGGTCTCACGCGATGGTGGAACCCCACCGAGTTCACCGGCGGGGGGTTGCTTGGATATACGCCGGGATCTCCCGGATGCAAGGACTCGTCACTTCTCACCGCTACAGTGAATCCGTACAAGGTATTCGCCGACTCTCTCGGTCCAACGAGTCCCTTAAGCGACCTGACCTTTCCGCTACTTGACGATCCGACCGGTCGCGCGGTTTTCTCGGCGGGAACCACGAACACTCGGCGTTATGAGATCCAGTTCCCCGTTTCGGGCGGCCCGGTGATCATCTTCAACTACGCGATCGACGCATCCTGGGCGAAGCCCGATCCGAGCCCGCCCGTGGAGGTCCCGGACGATTTTCCGATGAATGCGAATCAGCCCGAGGCCTTCAGAACCCAGATCGTTTTCCCGAACAACACCCTGACGTATCTCGAGGGCGGCGGGGTCGCAGGCGAGCTGAGGGTGAGCGCACTTGTCAGCGACTGGCAGGGAATCGCGGCGGGCGACATCCACGATGAGGTCTTCTCCGTGACAGCTTTCGCACCGACGCTCCTCAGCGAGGCTGTAACGCTCGATCTTGTCGCCGAGAGCTTCGACCATGCCGAGTACCAGGCCGACCTGACTCCGTATCTCCTCGCTCTGAATTCAGCCGATCCTCATTTGCTGTTGGTCATGGTTCGGGCGCAAGATGCGGGGGACTACACGCAGGGCGGCACGACTGTCGGTCCGGTCAGCCCGGTCTCTGCCTTCCAGACCGCATGGGTGGAGATTGAATCGGTGACGTGCGAAGCCGACGGCAATGAGGATTTCGCCCAGGCGCAGGCGATCGATCTGGATGGCAGCGCGTTCGGTACCCTGTGCAATCCCGGCGGAAGCCTGACGGATGCCCGGGATTTCTACACATTCGAAGTCCCTCCCACCACCAAGGCATCGGGCGGCATCGAGATCCAGTCTCTTCAGGAGCCGACGTCGATCACCCTGTATGACGGGTCCTTCACCGAGCTTGCCACGGAATGGGTGCAGGACGGATCGGCGAAAATCCTGAGCCCGTCCGAGCTTGCCACCGGTACGTACTATGTGAAGGTCCTCACGGAGAACGAGCAGGAAATGGTGTACTACGACCTTATCAACAAGTACACCCTGGACCCGTGCTACGGCTCGATTGCGTTCTCCTGGGAGGCGAAGGTCGATGTGCCTGATCTGAACAACGTGTACTCGGGCAGGCGAGCCGTGGTCACGGACCTGGACGAGGTTTGGGTGGCGTATACCGAGGGCTCGTACGGCGCCAAGACGGTTCTCTGCCGACATTCATCGGACGGAGGCATAACTTTCGACCCGCCGGTCCAGGTGAACCTGCTTGAGATCGCGTGTGAACGACTTTCGCCCTCAATCGCGCGCGACAAGGACGGAAATCTCTACTGTGGATGGATCGATTACGGACCCGGCATGCCGTCTCCATTCGTAGGTAGATCCGCCGACGGCGGAGCGAACTGGTTCCCCGAGGTCAACATCTACGATTTCGAGCTTAACCCGATACACCCCGACAATATCGCGAAGGGGATTCTTCTCGGCAGCGACGATAGCGGTCGGCTTCACGCCCTCTGGATGGATGACCGGGACGGCTCAGAGGACCACCTCTACTACTCTTACTCCGACACCCAGGGCGCAGTCTGGCACCCGGCCTCGC
The DNA here is from genome assembly GCA_964354375.1 of uncultured Planctomycetota bacterium. Taxonomy (GTDB): domain Bacteria; phylum JAJVIF01; class JAJVIF01; order JAPKYR01; family JAPKYR01; genus CAYGZQ01. The sequence continues at coordinate 2,320 of CAYGZQ010000067.1, forward strand.
AGGTCGATCAGAGCACCTCGTCCCTGCAAACAGGCGAGCGTGAGTACGACCTCGATGTGGCCCCGGACGGGAAAGTCGTCTGCGTCTGGACCGACCGGCGACATCTTGTCGACCCGCCGCTTTCAGGTCTCGATATCTATTGCGATCACCGCGACTCGGTCACGAGCTTCGGAGTCGACGCGATGGTCAATTCCGCGGCTCTTGATATCGAACAAACCAATCCCGGGGTGTCCATCACCGACGACGGGATCATTCATGTGGTCTGGGTCGACCGGCGCAATGACGGCGCTTACGGGGGGAGCAACCCGCCCAACACGTGGGAACTGTATTATGCGCGATCGGAGGACGGCGGCTCGACCTTCATCTCGGAGCAGGAGATCTCTGCACCGCCCGGCTATTCGGGATCGAGCGGCATGGATCCTCGCGTAGAGACGAGCCCGTGGGGCGATGTATATGTGCAGTATCTGTATGCGACTGAGAATCTGCTGCTCTCGAAATCGTGCAATGGCGGCGACATATGGGAGAGTCCGGTGACGATCTATCCGGACTCGCCGGACACGTACATCATGGGCAGCACGAGCCTCGATCTTGCCTCGGACGGGCGCTTGTACTCTGTGCACGGGGACACCAGAATCGAGCCGGGTCCGGACTACACGCACTGGAACCTTTATCTCGCGGTCAGCGAGTAGGGGACCGGAATACTGCGGTATCAATGTTGAATCCCCTTCATGCGGTTTCGTCGAGCCGATGCTTTAGCGAGCATTGCCTTTGACCCCACCCCGTTATACAATGCCCATCCGGTCGTTCATCGCATCTTGGACCGGTAATGTTTGCCCGGCGGCTGATCCGTACCGGGGTTTACGGGTTATTCATCTTCCGGAGCATCTTCGGGCAATCACAGCAACCAGGGAGCATAAGTATGGCGAGACTCTTTGAATACCAGGGCAAGGAGATCCTTCGTCGGGCCGGATTTGCCACACCCGAAGGGCGGGTGTGCGCAAGCGTCGACGAAACCGAGACCGCAGCGAAGGATTTCGGCGGACCGGTGGTGGTCAAGGCCCAGGTCTGGGTGACGGGACGCAAGTCCAAAGGCCTGATCAAGTTCTGCAAGACTCCCGAATCCGCCAGGGAAGCCGCCGAGGAGCTTTTGGGACAGGTGATCAAGAACTTCCCGATCGAGAAGCTGCTGGTCGAGAAGATGCTCGACATCGACAGGGAGCTTTTCGCGGCAGTGATAATCGATGATGCCGTGCAGCAGCCGCTGGTCGTTTTCTCCAGCCTCGGCGGGTCGGGCATCGAGGAGATCGCGCGCGAGCATCCGGAGGCCGTCGCGCGCAGGCATGTCGACATCAAGACCGGCCTGAGAGATTTCGAGGCAAGAGAGCTTGTCAGGCACACGACGCTGGACAGGTCGCTCTACAACAAGGCCGCAACGGCCCTGGTGAACCTGTACAAAGCCGCCCGTTTGGGCGAGACCCGCTCGATCGAGATAAATCCCCTTGTCATCACAAAAAACGGCGACTGGGTTGCCGCCGATTGCCACGCGACCGTTGACGATTACGCCGTCTTCCGCCACCCCGAGCTGGGAATCGAGATCGCCCGCGAGCTCGACCATCCTATCACTCCCCTCGAGAGAATCGCCTACGGTGTCGAGAAATCCGACTACCGCGGCACGTTCTATTTCTTCCAGGTGATCCAGGACATCCCCTCAACCGGCAAGAACTCGCAGGGCGAGGACATCGTGGGCTTTCACGGCGCGGGCGGCGGCGGAAGCATGATGAGCATGGACGCCCTGGGACGTCATAACTTCGCCATCGCCGACTTCTGCGACACGTCCGGCAATCCCCCGGCGAGCAAAGTGTATCGAGCCGCGAGGATCATCCTCTCGCAACCCAACATACGCGGTTATTTCGCGAGTGGATCGGGCGTTGCGAGCCAGGAGCAGTTCCATTCCGCTCGCGGATTCGTGAAAGCGTTCCGGGAGATCGGTCTGAGAGTTCCCGCGGTCTTGAGGTTGGGCGGGAACAAGGAAGAAGTCGCCATCGAGATTCTGAAGAAGCACCTGGGTGACATCGGAGTTCCGGTCGAAGGCTACGGGAAAGACGACTCCGCCGTGCACTGCGCCGAGCGTCTCAGGGCCCTGATCGAAGGCGGGCCGTACCATCCGAAGGGTCCCGATCCGATCTCCAATCCCGACCCGCCCAAAGACCCCTATTCCTTCAAGACTCTCACCGGCCAATGGACCATCGACCACGCCAAGTGTACTCAATGCGACTCGAAACCCTGCGTCAGCGCGTGTCATCCGAACATCCTCGAATTGAAGGACGGAAAGGTCGTGCTGAATATCGCTCCCGAGGAGGCTGCCAAGGGAAGGTGCACAGAATGCCTGGCGTGCGAGATCGCCTGCTGGAGCGAAGCCAGGCAGGCTATCAGGATCGACCTTCCGATACCGGGACTTGACGAGTACCTGTCCGAGAAAACGGTCGCCCAGGAGGTGTCCTGATGTCCATCCTGGTGAACAAAGACTCGCGGGTTTGCATACAGGGGATCACCGGACGCGAGGGCATGACCCGCACGCGCCTCATGACAGAGTACGGCACCAAGGTTGTTGCTGGCGTGACGCCGGGCAAGGGCGGCGAGGATGTCGTGGGGATACCGGTTTTCGACACGGTATACGAGGCCGTCGAGGCCACAAAGAACGACGGGGGCATAGATATCTCCGTGTTGTTTATCCCCGCTCCGCTGGTGAAATCCGCCGCACTGGAGGCTTTTGACGCGGGCGTGAAGCTGTGCGTGATCGTACCCGACCGCGTACCCATCTGGGACGTGATGGAGATCGCGGACCTTGCGAAGGCTCGCGGCGCGTATTTCCTCGGCCCCAACACGCTCGGATGCATCTCGGTCGACCAGGCCGTTCTGGGCATGATGGGCGGCACCGCTCAGAGCGCGAAAAGCTTTTTCAAGCCGGGAAAGGTCGGCGTAACGAGCCGGTCGGGAGGGATCACCTCATCGATCGCGTACTATCTCTCCCAGGCAGGCATCGGGCTGACCACGATCTGCCACGTCGGCGGCGACGCCCTGATCGGGCTGCCGCACCCTTCAATCGTGAAACTTTTCCAGGCGGACCCCGAGACCGAAGTGATCGTCATGTTCGGCGAGATCGGCTCAAGCCAGGAGGAGCGCGTCGCTGAGCTCATGATGAGGAAAGAGGTCACGAAGCCGGTCGTGGCCTACATCGGCGGCAAGGGCGCGAAGGAGGGCACCCGGTTCTCGCACGCGGGGGCCATTATCGAGGGCGGGAAAGGCACGCGCGAAGGGAAAATCCAGGCCCTGAAAGCCGCCGGCGCGCATGTGGTCGAGGACTTCGAGGACATCCCGAAGGTGACTATGGGGGTACTGAAGCAACTGGGCAAGACCTGATCTGAAAACGGAGGACCAGGCAATGCGTTCAACGACCTCGCGACTCTTCTGTTCGGCGGCGGTCGTGATACTGGCCAGCTGTTTGGCTCTGGTCAACGTAGCGCCCGCCATGGCTGAGCTCGTTGTGACGAATGAGTTACCAGTCGGCGTTGTTGCTAGCCGCATATTGCCTGACCGTCAGCCGGACAGGTACTGGGTGGTTGGCTATCTTGAGGGCCTAATCCTGCTTACCGAGGATCAACCTGGTGTATGGCTCGCGGAGACATTTTCCGGATATCAGATAGTGGATGCAGTTGGTCCGACATCGACCGGTCTTATCTATTGCACATACGTCTCCTCCCTGGGGAGCCCTGTCGATACTGGGATAGTCGTATTCGACTCTGGCGCTCAACAGTTCACCGGTACCATTGATCTGCCGTGGGAAGACGGTCTCTGTGCAATCGCTATTTCACCGGATGAAGAGCGACTCTACGTCACAATCCTGACAACAGATGAGGGTGCAGATTCACCATATGAAGCCTCTGAGAATAGCGGACTTGTCGTGGAAGTCGATATTGCGTCCGGCAGCGTGCTTCGCACATGCTCGGTTCGGGCGTGGCCTGAGACTATCTTTCTCTGGAACGGGGAGGCGATACTGGTTTCCTGCCAAAAGCAATACTGGGAGGCGGATGATGACCGGCTCGAATTCAAGAGTACTACCGACATAATCGCGTTGGACACGTTTACTAAGGTTGCGCAGATCCCGAGCAACGCGACCGACTGGCTGCTTACCAACGACTTCATGGCCTGGGATGAGTCACTCGTCGCGCTTTTGAATGTGTCTTTATATTCTGATTACTATGATCCTATGTACGAGGATGGGATATGGTTGATTGATCCCGTCACAGGCACGGTTGCAGACACGATAAGGGTAACAGATCGCGACGGAAATGTGTGCTCTGTAAAGCGAGCCTACAGGAGCCGCGTTTGTGAGGGCCTGTTGTACGTGACTATGTCTGAGAGCCCGATGTATTTTTGGGATATCCCCTTAATTGTGACGGATACAACAGGGGCGTTCGTGGATTTCGCTAGGACGAACCCCGAGTTTACGCTTGAGTTCATCTATGAATTGGATGACGGACGTCTCATGGTGACAGATCCGATAAATGAAAAGGTGCTAATTCTGGAGTGGGTCAACCATCCCCCGATTTGTGCTCTGGAGCTGTTGACCCCGATGCCGTACGTCGGTCCGTCCCCGGCCTTGATCGAATTCAGCGCGGCCGCTTCCTATGATCCCGATCCGTGCGACGAGCTCACCTATGAGTGGGATTTCGATGGGGATGGCCTCTACGGCGAGCCGGTCGACGACTCCTACACCGGCCCTTCGGTCGCTCCGACTCACGCATACACTGAAAACTACCGCGGCTATGTATACCTCAAAGTCTCCGATGGCCGCGGTGGAGAGTCGATCTGCGAGGTAGAGGTGAGCGTGACCATCCAGTGAAGCGGCTACGGAGTGCGTAGCCCGGGAACCTGTTTCCTTTCACAACGCCGCGACTAACGTGCAATCCTGATGGAAACAGGTTCCCGGGATCGGAGACAATAACGGAACCCGGGAACCCATTTCGGGAACGCTCATAGGGAATTCAAGGCCTGAATCAAAATGGGTTCCCGGGCTACGCACTACGCACTGCCTTCATGTAGCAATGCGCCTCCGGCGCATGGTTCTTGTTTTGTGCTGCAATCAGCGCCCGCGGTTTCTATTGCAGGGCCTCTATTCAGAAGAACCATGCGCTGGAGGCGCATTGCTACGTCACGGGGAATCCTTCTCTGGAGCTATCGCGCCGGGTTCGGGGCCTTTCAGCAACTCGAACATCTCCGGCTCCTGTGACCCGCTCGCCATCGCCTTCATCCAGAACCTGGAGAAGAAGCCGCTCGCGCTTCCTGAGCTTGATATCGGGGAGGTGACGCACGGCTTGCCGAGCGTGCTTGTGTGGGGCCTGTTTCCCGGGGTGGAGCCCGATGGCATACGCCGTCGGCGGCGCGCTTGCTCACACGCGCGCTTCCGACCCGCGTCGCGGAGGCGCGATTCAAGGTCTGGATCGAAATGGGATGCCGTGCCCCTGCATGCCGCTGCAACGGCTCACAAAAAAATCCCCCCGAGGTCCGAGGGGATTTTGATCACTGTCGCTGGAAAACTGAACTGGTGATCCGGTCGAATTTACCAATCGAACGGCGTTTGCCAGTAGGCAAGGTTGCCGGCGTCGGGCATGATAAGGTTTCGAGTCGAAGGATCCGAGTCGGTGTTGATCGAGAACGCAGGCCATGCCGCAGAATGGTTCTCGACATCGAGCGTGTTGTAGCTGGAATCCATGCGGATGAGCTCGCTCGAGCCGTCCGCCAGACGACCGTACAGAAGAATGCGGCACTTCTCATCGGCGGCATTCATATGGTCGATCTCGATGTCGCCGTAGCGCGCGAACCCGATCAACGGGTGGGCCTCGAAATCGAGGGGCTGGCTGAACAGAGCGTTACCGAGCGTACCCATGAAGACTGCCTGGAAACCGTCCAGCACGAGGTAGGTTTGCATCGTGCCCTGGCTTACAGGTCCGGCCTCCAGGAGATAAAGCATGCTCGACTGCTGGTTGATGGCGATGTCGAAGATGTCGGTGTTGGTGCCGGTCTGGGGGGTGATATCGCGCGTGCCGGTGGCATCGTACTGGTAGTACGGACTGCTCACAAGGTGAGTGTACCGCACCAGCCTGTAGACAGTAGCGGATGTCGTGTCGCGCTGGACCGCCCAGAAATCACCGTCCGCCTCGATGTCGACCGCGACCCAGGTGATCTTAGAGTTGCCGGTGTCGATAACACCGTCGATAGGATCGCCGAAGATGGTGTCGGCATCGAGGATCTTGATCAGGGTGGGCTGGGAAGCGGTGACGATCAGGACGCGGCTGTCGACGGGCGAAGTGTCGATGCTAATGACCGCATCGGCGGTTCCGAGGTTGTAGGTATTGGTAACGGTCGTGGCGCCCGTGTTATCGGCGTTGAACACACCGAGGGTATGGGGTCCCACCTGCGCGAGGCCCAGACCGCCGTAGAACGAGACTCCCTCGTTGAGGAACGCGACGTCCCCTCTCGGAAGAATACTCAGGGCGGCCACCGAGTAGTGGTTCGGGATGACGATGCCGAGATAGGAGTGAGCGGTGCCCTCGCATGGAGGCAGCGCGACGATGACGTCGAGCGGGGTCGCGTAGCCATACCCGTAGCCGTCATAAGCGCTGCAGCCGATCGTCCATGTGCCGACAGCGTAGCCCGACCAGTCGATGTCGATTGCATCGGTTGCCGCAGGGATCGAGTAGTCGGGCGGATTGCCCTGAGGCACGATCGAGAATGCGAACTCAAGAGTCTGGGCGATATCGCAGTCTGTGGTGGGCGGATTGACGTAGTAATGCTCGGTGTCCGCCTGGGTGACCATCGCGGGTCCTGTCACGGCGCCGGCAACCGGGAGAGTGTTCAGGCGCTCGATGACGAGCTCGGTGCCCTCGACCGTAGCGAACCCGTCACTAACCTGCAGGTTCACGGCGTAGCTTCCCACCGGGACAGTGGACCAGTTGATGTCGAGGGATCCGTCACCGTTTGCAGGGATGAGGTACTTGTGAGGATCGCCGGGTTTCACGATGCTCCAGAAAATGGTCAGGCTCTGGCCGGGGTCCGGATGATCGATCGGGGCGGCGTAGTGGGACGCCGTGTCCGTGCAGTCGACGGAAGTATCGCCTGCAACCTGTCCGACCACCGGAGCCGTATTCATGCGGTGGACGGCGTAAAGAGTGCCCTCGACCGTGCCGACTCCGTCGCTCACTTGCAGATTCACATCATAGTCTCCCACCTGGAAGACCGACCAGTCGATGTCGATCGAGCCGCCGCCAAGATCGGGCAAGGCGTAGATGGGAGGAGCACCGGTCGGCACGACGCTCCACAGGATGGTGAGGGTCTGGGTGGGGTCTATGTCGCTGACCGCGGCCGTGTAGTTCGCGTCAATGTCGAACCCGTCGACAAAACCCGGTCCGGAGACGGATCCGACCGAAGGAAGTGTGTTCAGCAGAGACACCGTCAACAGGGTTCCCTCGACAGGAGGATTGAAGCCATCATCGACCTGAACGTTGATGTCATAGTCGCCGAGGTTTGGATAGGTCGACCAGTCAACGGTGAGAGGAGTGACATCATCGCCGGGGATCGTGTAGCTCGCGGGCGTACCGTGCGGGACGACGCTCCAGAAAACGGTGAGGGGATCGCCCTCGGGATCGGAGATAGGCGCAGAGTACTGAGCGTCCGTCGTCGAATGGTCCACACTCACAGGTCCGGTCACAGCACCGACCGAAGGCTGCTTGTTGTCGAACTTGTGCACGGTGAGGAGGGTGCCCTCGACCTGCGCGAATCCGTCATCGGCACGCACGTTGACGTCGTAGTAACCGTCGGAATACACGGACCAGTCGATGATCACAGACAGGTCGGGCTCCGACGCTATGACGTAATTCGGCAGGCCGCCGGTCGGAACGACACTCCAAAGCGCCGTCAGAACCTGGTCAGGGTCGGCATCAGCAATCGGGGCTATGTAAACGGAGCCAGTGTCGGCGGAGGAAACGGGGGTGGGGCCGGAAACATCCCCCGCTGTGGGCAGGATGTTCTCGCGCATCACAGTGAGGGCGGTCCCAACGGTCTGGGCGATACCGTCATCGGCCATCACGTTGACCGAATAGCTCCCGACCGGATGAGTCGACCAGTCGATGTTGATCGAGCCGTCCGGGTTGGACGGAAGTGTGAAACTCTCGGGATCGCCGTCGGGAACAACACTCCAGAGGAAGGAAATAGTCTGTGTTTTGTCGGGATCGGACCAGGGAGCCTGATAGAGCTCGTTGATGTCGGCCGATGTCACCGGGGTCTTGCCGTCGACCTGCCCGACGGTCGGAGGAGTATTGCTGTGTGTGACGATTATCGGGAGGCCGTTCGCCAGATCGAAGCCGTCGGAAACCTGCACGTTTATCTCGTAAATGTCGGGATCGACATTGGAGAAGTCGATCGTCAGCGACCCGTCGCCGGGGTCTCCCGGGATAATGAAACTGGCCGGATCGCCGCTCAGGACGAAGCTCCACATGTATGTCAGGGTCTGGCCCTGGTCGGGGTCGAAAGCGGTCGCCGTGTACTTGGCAGCGGTGTCCGCCGCGGTTACGTCTGTGGGACCCATTATGGGGCCGACAATCGGCGGGATGTTACCGACCATCACATCGAGTGCTGTTGCCTCTACAGGAGGATTCACGCCGTCCGACACCTGGGCCTGGACAGTAAAGGCGCCGAATCCGTAATCAGCCCAGTTGATGTCGATTGTGCCGTCTCCATTGCCCGGCTCATCGAACAGGTACGGATCGCCGAGAGGCTCGACGCTCCAGAGGACGGTGATAGTATCGCCGGTGTCAGGATCTGTCCAGAGGACGGTGTACGTTTCCGTGACCAGGCCGGGGCTTGGATTACCGTCCACACCGCTGGTAACCTGCGGAGGGGTGTTCACTTTCTGGGGAAGGACTCCGGTACCGAAGCTGTTCGCGGCGATCAGGGCATCGTCGGGATCCAGGATACCGCCGTAACCTGCTCCGTCTGAGCTCTCGGCCCAAATCAGATACGAGATGTCGTCCGTTGACGACAGGGCTCCGGCGATCGGCTCCAACGTGAGCTTCCATAATGCGTAATCGCCCTGGTTCGATACAAACTCGGCTTCAGTTGGGGCGAAGAGGTTGGGCCATTCGGCGACGACTCGGTTTATGGTGCCGGCAGGAGACGGGCTCGGGTTCTGCCAGTCGTAGACCGCGATGCTCAGATCGAGCTGTCCTCCCTGCTCACCGATTAAAGCGTCATAGTAGATCGTGTTCAGAGTCTCGGTGGACACGATTCTCCACGGCTCAGGCTGGTTCGCCTCGGGGGGAAAGTCATCGGGGATTACAGGCGGTTTCGTGACAGGGGGCTCCCAGCTCGCATCTATCGCGTAATTGAAAAGCAGACTGGACGGAAACGAGGGAACCGCGATGCTGTAATGTCGGATATTGCTGGAGGTTGAGCGGAATGCGCCGCGGTCGGCCGTGTCCAATAGCTCCACTGCATCGTCCTTGTTCAGAGTATCGCAGAAGTACTTGAATCCGTTGAGAGTGGCCAAGAAGTGGAACTTGGAATCCTTCATTCCGAGCGCGCCGTCTGTGTAAGCAAAGATGGTGTTGCCCTGGAACTCGACGGGGTTCCACCAGCGGGTGAAGCCGTCGGCATTCAGGAGATGAAGGTAACTTGGGCCGGCCATGACAAGGTCCGGGTCCGACAGTCCGGTGAAATCCCCCTTGGTGATCAGGATTCCTTTCACGTCGAAGCCCGAGAACTGCGGGAAGCTCGGGAACGGGTGAGTCAGGCGGATATCGATGTCGAGTTTTGTCTTGTCGGAGTTCCAGTTGAGGCCACCGACAAGCTGGACCATTCCGGGCTCACCGCCGGGCTCCAGGAACTTGAGTGCGTTCAGGTGGAGCGTTCCCGCACGCAGGGGGACGATTTCCAGCGTGTCCGCCTCCGGATTGAGGGCGAACTCGTACAAACCCCACAGAGCATGCGAGCCCTGCAGCGGCTGTCCCTGAAGGGGATGCGTGTTCGCTTCGGTCAGGTCAGGTGCGGAATTATCTGCACCACCAGGCGTGACATAATCGCCAGGCTGAGGTGTTACCATGGCTCCCGCGCTGCCGGAGCCATTAGGATCCGGACTGACGGGCGACCCGGGACTTCCGGAGCATCCCAGCACAATCAGAGTCAGCAAAAGAGTTACAAACAGGTAAGAGACGTGGCGCATCGGCACACACTCCTTATACGACGGGGCACAGAACGACCCCGCGAGTATTTCCCAGCATCGTTTTCAGAGAAAACTTGGACGTTTATCGCATCCATTATAGTTGGCGTAAAGATAAAAATCCATGACAAGGCAAAAATTGTCCTTGGGTCAAACAACGCACCTTGAAGGACTGCTTCTTCTCCACGTCTATTTAGATTACGTTTTCACTGAATTTCCTATCCAGAACACCGTTCTGTCAACCGGTAGACCGCGAAGCCGAACCTGCTCATGTCTAGTTTTGTTCTTCGGATACCTAACACCTCTTCTTAAGAAGAGCTTGCTCTATTTAGAAGATAATAGTAGTAATAAGGTCTGTGGAAACGTGGAGAATACGCGGAACACCAGATAGACTCGGGGGCCGGAGAGAATTGTCGGTGTTGAAAGCAGGGTGAACTGTGCTTCATGATTTGTGCAAGGCGGGGGAGTTGCAGCGTGCAGACCACATTCAGGCCTGTGGGTAAGTGGAGCAGATGTAGAATAACAGTGGAACCTGTGGGAATGGGGGGGCAGGCAACTTTGCCTTTGGTGGGCATTGTGGTATTTTATGCCTAACGGCGGGTATTGAAAGGAGGGAACCAAACCAGATGTTTGACTGGTCTTTCGCAGAGTGGCTGAAGTTTGCGCTTGTGTGGCTGGCGATATTCGCGGTGATCGGGGGCATTATATCGCAGACGACCGGAGGCATGAGCGGTCGCGGTTTCATGGAGGGGATGTGGAAAGGTGTGGAATGGTACTTCATTGTTGTAGTTGTGTGCGTTGTTCTGGTCGGGGTACTGTGGGGAATGGGGATGATCTCGACTACCCTGAATTCGTCCGGCTGATGTCAGGAACCAGCAGCTTGTGGAGACACTAACCCAGGTAATCGCGGACGGGCGACTGGTTGAGGAATTCCTTAGTGACCTGGCATATCGCAGGCGGGCTGCTTCTCTGACGGTTGACTCATACAGGCAGGACTTGAAGAGGTTTACCGGCTTCCTGGCAGAACAGAGGCGGACGAGTGTGCTGCACTGCCGCAGGGAAGACATTCTCGCGTTCCTGGTCGAGTGCCGGGGGAAAGGTGAGAGCGCACGGACCAGGTCGCGGCGTCTCTCCTGCCTGAGAGGTTTCTTTTCGTTTCTCAAGAGCAGAGGAAGGATCACGGAGGCGCCGACGAGCGGCCTGAGGGGATCCCGGATTCCGGAGGTGCTTCCGCATGTGCTGAGCCGGGAGGAGATTGAGAGGCTTCTCAGAGCCGGCCGCAGCGGGAGCAAGGTGCAGAGACGAAATGGAATGATCCTGGAGCTCATGTATGCCACGGGGATGAGGGTATCCGAAGCGGTCAAGCTGAAGACGGAGCACATCCTTCTCGACGAGGATGCGATAATCGTGGAGAGCGGCAAGGGACGCAAAGGGCGGATCGTTCTGATCCCACCGGCCACGCGGAGGCACCTCGAGGAATACACGCGGCGGGTCCGACCGCTGATCACGCAAGTGGGGCATTCTCGCTGGGTGTTTCCGACAAGGAGCGACCGCGCAGTGGATCGGCAGAGTGTGTGGAAAGGATTCAGGGAGCTCGGGAGGCAAGCGGGAATCGCGTCCGAGATTCATCCACACCTTCTGAGGCATACGTGCGCGACGCATCTTTTGGAGAACGGATGCGATCTGATGACGGTTCAGGCTTTGCTGGGTCACGCCGATATTTCCACGACCCAGATATACACACACATTCTTGAGGACCGTAAGAGACGCGTATTCAACGCCGCCCATCCTCGCGCGAAATGATTTCAAGGCAGAACAACCGGTGAATGAGTCACTTGAAAGAATTCTCGGTCGAATCGCGGCGTTCAGCGGATCGAAATGCAGGGTGGTCCAGTTGCGGAAGCTCGATCAGTATGATTCTGCCGGGGGCATGCCGGAGATTCGCGTGTCCGCGGGTGAGCTTTCCCACGAATGGTACGTGAGTATCCCGAGCGCATTGCGCGATGCAGGTATCGAAACCATGGAGCTGGTCTCGTGGGGATGGTGGCTGGGAGAGGATGTCGAGGGGGGGATAGTTGATGGGCGGCTCACGCGGCCGTATGCATTGAGAGTGGTGGATCATGTTGCCTGCCGTCTGCCAAATCCGCTGACCGGGAGCGAGGTCGCGCGTCGGGGGCAAGCGTTTGTGGACATGAGGGGAGCGTACGATTCGGGCAGTGATGCGTGTGGGACCTATGGGAGCGGGGGTCGAATTGTGCGGGATGTTGTGGTGTGGCACACGACGGAGGTGGGAGAGCTCGGGTGGGAAGAGATCGATGCGGCTCGCAGGGCAGGATGCGACGTGGCCAGCCCCAATGTGGCTCCATGGGCGGTGGGCTCAAGAGCCGCGGGATGTGGGATCGCAGCATGGATTCAAGAGGTGATCGAGCCGGGCTCGGGAAGGTAGCGCGGTGTGAAGGAGGCAGACGCGCAAAAAGACGGTCCATAAGGACCGTCATCGGAGCTCAAGGTGACGCAATCAAGCAAGTCCGTCGAGGACTCGCTACCCGTGGGGAGGAAGTGTCGGACGGCTATTCGCCGCCGGGTTTTTCCCCGCCCCCAGGCTTCTCTCCACCGCCGGGAGTCTCAGTGCCGCCGGAGGGAGTCTCAGTTCCGCCGGTGGTGTCAGTTCCGCCGGCGGTGTCAGTCCCGCCTGCAGTGCCCGTATCTCCGGTAGTCGGGGGCTGGCCCGTCGTATCGGGTGGCGGGGTCGTGATGGTTCTGTCTGGCCCGGGTCCGAACTTATCCTGTACTTTGTCTTTCGGTGGGCATCCGACAAGTAACAGAATCAAACCGAGGGCCAATACAGCCAACAGCATTCTGTTCATTCGCAGCGATCCTCCTTCGCGTGCAGGGGCGTTGCTTTTGCATCGCCCCGTAGAAATAGTATTAATCTCCTTTAAGATGGTAGCACATTTCGGGGACAAGTGGAAGCTCTTGCGCTTGTGACGGAAAAGCCCCCTTGAGAGGAAGGGGGCGGGAATTGGGTTCTGCGGGATTGTGCAGGCGACGGCGATCACTCGATGGAGTCGAGGGCCTGGAACATGGCATTGCCGGAGGAGTAGATTGTGTTGCTGGAAGGATTCCAGTTGTATTCCGGGGGGTCGTTGACGGCAGCGACGTTTGCGACGACCAGTCCGCTGTCCGAGACGAAGGCGAAGTCGAGAGTGCCGCCATTGACAGGCTCGGGGGCCGAGACGGTGAATCGGTATCTGAGGAGGAGGCAATGGTAGGTCGTGCCGCCCCCGTAGGGTACAATCACGTCGCCCTCACCGAGCGCTTTCACGCTGTAGTTGAGCACGAAGCTGGGCTTGACTATGTCAAATGAGTAGTCGGTGTCGACTGTGAGAGGGTAAGGGATTGTCAGGTTCTCATCGGTGTCCGGGGGGCCGAACGGCGACGCGCCGATCACGTAGGGATCGTAGAACCCGTAGATGTAGAGCTTGTCTGAGGCGAAGTGGTGGTACTCCGCCTGGTATAGGACCGGGAAGAAGGGATCGAACATGTTCTCGTACTTCACGAAGTGAGTAGTATTCTCGTTGAACTCGTCGACAAAGCTCGCCACTTCGGGATCGGTGTCGTCGATGATATGTCGCCAGTTGGAGCCGAGGTGCAGACCGGCGGTTGTGAAATCCCAGGGTCCGTCGATGTCGTCCACGTTGATGATAGCCCCGGAGTCGTAGGTGTGGTCCAGCGACTGGTAGTGGTAACCGGTGCCGGGGACCTTGTTGTCGAGATCCTCCTGCAGAGTGATGAAAAGCCCGGCGTCAATGAGGAGAGGCGAGTCGAGCTCATCGGAGGCGCCGGAGTTGTCGACAATCCTGTGATTGACGGGATAAACTCCGGGCTGGTCGTAAGTGTGTTTGACAACAAAGCCCGACTCCCAGTCTCCGGTACCGTAGAAATCCCACCAGCTCTCCTTGAGGTCGCCGGGTCCTTCAGGGTCGGTGGAAATGTCGGTGAAGGTGATCTCCTCGCCGACTTCGGGCTCATCGTTTGAGACCTCGGCCGCGCAGGTCGGGGCGTGGTTTATTATGACGGGGACCTGGACTATCCGGTAAGCGATATTGTCGATGAGAGCGCCCGGTGTCGTGATGCTTTCGGTGTCGAGGACGCGTATACAGATCGGGTAACCGCCCTGGGGAACGAAGCCGTACTGATTGACAAGCTCGCAGGTGAATCGCTTCGTGCCGGGCCCGCCGGCCTGAGCGGTGGCTTCGATCAGGCCGTCGTAGAACAGCGGGGCCTCGACATGCACAGCTCCGACGGTGGTAACCCCCTGCCAGTCGTAGACATCGATTGTGAGCGTCGCCGTGGCGCCTTCGTTGCTCGCGAGCGAATTGCTGAGGCCGGTCGAAATCTGGTAGGCCTCGAGGCTGTTCGCGGTGACGGGGAAACTGCCGGGTACGTTGACCGGCGTGGTGGGTTTCGCCCAGGACGCATCGACAGCGTACCCGAACGTGAAGACTTTCAGGGGGGACCTGATCAGGTATGGGGTTGTGGAGGTCAATATCGCGCCGGCAAGGAAGTAACGCCTGTTGGGGTCCGAGTAGTAGACCTTGTACGCGTTGAGCTTGGCGTTCGGGGCCGCGAAGCTGGGAGCCATTTTGCCTTTCAGGTATCCCTGGTAGCCGTTGCCTTCCGTGGACGGATTGTAGAGAGTGGTGTGACCGTCCGGATTGAGGAGCTCGGGGTTGTCCTCCATGTTGCTGGAGGCGGTGAGGCCGAGGGCGGGGAGCTGGAAGTCGCCGCCGAACATCGCAATGCCGCGAACATCGAAACCGGTCAAATTCGGAGCGCTGAACGGGTGCGTCAGTTCGACATCGAACTGGAGGTCTTTGTTCGGGAGTTTCTCGAAGTTCAGGATCTTGAGGCAGTTGGTGCAAGGGCCGTATTCAAGCCAGGAGAGCACATTCAGGTGAATGTCGGCGAGCCTCGCGGGCACGATCCGCCAAGTGCCCGATTCCGAGTCGATAGTGATCTCCCAGTAGCCGAGGAGGTTATGCCCAGACTGGAGAGTTCCAGCGGTGGGGATGTGGACCGGACGATAGCCAACCGGGTCCGGTGCAGTGGGCGCGCCCGGGTCCTGTCCGCGAGCGCAGGCTCCCACCAGAAGAAGCAGCGCAAGAAGCAATAATGAAATGTGTGCCCTGAATCTCATTGTCTCGCCTCCGCGAAGGAGTATTTCAGCGCCGCCTAGGCGCGAAGTGATATCACACTATAATGTCAGGTGGGATGCAATCCCCACCGGCCGTACATAATTGTATCGCACATACAGGATATACGGAAGCAGGGGCGGGGGATTTCCAGCGTTTCTACCGTCTTATGGATTACCGGGTTCGACGAACTCGATGTATCGCTCACCGGGTCTGTGGCTCATGGTTCGCCATTTCCAGTAGCTCTCCTGCCACTCTGGGTCTGCGAAGCTGTCGCGTTCCTGCTCGAGCCGGGTGCGCTCACGCTGAAGGGAGGTGAGCTGGGAAGTCAGTTTGTCGGCGTCGCGCCATGCGCTGTCGCGTGAGGAGATGCTTGAGGCAACGAGACAGAGGATGGCGACAAACATGACCCATCTGAGGACAGCCTCGAGAATGCTTGCGAGGCCTCGTCGCGGACCGGTGGTCGGGGGCTGCGCAGGGGACCTCGGCCCGGTTTGCCGAAGCCGTCCGGAGGAATTCCTTCGGATCAGGGGTTTTTCCCTGCCGGGATTTTTCATTCGGATCCTCCCTCAAGACCGTAGATCATCCGCATTGTCCTGATGTCTCGCGCGCTTGGCGTTCTGCGGGCGGCGATGGGATACATGCAGTCGCCGGCGGAATCGGAATGGCCCCAGATTCCCAGGGCATGACCCAGCTCGTGACAGGCGACGGTTTCGAGCATTATGGGTGAGGGCATGGGCCCCTGCGGGTTGAGACGGATGTAGATTGCGGGACGGTAGCGAGTTCCCGCTCTCAGTGTAGCCAGGCCCGCAGTATCAAGATCGGTGACGAAAAAGACGACGAGGTCATCCGATCCGTCGGAAGGTGCGGGCACGAACGTGATGCGATTGTCGAGAGCATTGCTCCAGCTGTTCATGGCTCTCAGAAGGGGTCGCTCGACAAGGTTGAGCGCGTCGGCCGGGTAATATTGAGGCACCACAATCGAATACCTTATTTCCTGCCGCTCGAATCGAAAAGGAGCCCCCCCGGACTCGACCAGCGAGTAATAATCCGGAGGTCCCGACTGGCCGATGAAACCCTTGGCGGCGTCGACGACCGGCGGCAGGACGAAGGTCGTGGCGAAAAAAATCAGCGCCAGCAGTGCCAGAAAGCGGATCGCGCGCGACACGAAGAGCGAACGACGGTTCACAGTCTCGTCGTCCATCCCCTCGACAACCTCAAGGTGCAGTTGGTGCGGGTCGATCTCTTCTTCGTCTTCTTCGGTCCATTCGTCGAAATCGTCCGGACCGTCGTCGGAGTAGAGATCCCAGTCGGACAGGTCCCAGCCATTCTTCCTGTCCTTATTATTATCGCGGGGAGGATTCAATCTGATTAACCCATTTCGCAGCTTTTACTCATATTGTACAACGATCGGCAGGGCGCCGACAGAGTATCTGTGCCCCCCAGTGGTTCACTCCTGTAGTTCCCCCCCCCGATGTGCCCCCCTGTAGTCCCCCCCCAAGGGGGGGACAAAGGAAGGGAGCCCGACCGGTTGTGTGTCTTCCTGATGTCGGGCTCCCTTATCGATGTGGAGGTTAAATGAGTGGAGCACGGGAAGCCTTGAGGTAGCCAGGGACGAAGCTTCCCGTATATGCCCTATGTGTTGTTCTTATGCAGCAATCTGTGTTCGGATGGGCAGGACCCGGCAGGTCCGAAGGGTCCACCGTCGAGGTTTTTGGCAAGAGACACGGAGTTCCCCTTATTATTAAATATGACTTCATCCATGACGGAGCGCATGATGAAAATTCCGCGACCGTTGATGCTCAGGAGATTTTCGTCGGCCGTCGGATCGGGAATGCTCCGGTGATCGAATCCCGCGCCTTTGTCTTCGACGGTGAAAACGACGCGTCGAGGACCGATGGCATACCTGAGAGTGAGATTGGTGATCGGTTTTTCGAGCTTTTCGAGGTGCCCGTGAATGATCGCGTTGTTGATCGCCTCGTCCAGCACAAGCCGAATCCAGAAGCTGTCGGACTCGTGCGCCAGGTACGGTTGCGTGTAGTCGACGATTCGCCTGATGGCCTCGTCTCTCGGGATTTTCGGGATGAGGATCTGGCCCTCGCGATCGAAAGTCTTCCGAACGGCCGCGAACCGTCCCGCAGTCTTAAGCGCGCCGATCTCGGTTGCGATCTGGGCCAGGAACTGCTCCATCTCGAGGATATCGTTTTCCTCGAGCACGAGCGCGCCGTGACCCATGACGAAGCCGATGAGATCGGAGGCTCGATGTCCCGGGGCCCTGGTGGCCAGAGGCATCAGGGTCGGGAACGGACGATGTCCCCTCACGCCGAGGTCGGAGATTATCTCTCTCACGATATCGGTGGTGATCGCCAGGGGGTCGTTGCAGGCCGCGCTCAGCCTGTTGAGTGCTTCGGAAGAGAGATGAATGACACGAGTGGAGGGGTCGGGCTCATATCCCTTCGAAGCCATGATTCTGAATGAGTCTTCCTCTCTCAGCGCGACAAGACAGTCGGCCATGTGCAGCGTGCCGGCAAGCTGATCCAGAGCTATGCGCAGGATGTCGTCGACAGTGGTGACGAATCGAATGGAGTCGGCGATCGTGTCCAGACGGTCACCCGCCGCGGCGGGGCCTTTGCCGGTGCCCGCAAGGAAGTGGATTCTTTCGAGGATTTCGCGGGTGCTGAAGGGCTTGAGGAGGTAGTCTCGGGCTCCGGCGCCCAGGGCCTTGCAGGCCAGCTCGGGTGTCTTGTAATTAGCCGTGACGAGAACGGGGACGTCCGCAGAGGCGTCGGTCAACTGCCGGATGTCGTCGGTCTTGACGAGCGTGCCGTCATGGAGGTCGACGACCGTCACGCTGGGCTGGAGGCTGATGATTCCGGGGAGCGCCTTCTGGACCGTGTCGGACCAGTCAACGTCGAAGCCCTCGGTCTCGAGGAGGCTTCTTAGGCAGGCGGCGAAATCGGGATCATGTTCTATGAGGCAAATCCTTGGCATAAGGGCAATCCGGCACACACGGATGCGAGTCCTGCTTGAGGAAGGCAAGGGGGATGCCAAATGCGGGGAAGGTTCGGGGAATGAGGACCCGCAAATCGTTGTGAGGACCGGGCCGCGGGATGCCGCTCCGCCAGTGCTCCGGCGAGGGGGGTGTTAGCCGCAAGCGCTTTCATTAAAGGGAGTGCGAGATGAGGTGCCTCTGGATTCCGGATGGGAAGGAAGGTCAGATTGTCCACAACCGGCCATCTTGCCCCGGCCCAGTATGTGCCGAGCACGTCCCGTGCTTCGGGACCGGGAGCCGACTCGTCCCGAGTGAAGTGAGGGGGGCCGCCGGCTCAGTTCGAGACTTTACCCCAGCTATCGAGTTTGCGTTTCAGAGTTTTGCGGCTGATGCCGAGGAGGTCGGCTGCGTTTTTGCGGTGATGGTTTGTGAACTTGAGGGTGGCGAGGATGTGTTCCTTCTCGAGCTCCTCGAGGGGGATGGGCCGGAAACCTCCGTTGCGAGGGGTCGCCGCGCTTCGGGCGCCGCTGCGGACCTCCTCGGGAAGATGCTTGACCTCGATGATCTCGACGTCCTCTAGGATGAGAATTCGCTCGATGGCGTTATCAATTTCGCGGACGTTGCCGGGCCAGTCATAAGCCTTCATGAGAAGGGCGGCCTGTGGGTCGATCTGCCTGACGGCGCGTGTCAGGATGCGGTTGTGATACTGGATGAAATGCTTTGCCAGAAGGATGACATCGTCGCCGCGCTCTCGCACGGGGGGGATGTTAATGGGCACGACATTCAGGCGGTAGAAGAGGTCCTCGCGGAATTTTCCCTCCGAGATGAGCTTGCGAAGGTCCTGATGGGTGGCGGCCATGACCCTGACGTCGACATCGATTGTCTTCTCGCCGCCGAGGCGCTCGATCTCCCTGTTCTCAAGGACGCGGAGGATTTTGGACTGGAGGTGAAGGGG
>CAYGZQ010000068.1:0-7177 GCA_964354375.1 uncultured Planctomycetota bacterium
CGTCGGTCACTCTGACGCACACCTGTTCCTGGTTGGTGAAGTCGAAGACCTTCGTGGGGTTGGCGTCTGTGCCGCTGTCGTAGGTGTCTCCGAAGGTCCCGTCGTTATCGAAATCCCATTCGAACGTAATCGGAAGGCCTTCCGGATCTGAAGATCCTGAGGCGTCAAATTCGACCGGGATAACTCCCCATGCCGAGACAGGCATTTCAGTCATGACATCGACGCTGCAAATCGGGGCCTGATTCCCCTGCTCGGGCGAGACATATAGATCGTGCCTGAAATACGCGGTTAGGGGATCGTCCCATGCGTCTTTCATCACACCGAAATCATTGGAGTAGTCGAAGCTGTCGAACCTTGCGATGATCCAGTACTCATTCCCTTCCGTCCCGTCGATATCGTCAGCGGGTATCTCCACATGATAGGTCGAGTAGTTCTCGGTTCCGCCGACGGGGATCATTTCCGATCCCGAAAGCTCATGCGGGGAGCTGAGCACGGTGGACTCGACGATGATCGTCGAGGGCTGATACATCCAGCCGAACAGGCTGATGTCGAGCAGCAGGTCGCCGCCTTTGTTCGACGGGTCGACATAATAGACCGTGCTGTTGTCGTCGACCTTGCACGAGACCGCTTCCGCAGCGTTCGACGGGTGATACTCAGGCTCAGAGCCCGTCCAGTTCGCAATCACCGCGTATCCGTATTTCACTCCCTTGCCGGTGGGGAATCTCAGGTAGTAGTTCCGCTCGTTCATCGCGCCCGACGAGAACACGCCGTACTGGTCGGCGTTGGAGTTCAGCCAGGACCAGACGTCCTCGAATGTGTCGAGGCCGTCGGAGAAGTACTTGTACGGGTTCAGCGTTGCGGTGCCGGCGAAGCCA
Source organism: uncultured Planctomycetota bacterium (assembly GCA_964354375.1). Lineage (GTDB taxonomy): Bacteria > JAJVIF01 > JAJVIF01 > JAPKYR01 > JAPKYR01 > CAYGZQ01. Next base: position 876 of record CAYGZQ010000068.1, read on the forward strand.
TTGGAGGCGAGGTTGCCGGGAGTGTACTTGAGCAGCGGCATACCGGGTCCCTGGAATTCGCTGAGATTGAACCATCGAGTGTACCCGTCCGGTCCGCCGCCGGGCATGTCGGATCCGCCGGAATCGGGATCGTCAAGCATGAACTGATCGGTTCCGGACAGCGCGTATGAAATCCCGGTTGATTCGAGAATGGCCGACCCGTCGCCCATGAACACGCCGCGAACATCGTAGCCGTCGTACTGCGGCATTCCCGGGAACGGGTGCGTGATCCCCACGTTGATGTCCACGTCGATGTAGTCGGTCGTCGAGACAATCTCGTTGATCTTGAGTTTCATGGTAAGAGGATTCGAGTTCAGGAAATTCACCACGTTAGCTGTGAACATGCCGTGACGGTTGGCGACCGCTTCGACTGTCCCGTTCTCGACATCCACGTACACGTCGAAATAGCCCCAGAGGACCGTGTCGGATGCGGACGAGGAGGCTCGAGGGGAAGCGGGCGAAAGGCCGGGCCCGGGCGACAGCGGACTCCCCGCGCTCGAGCATCCCAGGACAACCGGAATACACAGCGCAACTGCTGAGAGGAAGACAACCGATCGATTCATATCAGGCTCCTATGATCTTTGCGAACGATTCCGAACCGCAATCTGTGCCACGCGGATCAACAGTATAGTATACCTCATCGCAACGGTAAACCCGGCGGGAATCATGGGTGCCGCCTGTGGTGTCAAATTATCGGGGTCTCCGAGCGAGTCTCAGACGGTATCTGCTGCAACGTAGCCGGTTGGTAGTCTCCAGATGCTTGGTCGAGCAGATAGGACAGCTTAAGTTGCTTGTAGATCGCTGCGTAGATTGTTCCCGCCGCAGCGGATGTGACGAAAACGCCCACGATCAGTCCCAACAGCCCAACGTATACGAACAGACCCATCAATAACCCCACACCAAACAGCCACAGTCTTCTCCCCTCCGTGATCTTCAAGCTCCTCCTGAACGCGTCCTCCAGCGGCCCCTCAAACCAGCCGTCGGCCACAATGAAAAACACAAAGCTCCATCCGATTGCGTAATAGAAAAAAACGATCAAAGCCGCAACAGCGAGTATGCACGCGATTGCGATCAGGAGACCTCCAAGAACCGCCAATCCGGATTGCGGATCTTCCATCAACAACATTCCTGGAACCCCGGGGATCCCTGCAACCAGAAGGAGACCGACATACATGGCAAGGATCTTCAACATGAGGCTCCAGTACGTGCCCAGGAATCTCCCGAAATTATCAAACCCTTTGAACAGATCACCGACAGTCGGGCGCCTGTCGAATATCACGTTCAGCATCAAAATGGCCCACCCGCCGATCAAAACCGGCTCAACCACAAGTGAAAAGATTATCCCGATGTACGGGATGTAACCAAGCATGGCTATGAGGAATGAAAGGGCCGAGGCACCTATTACCACCCACGGATACTTATTGAATGCTACCCAGCCCATATTCCAGCATTCCGGGAAAGTGAAGGTGCGTTTCATTGTCTCCTCCCGCGTGGCCTGTACATGCGCTTCCCCGCACTCGCGGGAGCCTCGTACGATTGAGAACACTATCACGGCAGCGCGCCGGGGTGCAATAGAGTGTTTGTGAGGGTGGGCTTCAGGGCTCGACGCTGTTGGGTGGGAGAGGATACGCCCTTGCTTACCCGCGGGCCCCTGAATCATTTTGTTGTTTCTGTCGCAAGGGCACGGCATGCCGTGCCCCTACCTGCCATGCCGGGGCGGAACAGACCTCAGACACCGGATATCCATTTCCCCCGTTGTGGTAGAATCTTGTGCAGGTTTATCGACCCTGAACCCTCTGTACGAGATCGATCCCACAGGAGTTACCGAATCATGACCCGTCTCATTTCACTCCCGGCTTTTCTGATGTTGATTTTCCTTCTCGCGGGCTGCGCAGGCAATGACTCTCAGCCCGTATCTCCCGTTTCGACCGGCCCCAGTCTTCTGAGAGCCCCGGTCTTATCGTCCGACCACTCCTTGTGGGGATACTGGCAATGCGCCCTGGACAGGGAGTCGGGCGAAATTACGGCCGCACCCGCGCGTACCGCACTCATGCACATTAACGCTGTCGGCCCATTGAACAAAAGCATGGGACTGGGGGTCTCGATCGACCCGACCCAGTCCAAACCCGCCGAGGGCTACTTCGTGCTGACGGTCAGCCTGACTCATCCCTTTCCGGGCAATCCGAAGCTGACCGGGTTCGATGTCCGCGGAATTCTGATAACAACCGCTCAGTACGCCGCGGGTTCTCTCCCGCTTCCCGGGGAATTCGATCCGAAGATACTGAATGCGGACGGGTACACCCGGTGGTGGAATCCGACCGAGTTTCCCGTTCCGGGGCTTTTGGGTTACACGCCGGGCATATACGGGAAAGACCCCCCGCCGTCCACGCCGATAGCCTCGGGGATTAATCCGTACAAGCAGTTCGCGGATTGTCTCTACTACACGTCGCCGCTCAACTTCCTGACATTCGTTCTGCCCACGAGCCCCACCGGCAGGAGTGTTTTCACCTCGGGGGCCACGAATTCCAGGCTGTACGAGATTCAGTTTCCGGTCGGCTCAGGCGGACCAACCATATATTTCAACTACGCAGTGGACGCATCCTGGGCCATGCCGATTAAGGAGAATCCCATCGTCCCGAACGATTTCCCTCCCGACGCCAATTCCGATGAGGCTTTCATAATGAATGCCCAGGTCACGTCGAACACTCTCTGGGCAGCGGGAGGACCTCTCGGGGGAGGGGAGCTGCAGCTCACTATCGAGCTCTGGGACTGGCAGGGCTGGATGATAGGCTACGATGGCCAGATCGGGGTGCTGAAACTCGTCTCGCCCTTCTGCGATTTCCAGGACGATGTGATGCCTGAGGTGGAGACGCCCGGTGACGGCAAGGCGATTCTCACGGCCACGGTATCGGGGGTGCCTTCGGTCTACGGGAAAATCCCGGTATGGATCGGGGTTATCGCGCCGGGGAGCAATTACAAGCAGACGGGGCAGCCCGCTCCCAATGAGCCGGTCGCGGCATACGCCCTTGTCACCGTCGATGTGGACCAGGCCGAATGCCAGTCGAACGACAATAACTCCTGTTCCACCGCAGCGACCATCGGGGCGAATGACTCGAAGCAGGGCATTCTGTGCCTGGATGTCGATGAGACCGACTGGTATTCGCTGACGGTCCTGGCCGGCGGGTCGGCCCACGGCACGATACATCTCAACACGTACGGCGTCGGAGACATCAACCTGTTTCTCTACAAGGGGTGTCCCCCGAGCCTTGTCGACTACAGCTCCAACACGGGAACTGCCGACGAGGAGATCACATTGAACGGTCTTGGCGAGGGAGATTATTTCATCCAGGTTCTGGAGGCCGATGACGGGGACGGGTCGCCGCGACCATATACGGTCACCACTTCCCTGACCGGCATGGGCGAGGAGTGCACTGCCGATGACAACAATGATCCCGATAACGCGACGCCCATTGCCATCGACGGCTCGCAGGAGGCTACTGTATGCCTGATTGGCGATCCGGCCGACTGGTTCACGTTCGACATCACCGCCGGAACGACCGGACACGGCACGATCGATCTACTCAACAACAACTGGGGCAACAACGATATCGCCGTCTACGATGACACTGTATCCGATCCGCTCTATGTCGGCGACCTGCCCGGCAATCTGGATGAGCATCTGGACGTGGTCCTCGGATCGGGGACTTATTACGTGCGAATCGACGCCATGGACTCGTCCCCGCAGGGCGACAGGCCCTACACACTGAGCCTCGACATAACGGAAGATGTCATCGTCGAATGCGACGACCAGGACGGGAATAACACTCCCGAAGAGGCGACTGTAATCGGCCTTGCCGAGACCAAGACCGGGACGGTCTGCTTTCCTTCCGATCCCGACTGGTACACGTTCGATGTTGCGGGCGACGCGGTCTCTGGCACCGTCACGCTCTCCTCGGATGATCAATTCGACAATGACCTGGCCCTGTACGACGACCCGGCAGCGCCGCCGATATACGAATCGGCCAATGTCGGGACGATGGACGAGGTCATAGAGGTGACGGATATTTCCGAGGGAACGTATTACATCAGGGCCACCGCATCGCCGGACAGCGCCGGCGCGAACCAGGAATATTCCCTCACCACGGACCTGGGCGCGGATACTTGGGGACCCGTCGATTTCTTCGTGCATTGCCACATCGTTACGGCCAATGACGGCACCAATCCCGCCACAACCCCGGAAATAGTCGAGGCCGATGTGGACTGGGCCAACCAGTTCTGGTCGAAATGGATCGGCGGCTCCGTGAACATGGCCGAGCTTTCGTACATCAACCGGACCTCGTGGCTCTCTCTTACCACGAACGAATCCCAGCAGATGTTCAACCAATACGGCGACGGCAGCGGGGCGGTGCACGTTTTCTATGTGAACAGCTTCCCGGACATGCCGGACGCGGCGGCATACACGATGATGGAATGCGAATTCGAAAATGAAACCAACGAGTCGACCTATGTTGTCATGTCCGATTACGCCGACAACGCCACTCTGGCCCACGAGCTGGGTCACGCGTTCGGACTTCTGGAGGATATGTACCTTCTGGATTTTTACGATTGCGAGGATCTCGACTGGTGCCCGACCGGGCCGTCCGATGTCTACTGCGACCCGGACGATGCCGGCTGGGGCAATATCATGTACTGGTCCGTGGGAGAGGATGTCAACGACTATTGGCTCAGCGACGCCGACCTGGTGATGTCGACGCCGCCCATCAACTCACAGGGAGAGAATGTGTGGTATTTCCAGGTCAACTACCCGGATGCCTTTTACAAGCCGTAATACACGAGTCCGTAACGAGACCGTTTTCGAGGTGAAACAATGAGACAAATCTTCCCAATAATTATCGCGACAATTATCTTCCTCGCGTTTGCCGCCGGGGGAGCTTTCGCAGCGACCCAGCCCGACGTCGAGAATGTCCGCAGGATGCTCACTGCGCCGGATAATCAGGACCTGTCGGTTTTCGACCAGGACGCGCTTGTCGATGTTCTGGTGCAGATAATCGAGAACGATCCCGAGGAAGCCCAATATCATGACAGGGCCGTGACATGCGCGCTGAAGGCGCTCGGCTCCATGCGCGCGCCCCAGGCGGTCGATCTTCTGGTCGCGAATCTCGACAAGTACCCGACAACCTGCCTCTATTGGCTTGGGACGTACGCGGACGTGCGGGCGGTGGATGCCATAACCTCCCGCCTCGAGGACGAGGATCCGTCGGTCCGGTACGAAGCTGCGTCCGCGCTCGCGACGATCCCGTTCGACGAGTCGTGCACAGGCGACTCATGGCGCGACGCACTGTATGCGGCGTATACCAAACTGGTCGAGACAAAGCAGCTTGAGGACGACGAGGATGTGTCGGAGGCCCTGTCGAGCGCGACAGAACATCTCCTCCTCGGCATCTCGAATCTGGATAACTCGTCCGACTAAGGATTCTTTCGGGTGCCGCCCACAAGCTGAGCGAGTCTTCGATCCGCCGCGGCGGATTGTGGGTGTCTTTATGAGGGGGGAAGCATCGATATTACGCGAGATTCTATCCTCAAACCCGGCATCGCAGACCAAAAGCCGGGTGCCGGGCTCAGGCTGAGCGAGTCTTCGAGCGTGCCTGTGCCCGTTCCTTTTTTTCTCTTTGCAGTGACGTAGCCCGGCATCGCAGACCAAAAGCGCAACACAAGCAAGTCAACCCTGAAAGCGATGCCGGGCTGGATTGATAGGATTAGGAAATCATTATTAAACCCGGCTTCGCGGTGCAGATCGAGCGTGTGAATGTAAGGTATGGTTCGCGAAGCCGGGCTACGGGACTTGGTCCGCCACAATCCGCCACAAGCTCGAAGACTCGCTTGTGGCGGGCACCCGGACATGTAATGGCGGGCACAGACACGTTCGACTTCGTCTCATTCAGTCTGTGCCCGGCCCCCCTGTAGTCCCCCCCAAGGGGGGGACGGTTAATACATAAACTTCCTCCAACTCCGCAATTGACGCCGCTCCTCCAAAACCCCATCCCCCCCTTGGGGGGGATCATAGGGGGGCTATTAATCCAACACATTCCCACCAAACCCGCAATTGATGCCGCTCCTAAAGACCTCATCCCCCCCTTGGGGGGGATCATAGGGGGGCTATTAATCCAACACATTCCCACCAAACCCGCAATTGATGCCGCTCCTAAAGACCCCATCCCCCCCTTGGGGGGGATCATAGGGGGGCTATTAATCCAACACATTCC
>CAYGZQ010000068.1:7277-20406 GCA_964354375.1 uncultured Planctomycetota bacterium
GGGGGATCATAGGGGGGCTATTAATCCAACACATTCCCACCAAACCCGCAATTGACGCCACTCCTAAAGACCTCATCCCCCCCTTGGGGGGGATCATAGGGGGGCTATTAACCCAACATGCTTACACCAAATCCGGGTGGCGCCCACAAGCTGAGCGAGTCTTCGAGCGTGCTTGTGGGTGTTCTCGAAGAGCACCGGCTCCTGAATTGATACCCCTCCCTCAATCCCTCCCCAAGGGGAGGGAGGTGTGAGTAGCCGGTGCCCAGCGTTTCTTGAGACTGCCTCAAAACCCGCAATGTTCCGCCAAGTTTGGGAGGGCGAAGCTCCCGCTGAGCCGTAATCGCTGTGATGGTGCGGCTCGGCGGGAGCCTCGCCCTCCCGATCCGACTCCTTTGTCACCAGTTCATTGAGTTTTGAGACAGCCTCAGGAAATGCCGGGCTGCGGCCGTAGTTCTTACAACCCTCTTATCAGGACCATCCGGCCCTTCGTGGCCGCGTGACGGTAGATGCTGACGAGGACGCCGACCGCGGCGAAGTTGGTGAGGAGCGCGCTCCCGCCGTAGGATATGAACGGAAGCGGTATGCCGGTGACAGGCAGGAGGCCCAGGGTGATGCCGACGTTCACTATCACCTGGAACGCGATCATCGCGACAAGCCCTCCCGCGACCAGCTTCCCTAAAAGATCGTCGGTCACCTCGCTCACGGCGAGAGCGGTGAGAATGAGCGTGAACAGGCCGATCAATATCAATCCTGCGCCGACCGCCCCCAGCTCCTCCGCGGCGATGGCGAAGATGAAATCGGTATGCTTGCCGGGAAGATATCCGAGCGCCTTCTGGCTTCCCTGGAACAGCCCCTGTCCAAAGAGCCCCCCGTGACCGATCGCGATCTTGCTCTGAATGACCTGGTACCCGGCACCCCTCGGATCGCTCTCGGGATGCAGGAACGCGAGCAGCCTCTCGCGCTGGTAGTCTTTGAGGAACGGCATGGTCAGCGGGACCATGAGCGCTCCGACGACCAGGTATGCGAGCAGGGTTCTGAGGCTGATTCCACCGATGAAGAAAAGTCCGAACCAGATACCGATAAATACCAAAGCAGTGCCGAGGTCGGGCTGCATGAGAATGAGGGCCATGGGCGGGATGATGATGAAAATGCCCGCGACGCCGGCCCAGCCCCAGCCCACCATCTGCCTGATACGCACGGTGGCGTCGGCGAGCGCGAATACCAGCGCGATCTTGGCGAACTCGCTGGGCTGAATTCGTACCGGCCCGAACTCGATCCATCTCTGCGATCCCCCCGCCACCTTGCCGAGAACCAGGGTCACGACAAGCAGCAGCAGCACTCCCCCGAAAAGCCACCACGAGTACCTGCAGAGAAAGCGATAATCGATCCTTGAAATCACCCACATGACGACGATCCCCGCCACAAGAAAGACCAGTTGCCTGAGCGCAAGGTCGGAGAAGGTCCACGGCTCGTCGGCGGTGGCAAGCGCGACAATGCCCACGCCGATAAACCCCATGACAATTGCGAGGGTCACCAGGGCGCGGTCCCATCGTATCTGAATCGCCTGCATGGCTTGCTTCGAAAAGTCCGGAGCGCTGAGATGAGTATAGCATCGGAAAGGGGGGGACCTCACCCCCAACCCCTCTCCACAAGGTGGAGAGGGGCAAGGGGTGAGGTGGTCTGTGAATGCTGGAAACATCCCCGGCTCGATGCTATGCTTTCCAACTCCGACTCTTCGGGCGGATCCGTCGAAAGGCGGCTCGGAGGGCGGGACAGGGCAGTTGCTTTTTTCACGCTCTAAACTGCAAGAACACGCTGGAGGTTTTGCCATGGAGGTCGCTTCGACTTCTTTCGCCTGCAGACACACGTCAGGGAGATTCCGCCTGAAAGCGGTACTCATCGCTTTGTTGCTGGTCGCGATGGCGGTCGGGTGCAGCCCGACGGTACAGATCGCGCCGTTGTCGTGGCGAATCGGGTACGACGACGCGAACCACAAGATCACGGTCACGAATGCCGCGCAGCAGACGGCCGGTCTTGCTTTCGATCAGGACTGGCGACTGACGAAGATCGACTCGAAGGATGCTGGCGCGGAATTCAGCTACGATCAGGCCGGTCAGCTGTCCAATGTGAAATTCGGCGCGGACGCGATCTCATACGGCTATGACGCATTCGGACGACTCACCGAGGCGACCTACAACTCCCTTGAGAAAAAGATCGAGTTCGGGTACGACCCGTACGGGCGCGTGCGGGCAACCAAGGTGACCGGACCGTCCGGAAGCAAGTTCGAGGTCTTCTACGAATACGATCTTGCGGGGAAACTGAGGGCGGTTGAGGATTACCAGGGGCGAATCGAGTACTCGTACGATCCCGCGAACGGGAGGGTCACGCGAACTCTGCCGAACGGGGTGAGATCGACCTTCGTCTTCTCCCCTCTCGACGAGCTGGTCTCGGTAAGGCACGAGACCTCCTCCGGATCGTTGATAGCCCTCTACGAATACGAACGCGACGCGGACGGGTACGTGACAAGCGTCCGGGAGGAAACATCGGAAGGATCGGAGGCCACGACGTACGTATGGGATGAGCGGGGCTACCTGACGGGCATCCACAGGCCCGACGGAACCGAGGAATCCTATCAGTACGATTCGATGGGCAACCGGGTGTCCCGGACGGATGGGTCGGGGACAATCTCGTATGAATACGACGGCTACGGAAGGCTCACGAAAGCGGGCAACGACAGGTATGAGTACGATCGCGCGGGACGGCTGATCTCCGCGACCGAAAACGGAAAGCGCACGCGTTTCCGATGGAATTCACTCGACCGGCTCACGAAAATAATCCTTCCGGACAATCGCAAGATCATTTATACGTACGATCCGTTCGGGAATCTCATCCGTCGCGACGACGGCGAGAATGTCGTCGATATTCTTCCGAATCCGCTCACGTCAACGGGTCTCGCGATGGCGGAGTTCGATGCCGACGGCAATATGAAGAGGGAGTACATCTACGCCGACGAGCTGACGGCGTCGGAAGATCCGGGCGCCGGGAGGAGATATCTTTTGGAGGACGGGTTCTCGTCCATCAGAACGATTGTCGACGAGAATGGGAATGTTGTGGGCGAGAGGGATTACTCACCCTTCGGGGATGTGATTTCGCCATCGACGGATTTCGATTGCAGCTACCGAACGTCAGGGGAGTTTATCGAGAGCGCGTACCCGATTCGGCTGCTCGGCGGCAGGCCGTACAACGCGAGGCTGGCCAGGTTCATGGCGCCCGATTTCTCGCAGGCGCTCATGGAGCGTCCCGACAGCTTCAACATGTACGCGCACTCGTGCTCTTCCCCGACCGTATTCGCCGCGCCGAGATGCAACCAGACTCACACGAGCCCGAGCGATTTCCGCGGGATCTATCCGAATCCGAATCCGCAGCCTAAGGATTCCATCTGGCGGGCTCCCTCACGGACGTACAAGAGCGTTGTTGAGGGCTATATCCGGAGATGGGTCGCGGAGCACGGAAAGGACAAGGAAGGGAAGAAGCGTCCGATCGTCATGATGATGCGTGGCATGAAGCATCGGCTTGAGGAGGGGGAGGATTACGCCGATGGGAACTTCGATGGTTACAGGATGCTGGTTCTGCCGACCTACCGGGAGAAGGTCCCCGGAGTCCCCAGGGGGGTCGAGGATTTTCTATCCACTCTATTCGAGAGAGCGAATCCGATGCGCGCCCTTGATCTGCCGACCCTGTGGAAAATGGCTGAGGACGAGGGCTGTCCGGTGGAGGCGTATGTCGCAGAAAGCGGAGCCAACAACGATCTGGCCAAAAATGTCGACGCCATTATCGAGGCGAAGAATAACGGTCAGCAGATTCCGGTCATCATCGTGACCTCCGGCGCTATCGGAGAGGAGAACGTCAAGAAGCTGCGCGACGCGGGGATAACCGTAGTGATTGTCACCGATCCGAACGATATCGTCGGCATGGCTGAGACTCCCGGACAGGAGCTTTATGACGAAAACACGATGCCCCCGGCGCTTCGCGTCCTGGTTGATGCCATGTTTCTCGGGCGGGAACCCGACCCGGTCACGAAGAATTTCATTGGTAATCTCTACAAGCTCGCGGCCTGGATTTCGGGCGAGAAGAACCTCAAACACCATGCCGACTACGGCGACGGCAAGATGGTTACCGAGCTCAATGTGGCCCTGGATATGTACGCGCCCAATTCGCGCAAGCCCAAAGAGGAAAGGAGGGGAGGTCCGAATCTTATCCTCGAACGGAATCGGGACGAAGGACTGGACCTCGGCGATGACGAGCGTAAGTACTTCTTCTTTCCCCCTCCTCCCCCTCCACCGCCACCGGGCGGTGGCGGTGGCGGCTGGGGTGGGGGCGGCCCGGGCGGTGGTGACGGCGGTGACGATGATTGGCCTCCTCCACCCCCACCACAGGGAGCCGGGGCGCGCTGGATCCCGCCTCCTGAAGAGCCTCTTCCGCCTCCACCGCCGGAGGAGAACCAACACAGAGACGACGATTGGCCTCCTCCTCCCGAAGGAGGAGGAGCGCGCGTTCCGATCCCGCCTCCTGTCGTGCTGCCCGATCCTTTCGTCGACATCCGGCGCGATTACGGCGGGGTTGAGCTGAAAGCATCGATGCAGTTCATGGGCGACCTCGGTCGTGTCACCGGCCTGGTCTATGACGAGAGCTCCGGCCAGATGGTGCTCGTCGGCGACAGGGACACGTCTCTTCCTCCAATCGATATCGGGTATTTTCTTCTCGCAGAACGTCTGATCTCCGAAGGCCACACCGAAATCGCATTTTCACTCGACCCGGCCGATCGGCTGAATCCCAGGGGCGAGAAGCTCAAGTGCAACTGGTTTCCCGAAACTCTCGCAGGCACTCCTCCCGGCGACCTCATGTTCGAAGCCGACTGGGTGCTGAAGCAGTACGGAAGCGGGATCAAGGTGCTGGACGACTGGTCCTGGGAGGAGAGAACCAGCGGGGTCGCAGGTTTCAGGAGCATGTTCGATCTCGGCTTCGAGAACTGGTCCGGAAGCGGACGCGAGACCTGGAATCGTTTCTGGATCGAGATCGGCGACATCAGAATGAAAGAGTCGGGGAACTCGCTGGTAATCGATGATGTCGAGATCCGAGTGCTGACCGAGCAGGAATACGAGACGGCGCACGGGCTGGAGAGGATGGTCGGGATAGCGGATCCGAACGCGAAGGAGTTCGCGACGTTCTTCCAGGAGCACTACGATGAGATCGCGCAGGAGGAGCCTGTGCTCGCGCAGTTGAAGGAGTGGGGGAAAGTCTTCGGGCTCGTCAAATGGATTCATCAGCATAACATACCGGTGAACTTCGACATCGATCCGAAATGGCTCGGCGCCGAGTGGAGCGGTTCCCAGGAGTACTGGGACACCGTGCCCAACTACGAAGTGGTGAAGGGGGAAAGCGGGGAATACTACGTGAACCTGGAGGCTGCCGACGAGACGGCGATATGGATGCTTGGCGGCGATCGGGTCAAGGCCGAGCCGGTGGCCGTTGCCGACGACGGCAGCGCACTGGAACTCGACGAATCAGTCAGCGAGAAAATCGCTGAAGTGCCCTCGCAGGCTGCGGTGCCGGTCATTGTTGCGAACATCCCTTACGAAGCTGTGGTTCTCCCTGTGACGGACAGCGGCAGGAAGACGTGGGAGAGCGAGGCGACAGAGCTTGCGGGCGGGACCGTCGAGCGCAACGGGCTGACATATCACGTCAACGACGCACGCGAGGTCGAGTACGCGGAGACCGCATTCGGCACACGGGTCGATTTCGGTAAAGACGCCTCCGGCGACCTCAATGAATTCCGCGTGTCGGCGCCGGACGGCTGGAAATCGGTCACGACCGTTCAGCCCGGCGGCACGGAAATGCAGATCACGTCGCCCACGGGCGAAAATATCCAGTGCACCTGGGACCAGTCGGGACTCATGGACCAGCTCAAGGTCAACGACATCGCCTTCGCCGACTGCAACTTCGATGCGGTCAATCGGACTGTCACGGTGGACTATGACACATGCAGGGAGACGACCGTGTACGACGAATTAGGGAGGCCGGTCAGATGGTCGGTCGAGCCGACATCGGGCGGCGGTTGCGGCACCACCGGCACGATGTGGATCACGTACGACGAAAACGGCCAGGTCTCTGAAATGACCACCGACACAGGTGAGCGGATCGACTTCGCATATGAGAACGGGGTTCCGACGGAAGTGCGGTCGGCGAACACCGAGGTCGCTTACACCTGGGGCCCGGACGGTCGCGTTGCGGGGCTGCGGGCCTCCGGGGTCAACCTCGACTGCAGCTACTCCGGCGATTCAATCGAGTCGGTATCGATCGGGGCCGGATCGCAGAACGCCCTGATGAGCTTCACGGATCGGATTCTCAGCCGGTACACCAATTTCCGCGGGGGAACATGGACATATGGACGCGATGAGGCGGGCGTGCTGACGAAGGTCACCGACCCGTCCGGCGCCGAGGCGAATTACGAGTACGATCCCGACGGGCGGCTGACGGGGGTCGGGTTGCCGAGCGGCGCGCGGATCTCGTACGAGTACAGCCCGATGTCTCCGCAGATCACCGCGGAGGGAGACGAGAACCGTCCGGCATTCCTGAGGCTTGTCGGGATTTCCGTCCAGCCCCGCCGCTAGTCCTTGTCGATGTCTTCGGTATCTTCGTAGTCGAGCTCGCCGTGTTTTTCCATGAAATTCACAAGCTCGTCCTGCGACCATAGCGTGTTGGCGCGGATGATCTCCATTGCTTCCGCAAGCTTGTCTTTCATGACGTAGATGTTGATATTGCCGGCGGGAGTCGACACGCCGGGGTACAGGTTTCTGAGAGCGCCCAGAGAATCGCGTCCGGCTGTAGCTATGCCGTTCGATTCGAGCAGGCTGTGAATCATCTGGGCCTCCTCGGGACCGTTCGCGGTGAAGACGACCTCCCAGTCCTCGGGGTCGAAGTCGAAGGTCTCGGCGAGCGGCGGCGCGTCCTTGAGCTCACGTGAGCATTCGGGACACACCTTGATCCCCTCCAGATATTCGGCACCGCATCCGGGACACCAGGGCATCAAAACCACCTCCGGGGTGAGTTTCCGAGTCGGAAGCATTATATCATCGATGCAGAGGAATCCGAGCGAAAGGCGAACGAATGCACTGCTGGTCTATACGGAAACCCGCCCTTCCGATTCGGTGGTATAATTTTATTTGCAGAGCGATCTCAGGAGGTCGCTGCACGTGGTGCCGTTCGTGCGCGGCAGGCGCCCCGAGTGTTTTCGAAGGTGATCGATATGTATACAAGATACGTCCGGACGATTTTTCTGGTTCTGCTGATTCTTTTCGCGGCGGGGATCGTCCTTTCCGCCGCCGGATGCGGGGTCGCGAAGGACACGAAGCTGCAGGTGGCCATCAAGGAGGAGCTGAAGAAGCACAGGGATGTGCAGGCGGGCAAGCTCATCGTCAACGTGCGAGACGGGGTGGTCAGCATCTCCGGCGAGCTCTACACGCAGGAGGAGATCGACACGGTGGTGCAGATAGTCAGCGCGATGGAGGGCGTGGTGAGCGTGAAAAACCTGATGTCGCTGCCGTCCAACTACAACTCGTCGAACCCCACGTTTCTCGACCCGTTCAATTGAGCGAACGGATTATCCCGGCGAAGTGATTCGCCGATATACGGGAGCATCTGCAAACCGTCCGCGTGTATGCGGGCGTTTTTGTTATTCAGCCGAAAACAAGGCGCCTGATATTCCTCAGTGGACTATTTCCATTGCTTAAATGTGGCCAGATTAACAATGTCAGAAGTGGTACATTGGGCAATCATTTACGGGTGAATTCTCCAGATTTCCCCCTTCTACGTATAGTGTCGACATCCTCAGCCAAGTTTTTGCGTGTTTTGGACATTTTAATCTTGACAATAGGCAAGTCTAATGCTATTGTAGGCACAGGTGGCCGAGCTCTAATGAGGAGGATTTCAAGGTGACCGCTCTTGTTAAGGACCATTACGCATTAGGCCTGAACCCAAGGGGCTACGATCTTCTTATTGATCTCATCGATCTGGAACTGGGGCTTGCCAAATCCCCCACCAGCCTCTATGTGCTGAATTTTGTACTCGAGGGCTGGTCACAGCGGGAGATAGCCCGGATTATCGGCGTGCACCAGAAGACAGTCCACAACCATCTGAGGAAAGCACGGGAAGCCCTTGGCGGGCGTCTGCCGGGAGCGTTGGAACCCGAGTAGGACGATCGTCGCCTGTTGGTGCAGTGTGTCGGCAACAAATCCGGTGCCGGGTTAGGAGCAAAACGAATGAAAAAGGCTGTGCCCAAGCCGACAAGGCCCCGCGGAGCATGCTGCGCTCCGCCGCCCGAGCCCTGGGAGCGCGAAATCGACAACTACGACCGCTCTGTCCGGAGGCGCAACCGCGCGTTCCGTTCCCGTGTGGTCCGAATCGACCATGAGTACGTGGGCCTGATCGTGTCCGATCGCACGCTTCCGCAATTGACCCGTCTGAACGAACTCGAGCCCGAGAACGAGTCATTCCGCGGCAGCAGGGGCACAAGCGGGATCGACCTGATGTGAGTGTTGTGCATGTTCGGGAGGTGGGTGGCATGTGGCTGTACCAGCTCAGGCTGATGCGGCTGGAAGGCGAGTTCGAGAAAGCGCGCGAGAACCTGAAGGAGGTGCAACTGGAGCTCCGCGAATCGTCCGGAGTTCCCGATGATCCCGACAAGAAGCTCGATCGGACCGTTGTCAAGCTCAGGCTCGATACGATAACCGGCACCGTGCGGCTCATAAAGGAGCAGGCAAGCTTCTATCTGAAGCTCGGTGAGACATACGACATGGTCCGATTCGCCGAGGACCTCGTGGATGAGCTCGGGAAAGAAGATCCGAAGCTGTGCGAGCGATTGATGAAGATCATAGACGAGCGGTGGCACACTGACCTCTGGCCACAGACGGGCGAGGCGTCGTAGTTCCGACATGACCCAGACGGATTTCATCTGGAACCCTGCAATCGCCCGGCTGTTCAGGAGGCTACGGCGGAACATTGCCCTGCCGTCCGATTGCGGCCCGGCGACACTTGCCGAGTCCCCCCTCGGACTCGACATGCCCCTCACGCCGGTGCAGCGGCTCATCCTGCGACTGATCGGCGACAGCCATTTTCGCCCCGACACCAAGCGCGATGGGAGTGTCGTCTGCGCGCTCGACCCCGAGCTTTCGGAGGCCTACGCGCGTCTGGCGGGACCCAGTGTCGACGAAATGCGTCTCTGGCTGCCCCCAGGTGTCGAGGTCAAGTCAACAGGTGAAGGAAATGAGTCTTCTCGGCAATCTCTGCAAATAGTATTTGAGTCTCCCATTACCCTGCTTCTGTGCGTGGCGGGTCGAAGGAGCGGGAAGACCACGATCGCGGCGACGCTGATGGCGTGGCTTGCGCGACGGGTGCTGATCGACGAGGCGTTCCTGGAGAGTCTCCCCGTCCTGCCGAGCTCCGATATCTCCCTCCTCAACATGGCCTGCGATACCAACCAGGCGAAAATTCTGTTCAGGATGCTGGCCGCCAACCTCGCCCGCATCGACCTGCTCTCGTCGCGCAGACCGGTGTCGGAGAGGCTGCGTATCGGAAGGCTCCTGATCGAATCGCTTTCGTCGTCCTCGAGATCGTCGCGGGGGCGCACCGCGTGCGGTGTTTGTTTCGACGAGTTCGCGCATTTCCAGAGGACGAACGGTCCCCTCGCCGACAGGTCGGTGTGGGCCGCCCTCATGCCGTCGCTTGCCACGTTCGGACCCAGGGGTCTGGGGGTCATCACGACAAGTCCTGCGGGGAAAAGCGGGATTGTCTGGGACCTTTTCACTCAGAGAGGCGAGCGGGAGGGGATGCTCACGCTGCAGCTCCCGACATGGGAGATGAATCCGCTTGTTCCCAGGGAAAGGCTGGAGGACGAATTCGCTCGCGACGAGACGATGGCGAGGCAGGAATACGGGGCGGAGTTTCTCGATCCGCAGGGGCTTTTCCTGGACATCGCCGACATCCGCGCTTGCGTCCGCGCCGTGACGAGTCCGTCCGCCGGAAAGGTCTCGCGGCACATGCACGTCGACCTCGGGCTGAAGCACGATTCGACGGCGATCGCGGTCGGATTCATCGCGCACGACACTCCGGATGCCGAGCCCAATCGGTCCGCATGGGCGCCTGATTTTCATGTCGTGATCGAAACTGTGGAGGTTATGCGTGCTCGGACCGGGCAAGACCTCAGCGTCCTGGAGATAGAGGAAAAGATCGTCGCGCTCGCATCGAGCATGGGGGTCGCGACCATCACGTTCGATCAGCACCAGTCGGCATACCTTGTCGAGCGTCTGACGGCGCGGGGCTACAACGCCTGGGTCTTCAATGCGACCGCAAAGAGCAACTGGGAGACCTACTCGTTTCTGAAAGGCCTCATATCGGCGCGACAAATCACTCTGCCGGACGATGATCGACTTATAAACGAGCTGGCTTCGCTCGCATGCTCACCGACGAGCGACGCATTCAGGGTGGAAGCGCCGCCTCAGGGGAGCGACGATTGCGCGGACGCGGTCGCGTGCTGCGCATGGCTCCTCGTCCACAACACGCCGAGCTGGAAGGATCTATTCAGCGTCGTGGAGAAAGGATGAGGGGAGGAGACGATTGACAAGCTCCCACCGTCCCCCCCTTGGGGGGGACTACAGGGGGGCGTATCGACGAAGAACTATGCGCCGGAGGCGCATTACTACAGAGGACCGAAACAGGGCACATCATCCACCGAAACTGAAGCCGGTTGCGTGGTAGTCGGAAATGTCGTGACTGTCGTCGAGCGGAGCGGGGCTCGTCGGGAAATCCTGCACCATTTCAGACATGAATCCATCCACCCACGCAGAGTCCCTTCGCCACGGACCGATCTTGTACGACCAGCCTGACGTCGGGTGGCCATCGAACGAACCCCACCTCAGCGCAAACCACGGTCCGAGCTGGACCTCCACGCCCCACATTTCCCTCAGGACTTCCTCCTCCTCCTTCGACGGCCATTCCTTGCGAGATACGGTCTCGACGTCGCGCGTGATCAGAAGCCAGGCGGTCGGACGAATCGACCAGCCGGATCGTCGGGATCTCGTCCGCTCACTCGTGACATCGTCGCGGAAGGGAAGGTAATCGTAATCCATCTGCTCGACAACCGTCCCGTACTGCAAGCCCGGAATCACCGTCTGCTGCAGCCCGACAGTGTAGCCCTCGCCGGTTCGACGCCAGTCCAGATCCTCCAGAGACGTAACTCCCGGCTCGCGGTTCGAACCCTCGATTTCGAAACCTGGAATCGCCGCAGAATCAAACAGATATTCACTCGTTCTGTGGCTGAAGCCGAAATATCCGCCCGGCCACAGCTGAAAGCCGGCGCCTTCGCACCTGTCGCCCGGACCCATGCCGAACAGCCTCTCCTGGGGGATCGATTCGTCGTTGCGGGTGAGGTAATCGTACCCGAGCTCACCGTGCAGAACCCATCCGACTCCCGCGGAGCCTATCGGGTATCCGAAAAGCCCGCCGTCCAAGGGGACTATGAAGCTGGTCGGATCGCAGTCGAGCTGATCGAGATTCGCCTTCGTGCCCGGGAAGTGATTTCGGGAGTGCGCATTGGATATGGAAAGCGTTCTGATGCGACCCATCCCCGCGGGATTGTGAAAGATGGAGGATGCGTCGTCGATCCATGCCGTACCCGCTCCGCCCATGCCCATGAGCCGGCTTGTGAGTCGGGGATATTCCGGATGGTCCGGGGCGTACGCGCCGCGAACATCCCCTGCGCCGCTCAGAATCAGGGTCGCGGCGAGCAAGGCAATCAGCGTGCATATGCGTGGGGTTGTGCGCATCCGGGATTCTCGCTTACAGTCAGGCTTTCTCGGCAGCGTCGCCGTACGGCACCACGAGCGCGGCGATGAAATAGAAGACGATCAGCGCGAGTCCGCTCGAAAGGGTGAAGAATCCCAGTAGAAACGCAAGGCGGATGATCAGGGGGTCAATTCTGAAATAGTCCCCCAGACCCGCGCACAGGCCCATCAGAACCTTGCCTTTCCTGCGACGTGTGAATCTGCGTGTGTCCGTCATATCTGGCTCCCTCGTGCCGGTTTGCTTCGCCGGTCGCCGGTAGCAGCTACTTTTCGAGGACGAAAAGGTAGCAGCTACCGGCAAGAAAGTAGCTGCTACCGGCATATCAGCCGGATAATACCAGAAATCAGCACTAGGTGATATGATTAGTACGCCCTCCCTCACGGTCGGGCCCCGGAACAAGGGCGTGACCGGCGACATGCGCCCTCCCTGACGGTCGGGCCTTGGATATTCATCCGTGTTGAATCAGAGGCCCGACCGTAAGGAAGGGCGTTCAGCGTTCGCAATCGAAGCCCCGGAAGGCGACACTATTAGGTGGACTGCGCCCCCCAAAACGGCGCGGATTTCTGTGCTATTATCAGACGCCTAAACGAAGAGACTTAAGGAATCTTAATATGCCTGAACTGAGGAGAGACCCCGTAATCGGTCGATGGGTAATCATCGCAACCGAAAGAGGCAAGAGGCCCAGCGATTTCAACCAGGAAGCCGAGGAGGCGAAGAGCAATCCCGCAAACTGCCCGTTCGAGCAGGGGAACGAGGAGATGACCCCTCCTGAGGTCGCCGCGGTCCGACCGCCCGGCAGCCAGCCGGACAGCCCCGGATGGAAGCTGAGGGTCATACCGAACAAATTCCCGGCGCTGAGGATCGAGGGGCAGCTGGGTCGAAAGGGAGTGGGGCTGTACGACAAGATGAACGGGGTCGGGGCGCACGAGGTGGTGATCGAGAACCCGGATCATTCCAGGGACCTCGACCAGCGCGATCTCGAGGAGAATTTCCTTGTCTACAGGGCCTACCGGGAGCGCATCGTCGACCTCATGCGCGACGAGCGCTTCGAGTACATCCTTGTCTTCCGGAATTTCGGAAGTCGTGCGGGGGCCAGCCTGAATCATCCCCACTCGCAGATAATCGCGACTCCCATCGTCCCCAAGAGGGTCGTCGAGGAGCTCTCCGGTACGCAGCAGCATTACAGGTTCAAGAAAAGGTGCCTCTTCTGCGACATCATCGACCAGGAGCA
>CAYGZQ010000069.1:0-19670 GCA_964354375.1 uncultured Planctomycetota bacterium
CCGGGTATCCCGTTTTTATGTGACGGTTGATAATGCGCTCGGAGCGCCGCCTGTTGACCGGGAAACGAGCGACGATCCTGGGCGGACGGCGTTTCCATGCCGCGTACTCCACCATCGCTTTCAGCGCCGCAACCGCACGCTCCGGCGAGAAATAGTCCGGCAGGCTGTGAGCCACCAGCTCTTCCCGCGCAGGCACAACATCCTTCGCGCCCAGGAACGACAGCAGGATCGGTTTCACTCCCTTCACCGACTGCGCGATTGCAAGCGCTGTTTCCCTCGGATACGTCATCGCCTGAGGAGTGAGCAGGACAATTATCGCGTCGACCGAATCGTCTTCCTGCGCCACATCCACCGCCATCGCGTACCGCTCCGGGTCCGCGTCTCCGAGCACATCGATCGGGTTCGCGACACTCGCCGCCGCCGGAAGCTGCCTTCTCAGCGCAACTGCGGTCTCACTGCCGAGCTTCGCAACCACCATGCCCGAGTTCTCCACAGCATCTGCCGCCATGATTCCCGGACCGCCCGCGTTGGTGATGATTGCCACTCGGTTTCCTTTCGGAAGCGGCTGCATCGACAATGCCGTCGCGGCGTCAAGGAGATTCTCGAAGCTCTCGGCGCGGATAACGCCCGCCCTCGCAAACGCCGCACCGTAGGCTATGTCGGCCCCGGCGAGGCTTCCGGTATGCGATGACGCCGCCTTCCCTCCCGCCTCCGTCGTCCCCACCTTCAGCACGACAATCGGCTTCCTTGTCGCGACAGCCTCCGCCGCCCTTATGAACTTCTCGCCCGACTCTATGCTTTCCAGGTAGCCGACGATGACCTTCGTATCATCATCGTCACCCAACGCCTCCAGGAAATCCACCTCGTTGAGATCGGCCTTGTTGCCCATGCTGATGAGCTTTCCGAGCCCGTGATGCCGTCCCGCAGCCCAGTCCAGTATCGACGTAATCAACGCACCGGACTGCGAGATAATGGAAATCCCTCCCGTAGCGGGCATCCGGCTCGCGAAAGACGCATTCATCTTGTGATGCGTGTTTATCAGCCCCAGGACATTCGGACCCATCAGCCTGACCCCTGCAGACCTGCACATGTTGCCGATCTCTCTCTCCAGCTCTGCGCCCTGAGGACCCGTTTCCTTGAATCCCGCCGTGATCACAATGATAGCCTTCGCGCCCGCGTCTATCGAGGACTTCACGGCGTCTCTCACCGCCTGGGTGGGCACCGCGATGACGCTCAGGTCGACCTTGCCGCCGAACTCCTTGAGATCCACATAGCATCTCTTGCCGAGAATTTCCCCTCCCTTCGGATTCACCGGGACGATTTTCCCTTCGAAGCCGCACTCTATCAGGTTTTCCAGAATTTCGTATCCGACCTTTCCGCGTGTGGAAGAGGCCCCGACGAGGGCGATCGTCTCGGGATACAGCAGGGCTTCTAGCATGTCTGAGTTCCTGGTTTCTCGATTGTCCTGTACAAACTGAGGAGAACGGCCTTCACCGCCTTCTTCTCGCTAACTCAATTAACAACGACAGGGGATGGAAGTCAAGGGACCGCTTGTGCTTTTTTTCACATTTGGGGTTTTTGCCCCCTGCACGCTGAGGAGGACCTCCCCACACCCGGCCGAGCGATTCATGTCCTCGCTGGGATTGGAGGACCTGACCCGCGGGACTTGCCAGTGCGATAGCGGAAGTGTTAACCTGTATAAGAACTGATAACGAATTATCGTCGACAGTTCGCGGCTGGAAATCCGCTAACAGGGGCGCGATTGTCCAGCGAGACATGATTGGCAGTTCAGTGCACGGATCTGGATAGGAGAAAGGGCAGCACAAACACGATGAAAAGGAAGCCCAAGAAGATCCTCGTCGTCGAAGACGATCGAGCGTCGGCGAGAATTCTCGAAACGCTTTTCAGGAAGTGGGGATTCGATGTAATCACCGCCGAGAACGGGGCGAAGGGCTGGGAGCTATTCCAATCCGACCCGGACATCCGCATCGTGATCAGCGACTGGATGATGCCGGAGATCGACGGGGTCGACTTGTGCCGGAAGGTACGCAGCCTGGTGGATCGCCGCTACACCTACTTCATCTTGCTCACTGCGAAAACGCAGACCGACGATGTGGTGATCGGCATGGAGGCCGGAGCGGACGATTTCGTCACCAAGCCGTTCAACCAGTACGAGCTCCGCGTGCGCATTCACGCAGGCGAGCGTGTGGTCGATCTGGAAACCGAGCTTGCGAGCAAAGTTGAGGAGCTTTCCACGGCGTACAGGCAGATGCGCAACGATCTGGCCGCAGCTGCCGCGATGCAGCAGAGCATGCTCCCGCCACTGACCGGCCGGCTCCCGGGTCTCCATTACTCGGCCTGCTACATCCCGTCCGAGGGCATCGGCGGCGACATGTTCAACGTGATCGAGCTCCCCGACTCAGAGCTGGGCGTTTACATCTTCGACGTTTCCGGTCACGGCGCTGCCGCAGCGCTTCAGTCGGTCGCGATGGGCCGTATGCTGTCGCCGTACAACCAGACCGCCAGCCTGCTTCTTGACTCCTTCTCTGCCGAGGGCTCCGCGACCGCCGTGCCCCCTCGGGCGGTCGTCGATCGCCTTAACTCCCGCTTCCAGTCCCCCTCCAGCAAGGGCGATTTCATCACCTTCCTGTACGGCATCCTGTCGAAGGACCTCAGCACATTCACTTACACCAGAGCGGGACATCCTGCGCCCGTGCTTGTCTCCGCAGGCTCCCTTGTCGAGGTCCCCGACAAAGGCGACATTCCCATCGGAATCCTCCCGCGGTACTCCTACGAGGAAAACGTGCTGAAGCTCAAGCCGTACGACCGACTGTATTTCTTCACCGATGGCATTCTGGAGGCTTCGAACAGTTCGAGAGCGATATTCGGAGAGGAGAAGCTGCGCGCCAGTCTCGCCGAGACAGCCGCGTTGAGCCTCGAGGAGAGCATAGAGCGTCTGACGGCTGCGGTCTTCGAATGGTGCGCCAGACCGGCCACAGACGACGACATGACGATCCTGGGGATAGAGATACACCCATAGCGTCGCGCCCCGGAGAAATACCGCTCCCCCTGCCTACAAGTCATACCTCGCGGCTATCGCCATACGCCTTCCCATGCCGAAGGCCTTGCTCGTGATCTTCAGTCCCGGCGCCGCCTGCCGCCTCTTGTACTCGTTCCTGTTGATCGCCCCCACCACCCACATCACCGTCTTTCGATCAATCCCCCCGCTCACTATTTCCTCGACCGACTGCCCCTCGTCGATGTAGAGCCGAAGGATCTCGTCCAGAACCGGGTACGGCGGGAGCGTGTCCTGGTCCAGTTGCCCGGGTCTCAGCTCGGCCGACGGCGGTCTGGCGATAATGCTTCGCGGTATCGCCTCACCGTCCCTGTTCGCGAACTCAGCGATCTCATAAACCATCGTCTTCGGGACATCCGACAGCACCGCAAGACCCCCGCTCATGTCGCCGTAAAGCGTACAGTAACCCACCCCAAGCTCGCTCTTGTTGCCGGTCGACAAAACCAGGTGGCCGTACCTGTTCGAGATCGCCATCAGGATATTCCCGCGGATTCTTGCCTGCACATTCTCCAGGGTCACGTCGATCTCTTCCTTGATCTCAAGGGGACCGCAAAGTGTCTCCTTGTACGCGTCGTACACCCCCGATATCGGCATGGTCTGAAAGTGAATTCCCAGGTTCGACGCAAGCTCCTCCGACAGCTGAGCGCTCTGGGGGGACGAATACGGCGACGGCATTGTCACGCCGAGAACGTTTCCGCCCCCGACCGCCCTCGACGCCAGCATCGCGACCACCGCGGAATCCACTCCGCCGGAAAGCCCCACCACCGCCTTCGAAAATCCGCACTTGCCCATGTAGTCCCGGATTCCGAGAACGAGAGCGTCATGCGCCGACGCGATCTCCTCCTGCGGCTCATAATCACTGCCGTCTCCCCTCGCGGACGTGTCGACGGTCCGCACCGCTTCCTCGAACGGCGGCAAGGCCTCGACAATATTCCCGCTCCCGTCCACGAGAATGCTCCTCCCGTCGAATATCAGCTCGTCGTTCGCGCCCACCTGGTTCACGAACACGAGCGGAATCCCGTGCTTCTTCGCATGGCTGCCGAACATCCTGAACCGTATGGATTCCTTCCCCACATGGAATGGCGAAGCCGAAATATTCACGAACAAAGTGGCCCCCTGCCTCGCGAGAACGTCCACCGGATCGACATCGTATTTCCTCGACATCACTTCCGGCTCGTTCCACGCGTCCTCGCAGATCGTGATCCCGAGTTTCTCATTCTTGAACGACACGACCCCAGTCCGTTCGGCGGGATCGAAATACCGGACCTCGTCGAAGACATCGTACGTGGGCAGCAGCGTTTTATGCTGCACGAACACGATCTCGCCGTCGAGGATCAGCGCCGCCGAGTTGTGCAGACCTGTCCCGGCCGTCGTTTCATACGCAATCGGTACGCCGACGAGAATGCCGATGCCTTTGCAGCGCGATGAGATCCCGACCACCTCCCGAAGCGCGTCCTCCCCTCGCCGGATAAACCATCTGCGCTCCAGAAGATCCCTGGGCGGATACCCGACCAGGTAGAGCTCGGGCAGCACCAGGAGATCGGATCTCTCCTTCTTTGCCTGCTCAAGCGCGGTCCCAAGCTTCCGGATGTTCCCCGGAGTGTCCCCGATCGTCGGGTTCAATTGTGCTATCGTGATTCGCATCTCGCTCCCCGGCGTTTCCCCGACCGACTGTATGTTATATCCTGCCCCTCCAAAAATAAAGCCATATGCGTTTGACCTGATGTTCTACTCAAAGTAGAATCTATGTGGCTGCAAATTCCTGACATAAGGGGACGATTCCATGAGTGGTAATCAAGGACGGTACTGGCTCATTCTAACGTGCGCCGTCGCAGGCTTTCTTGCGATCGGATGTTCCGGCGGATCGCCCCTCGCCCCGCCCGTTCAACCCGATGCTGCGTTGACCCAGCAGCGCCAAGGCTCCCATTCCGTGAGCTACCCTGCCCTGTGGGGACTGTGGGACGTGACCATCGACCCTGCGACGGGGGAAGTGGAGATCACCCCACTTCGCGGCTGTCAGTTCACGGTTGACGTCGTGACGTTTCTGCAGCCGCCCGCCGGAAAAATCACGAACTTGAGCATTAAGGTCACGGATGTCGCCGACTGGTTCACCGAAGGGCTCATCACCGTCGACGTGGGACTCACTCATCCCTTCCCCGGAATGGACCAGTACACGGGCCACGACGTGAAAGGCGTTTTTATCGCGCCCGGAAGCCTCATTGCCGACTCGGATGCCAGCATCGTCTTCACCGACGGAGCCGAGCAGCCGATTCTGCTGAACGCGGACGGTTACACGCGCTGGCAGAATCCGATTGAGTTCGCTGCGGACGGCACGATTTTCACGTTCAAGCCCGGGGCGCTCGGTACCCCCGGCGACTTCAACGCCACGATCAACGGATACAAATACTTCGCAGGCGGGATCGGTCTGGACGATGACGTCCCTGACTTTTTCGCCGACCCCGCCAACACCGCAAACCGCGGACAGTTCCGCGCAGGTTCGAATATCCATCGCACTTACGAGCTCAAGTTCCCTTTTGTCGGAGGCTCACCGAAACTGACGTTCCAGTACGCCGTGATCGCTCACTGGGTCGAGCCCACCGAGCTCGATCCCTACGACATCCCCGGCAGCTTCCCACCCGAGGCGAACGCCACGGAAGCGGTCCACACGGGAATGACCGACAATTCCGATCTGTGGTACTCAGGCGGGGAGAGCGGCGGCGTGATGAAACTCGACCTGGAGATTTTCCAGTGGCAGCCCTACTTCGCTTTGGGGGTCGTCACCGACTTCGTCCATTCCGTTATTCTGGATTTTCCGGGAGGCTCCGTAACACCGTCGAGCTATGAGATCCCCGCGGACCTCCTCCCACCCCCTCTTCCGTCCGCAGAAAATTCTTCAGTGGTCCCGATAGAGATCGTCGGTCTCACGCTCGCATCGTCCGAGCCGATCGATGTCCTCGTTTCCATCGTCACCGATGACGGACAAGGCAACACGCTCGAATTCAACCCCGGCAACGGCAAAACCTATAATGCAAGCCCGCTTGCGGCCTATTTCCGCACCACGGTCGCGGTCGGCACGTCGGCCGTGAATCCAACCGTGACGTCGATTGTTCCCGACCACGCGCACCAGCACGAGATCGTCGACAACGCCGTTATCACGGGCACCAATTTCATGAACGTCACTTCGGTACGACTCGTAATGGACGCAGAGATCATTGAAGCCGATACGTTCAATGTCGATTCGACCACGCAGATCACCGCCGACTTCGATCTGGGCTCGCATCCGTTCGGGCTGTACGATGTGGTGGTGGAGGTTCAGGGGGGATACACGGGAGTACTCGCGAACGGGTTCGAAATCCTCCTGCAATGCGGCACAACCGCTCCCGCGCTTGATGATGTCTACACCCTGCAACCGTACATCAACACCAACTGGACCTGCGGCATCCTCAACGCCGGACCGTACGAGGGCTACACGATATTCCCCGAGTGCAATATCTTCTACAACGGCTACCGGGTGTTCGATCACATGACTCAGTCCGACGGAACGTCGTGTCTCCAGTGGACCGCGTTCCAGGCGCTCGGCAACGCCCTGATGATCGAACCCGCGGGCGAAAACGAGATGATGATGATCTGTCCGGCTTACGCCATCTACTACTGGCAGTTGATCGATCAGAACAATGGACAACTCAAGCAGAATCTGTACACCGGCTATCAATACGGCATAGTGGGCGATTTCGACGGTGATGATGACTTCTGGGGCATAGTCGTCAACTGCCCCAACTCCTCAGTACCCAATGTCTACGAATACTACCTGCAACACTGGGCATATAACCCGTCCAACCCGTCGACTCCATATTCCCTGTACGAGCAGTTGGATGTTACCTCTCTCTTCAGGGACGACATCAGCGTCGATCAGAAATGGGAGGTCTTCGGTGACCTCGTGATGCTTCCCGACGCCGACTATTGCTTCGTTCTCACGGGATCGCAGGGCACCGACGATCACAAGGTCGACAAGGTCGATCTCACGGGGTCTTCGCCCACAATTGTCGCGTCCCATAGCTTCGCGGGCGAAGGGCTTGAGGGGGACGGCCAGATAAATATCGGACAATCCCGGTCGGTCAAGATGGAGATCGACATCTCAGACGAACCGTACATCCCGTGCAGGCTCGTCGTCGCAGGGAGCAAGTACGTATACTCCGAAAATAAGTATCACATGAACATTTATCGCTTCGACACCGATCTCAATCTTCTGGACTCGACCTCGACGCCCTACAACATCGACTCGGGCTACGCCCGCAAGTTTTACGGCATGGCCCTGGACATGGAGAACGGTGTGATCTGCCATCTGACCGAGTTCCCATGGATCGGCCCCGAAACGTATTACGGGATTTCGCCGCTCCCCGCGGATTGGTAACATGCACGTCCCGCGCATGGTTCCTCGTTTTCGCGCAGGTAAGAACGATGCGCAGGATGCGCATCCTACGAAGGCATCTCGGACGGTACGAACACGCTGATCATGTACGGCGCGGAGCTCCCGTGCAGCACCACGATATCGCCGTCGTAGTCGCTTCCCTCGATCCTCACAGGTGCGCCGCTGATGGATGTCGAATTCCCGAAACTCCCCTCCGACGTTGTCGTGTTGCCGCTGACCGTCCACATCTTTATGCGCGGCTCATTGCTGGAGAGCCGATCGAGCACGAAATACCGGTTCTGGTCGTCGCGAGTGATGTCTTTCGCGTCGTTCCAGCCGTTGTCGGCATTCGTCTGGCTGCCGGTCCCGAAATAGGCGTTATCGTACTTAAGTACGCTATACGGAGCGAGCTCCCACCTGGCAGCATAATAATCCGGATCTTCGAGAATCCAGATGTAGTTCCCGTATGCGTCCGACTCCGCGCCTTTCATGTACTCGTAATAGACCCGGTCGTAGCCAAAGGTATTGCCGTCATATATGTTGTATTGGTGTACATCGCCATACGCGTACCAGTCGCCGACTTTGGTCAGGCGCAACGCCAGGGTGTCCAGAATGCCCGGCCATTCCACCCCGCGAATGAACCCCATGTCGTTTTCGTAAACACCGGCGGTCATCGTGTAGGACTCCTCCGGACCGGCGGGAGGGCTCTGCCCGGCATACAGGTTAAACCCGGCATCAGGATCATAGATAAAGTATCCGGGCGTCTCATCGGTGACGTACGTGAGCGCGATGCCGAGATACCGGTTGGGCGCGATATCGAGCGCGTACATCACCTTCGGTAGGTGCCCGCACGCTTCGATGTCGATATACAGAGTCCCATCCTGATACCACTGATCCAATGTATGCCGATATATCGTCCTGTCGAAATAAAGCACCAGCAGGTCGCCGTTTGTGTGATCGATCGCGATATCTATCGCTTGCACTCCGTCTCTCAGCGGGATGTTTTTCGACGGATGGACGATCACCTCGATATCAACGCAGCAGATACTCTCTCCGCCCTGACCATCCGTGACCTTCACGCAGACCTGACCGGAGTAGTCATCGGTGTAATAGTGAGTCGGCGTTGCGGGATCGCCCACGAACGAATCGTCCGGATCCTCGCCGTAAACCCCGTCTCCATCGAAGTCCCACGAAAACGTGAGAGGGTCGCCGTCCGCGTCGGTCGAGCCCGAGGCATCGAACTCGACCGGCGTACCCGCATCCCAGCCCTCGGCGGGGAGCGGCGTCACCACCTCAAGATCACAGACCGGCTTCTGGTTCACTGGGCTTGGCGAGACGTCCAGATAGTATCGAAAATACGCGGTCAGCGGATCGTCCTGGGCGAGGTTCGGTGTGCCGAAGTCGTTTGAGTAGTCCCAGGCGGAATACTCGGCGATGATCCAGTAGTCGTTCCAGCCGGTGCCCGTGATATTGTCCGCCGGAATCTCCACGTGCCATGTCGAGTAGTTCTCGTCGCCCCCGACCGGGATCATCTCGCTCGCATCGAGCTGATGAAGACCCGAAAGCACCGTGGACTCGATATAGATAGCCGACGGCTGTCCGTGCCAGCCGAAAAGGCTGAAATCGAGATTAATGATTCCGCCCTTGTTGGTGTCATCGACATAGAACACATTGCTGTTGTCGTCTACTGCTGACGCGACCGCCTCAGGCGCATTCGACGGGTGATACTCAGGCTCGGCCCCAGTCCAGTTCGCAAGGATCGCGTACCCGAACACCACGCCTTTGCCGTTCGGAAATCTGAGATGGTAATCTCTTGTGTTGGTTGCGCCCGAGCTGAACACGCCGTGCTGATCCGCGTGAAGGTCGAGCCATACGAACGCACTCCCGGTCGGCCCCAACCCGTCCATGAAATACTTGTACGCATTCAGGGTCGCCGTCCCGTTGAAACCCGGCGACGCCAGTTTGCCTTCTGTATACGAGAAGAGCGGCATCCCGCCCTCGGAGAATTCCCCGATATTGAACCACCGCGTGTATCCGTCCGGCCCGCCGAAACCGTGGGAGTCGGCCAGCATCATCTGGTCTGTGCCGGCTCGCGGATACGTGCCCCCGGTCGTGGCGAGCGATGCCGAGCCGTCCCCCATGAATACCCCGCGCACATCGTATCCGTCGTACTGGTGAAGTCCCGGGAACGGGTGACTGATCGAGACATCGATGTCCACCTCGATGTACTCGGGGCCCACCGACGTTCCTTTGATGTGAAAGCTCAATCCTGCAGGTTTGTTGTTGATGAAATTCACCACGTTCGCGGTGAACATGGCCTGCCGATTCTCGACCGCGGTCGCAGTCTGGCTCGGGATGTCGATGTCCACATCATAATAGCCCCAGAGATGTGTATAGGCCGGCGATGATGCCTGAATCGAAGCCTCTCCCGATTGCGACAGGGGAAGATCGACCGGGCCCCTCGCTCCCGAACAACCCGTGGCGAAAAGAACCCCCAGCAGGAGTAATCCAGTGAACAGGTATGAGTTTCTCATATCGATACCCCGATGTCGGACAACTCATATTACTTTATCACGGAAAGAATCGATTGGGAAGAGCGCGTCATGCACCGGGATCGTAGTCATGCGCATCTTGGGGCTGTTGAAAAAGTCCAATTCTGCGCAAGGAGAGCATGTAAAGCGTGGCACCCTCAGGCGAGTCTTCGAGCCTGGGGGTGCTGGTCCAATCATCTGAATGCCTTATGAATAGAGGGATTAAGAGGTCAAACACCCCCAGGCAGAAAGCCTGCTCGCGCAGTCTTTCTGCTTGAGGGTGCCACGCGATTAAGCATCGAAATAGGTTTTTCAGCAGCCCCATCTTGCGTATGGTTCTTCACCTCGACGGTTTCCAGTCGCCGGATCAGGACGGCGGGAGGCACCCGAGACTGTCCATCACAGGTGCTCAACCGTCAGCCCATACGTAGTCGAATTTCCCAGCGCGGGTGAGTAAACCTTGAGAAAGTACTTCTTACCGGCGACCCCGTTCATGATCATCGCATGGAAGCTCGAAGCGGCATGATTCGGTCCGGTTGCCGACATGATCATGTTGGTCATCTCGGGATCCGAGTATAGAGCCATGTCGAGATCCTCACCCCAGGTAAAGATATCGAGGTCTATCCTGAACGGCCCATTTGCTGTCGCCACCAGGTCGTAGAGATCTTCAGTGTCGCAGAATGGATTTGACGGCGACACGTCATGAATCGACTCATAGTGCGTCTCCGGCTGCCCCGCGACCTCTCCCACCCGCATCGTCACAAACCCCGCCATGTCCGACAGCGCGGGATAGTCCGATCCGCGAACGGCCCGGAACGCGTTGACCCGGCCCCATCCCGTCTGATCGTCGAACCCCGGAACATCCAGATCGTCGGCGGTCTGCTCGATCCGGTCCCAGTACCACTGCCCCGTTTCCCCCGGATGAAATGACATAATCAATGCCATGACCCCCGCGGAGGTGGGACAGGCACACGACGTGCCGTTGAAAAACCAGTGGTTGACGCCGTCCCAATATTGATTGTCGCCCGACCCGTACGTGCTGTAAGTCCTCTCGCCGAATCCCATGATGTTAAGCAGAGGTCCATAGGTCGATCCCCACCACCATCCGTTCCAGTTCTTGCGGATTCGCCCCTCGTCGACCGGCGAGCCGCCGTAGGACCACGGTATCGTGGCACCGACACAGATGACCGAATCATACCTGGCCGGCGCATAGGGGTCTGTATCGTCGTTATTCCCCGCCGACGCCAGCATGACAGGTCCGTTCCCGTCGTCCCATATGTCCGCGCACTGGAGGTCCAGGACCTCTGTCGCATAGATCACGCCGAACGACATTGAGATAATGTCCGCTCCGTTGTCCTTGGCGTAGTTGAGCGCCTCGCAAACAGTCGCCTCGCACGTGGCGCCATCGTTCATGTCCGCCCTTATCGCCATCACTTTGCATCCCGGAGCGATCCCGCTGATCCCCTTGCCGTTATCCTGGGTCGCCGCGATAACCCCCGCGCAGCCGGTACCATGGTAGTAGTTGCTGCCGTCCAGATCGAAAGGATTATTGTTCCCCTCGAAGCAGTTCCATCCCCACCAGTCATCGATGTATCCGTTATGGTCGTCGTCAATTCCGTTGTCGGCAACCTCGTCTTCGTTGATCCACAAGTTGTTCTCGAGGTCCTCGTGGGTGCGACGGATGCCGGTGTCTATCACCGCCACCACCACATCGCCGCTTCCGTTCGACTGATTCCATACGATGCTCGCCCCGAGCTTCGCGGGTCCCCACTGGGCCCACATGTCGTTGCGAGGATCCATGCCGGGAAAATACGTGTTCCACATCGGATCGTTCGGATTATAGGGAGCCTCCAGGAAGTAGAGGAGGTAGTTCGGCTCGGCGATTCGCACATTCGAGACCTGCTTCAGCCGGTCGACCATTCGCTCAACCGATGAACCGTCCGTAATCTCGAGCCGATAGATCGTCGCCCAGCGCGATTCGATGATCTGAATTATCTTGAGGGGAAGCATGTTGAATGCGCCTGGGCCGAGCGATTCCTGGGCCTCATTGATCAGCACCACCATGACCTCGTTCGGCATGTATATCGGCCTTGGGGCCGATCCGGTCGCCGATGCCGGCGTGATACCGGACGAACCGGGACTCAGCCCTGCGTCTCTTGTTAAGCCGGTGCCGGAGGGACTCGGCGAAAGAGGTTGTTCGCTTGTGGAACATCCAACCATCTGGAGGAGGGCAAGCAGCAGGAATGCAAACAAGACAATAAGGAAGAATCGCGAAGCGTCTGACCATCCGGCTTTTGTTTTCATCGGTCATCAACCCGGGGCAGGAATGCTCTGGTAATTATACCTCAGGTCGGAGTCCAAGTAAGCACCTGGGGGGCTTAACAAAGAACCATGCGCAGGATGCGCATGACTACAGGGGATTCGCATCGGTTTTCGGTAAGGCGGCTTTGCTGGCCCTTAGCGCAGGGGTGTGGTCCTGCCGGTGATATCACCA
Organism: uncultured Planctomycetota bacterium; assembly: GCA_964354375.1. GTDB lineage: Bacteria > JAJVIF01 > JAJVIF01 > JAPKYR01 > JAPKYR01 > CAYGZQ01. Next base: position 12,510 of record CAYGZQ010000069.1, read on the forward strand.
GACGCCGTCGGGGGGGAACATCATGAGGAACTGACAGCCGTCGTATTCGGTGCTGCGGTACTCTGTAAGCGGCCCGGGATCGAAATCGGCACCAGGCAAGGAGGTTTCGTAGGTTCCAGCCGCATAGACGGCTCCATCGCTGTTGGACACGAGACCTGTACAGCGGGCAAACCAACATTCGTCATTGTCTCCCATTGAATTCGCCCAGCGGAAAGCCCCTTCGCTGGTTATTTGGCAGACAAAGGCAGCACCCTTGAAATCCTCCATGGAGAAGTCCTTGTCGGTGGAGTGCAAGTCGATCCCGTCGGTTGGGTCAAAGTCGACGGAGCCGTTATATGCACCCGACACAGTTACGGCTCCCGACTGATCGGATGTCACGCTCACCGGGAAACACGTCCCGAACTGCGCGTCGAACAATGTTATCCAAAGGAGAGCCCCGTCCGGGCTCAATTTGGTGACGTAACCCCCCTGGTGCGGTACAAACTCCCCTTCAGTCGGGTCGATGTCGTCGTAGTAGCCGGCTGACCCTGTGAGGTAGATGTCGCCAGAATTGTCCACTTCAATTGGTCGACCCAATCTGGCGATGGCAGAACTTTCCCATGTCCGCACCCACTGGTACTGAGCGTCGATGAACTTGACAGCAAAGCAGTCGTGCGGAGCGCCAACGCGTTCATCCACTCCGGGACCCGGGTCGAAGTCCGTCAGCGTTGAGTAATGACCGAAAACAAAGATGTTATCAGGCGGGTATACCTGAATGGCGTAAGCCCCGTCCGACCAGCTGTCTTTGCTCTCTCCCCCCCAGGAAAGAGCCCAGAGGAAGTCGCCGGACGAATTGAACTTGCTCAGGAAACCAGCGGATTCTCCCAGAGGCTGCAGCTCAAACACCTCGGGACCAGGGTCGAAATCGGCAAGGCCCTCAAATGTTCCCGCCGTGAAGATATTGCCGTCCTGATCGACGGCAATGTCCATGCCGCAGTCTCCGGGATTCGAGCCCGATCCGTACTCACAGCCCCATGTAAGGGTCCATTGGTGATTTCCCGTGCTGTCGAACTTGGTGACAAATATATCCCATCCGCCATTAGACTGGTGGAAGTCTTCTCCCGGACCGGGGTCAAAATCAACCTTCCCTTCAAACTGGCCTGTCGCATATACATTGCCGGAGCTATCGAGTGCAACGCTCTGGCAGAGCGAAGTATCCCAGGAACGGGCCCAGATCAGTTTCCCCTCGTCGTCGAACTTCGAAATGTAGGCGCCTTCCTGTTCGAGCTCTTCCGGGGACGGATCCTTGTCGCCTGCGTCTATACCGCAGACATACACCTGGCCGTCGGCGTCAATGGCCGAATTAGTGACCCAGTTCATCAAAAATTTTGGGGCACCCCAGATGTCCAGCCATCCATTGGTTACACGGACCTGGAATACCTGATATGCCTTCACGATCCCGAGGTTCGCATCCTCTTCCGTATCGGTTACCGTCACCAGCATGGGGTATAGTCCCTCGGGAGCCTGCTTGGAGTTCGAGATGGTTGCGGAATACAGGTAACTGACCTCATCCGACGGCCCGTGCTGCAAGGTATCGACAAACTCCAAGCTGACTTGCCCGTCGAACAGATCGGGGGCTTCCAGACTGGCCGACTTGATCGTATCCAAACCCTGGTGGTCGCAGATCTCGACACTAATAAGAGTCGAGCTTCCGGGAAGCGGGCGAAGGGTGTTCCATTGATCCACCAGAATGCTATATGCTTCAGGGCAATTCGCCTCGATGGGGAAATCATCCACCTCGTCGACTTCTCCCTCGACCTTCATCCAGCTTGCATCGACCGCGTACCCGAATTCGAATGGTCCATCGGGCACGCGAAGCTCAACGTACTCCGAATAATCGTAGGCGGAAGGCCAGAAAGGCCGCCTGCTGTAAGGGTCATCCGGATACGCAATATAAGGGTTCAAAGTGGCCGTCAGGTCGCCTCCGGTAGAGTATTTGCCGGGGAAGTACTTCAGATCAGGCGGCAAGGGAGACGAGGAAGGGTATTCGGTGGGATTGAAGATGGACGTGTAGCCGTCTGCGTTGAGAAGTCTTGGCGTGCCGTCGCCCCACGCCATGAGTCTGTTGTTGATGGGGAAAGTAAAGTCTCCCGGGGTGATAAAGACGCCCCGCACATCGAAACCGCATAATCCGGGCTTGTCGGGAAATGGGTGGCGAAGCACCAAATCGGCGGTAAGAAGATCCGGCGGCTCGAGCTCAGCATTCTGGATCTTGAGGCAGTCCGTGCAGGGGGCCACTTCAAGGAATTTGACCACGTTGAGGTGCATCGCAGGGGCCCGCCAGGGAACCGGCTCCATCGACTTGTGATCAGCGGAAACGCTGACGATCCAGAGACCCCAGAGGTAGCGATCGGAGGCAGGTCCGCCTTCGAGCACTGATTGCGGACTAGCTGCTGACTGAGTAGGCTCCGGGGGAGGCGCCACGGCATTGTCCGAGCCGCGATCGGCGCATCCGAGCGCCAGCAACGCAACAACCGGCAGAACGACGATCGCGAAGTTTTTCATTGGGGGGTCCTCCCAGGAGCTCATGAAGCGGTTGGCTCCAATACCTATATATATCACACCTTCACAGCCCCCGCAAGAGCACAGACCCTTGGACTTCCTGCGTTCATTTTCCCCCATAGCAAACGATGGCGACTTCAGATGATCTTCAAGAACCATGCGCAGGATGCGCATGACTACAGGGGATGCGCATGCTACATGGGTTTCGTGGAGCAGCTCTTTTCCTTGACCCACTCGGGCAAAGGTTGAGGTGTGAACGGTACCTCGTCCGCACGACATTCCCAGAGCTTGTTCTCCTCCAGGATCTCGTCCCGCAGTGAAGAGCCAGAACGCCAGGGCAGCGATCTGAACCGCCACGTTTGCTGCATTCAAGCCCAGGAACGAAGGGAGAGAGAGAGGAAGCCCTTGTAACTCCAAAAAAAAGCTGCAAAAAATCTTGCAAGAGACTTGACAACATTGGACGCATCAGGTAGAATATGCTCGAATTCTGAGTGATACGCAAGGAGGACGTAATATGACAAACCTGAGAATCCGAAAACCTGAGACCCCGGCTCGCCGACGGTACTGGGACTGGGACAATATGTCGGAGCTCGAGCGCGAGCTCTTTAACCCTCTCGCTCTCTGGATGAGGGCCCCCATGGAGCCACTGAGCGAATCAGTCTGGGCACCCAGGGTCGACATCCTCGAAAAAGAGGGCGAGTGGATCTTCAAGGCCGAGCTGCCCGACATCAAGCTCGATGACATCAACGTCACGATCGAAGAGGGTGTCCTTTCGATCAAGGGCGAGCGGAAGTTCGAAGAGGAAGTCAAAGAGGGGAACTTCACGAGGTTCGAGCGGCAGTACGGCACCTTCGAGCGCAGGTTCAGCCTTCCCACGGGTATCGACGCCGCCGCGGTCAAGGCTGACTACAAGAGCGGCGTTCTGACTCTGATCGTCCCGAAGAAGGAAGAGTCGAAGCCGAAATCCATCAAGATAGACGTCAAGTAAGTCCGGGCGCTGTCCAATCGATTCTGAAGACATTCAATAGTCTCCATTCAACCCTCCCAGGCGACAGATCCCCCGGGGCATTTCCCCGGGGGCACTCTTTTTTAGCCCCGTTTGCGCCGTCGGGTTTTGAGTTTGTCGGCTGCGGATGTATTCTTTTGCGCGTGGGTCACAATGGCGGCAAGATGATCTGCCCGGGATGCGGTCAGGAGCACGATTCGCAGTTTCTTTTCTGCACGCGATGCGGCGCAAGACTTTCCCTTCCGTCCGCCCCGCCAAAGGAGTCCGCGCATCCGTCCGGCAAGGTGAGAGGAATCGAGCCGGAGCCGGATGCGCTCGGCGAGGAGCCCTCCTTCGACGGCGGCCGCGGTGCATCCGCCGGAGGAGCACCGGAGACTGCTGAGCCCGTCCCGCCCGTCTACGCAGGGTCCGGCCGATTCTCGCCACGTCTCGCGGCCCGAAAAATCGCCCCAAAGCGCATAGCGAATCCGGGCACTATCGGTGTGCTCGTAGTCCTGGCGATTCTTTTCCCGCCCCTGGGCATCCTCACAGCAATTATCTGGACGATCGTGCCGCAATACCGTCGCGCTGCGCTGCCCGTGCTGACAGCCGCCATCCTGGGCGGCGGGCTGTGGGTCTGGTTTGGATGGTCCGAGCTCAAGAGGCACATCTACGACGAGCCTTACGCGGTTCTGATGCAGTATGTCGAAGCGCAGAACTGGGCGTACGAAGCGACCGGACGCTACTATCCCCTGCTGGAGCTGAAGACCCGCGGATTCATGCCCGCCGAGTTTCCGCCCGAGACGAAGGTCGAGTTCTCGATAGTCGAGCACGTCCTGGGACCCACCGGCTATCTCGTCGAGTTTCGCCCGGAGACCGAAGAGGTCAGGCTCTACGGTATGCAGAGCCTGTGGGTTGACAACACCGGCGACGTGCATATGGGCTCAAGGGACGGACCTCGATTCTCACCTCCCGATTAACACTCGCTTTTGAGGAGTTCGAAATGGCCAACAAAGACTGCCCCAACATTGAGAAAAACAAGCAATACTGCAACTGCACCTATTCCTGCTCAAAAAAATACACCTGCTGCGAGTGCCTTCACAGTCACCGACAAAGTGGCGAACTCCCCGCGTGTTTCTTCCCGAACGACGTGGAGAAGACATACGATCGATCGCTGGAGAGATTCAAGAAGACGAAAATGCGGACCTGATATCGGGCCGCATATCGGTTGCGTGGCGCCCATACATCCGCCCCGAGCTCGTCGAGGGACGGATGTATGGGTGCCTTTTCTTCATGATGTGTGTCACCCATCTGCCCGCTGGGCGGGCATATGGGCGCCACCATTTGTCGAGGGGCGGTCCGCAATTCCCCTTAGGAAGACAGATTCTTCATGACGTGAGGCACCCCCACCCACTTTCATCACTCCTGCTTGGCGAGCCACACGTGCTCGATCTCAACACTGGGCAGCACGGGAGGTCTGTCGAGGGCGGTTATCTCGAGCCCCCTCACTTCCGGCGCCACGAGAATGTTGCACCTGTTCCAGTACAGAAGCAGCCACGGCGCGTCGTCGAACGCGATCTTCTCAGCCTGCGCGTACAGCTCCCATCGACGCTTCTGATCCGTGATCCTCCCCGCCTCCTCAACAAGTCTGTCAAATTCCGGGTTCGAGTATCTCGTGCTGTTCCCCGGAGGCCCCCATTGCTTCGAGTCAAGGAGCACGTACAGGAAATTCTCGGGATCGGGATAATCCGCAAGCCATGTGAGCTGGAAGAACGCCGGCTCCCCGGCATCGACCGCCTGAAGGTAGCTGGCCCATTCGAGTTGTCGGAGATTGATCTTCACGCCGATTCTGCTCAGGTTCTGCTTGACCACCTGCGCGATGTCGGGCCTGGGCGGCCTTGAATCGAAATAGAGGGTGATTTCAGGAAGCCCCTTGCCTTCAGGATAGCCGGCCTCGGCAAGAAGCTGCTGCGCAAGTGTTTCGTTGTATTCGTACCCCGGCAGACCCGCGTTGTAGCCGTAGATACCGGGAGGCACGATGCTTGTCGCCTCGGTCACAAGACCGTTAAGTACTTTATTGATGAGAAAGTCCCGATCGATCGCGTGGCAAAACGCCTGCCTGAGTTTTGCATTCCCCTTGAACGGAGGCTTCTCGCAGTTGAAGCCCAGGTTGTAGACATCCAGAAGCGGCCTGCTTACGATCAGCTTCGACTCTTCTTCGTCGGCACGGATATCGGGAAGCAGGTCGGGGGGAATGTCCGTGTGATCAAGATTCCCGGCGCGGAATTCCTGAAGTCGTCCGACCGGCTCCTTGATTATCGAGTACCTGAGGCCGTCAAGGTAGGGCTTCCCGTCAAAATATTCCTTGTTGCTCTCAAGAAGGAGGAAGTTCTGGTGCTCCCAGTTTCGCAGGATGAAGGGGCCGGTGCCCACGGTGGCCGCCGGCTCGCTGGCAAAGAGGTTTCCCCATTTCTCGACCACTTCCTGCGGGACTGCGAAGGAGCTCGACATGGCCATGAGTCCGAGGAACGGCGCGAAGGGCTCTGCGAGCGTGATCCTGAGTGTGCTGTCGTCCAACACCTCGATCCCCTCGACATCCTGCGCGATTCCCTTCATGAAATCCTTCGCGCCCTTGATACGATCGAGTACCCAGGTGCGCGGACTGGACGTCGCGGGATCCAGAACCCTCTTGAAGGAGTACGCGAAGTCTTTCGCAGTAAGCTTCCGTCCGTTGTGGAAATACACATTGTCTTTGAGGTAGAACGTCCACACCGTGCCGTCCTCGTTCACATCCCACCTCTCCGCGGCCGCAGGCACGTACTCGCCTTCCGGACTGATCTTCACCAGTCCGTCGAAAATCGACCGGATCACCGCGTCCGACACCGTGTCGGTGACCTGTGCAGGGTCCAGCGTCGGCGGATCAGTATCCAGCGGGAATTTGTAGATTCCGCCCAAGACAGGCTCTTCCTCGGCAACGGAGGTGCCGCCCGTTTTCTCGGGTGACACAACCGAGCCTGCCTGCTTCTCGTCTCCTCCCTGCTGACCGCCCTGGGGAGGGCAGCCGACGAGCACAAGAACGACAAGGGCTATCGCTGCAAACCAGATTTTTCTATGCATCGCGTCTCTCCTGATTCCTCTGTGTGGAAAATCGGTCTCCTTGCAGTCACGGATTGTAGCATGTCGGGAGGATTGAATGCCTTTTTCGAAAGAGACTTCACCACCAAGACACGAAGGACACCAAGGAACACAAAGAAGAGAAGACCCCACGGTTTTCGCTCGCGCTCTTCGTGACCCTTGGTGTCCTTGGTGTCTTGGTGGTTACTCTTCTCTTCTATCTCCTTCACTCTTCCCCGCAAAACGAACTTCGAACAATGTCCCCCTGGGCTCAAATTGATACTTCCCCGGACCCTGCTCAAGTTGCGTGCGTACCTGGATGTCGACATAGACCGGCCGGGTCGCGAGATTGAGGTCGACAAAGGCGCTCAGTGCGGTCTTGAAGTTTCTTATCTGATCGTCCTGCATTTTCAGCCGGCCGTCGGGACCATACCGCTCGACCGTGTTCTCTCGATACCACTTGCGAAGCACCCAGCCGCTCGCCAGCATGTCGAGATCGTCTCTCGGAGGGAGCTTCTCCC
>CAYGZQ010000070.1:0-19444 GCA_964354375.1 uncultured Planctomycetota bacterium
GCTCAGCACCCCCAGGCTCGAAGACTCGCCTGAGGGTGCCACGCCTGATATGCCCTCCTTGCGCGAAGTCGGACTTTTTCAACAGCCCCAAGATGCACATGCGCCTCCGGCGCATGGTTCTTCGCAGTCTCATTGAAAACGAGAACCCGCAGGATGCGCGTCCTACTGCCTTGCCGCCGGACATTTGCCTCCGGACCCGAAAAGTTCCACATTCCCCTGCGAATCGGCGTATTATTCCCGGTCGGTTCCTGAGAGTTGAGAGCCTTCATGGCGGAGGTCCGCGTTGGCGATCCTGGAAACGAAGGGGCTCACAAAGCAGTTCGGGGCTCTGGTGGCTGTCGACGACCTGAACTTGTCGGTCGAGCACGGCGGCGTGTTCGGGCTCCTGGGTCCCAACGGCGCCGGCAAGACGACAGCCATCAAGATGCTCACCACGTTGCTTCCCCCGACACGCGGGAGCGCCACCATAGCCGGTTTCGATGTGGTCCGTCGCCCGTCCGATGTGCGACGCAATATCGGCTATGTCCCCCAGCTCATATCCGCCGACGGCACTCTCACCGGCTACGAAAACCTCCTCGTGTTCGCCAAGCTGTACGATATCCCGCGACGCGAGCGCGAGAAGCGAATCCAGGATGCTCTCGATTTCATGGGCTTGACGGATTTCGCACGCAAGATGGTGAGAACTTACTCCGGGGGCATGATTCGACGTCTTGAGATCGCTCAATCGATGCTTCACCGACCCCGTATGCTGTTTCTGGACGAGCCGACCATCGGGCTCGATCCGCTCGCGCGGAAGAGTGTCTGGGACCATGTGGAGCAGCTCAAGGCCGATTATGATACGACGATTCTTTTGACCACCCATCTCATGGAGGAGGCCGACAGCCTTTGCGACCGTGTGGCCATCATGCATCACGGGAAAGTGGTCGCGAGGGGCACTCCGGACGAGCTGAAAGCTTCGATCGGCTCGGAACAGGCCACGCTGGACGAGGTCTTCATTCATTTCACCGGCGATTCCCTGGAGACGGGAGGTGGGTTTCGTGAGACCACTCGAACACGTCGCACAGCCCGCAGGCTTGGCTAGACCGTTCCTGTCCGTCGGCCGGTTCGTCTCCAAGACTTTCGTGATCGCAGAGCTGGAAGCGCGCAAGCTTCTCCATGACCCCTCCGAGCTTATCACCCGCGCGGTTCAGCCTGCGCTGTGGCTCCTCGTGTTCGGGCAGGTGGTCGGACGCACGCGGGTATTCGACACCGGTGACCTTTCCTATGTTGCCTTCATGTCCCCCGGAATCCTTGCCCAGAGCGTCCTCTTTATCTCGATATTCTTCGGGATATCCGTACTGTGGGAGCGCGACCTCGGGATACTTCACAAGTTCCTCGTGACACCGACTCCGCGCACAGCCCTTGTCCTGGGCAAGGCGCTTTCCGCCGGAGTGAGAGGCGTCGCCCAATCGATCGTGGTGTACGCCCTCGCGCTCGCGATTGGGGTTAAAATGAACTGGAATCCGCTCGCGCTGCTGGGAGTGCTCGCAACGGTGATCCTGGGCGCCGCTTTCTTCTCGACCTTTTCTCTCGTCATCGCCTGCCTTGTCAAGACGCGCGAGCGCTTCATGGGAATCGGACAGGTCATGACCATGCCGCTCTTCTTCGCCAGCAATGCCATATACCCGATAGACATCATGCCCAGGTGGCTCCAGATTGTCTCGGTCGTGAATCCGCTCAGTTATGAAGTGGACGCTCTGCGCACCCTGATGATACAGGGCGGCAAATCCACGTTCGGACTCCCCCTCGATTTCGCCGTCCTGATTGCCTGGACGGTGATAGCCATCCTGATCGGCGGCAGGCTGTACGAGAATGTCGTGAGGTAGCCTCCCATGGGCGCCGACAGTCCGGCAACGACAATCTGCTCGTGCCTGGGGCGACCGGCTCATATCCCGCAATTTTCATCCGCCCGAAAATCATGTAAGATTCGTTCTCGTGGGAATCTCTCTCGCAATTGAGTTCTGGATCCTCGCAATCCTCTCCACCTGGATGACCGCTACCGCGATCTTTGTGCTCAAGGGTCGCAGGCAGCAAGAGGAGGAGATGCAGAACCTCTATGAGCAGGTCATCGGAGCGGTCCGCAAGGGCGACCTCCCCCGCGCGATACTGATACTCGAAGGCGAGCCGGGACCCCTCGCGGCGATCCTCTCGAGCGTGCTCACCGAGGCGACCAAGTTCACGCCCAAGCTCAGGGTTGCGTACAAGGTCACGCTCGAGAGCCTGAAGCGTCGAAGCCATCTGCGGACGAATCCGCTTCGCATTGTGTCGCTGGTCGCGGCCCTGATCGGCGTGATCGGCCTGGTTGTTCCCCTTGTCGCTCTGCTGGCGGGAAATCCGCCTGCATGGGCGCATGCGTTCCTGCTTCTTTTTCTGGCCGTCATAATCAGCGCCATAGCGTACGGCGTACAGGGCTCGGCCGAGCGGCAGGCTCGCGAAGGCCTCGAGGCCGCCGGTGACCTCGGCAAGCAGATGCTCGGCTACCTGCTCAGCCCCGACAGCCCGCTCAGAGCCCTCAGAGGACAAGCGTTCCCGCCCCCGGAATAGGATTCCTTTGAGCCCCCCGCGAAGGTGCATCCGGCATTTGGCTTCGAAGCGCAAGGCTTGGGAACGGGAAGGAATTCCGCCGGAAGAGGTATGATCTCCACGAGGTTTTCTTGCGTCTTAACTTTGGGAACCGCTGGTGCCGGAGGAAGATGCCGTGAAATCCTTCATTTCTCTGATCGTCGCCTTTGTGCTGTGTGTCGCCTGCGTCCGCCATCCCTCCGCTGACGCTTCTCAGTCCCATTCATCCGAAGCTCGATCGACTGGAAACACCGCCTCACTCGATGTAGACATCTTCTCTGGTGACGACTCCCAGCGGTTAGCGAACAGTTCAAGCTGGTTCCGAAGCCAGTCGACCGTTGCCGGCATTGGAGAGCTTGTCTGCGCATTGGACCACCAGGGTCGTCTTTACGCATGCGCTCCGTATGGGTCACGCGCGGACAGAGAAAATGAGAATGCGGAAGTCCCTACCGCCTGCCTCATGAGATTCAAACCCGATGGAAACCTGGACTGGTCGGTCCTGTGGGGCTACGCGGCAGGCCACTCCGGCCAGTACGTTACGTGCATTGCGCTCGGCCCCGATAACTCGGTCTATGTCGCCGGTTCTCTTACTGGCTCGGTTGATTTCGATCCCGGCGACGGCGAGGATGTCCATGATGCCGTCCGCGACGGCGCGTATTACCTGACCTCTTTCACTGCGGATGGAGAATACGGATGGACTCGCTCCTGGGGGGGAGGCAGCGAGGAGGCTCAGGAAATCCGGTCCGTTGCGTGCGATCCTGACGGCAACGTGTTTATCGTCGGGCAGTTCTGGGGCAGTGTTGACTTCGACCCGTGCGAGGGCGAGTCCCGCGTGAGCGGCGACGATCGGGACGCGTATATCCTGAAGCTGAACTCGGTCGGTATGTTCGAGTGGGTCCGGACCTGGAACGACAGCTCCTACGAGATGCCGACCAAAGTCGCCGTCTCTCGCTCCGGTGAAGCTTTCGTCACAGGCTATTTCCAGGAGAACACCGCGTCGAGCCGGACCAATATCGATCTGGTCCTGCAAATCAGACGCATGTTTATCTATATACGGCGCTTTGATGCAGATGGCAACATGGTTTGGAACCAGGTTTATGGCGGCGGGAACGACATGCAGCCCGCCGATCTCGTTCTCGACTCGAGGGACAACATCTACACAACCGGCTATTTCGGCTCGTTTGCGGATTTGGCCCCGGATGAACGAGTCGTGGTCAGCGGTGACTATCCGTACCACTCTTTCGTTTCCAGTTTTGATTCTTCCGGGTATCTCCGCTGGGTAAACATTTTCGGCGGGTATGAGTTGCACGGAAATGTCCTTTCCACTTCTGCACCGTCGGAATTGTATATCAACAGCGCCGGCAACGCCGTTGTGCTCGGCACATTCTCGGGCAGGCTGGACGTGCCTGCGAGTCCTCCCTCCGCCATGTCATACACAAGCGACGACTCCGATATTTATTTTGTCGAATACGATCCGGAAGGGAAGGAGGTCTCCGCCTGGACTCTGGGCGGCGATGATTATCAGGATGTCCAGTGGGCTATGCCTGACAGCGACGGAAACCTTTACCTGTCGGGCACCTTTGGTAATTCAATCGATCTTTCCTCGACTTTTGGGACGGTGATCAAGGACCCGCACATGTATTCCTCGGCTTACTCCTATAACGTCTACCTTGCCAAACTGTCCGCCGACATTCTGCCCGACTGAGCCGGGGTGGTGGATTCTCCCCTCGAGGAGAAGGACCGCCCATCGACGCTCCATCGCTCGGAGGCTGAACAGCTGCCCCTCGAAATGATATACTACCCGTTCCTGCACCAGCCGTGGCTCTGAGGTATCGCTGCTCTCTTATGACAGTAGCAGGGATAATTTTATCATGCAGATAGTCATCGCGGGAGGAGGACCCGGCGGCGCGAGTTGCGCCCGGACGCTTGCGAAGGCCGGCATACGTGCGGTCCTTATCGAGGCGTCCCCCGGTCGCGATAAGCCGTGCGCAGGCGGACTTCCTTCCGTCCTGTTCGAGCATTATCAGGTTCCGGACCTTCTGATAAGGCAGCGAGCCAAAGGGGTGATTTTCCAGGCCCCGTCGGGCCTGCGCGTTGGGGCGACATTCCCGCCGGGGCAGTTTATCGCCACCGTTAACCGCCACGAATTCGACACGCATCTGCGCTGGTCCGCCGAGGACGCCGGCGCAATTAACGTCAACGGTCGGGTCCTCAGCTATGAAGACAAGGGGTCGCAACTCCTTGTGAGATACCGCGATCGGGACGGACGCGCCCGAACGACCGAAGCCGACTTCCTCGTTGCAGCGGACGGAGCCTGGAGCCGCGTGGCAAAGCAGACGATGGGCAGCCGGCTGCCGATGGTCGTGGCTGTCCAGGAGGAGATAAGACCCAGGCCTGACCGACTCGGGGTCTTGGGGGACAACTGCCTCTTCAACTATTCCCCCGCGGTCAGCCCTGATTTCTATGGCTGGATTTTCCCGAAAGGCGACCGTGTCTCCGTGGGCGTGGGCACCTCTCCGCAGAATCAGCAATCTCTGTCCGCTTTGCTCTCACGCATGAAGGAACTACACGACGACCTCCTGCAGGGCGGCGAGGTCCTCTCGCGCAACGGCGCGTTCATTCCAGCGGGTCAATATCCCCAGCATGGCCGGAAAAGGGTCCTGCTGGTCGGCGACGCAGCCGGATTCGTGCTCCCGGCATGCGGCGAGGGAATATATTTCGCGATGCGGTCCGGCGAGATCGCGGCCTCGGTAATCGAGGACATAGGCTCGAAACGTCCCGACATACTCGTCTCCCGCTACACCGATATCGTCAACAGCGAGTTCAGGCCCATTTTCAGATACTTCTCCAAGATCGAGCGGGTAACATACAGGTCCGCCGTCTCCCGCGAGGTTTTCGTGCGTCTGGCAAGAGACAGATTCATGGCGCGGAAAATCCTCTGCGCTTTCGCGACCAAGACCCACCGGCACACTCCCATTTTCAAGAAGCTGGCGGTCATGTTCGATCTCATGGCCATTCGGATCGATGTCGCGCTCAAAGTCGCCCGAAAACCCGGCTTCGGGGAATGACGCCGCAGCCTCGATTATTGATCCTTTTGTGCCTCACTTGAGGTCGTATTACCTTGCGGACGAGCCTTCACATGGCTATCATCAATCTGGATGCCTTTTCGGGCGGAAGGGATGTTTCCAATGCTCCGACTACACCGGCTTACAATTGCGTTACTCGCGCTCACGGTGTTCCTGCTTGGATGCGGTGTGCAGTCCAAGCACAAGACCCGCAGCTTCATGAGCGAGGAAGAGAAAAAGGCAATCGACACGATCTACAACCCGCCTGAGGAAGAGAAAACCGAAGAGGAAAAGCCCCCGGGCTTCCTCGAAGGACTAAGGGGCACCGCGATGAATGTCAACAGTTTCGCGGTCGATATCGAAGGCATCCGCGCATTGTACGAGTACTACGCTTCGGTCAAAACTGAAGATCCCGAGGAATTGAAGCGCAAGGCCTGTGTCGCGTGGATCAATGCCTACGTGGCGATGAGCCAGTGGAGAGACAGCGTATACGATGCTCGCAAGAGGTTGAGTGATATTCGGAATCAGGTGAAGGGCGGAGCCGACTTCGGGTACCTGATTGTCGAGAACAGCCAGGAGCCGGGCGCAGACAAGAGCGGCGGCGACCTCGGCACGATTGCCAGAACCGCGGATCTGGGCCTCGATCCTATCTTCGAGATGCACGCCTTCACCGATCCGGTCGGCGAAGTGGTCGGGCCGTTTCCCACGATCTTCGGCTGGCATCTTATACAGGTTCTGGATCGCGACGACAAAGCCGATCCTCCGACGACCCATGTGCGTCACCTGCTTCTCTTTCACGGCCTGAAGCCGGAAAATGCCGACCTGATCCGGACAAGAATCAACCAATGGGTCTATCAGGCGGACATCAAGGTCGTCATGCCCGAGCTGTACGATGTGCTGCCCGAATATTCGCCGTCCGAGACGACGCAACCCGGGAATGCCCCGCAGGATGTCCCTGTGCCGGGTCAGCCGAATCAGTGACGATAAGAGGTCAATATGCGTTACAGGAAACTTGGATTACGCGATGCTGTCTGGGTGCTCGTGTGCGTTGCGGCGCTGGTCGCCCTCATCGGCATCACCCTCGGAGCAGGTCGAGCCAAAGCCGACGATGCGGAGGATGTGAGCGCCCTTATCGACCAGTTCCAGGATGCATACTCAAACGAGCGTCTCACCGAGCTAAGGCAGCTTTTCGTCGCGGAAGCGGTAGTGGCGACCGACGGCTCGCAGGGAACGCGTCAGAGTGTCTGTTCAATCGATGAATGGCTTGAGAAAACGAAGGAATACGTGTTCGATGAGAACGAGCAACTGTCCGACGTTCTGTCGAACCGCGAAATCCATGTTTTCCGAAACATGGCCTATGCGGTCTGCGATTACGAGTACACCAGCGATACCGAGGTCGGCCGTGGCGTTGACGTCCTGACTTTCCTCAAAATACGCGATCACTGGAGAATCGTCAGTCTCCAGTTCACCGGAGATGAGACCCCCAAGGAATAAATGAGATCCTCATGAAACGTTTGCTTATCTGGCCGACCCTCTTGTGGTCCCTTCAGGCGTTGACCGGCGGATTGCTGGTCATCTACGTTGTCGTTCACGCGATCGACAACGCAGCAATCCTCTTGAGCGAGAAAAATTATGAGGACATGCTTGCGCTCTGGCACAAGACGCTACCTCATTGGTTCTATGTGATCATGGTTCTGGGACTGGTGGCTGTTTTCCTGGCCCACGCTCTGAACGGGATCCGAATCGCCTCGAAACCCTACAAAGAGATCGACGTCTCGTGGCGGCACAATGTCATGCTCAGGCATTCCGGCACGCTGTTCTGGTATGCGCAGGTGTTGACCGGGAGCGCGATCGCCATGTTCGGCATCTGGCACCTTCTCGTCCAACACGGAACTGTTGCCACCACGACCGCGCTTCAGAGCGCCGAGCGAGTGTCGCCCACGGTATTCACGATGTACGTGCTGTTTCTGGCCGCGCTGATGTTTCACTCGTTCAACGGTGTCAGATCGGTCACGATCAAGCTTGGTTTCATGACCGACAAAGCCAAAGAGGGCGCGCTCGTGGGGCTCATGGGTTTCCTTTTCATCGTCTTCTTCGTCATGGGCGTCATGAGCGTGGCCAAATTCCTCCCTGCACCTCAGCCGGATCCCGCCGCGCACGACATAGCGCTCCATTCTTCCGCGCCGCTTGAGAAGGGAGAATCTCCTCGACCCCCGGGCGACCTTCCCATTTTCTCTGACACGAAGAGCGATCGTTCCTCGCAGGCCTCGCAAGGTTCCGGCGATGCTCAGACGTCAGGAGAGACTCCGGACCCGCAGGGCGACTCATCGAATTAAAGGACTCGCGCGATGCAGATTTTCGATTACGATGCAGTTGTCATAGGCGCAGGGCTGACCGGAGAGCGCGCTGCGGTCGCCGCTCACAAGGAAGGCGCAAGGGTCGCGATCATTTCGCTGGTGCAGCCAAGACAGAGTCATTCCAACGCGGCTCAGGGCGGAATACAGTGCTCGCTTGACAACATGGGCGAGCATTCCAGGGGGGACGACTGGAAACTTCATTTTGACGACACGGTCCGGGGCAGCGACTGGGGTGCCGACCAGGATGTCGTCGAGCGCGTCACCCAGGCCGCGCCACGCCTCGTGCGCGAGATGGAGTATTTCGGCTGCCCTTTCAACCGGACCAGCGAAGGCAAGATCGAGCAGAGGAATTTCGGGGGCACCACCGTCTGGCGCGCGGCTTTCGCAGCGGATTTCACCGGTCACGCGCTCCTCTATGCGATCGACCAGGAAGTCATGCGCGCAGGAATCGATATCTTCCGGCGCATGCAGGTCCTCTCGCTGATTCTGAACGGCGAGCGGGTGATCGGCTGCATCGCTCTCGATCTGAGAACCGGCGACCTGGTCGCTTTCTACGCGAGGAGCACCATTCTCGCGACCGGCGGCGCCGGACGTCTCTATAGCGAGTCCACAAATGCCATCATTTGCCGCGGCGATGGCCAGTTCCTCGCCTTCAACACCGGCCTTGTACCGCTCGGAAACATGGAGGCGATCCAGTTCCATCCCACCGGCATGTACCCTGTCTGGATTCTGCTCACCGAGGGCTGTCGGGGCGACGGGGGCGTGCTTCGCAACAAAGACCTCCATGAATTCATGTGGGACTACTCAGCGACGAAAGGCAATCTTGCCAGTCGCGACGTCGTCAGCCGCGCGATGATGACCGAGATCCGATCCGGTCGCGGCATAGTGGGCCCGTTCGGACCCTACCTGTGGCTCGATCTTACCCACCTCGGCAAGGAAAAGATCATGATGCGTCTGCGGGATGTCCATGACATCGCGCTCGACTTCGCCGGGGTCGATGTCATCACCCAACTCGCGCCGGTGAAGCCGGTGCAGCATTACACGATGGGCGGGATCCGGACCGACATCGATTGCAGGGCGAGGGGAGCGGAGGGTCTTTACGCAGGCGGCGAATGCGCGTGCTGGGACATGCACGGCTTCAATCGTCTCGGCGGGAATTCGGTTCTCGAAACGATCGCAGCAGGTTTCTATGCCGGCACGACCGCAGCCAAAGACGCAACGGGGCGCTCGGCGCTTAATGGCGACATGGTCGCGATCGACGATGAACTTGGGCGTCAGAACGAGAGAATCAAGGCTCTCATCGCGCACGACCCTGTCGAGAACTCCTACACACTCCACCAGGAGATGTCGGTCCTCATGACCCAGCAGGTCGGTATTTTCCGCACGGGAGAGCTTCTCGACAGCGCGGTCAGGAAGCTGCTCGATCTGAGAGAGCGCGCGGACAGGATCGGCCTGACCCACAAGGTCCGCGGGCGGTCGCTCGAACTCGAGATGGCGCTCAGAATCCCCTACATGATCGATCTGGCCGTCACGATCGCCCAGGGAGCACTCATGCGAACCGAGAGTCGCGGCGGTCACTACCGCGAGGATTTTCCGGCGCGCGACGATGTGAACTGGCTCAACAGAACCCTGGCGTACAAGCAGAAGGACTCGCGGCTGCCTCGACTGGAATATGAAAATGTAGTGATTACGCAACTGCCTCCGGGCGATCGCGGCTACGGCGAGAAAGCTCCGCCTCCTGCCAAGGGAAGTTAGCTGTCCCGGCGAGGGGGTTCTCAGACCGGTTGGAAACGTAAGCACAAAGCCATGGCTAATCAGAATAGAACGCTCACTCTCCGGATTTTCCGTCACGATCCAAAGGACCCCGAAAGCGTTCCGCACTACGACACTTTCCAGGTCATGGACCGGCCCTTCCTGTCGGTATACCTGGCGATGGAGGAGATCCAGCAGCGTCAGGATCCCAGCCTTTATTACGACATCTGCTGCCGGTCGAATGTCTGCGGGAGCTGCGCGGTCAACGTGAACGGGCAACCCAAGCTCGCGTGCAAGACGCAGACAAAGGACCTACCCGACCTTGTCGTGGTCGAGCCGTTGCGCTATTTCGACCACATCAAGGATGTCACGGTCGACAAGGGTCGATGGTTCATGCAGATGACCCGCCGCCTTCAAGCCTGGCTGCACACGTCGAAGCCTTTCAATGAGAAGCTGGAGCGGATACAGAAGGAAGACGAGCGGATTTCCGTGTACGAGGCGGAGCGATGCATCGAGTGCGGGATTTGCCTCGAAGCGTGCGGCGCGGCGCATCACGACCCGAATTACCTCGGCTCGGCCGGCCTGAACCGCGCGTACCGGTTCCTCATCGACACGCGCGACGAGCGCAGGCTGGACGATTTCGCCGAGCAGCTTTTCACCGAGTCGGGCGTGTTCGGTTGCGAGGCCATGCTCGGCTGCCGCAACTTCTGCCCCAAATCGATCCCCCTGCCCTACCACTTCGGCATCCTCCGCAGACGAATCCTCCTGCGGGTGTTTGCCGGAAAGAAATAGCGAATTCTCCCAACTCGATTGTCACAGCATCGGTTACCCCCTCCCTTACTGGGCTGTTGAAAAACGTAAATCGAGCTTAATCTGGTGGCACCCTCAGGCAGAAAGACTGCGCAAGCAGGCTTTCTGCCTGGGGGTGTTCGATCAATTAATCCCTCTATTCATGAGGCATTCAGGTGATTGACCCAGCACCCCCAGGCTCGAGGACTCGCCTGAGTGTGCCACGCCCGATATGCCCTCCTTGCGCGAAATTGTACTTTTTCAACAGCCCCTTACGGTCGGGCCCCAGAGGTCCGAAACCCGCGCGTGAGCAAGGGTGTACCCGGCAGCGTAAGCTCCCGGCGTCTTAGCGAACGTCGACAGCAGGGGAGAGTCCGCAGGGAACCCCACATACCGCATTTTTGGTACAATGAATAATGCCCGGTGCCTGCGATACCGTGGGATGGCTCGGTCTCCGGAGGTCTTACATGAACAGATTGGTTTTCCCTGTCGCCATGCTTGTGACCCTTATCCTGACAGCCCTTTTTGGGTGCTCGGGACCGGCGGATCCCGTCTCGAATCCACTGTCGAATCATCCGAGCTCATCGACGGACGTCCCGGCTTTCGATTCCTCAAGGATGCTCTGGGGAATCTGGCGCGTCACAATCGATCCGGAGACGCTCGAAGTCGAAGTGATGCCCGTGAGGGGTGCGCAGTTCACGTGCAATGTCACGCGGTTCCTTCAACCGCCGAGCAGTCCGGTGCACATGCTCAGTTTCACGATTCTTGCCGGAAGCATACCGTCCACCGGCTATTTCGAGGTCAATGTCGGCCTTCGGCACCCGTTCCCGTCGCTTCCGTTCTACTGCGGCTTCGATGTCAGGGGTATTCTGATCGCGAACGCGACCCTTCACGCTCTTGGCGATCCCGGCCTGGTTTACGCGTCGCCCAGTGAGACGCATATTCTCAACGCCGACGGTTGGACTCGATGGTGGAACCCCACCGAATTCACTTCCTTTGAAACCATCTTCGGTTACGCGAAAGGGAAACTTGCGCCGCCGGTCTTTCCGACAGCCACACTCAACGGGTACAAGTATTTCGCCGACGGTTTCGATTCCGATTCCGACCTGTCCGATCTGGATCCCGCCACCCGCGGGACATTCAGTGTGACCGGCGGTGTGAATTCGCGCCTGTACAAAATCCAGTTCGGGCAGCCGGGCGGCAGCACTGATTTCAACTTCAACTATGCGATCGATGCAAGCTGGGATCCGCCGGATCCTGCCTATGCCCCCGCATATCCCATCGAGGCCTTCCCGCTTGAGGCCAACTGCCAGGAAGCCTACTGGATCGATGCGGATTTCACCGGGTCCACAGCGTGGTTTGTCGATCCCTCCCAGAAAGGCGGCGACCTTCATGTGGCGCTCGAAATAGGCGATTGGGGCGCGCTTGCCGCCGGGACAACCGTCGAGGATGAGATCGCGGCGATCAGGGTGGAAGGCCCGTCGCTTCTCGATACACCAATCGATGTGCTGCCTTCGGCCGTGGTGAGCGACGGCAACGGTGTGTCGAGCTCGGTCTTCACGTTCGACCTTCTCGGCGTGCATCCGACCGGGCTTACCGCCCAGACCATTCTCGTGACGGTCGAATCCTCGCACCCCATCACCTATGAGCCGCAGGTTTCGGGCGGATCGAATTTCGACTACCCCGACGCGGCCCTTGCAGCGCACAGGTTCTTCGATGCGCCTATCCTGGATTCCCCCGTGGGTGAGACTCCGATTATCACCAAGATCGACCCCTCAAACGCGCCGTTGGATTCCGGCGATGTTGCGGTGGTCATCACCGGAGAAAATTTCGCGTCGAATGCCACGTCCAAACTGGTGAAGAGCGATGAGCCTGCGGTGGAAATCCCTGGTACGGGAATAGTCGTAGCCCCGGATGGAACTACAATCGATTGTTCATTCGATACCGACTCGGCGGACGGGGCGAAGATCGGTCTCTATGACGTTGTGGTGACCAATCCGGGTCCGCCTGAGCTGTCGGGACAACTCGATGAAGGCTTCGAAATTTATCAGCAGAGCGCCTGCTCCGAGGTCTTCAGCGACGAGATCTATGTCGGTGACCTTGAGGGGCACGCGCAGGAAGTGCACAGCATCGCGTTCACCGCCGACGGGCTCCTTGTCTCGCGAGCGTATGTTGGCGGTCAGTACGGTCTCTATGGCTATGATGTCACGCAGAACGGCAATGTGGCCGGCACTCCCATTGTTCCCAATATGCTTTACGGGGGTAATTCCATTGGGGACATCAATGTCGACGATCTCACCGGCAATATTGTTTACTGCCCCATCGGAAACGGATGGGCCGAGCAGAACAACATCGTGGCCTATACCCCTACCGGCGAGCTGATCGGCCAATTCAAAGCCCAGAACATAGATCAAATCCAGGGAATGGACACCGACGACGACGGGTCGATCTGGGTGATCGGGTTCTCCTACAAGCAGCCCCCGGGCGATCCCCCTCAGATCGACGAGTTCTACATCGATCACTACACATGGGACTCGACGGGCCAGAAATACGACTGCGACCCCGTCGGGTCGATTCCGGCGGAGGAAATGAGCAATCCGTGGGCGGGGATTTACGATGTCGCTATCAGTTATTCCGATCACAGGTTCATGATTTTCAGCATCGGTGCGCTTTACGGACGGATCGACTGCTACGATCTGTCGTCGGGCGTGCCTGACTATCTGTACGGCAAGGAGAACATCCTTCCCTACCAGACCGGGGCGCACGGCTTCTACATGTGGATCGCGGCGGGCCAGATCGAGATCGATCATTCCAGCCTCACGAACGAGGAATGCCGGGTGCTCGTCGCAGCGCGTCAGATATGGTGGAACGGGGAGACGTTCGTGAAGCTGGACACCGACGCGAATATTCTGGACACCTGGAACAATCCTGATGCCGATGCGGAGGATCGCTATTTCTGGGGCACCGGCATCAACCCGAACGCGTCGGATCCCGACGGTACCTTCGCGGTGGCCATGGAGGACTACTCAGCCTACGGGGGCGACCCGTCCAGGTTCCACGTGTTCGAGGTCCCGCCGGGTTGGTGAGAGCCGGCATGAATACGTGAGGCACTATGAGTGAGGTCTCGGCCGAATGTTCGATGACTTGACACCTTAGCAATATTGTGAAATCCTGCATACCGCAAGGAGACAGGATTTGGCGGTCAGAGTCATACTCTACAGAAAAGAGGATGGTTCGATCCCCGTCATTGAGTGGCTTGACGGCCTTGCTCCAAAAGCATGCGACAAAGTCCGTGCCAGAATCGAGCGATTGAAGGCATTTGGTCATGAATTGCGGCGACCTGAGGCTGATTACCTGATCGACGGTATTTATGAGCTCAGAATCAGTCATATGGGAATTCAATATCGCATGCTGTATTTTTTCTATGGCCGAACAGCGGCTGTTATTACAAACGGTCTGATCAAGGAGCGGACCGTGCCGAGCACCGAGGTCCAAAGAGCCATCGAAAGAAAGAGGAAGTTCGAAGAGGACCCTGAGAATCATACAGCTGGAGACCCACCATGAAAAAGAGAGAACGCACCAACGATGCAGTGGAGATTCTTCATCGCCGGTACTACGAAGGGCATCCGGAACGCATGGAAAACCTGAATGAAGAGAGGGCAAACATGCAAGTGGCCCGTAAGGTTTACGACCTCAGGAAGAAGGCCGGGCTGACGCAACAGGAACTTGCAGAGAAGGTCGGGACCAAAGCGTCGGTCATATCGCGGCTCGAGGATGCCGATTACCAGGGTCACTCGCTGTCGATGCTCAGGCGCATTGCTGAAGCACTTGGCAAACGAGTCGAGATCCGGTTTGTACCGGTGGCCAAGGGCAAGAAGGGGCGAGGGCGGTAATCTCGTCCCGATGCCCTCCACAATCCGCTGTGGCGGATTGTGGAGGTCTCACGGTAAGAAACCAGGCTTGACCCTGCAGTCCGATCTGAAATACAATGATATCAGTTGATTGGTGAGGGGATTCTTCGTTTCTCTGTACATAAGGCTCGGCGACCGTTCCGGACTTGCCGTCCGGCACCGGGCATTCCGTATGCATCACTTGGGGAGTTCCCAGGAGGCCTTCCATGTCCAGCATTCACTCACCAGTTTCGATCATCGTCCTCGCGATGGTTGTGTTTCTTCTCGGGTGCTCGGGCTCATCGAACCCGGTGTCGAACAGCACGCTTCAGTCGCCCGACCGCCCCGTCCGGGAGATCGGCGCCACCCATATTCTGTGGGGGCTGTGGCACGTTACCATCGACCCGGACAGCCTGACAGCCGAGGTGGTTCCTCTGAGGACAGCCGAGTTCACGTGCAATGTGACCCAGTTCATGCAGCCGCCGGCGAGTCCCAGTCACATGATCTCCTTCGCGTTTCCTCCCGGGAGCGACCCCCCAAATGGATATTTCGTGGTGGATGTAAGCCTCAGGCATCCGTTCCCGGGGCTGAACATGTACAACGGCTTCGACGTTCGCGGGATATTCATGGCCAACGGCACTCTCACGGGCGAGCACGACTCGTCGGTTCTCAGGGCGGGTCCCGGAGATTCGACGCTCCGGAACCCCGACGGCTACACGCGTTTCTGGAACTCGACCGAGTTCACCACCTACAACACCGTTTTCGGATTCACCCGCGGAAAACTCGCTCCGCCTCTCCTGCCGACAGCCACAATCAACCCGTACAAATACTTCGCGGACGCTCTTGATAAAGAAGCCCCCGTCGAGAGCCTCGATCCCGCTGAGCGCGGTATGTTCACCGCGGGATCGACCAACACCCGCCGGTATCAGATCCAGTTCAAGATGACCGGCGGAAAACCTGCGTTCGACTTCAACTATGGCGTTGACGCCAGCTGGGAGGATCCCGATAAATCCTACGCCCCCGATTATCCGAAGGAAGCCTTCCCCATGAGCGCGAACTGCGCGGAGGCCTACCACCTGCTCGCGACCGATGCAGGTTCCGATGCGTACCACATCGACGGAACGAACAAGGGCGGCCAGTTCAGATTCGACCTCGAAGTGTTCGACCACCAGGGCGCCGTGAATCCCGGCGGAGTGCCGGGCGAAATATCGGCCATCTGGCTCGAGAGCAGCGTGCTTGCAAGTCCGGTCGACGTGCTTGGATCAGCGATAGTCAAGCCCGGATCCACCATCGCCTCATCGACTTTCGAGGTGGACCTGTCGTCTCTTGATCTCACCGAGAGCGGCCCGGTGGAGT
The DNA here is from genome assembly GCA_964354375.1 of uncultured Planctomycetota bacterium. Classification (GTDB taxonomy): domain Bacteria; phylum JAJVIF01; class JAJVIF01; order JAPKYR01; family JAPKYR01; genus CAYGZQ01. The sequence goes on from CAYGZQ010000070.1 coordinate 15,811, forward strand.
TTCTTGCGACAATCGAAAGCAGCGATCCCACCACGTATGAGCCCCAGATAGCCGGCGGGAGCGCGTTCGACTATCCGGCGGCCCCTCTTGCCGCGTATTTCACTTTCTCGGGAACGGTGCTCGACTATGTCCCCGACATTCTCACAGTTATTTCGCCGAACGGCGGCGAAAGCTGGGATGCCGGAAGTGCTCAGACTATAACCTGGAATCCCGGCGGAGTGTCGGGCACTGTTTTCATAGATTACTCAAAGGACGATTTTGTCTCCGACATTCATTCGATTGCGGTGGACGAGGCCAACGACGGCTCCTGCGCCTGGCCCAGTGTTCCCAACGACCCGTCGACCACCGTCAAGGTGAGGGTGAGCTCCACCGTGAATCCGCTTGTGCATGATGAGTCCGACGATTATTTCAGCATCGTGGCCTCCGGCTGGCCGACCACACCGGTTCTGATCGATCCGGATCACCTGGTCTATGCCACGAGGTTCGCTGTCGATGTGAACGGCACCGTACACGCCCTTTACTGCGACTACACCACGATGTACTGGTCGTATTCCACCGACAAGGGCAACAACTGGACACACAAGGGATCGGTGGCAACGGTGACTCCGGGCCTGCAATTCAGCTCATCACTCAATTTCAATCCCAATCTCCAGATGGATGCCGCCGGGAACTACGTATACGCAGTGTTCGCGGAGAGCGGAGGCCCCTGCAATGTAAGGGGTATGAGGCTCGACGCAAACAATCTTGCCGCAGGATGGAGCAGCTCAGGCACTATCTGGAGCATTCCGGGCCTGTATTTCTTCTATGGCGTGGCGCTGTCGGCTCTGTCGGACGGCACTGTCATGGTGGTCGGGGGGAAGTACAGTCCGTTCGCTTTGTACTATTCGTACGGGCAATGGACAACGCTTGTCGGCGGCGTGTCGAATCCTCCCGCCATCTACACCAACGTTGACAACGGGTACATCTTTTACGATTACATGCGATATTCACCGGGCATGGTCCATGATTCGGGCGGCGATTTCTACCTGTCCCTCGGCGGCTATTTCATGGATGACAACAACTCTAACGGCGCTGCACTTGACCCCGGAAACAGCCTCCTCAAGTACATCAAAAGCACCAACAAATGGCACATGCTGCAGACCCAGGTCGGCAATCCCATCCCGTCGTATTGGGTGAACGAAACCAAATCCCTGGCGATCGATTCGAACGACGTGCTTCACTGGGTGGCGGTCTGGCAGAACCAGGGTGGCGGCGACTGCGGAGGCGCGGGTCGTTGGACCTACGGAGACTGGAAGATGTTTTACGGGCACGGGCCCACGACCGGCGACCATACGGGCTGGACTTTCACCGACCCGATCGACGAGAGCAATTATCACATCACCATTCCGCCATCCAACCCAAGTTGTGTTTACGATGCCATCTGGTGGAACTCCAGTATCGGCTCCGTCGACGGAAGCTCGGTGGTGATGATCTACCAGAAGGCGAGATATGTCGCGGAAATATGGGCCACGCGAAATAACGGCTCGGGATGGAGCACGGCGGTGAATGTCGAGGGCGCCACGCTCTACGCCGATCTGCCCTGGGGCAAAATGCATCCGTCGGGGAACTTCCTCATCACTTTCACGGATTTCCAGACCGACGGAACCACCCCCACCGGAAGCCGGTTGCCCTACTTCGTGACCTGGAAGTAATGAACTGGGTGCCCTCCACATGCTGAGATGGGCCGGAAATAGGTCATCCTTGCATTGACAGCCCCCCTATAATCCCCCCCAAGGGGGGGATGGCGAATGCCGGGACCCGCATCAGTTGCGGGTTTGGTAGGAAGTTTATATATTAACCGTCCCCCCCTTGGGGGGGATCATAGGGGGGCATACACTTTTTTACGACCTGTCAAGCGCAGTCTTCGTCCGCCGTGGCGGATTGTGTAGGGCACCGGCTCTGGAAACCGAGGGACTTCTCTGTTACTATCTTTCACGGCGTGCTGCCATGGTTTTGACACTCAAGAGTACGCCGCCTTAGCTTACCAGGTCATATACGACTTCAGCTTATGACTCTTGCCGTAGGAGGACAAAGATGCAGAACTGCAAAGTCGACGGATGCACTACTCCTGTGTCGAAACCGGAGCATACACTCTGCCTCGAACATTGGAAGGCTGAGAAGGAAGAGAGGCTTTTCAGGTGCACCGATTGTGGAAGACTAATGGACAAAGACCTCCCTCTATGTTCGGAGTGTTACCGCACCAAGGGTAAAGGAGCTAAGGGCCAGGCTGCCTTCAAAGACAAGACCTTATCTTCAACAGCCTTGGGCGAGGCGTTTGGACTCACGCCCATGAAAGTGAACCAGATCCTTGCCGAGCTAGGTTGGATAACAAAGTACACTAAAGGCTGGATACCGACCCCGGCGGGAAACGGCCATGGAGCCGAGGCAAGAGAGTGGAAGGAATCAGGAGTTCCATACGTCGTGTGGCCCCAGGAAATCCTTCAAGACAAGATCCTTGACCGGTCTGTTCGGGAATTCAAAGGGGAAGTCATCCAGGATGAGGCGCCAGAAACAACAGCAGATACGGGGGTTGCGTCAGGCTTTCGACAGAAATTCCCTGGTACTTATAGAGCTCAGGATGGTCACATGGTCAGATCCAAAGCAGAGGTCCTCATAGACAACTTCCTCTATACAAGTGGCATCGTCCATGCATTCGAGAGAAAGCTTCCCATTTCGGAGGAGGTCTACTGTGACTTTTATCTTCTCAAGAAGAAGGTCTATATAGAATATTGGGGCTTGGAAAACGATCCCAAGTACAAAGCCCGGAAACAGGAGAAAATTCAGATTTATCACAAATACAAATTGTCCCTAATCGAACTTAGGGATGAACATGTGCAGAATCTCGATGACCATTTGCCCAAGATGCTATTGAAGTACGGCATAAACACAGAGGATTAGCCACTTCTTCCCGGCAAAGCTGGTCTTTTCGCCCATCGCGAATACTGCCGGACCATATTGCGTTAGAATGCCCCCTCTGAAGGTGTGTTAAGAATAGCGGGTGCCCTCCACAAGCGGAGTCTTGGGAGCTTGTGGAGGTCCCATAACGAAGAAGAGACGGTTGGAGACCTCCACAAACTCGATGACTCGTTTGTGTAGGGCACCGGCTGGGATCCTGAGCCCTACTTTTCCGACTTGCGGAAACCGATGCGTCTCCGTTCCTTCTCCGGCGGCTCCATCAGTTCCCGTATCGCCTGAAAGACCATCTTGAATTGAGCGTCGTATTCCTTTTCAAGCTCGTCGAGCCTTCGGGAGAGGTCCTTGTGTGACACCAGCATTTCCCTCAACCGGATAAAAGCTCTGACAACCTGAATACTTGCTGCTATCGCGGTACCGCTGGTCAGGACGTTGGCGAGCATCACTGCGCCGTGCTCCGTAAATGCGAACGGCGGGTATCACCTCCCGCCCCACGATCTTGAGGTCGCATTTTGCGACCTCAAAATCGGTCCTCCGTTTGAGGTGCCAAATCGGCACCTCAAGTGAGTAGCCCGGTAATGCATTTGCCGGGATATTTATTAATATGTGAAGGACTCGGCAAATGCATTCCCGATAGAATGAGAGGGCACGCTCTTTGGTACGCTATAGCGAAACCCAAAGG
>CAYGZQ010000071.1:0-19303 GCA_964354375.1 uncultured Planctomycetota bacterium
TAACGACGGGCACAGGCACGCTCGGGGACTCGCTCAGCCTGAGCCCGGCACCCGGGGTCCGATTCTTGACAGGCCCTGCATGTAGGGTCTGAGGATTTCGGGGACCGCGAGGCCGCCGTCGGACTCCTGGTAGTGCTCCAGAATCGAGACCATGACGCGGCTTGTGGCGAGCGCGCTTCCGTTCAGCGTGTGCACGAACTCGGGCTTCTTTCGGTCGGACGGACGGAAGCGTATATTCGCCCTGCGGGCCTGGTAGTCGGTGCAGTTCGAGACGCTCGACACTTCGCTGTACGCCTTCTGTCCGGGCAGCCACGCCTCGATGTCATAGGTGAAGGCCGATTGCTGGGCCAGGTCGCCCGTCGCGAGCATCGTTGTCCGATACGGAAGGCCGAGATCCTCCACGATCTTCTCGGAGAACGATCTCATCAACTCGATCTCGCCGGCGCTCTCCTCGGGGCGCGTGTAGGAGAAAATCTCCACCTTGTGGAACTGGTGAATCCGAATCAGGCCGCGCTCCTCGGCGCCGTACGTACCCGCCTCCCTGCGAAAACACGGTGTGAAGCTCGCCAGCCTGAGTGGGAGCATTTCGTCGGGAAGAATCTCGCCCCGGTAGAGATTGAGGAGCGGGACCTCGCTCGTCGGGATCAATACGAGATCGTCGTCGCGGCACTCGTACGCCTGCTCGCGGAATTTGGGGAACTGGCCGGATGCAAACATGCTGTCCGAATTCACTGCGTAGGGAGGTATTATCAGCTCGCGACCGTCCGCTGTCGCACGCTCGATGAAAAAAGTCACGAGCGCCCATTCAAGCCTCGCCAGGTCGCCCCTGTAGAGCGGCCAGCCGCTGCCCGTCATCCTTGCCGCGCGGGGAAAATCGAGCCCCCCCCTCTCGCCGAGACCTTCGGCCACTTCGATATGGTTGCGGAAAGCGAAGCCCCATTCCTCGGGAGTTCGCGCCTTCCCGTATTCCCTCACGACGACATTCGCGGACTTGTCGGGTCCGACCGGGGTATTGTCGAGAGGTATGTTCGGAAGGACTTCGACCGCCCGATTCAACTCGTCCTCGACCGCTCTGAGCTCCTCGTCAAGCTCCTTGATGTCGCCCGCCAGGGATTTCATTGCGGCAAGGACCTCACCCGGGTCTTCGCCCTTTGCCTTCTTCGCTCCGATTTCCTTGCTCGCGCGATTCTGCTGGGCCTTCTTTTCCTCGACCGCGCCGATAAGGCCCCTGCGCTTCTCGTCGAGTTCCCTGATTGCGTCGAGGTTCAGAGCCGGCTCCCGGGACCTGAGTCGGTCCGCAGCGCCGTCGATATTCCCCAGCAGGAGTTTCACATCTATCATGGCAGGCAACTTTAGTAGCTCGGGGGGTTCTGCGCAAGTGGGCAAGGGAGGCGGACGTCTGCAGCGTCGATCTCCGCGGTCCGATAATCTATAATAAAACGAATAAAACGCGAAACAATGGCTTCCCACGTTGCACTGCGCGTCGGAGGTGGAGTAAAATTGCGTGATTGTTGAAATCGCACGGAGGTGCGCGAAATGGTGCTGCGCAGGCAGGTTTCTATATGCATTTTCCTGATGCTCATGTTCGTCATGGCCGGGTGCCAGGGCGGAGGCGGACCCGCTGCGCCCCAGCCCGACGACGGGCAGCAGCAGTCCCCCCTTCCCGCCGAGTCGCTTCACTCCGCCGGGCTTCTCCAGAAAGGGCACCAGCTCCTGGCGCTGGTCGAGTGCCAGATCGATGCGGAGAAAGGCACGATAGACGTCTCTCCCATGCGGACGGCGGAGACACACTTGAACCTGATCCAGCTGATCCCGATATACTGCCATCCGACGTCGGAGTGCCTCGATTTCATTAATCTTGTTATTGACGAGCCGACGGCGACATGCGATCTTGACGTTGTCGTCACTCACCCGGTGCCCGACGCGTACGCGGATGTTTTCGACATGCGCGGCATCGGCATTTTCAAGAGCACTCTCGATCCGGGATTCACCGGAGGCGCGATCGCTACGCAGATCCAAAACAGGGACGGCTTCACCACGGCGTACGATGTCGCGGGAATATACGACGCGTTCCTGAATCCGTACGTGGCTTTCAACAAGGCCCAGGAAAAGCGCATTTTTGAACACAGCACCACCACCTCCGAGCACGTTACGTGCAAGTTCCCGTCGCTCGATCCCAAGGACGCCAAGTTCCTGTATGCCCTTGATGCGACATGGTCCGATCCGCTTTACTACAACCCTGACGATCCACTCACGGATCCTAACATGGCCGAGCCCTACAGGGTCGACATCATCTACGTGGATCCGGTCGCGGACGCGTTCCTCTCCGAAGGCACCGCTATCGTCAAGGTCTATGACTGGCAGGCGAACGCCTCCAGCGCCCAGCTTGAGTGCCCCGATTTGTTCGGTGGACCGATGGACATGACAGAGGTCTGGTCCAACGAAGGCGAGTACCTCTATTACGTCAACATGGTTAACGACGAGGAGGCAGGCGGGGGAGAATACCCGGTCCTCGTCAGGGCCGCAGACGAGTTCCCCACGCAGCCTGATTTGATCGACCCCACGGTACTGATGGAGCTCGCCAACTATCGGCTTGGGAGCGTCCTTGTGTACGATTCCGCCGTGAACACCGCTCCCGTTGCGAGCGCTACAGCCAGCCAACTCAACATCGCGGTGGGAGGTTCAGTGCATTTCGATGCGAGCGGGTCCACGGACGCTGAGGACAGCGCTGTGGCTTCATTCTCGTGGGACCTCAACGGCGACGGGGAATTCGGCGATGAGAGCACGGATGAGGTCGACAGGCAGTACACCGAGATCGGTGTGTACGCGGTCAATGTCATAGTCACGGACAACGGGGGGCTTTCCGATGTTCTCGACCTGCCCTTTGTTGTTCACGTCAACCCGAGCGGAAACACTCCGCCTGTTGCGTCCGCATTCGCATCGAAGACCGACCCGTTGATCGATGAGGAAATAACACTGGACGCCAGCGCGTCGTCGGACCTCGAGGACGTCAAACCGATAAGCTGGGACTGGGACCTGGACAACGACAGTGTATATGACGATGCTTCCGGGGAAGTCATCCAGCATAGTTGGGCCGCGGCGGGCACCTACAATGTGGACGTTCTGGTGAAGGACTCCGGCGGTCTTGGCGATACGCTGGATGCCAAGCTGCAGATACAAGTGACCGCAACGGCGAATGAGCCGCCCGTTGCCGTCGCCGAGGCCGATAAATACGACGCCATCGTAGGTGAAGGAATAGTCTTCGACGGCTCGGCGTCATATGACCCGGAAGACGGGGATGTCGCCCAGTACATGTGGGATCTTAACGGTGACGGCGTGTACTCGGAAGGGTTTAGCTCCGTGGTTTCATACAAGTACTGGAATCCCGGAACATACGACGCGGATCTGAAGGTTTACGACTCAAAGGGCCTTTCGGACACTCTGGACTCCAAACTCGTCATTCACATCACCGGCGAGCCCAACCAGCCGCCCGTGGCGATCGCCACTGCGGACAAGACTGTAGTGTATGTCGACGAGGCGGTGCATTTCGACGGCAGCGATTCCTACGATCCGGAGGAAGGGAACGTCGCGACCTATCTCTGGGATCTCAACGGGGACGGAATGTACTTCGATGCTTTCATTGCGGAGCCGGATTGGTGGTACGACATGCCCGGGACGTATTTCGTCGACCTCAGGGTCTGCGACACACCGGGTTACTGCGACACTCTCGACACGCCGATCGAAATCCAGGTTCTTGAGGGGAGCAACAAGCCGCCGGTTGCGATCGCGACCGCGGACAAGTACACCGTTTACGAGGGGGATACCGTGCACTTCGACGGCTCCCAGTCGACCGATCAAGAGGACGGGCATCCGGTGAGCTGGCAGTGGGACCTGGACGAAGATGGCCAGTATGACGATTCGCCCTTCATCCTTGCATCGAAGCAGTACGACACCGAGGGCGTATACCATGTCGATCTCAAGGTGACCGATTCAGGGGCTGCGTGGGACACGCTGGATGAGCCGTTGACCATCAATGTGTTCAAGGCCGGCGAGAATTTCCCTCCCATGGCCGACGCCGATGTCAACTGCGCTTTCCCCGTCGTGGACCAGACGGTCAGATTCACAGACAGCAGTAGTGATGCCGACGGTGAGATAGTGAAATGGGAGTGGAATTTCGACGATGGCGACGGATGGCAGGATTTCACTCCGACGCAGGGCAATATGGAGCATGCTTTTGCGGACGAGGGAGTGTATTTCGTGGACCTGCGAGTGACCGATGACATGGACACAACCGACCAGCTCGATGCGCCGATAAGCATCATGGTCTCGGAGCCGGACTTCGTTCCGCCGACTGAGCCGCCGTCCTGTGCCGGGGCCGCGATCCACAAGCTCGGTGGAGCGGCCCCTCTGATGCAGAGCAACGATTCGGTCGATGCGCGGGACTCGGCTTTCCTTGCCAACGGTACCTTTATGATGGTAGTCTCCGGACTTCTATACCAGCTTCAACCGCCCTCAATGCTTCTTGAGCCGCCGCTCCTGACCGATGCGGGCTGGATCAAGTCGATCGACGCGACATCCGGCGGGGCTGTCGCCCTCAGCGGCCTTGATAACGGTATTGTTCGACTCTATATGGCCGTCGGCGTCGTCAATGTCACGCTCGAACCCCTGGCGACCGTCGAGGTCGGTCAGCCGGTGCAGGCTGTGACTTTCGATGACTCGGACAACCTCTGGGTTTACACCCAGGGAGAGATCCGGGAGTATGCAGGGACGACATATGAATACAACCCGTGCAAGGTCTTCGAGGTGCCCGAGGTTCAGACGCTGGGTGTAGTAGACGATATGGAATTCAGCACATGGAATCACTCGATTTACCTTGCGGTCAATGATGGTGCAAACGGAACGGTCGTCGAGGTCGACTACCTCGGCAACGTTGCGGATACCCTGACGGATGTCCTCATGGGTCCGTCACGGTACATGGACATTGTGATCGACAAGGACCTTCTCTATTCTGAGACCGGAGCCTGCCGCATCGAAGTCTTCGGCGGCATCAACCAGGCGTACGTGACGCGGCTGGACACCGACTTGAACATCCTGGCGCAGGCCACGGTGGGTTACTACGGTATCAGGAGTGCGACGCTCAGCATGACGGAGAACACTGTGATCGTTCTGGAGGACTGCTGTCTGGCGTGGATAGACATGTTTATGGCGCCGCCCGACTGGACCGATATCGAGCAATAAAGCCGGCGGACGCCCGGAACGCGGTTTCAGGAAATACTTCGCGATGGAATGCAATGCCTTGACAATGGCTCACACAGGTTATATATTGAGGTTGACTTCCCTCCTGATTTCTCGTATCCCGTCTGACATTTGCATACGGTACTTCGCTCGACCCTCACCTGAGGGCGATAGTCTACATTTTGGAGGCTGACATGCGATCGAGATGTCTGTGCGCTGCATCGGCAGTGATCATCATGCTGGTGTTCATACTACTGGGTTGCTCCGGCAAAGGCGGCGGAGCGGTACTGCCGGATGTGGCCGGCACGGACGTGGAGATGACCCCGACTGTTCAGGGAGCGGATGCGGAACGCAACGCGTCGGACAAGGGTCGATACCTCTGGGGTTTCTGGATGATGAACCTCAACGCGGATCACACGGCCATTGAGCCGGTGCCCGTCAGGGACGCCGGTTTCCATCTGAATGTGCTGGGCTACCTTGAGCCCCCCGGGGCAAACAAGTACCTCAAGATCGTGAGCGTCTCGTGGTCCGAGTACGACACGCTGCTGGTTGACATTCAGCTCATCCATCCGTTTCTGTCGAACAAAATGCTGACCGGCCGCGATGTGCGGGGCATTGCCATCCTGCCGTACAACAAGATCTTCCCCATCACGACGGTCCGTAACGTCCACGGCGTTCCCGTCCCCATCACCGCGTCGCGACGACTAGTCAACGCCGACGGCTACACTACGTTGTGGAACCGCGAAACGGCCCAGGCTGTCCAGTACCCAAAAATCATGGGCTACATAAGGGGCAGGTATGCCACCCCGAACGAGTACTTCATCGAGGGCAACCTTCATGGCTTCAAAAATTTCTACACGGACCCGATGGAGCACGTGTTCCAGTGCAACCAGGCCGCAACGCGGCAGTACGAGTTCGATTTCCCGCCCGGACCGCTGACGTTCGCCTATTCCGTGGACTGCAGCTGGGCCCCTCCGATCAACCTGCCGGTAACCGATATCTGGGCCGACTTCGCGCCTTCGGCCAACTGCCCCGAGCCGTACCAGATATCCGCAAGCATCATCAGCAATTCGCTCACCAAGTTGGGCGGCAGCGCCGTGGTGCAGTTCGACGTGATGGACTGGCAGGATCCCACGAATTTCTCCCATGTCCATGTCGAGGCACCCGATCTCTTCTACGGGACCATCGAGCCCACCATTCCTCCCGTCTATCCCGACCCCAACACGGCGAGATACGAGGTCACCGTCCCCAACACCAAGGGCAGCGCGGTCACGGCAGGAGGCGGGAGCGATCTTTTGGTCGTCGTTGAAGACGTGGAGAATTCGACCGTCACCCCCGACCTGACCGCTTACAACATCTTCAAGCTTCCCGTGGCGGATGTTCCGGGATTCTGGAGGGATCGCAACGGCAACGGCACTTTCGTGAACGTCCCCATAGTGGCGCCGCTTATCGAACCTTCCTCGCCGTCTCTGGTCTCTCCCGACCTTGCGGTCATCAGCTACCCGCAGCCCGACTACGATTTCTACAACGGGAAGCCGGAGATAATGCTCTTTGACAGCGAAGACGCGAGGTTCGTCGTGTACAACCGCACTCTGACATCGAGCTTCGTGAAAGCAGGGTACCCGATCCAGCCGTTCCCGCCGTCATGGCTGTTGTATCCGTTCTGCATGGATTCGAACAACATGGGATGGTTCGGAGTCGGGTCGAACAATACGACCTCGGTTGTGGGAACGTACCAGGTCCAGCACCTGATAAACATGTTCAGGCAAAGCGGCATTTATGGATATAGCTGGCACACCGGAACAGCGCCCGCATACCTGGAGACCATCAGGGATGTCACGGCAGGCATGGGTAATGTCGTGGGCGATCCTGTCTATGGTCTATTTGCGTTCAAATCGGGAACCGTTCCGACCGTCGCACATGCCCTTGAGGTGCGATATCCCTATATCGACCCGTCGAACGCCAATACTTTCAGAACCTCGATCCCGATGCTGAACACCGGGTACATCCCCGGCGCAATAAACTCGAACGCCGAAAGACTGAAATGCGGCGTCGATACCGACCCTGCCTGGCAACCGCCGAAACCTCAGCGTGACGCGTTCTATATCGTTGAGAGCAACCCGTCGCTCGGGACCAGCGAGGTCGAGGGCTTTGATGTCGCCTTCAACAACACGAACACGGATGTGCTCTGGAACCTGACAAACGCTCAGATCCAGTCGGAATTCCCGGGCGCGTGGGCTGTGGATTGCGAGGTCGTCCCGTCTTACACCGACCATGTTACGCTCCAGGGCGACCAGACGGCAGAGTATAACTGGCTGTGCGTCCTGATGACCGACGGGATCCATTACTGGCTTGCATTCTATGATCCCCTGAACCCGTCGCCGGACAATCCCGGTAATAACACTCATGCCACGATTTACACGTCGAACAAAGTCCCTTGTGTCGGCAGCGGGTTTACACCGGTCGCCCTGGATGTCGACTTCCAGTTCTTCGAGGTCTACACCCTGTCGAGGGACGATCTCGATGTGCACTACATCAGCGTGTTTGAGTTCTTCTATTGATCACTGCGAAGGGCTCGATAGTTGAAGACGCCGTGGACACGCTCGGTGACTCGAGGGGGGATATTAAGAGTGTGAAAGGGTGTCCGAGCGCCGTCATATCCGACCCTTATTGCCTGCTCCACGCTCGTATCCACCGCGGGCCGTTTGAATCGCATAGCTCTGTTCCGGAAATGGCCCGAGGAGGCATATTGTGAGCATAACGAGAAAACGCCATAGAGGATCATTACAGGGCGGTGTCGTCCTGTTCATTGTCCTGCTTCTCATCGGCTGCGGAGGGAAGGGACCCACCGATCCCGGACTGGTTCCCACCGGGCAGCAGCCGGCGGTCCGAAGCCCAGAGACGGAATGGCTCTCGGACGGCCGTGTCACGTGGGGCTACTGGGACATAACGATCGATCCGGTCGGCATGACTTCCGAGGTCGTGCCGCTGCGAACTGGGCAGGTTCACTACAACGTGCTCCAGATGCTGGAAGGGTGGGCGTGCAAGAATTGCGTGGGGATCGAGGGCCTGTCGTGGTCGGAGCAGAATACGCTTCTGGTCGACATCTCCATCCGCCACCCCTATGCGTACAACCGTCTCGACCTTACCGGACGGGATGTTCGAGGCATCGCGATTTTCGACGGGACCAGCTTCTTCCCGTACCACACGGTAAGGGACAAAAACGGGGTCGAGCAGCCTCTCCTCGCGTCTCGGGTGCTCCTCAATGCCGACGGCTGGACCACTCACTTCAACCGCGAGACAGCCAAGGAAGGCCTGGGACTTTTCGACTATCGTCGCGGAAAGATGACCTTCCCGGACGAAAACACGATCATCGGCAACCTCCATCCGTTCAAGTACTTTTACACCGACTTGTACAAGCGCCTGTTCCGTCCCGGCTACACTGAGGTCCAGACCTATGAGCTGGCCATCAAGCCTGCGACTCCCTTTACCTTCGCTTATTCGGTCGACGCAGCGTGGAATCTTCCTCTCCATTGGCCCGTGATCGACCCGATCAACGATTTCGATCTGTCGGCCAATGCAAGGGAAGCATTCCAGATTTCCCTGACTGTCGATGACAACACTCTCACGCGCCAGGGCGGACATGCGGACCTCACCTTCGATATCTTCGACCACCAGGGTTACGAGACCATATCGACGATCACGATTGAAGCGCCCGACCTGTTCGTGGGCACAATCAGCGTGGATCCCGCGTCGCCGGTCACGACCGCCGAGGAGATGGCTCGGTACACGGTCACAATCAACAATGATACCGGCCATGCGAAGGTTGACGGCGGAGGGAGCGACGTTCTTTTCGTGGTCGAGGACATGAATCAGAGCGTCGTCGGTGAAGACCTTCACGCGTACCAGGTCACCACGTTGGCGGTGGAGGATGTCCCGATGGGCTGGAGGCCCAGGGACAACACTTTCGCGAACCTTGCGTTCCCCGGGCCGATCCCGCCCGGACCGAACTACGACATGACGGTGATCTCCGATCCGCAGGACCCCTGGGCGTTTGAGCAGGGCGAGTCGATGCTGGTTTTCACCAATGACGATGACGAGAGTTACACAGGCTGTAACCGCGATTTCAACGACTGGGTCAAGCTTGCAGGCTATCCCGGCAACCCGCACAGCTGGCTGCTCCCGACACGCCGGATCGACGCGGCGACCACGGGAGCGTTCGGCGTTGTGTCCGATTCCGACGTGCAGGTGTCCGGTGAGTATCTGGTCAGGCATTGCGCGAACATGCACATTGCCGGCGGGACATACACGACCAGCTGGTTCACCGGCACGCTGGGCGATCCGTCTCCGTTCCTGGAGCTTGCCAGGGATGTGTCGGGAGGCTTCGGGAGCGCGATCGGCGACCCTGTCTATGCCCTATACCTGTTCGATCCCAGCGCCGGATACACTCAGCCGTCCTATGCATCGATGCACCGCATAGGCTCACCGTACAACGACCCGGACGAGGTCCTCAGGGCCTATGTTCCGCTGTCCTCAGGCCTCTCCGGTGGGGCGCCGCCCTACGGCGTCAGTTTCAAGGACTTCGCCGCAATGGCTATCGATGACGATCCGGTCGGCGAGGAAAGCCCGTTCGCGGTTTATGTCTATGCAGCCGAGAACAGCTCCCTCGGACCGGGCACCAGCAGGGAGCTCGATGTCTTCAGGGTCAATTTCAGCGATCCTTTGGGGCTGCAGCACATTCACACGTACCAGAGCAGTCTGCTTGGGTCGACCCTGATATGGCCTCCGGGACAGGAGCCGAGGATCGCGGACATATGCGTCCTGCCCGCCATGACCAATGGCGTCTACATGGGGGCGGACAAATACGCCGAACACAACTGGATCGCAGTGCTCTACACGTTCACTCTCAACGCACAGTGGTTCATCGAGATCTTCGACACCCAGGCGGATGATCCGGTCGATGCATGGCAGAGCCCGATCTACACGACCCCCTATCGCATGGGTCACGCACTCGCTATCGACGTGGATCCCGCGAATTTCGAGATCTACGTGCTCCATGACGATCAGCCGCTCGGCACAGGCACTCCGCGTCTGACCTGTCTCGAATACTACTGAGCCGAATCCTGGGAACTCATTTCAGCACAAGGAATCCCCCCGAACCGGTTTTTTTTTCCGTTTTCGCGGGATCGGCCATGCATGCAAAAGGGGACTGGCACACCGATTTCGCTTCACGATCAGCGTCACTTTCGCTGTCGGGCTCGGGAAGGCGAAATCGGCTTGCCTGTCCCCGGGCCCCAGTCCAGGAACAATGCGATGTCAGGAGGTCTATGGGATACGAACCTGAAAGCCTCCAGCGCCCGCGCGGCGGCTACCGGATTCGCCACAGCGCCGTTGGAGTGGACCTCGCACAAAACCTCCCCCTGTTCTATCGCATCGCCCGGACGCTTCAGCAGCATCACTCCGACAGCGGCGTCGATAACGTCTTCCTTGGTCTTTCGACCGCCGCCCAGATCGCGGACAAGTTCCCCGATCTGAAGCGCGTCGCATGAAGCAACAAAACCGTTCCTCGGGCTTCTGACGGGCAAAATGCGCTCCGCTCGGGGGAGGATTTTCTCCGGGACGTCGATGACAGAGGGATTTCCGCCCTGGTGCTTGACCATGTCGCGGAACCTGTCGAGCGCGGCTCCTCCTGCAAGAAGGCTCCGCGCGCGGCTCCTGGTCTGCTGGATTTTCCCGAGACCGCACATCGTTCCGAGACGCGCGGCCATTTCTATGGACACGGTTTTCAGCGGATCTCCGTCGGGCGCCCTGTTTCTGAGAACGGATATCGCCTCGGAGACCTCGAGCGCGTTTCCGACCGCCCTTCCCAGCGGGGCTTCCATCGAGGTCAGCAGGGCCCTGACCTTCCGTCCGCACGCTCTTCCAAGTCTTATCATCAGTGCGGCAAGGCTTTTCGCGGATGCAGCGTCCTTCATGAAGGCGCCGGAGCCGACCTTGACATCCAGCAGTATCGTCGGCGCTCCCCCGGCAAGTTTCTTCGACATGATGCTGGACGCGATCAGGGATTCCTGGTCCACAGTCGCGGTGACATCTCTCAGCGCGTACAAAATCCCGTCGGCGGGAGTCATGTCCTTGTCCTGGCCCGCGACCGCGCATCCGACCGAGTTCACGATTCCGCGAAACTCGTCCTCGCTTAAGCTCGTTCGGAAACCGGGGATGCTTTCGAGCTTGTCGATCGTTCCGCCCGTGTGTCCGAGTCCGCGACCGGAATGCTTGCCCATGCGCATCCCCATCGCGGCGACAAGCGGCGCGACCACAAGTGTCACGGTGTCGCCGACGCCGCCGGTCGAGTGTTTGTCGACCACGGGAGGACCGTCGGTGTCCCATTCGAAGGTTTTGCCGGAGTCGGCCATCGCGCGTGTGAGCGCGAGCGTTTCGCCGAACGATAGTCCCTGGAAACACACCGCCATAAGCCATGCGGTTACCTGGTAGTCGGGAATCTGATGCGACACCAGGCCTTCGATAAACGATGTGATCTCGCCGGGTTCATGACTGCGCCCGGATTTCTTGGCTGCTATGAATTCCAGTGCAACGAAGCCCATATGTCACACCACGATGCTTTCGCGATACACTCCGAACTCGGTGCGCATGCGGTCGCAGATCTCGCCGAGGGTGGCCTCGGCCCTGACCGCTTCGAGGACCGCCTCGAACATCTTCCCCCGATTCCGCGCTGTTTCCTGGACCGCGTCGAGAGCTTTCCCCACGCGCGCGTTGTCTCTCTGGCTGCGAAGCTCCCTGAGTTTCGCGGTCTGCCTGTCGCGGATGGCCGGATCGACCCTCAGAAAGTCCTTAAAAGCCTCTTCCTCCTCGACTTGAAACTTGTTCACGCCGACAATCACGCGCTCGCCGGAATCGACCGACTTCTGCCATTCGTACGCTGCGTTCTGGATTTCGCGCTGCGGGTAGCCCTCCTCGATTGCGCGACGCATGCCGCCGCGACGGTCGATCTCCGCGAGGTATCGCCGCGCTTCCTCTTCGATCTTGTCGGTCAACGACTCGATAGCCCAGCTCCCGCCGAGCGGATCGACGATGTCGGCCACCCCGGATTCGTGCGCGAGGACCTGCTGCGTCCTCAGCGCGAGACGCACCGAGGATTCCGTGGGAAGGCACTGCGCCTCGTCCATCGAGTTCGTATGAAGGCTCTGTGTTCCGCCAAGCACCGCCGCGAGAGCCTGGATCGCCACTCGCACCGAATTGTTGACCGGCTGCTCTCTTGTCAGCATGCTTCCCGCGGTCTGAGTGTGAAACCTCAGCATCCAGCTTCTGGGATCTTCGGCCTTGAACTCGTCCTTCATTATCCGGGCCCACAGACGTCGAGCTGCACGGAATTTCGCCACCTCTTCGATGAGGTTATTGTGCGCATTGAAGAAAAAGCTTATCCGGGGCGCGAAGCTATCGACTGGCAGACCCGCATCTATCGCGGCTTTCACGTACTCCCGGCCGTCCGCCAGCGTGAACGCGACCTCCTGCACCGCCGTGCATCCCGCTTCCCTTATGTGATAGCCGGAGATCGATATCGGGTTCCATTTCGGGAGATTGAGCGAGCAGAATCGGAACGAGTCGCTCACTAGGTACATACTGGGGTCGGGCGGGAAGATGTATGTTCCCCTCGCCATGTATTCCTTGAGTATGTCGTTCTGAACCGTCCCCCCCAGACCCTTCAAGTCGACCCCGGTCTTCTCCGCAACGGCGATGTACATCGCCATCAGCACCGTCGCCGGCGCATTGATGGTCATCGATGTCGTCACTTCGCCCAGGTTTATCCCTCGGAACAGGATTTCCATGTCGCGCACGCTGTCGATCGTGACGCCGGTCTTTCCCACTTCGCCTTCCGCAAGATCGTTGTCGCTGTCCAGGCCCATCTGGGTGGGCAGGTCGAATGCCACCGACAGACCCGTCAGCCCGGAATCGATCAGGAAATGATACCTGCGATTCGTGTCCTCGGCGTCCCCGAAACCCGCATACTGGCGCATGGTCCAGAACTTGCCCAGGTACATGGTGGAGTAAATCCCGCGAGTGTAGGGAAACTCGCCGGGCCAGCCGATGTCCGACGCGAAGTCAGAATTTTCGATGTCCGGCAGCGAGTAGGCTTCCCGGAAATCGAACCCCGATGTACTCTTCGGAGATCGGATTTTCCCGGCCTTCCTCTGCTTGTCGACATCTGCGTCGAACCTGTTTCGTCCATTGGCGAAACTGTCATTCATAACTTTTACCTCAGTGGTTGCCGGTGACCGACCCCCCCAGATCGTGCGCGAGGTCGCTTCCCTTGTCCAGAAGCCCCTCCAGGAGGTTTTGCGTGGGTCTCGCACTGAAGACAGGAGTGTCGACCGATCCCGCAACCGAAAATTCGAGAGATACCCGGCTCATCGAAGTGGGCAGGAAGCTCACGAACGGTCCGATCTTCGGGTGACGGCGGGCGCGGTCGAGCGGGACCGAAAGCCCGCCTTCCGCGCTTATTGTCTTGTCGAATCCTACGAGCCCGCGCGCTTCCACCTGGAGGTCGTCGGAGACGAAATGAAATCTCTCCACGATTATCTGGGCTTCCTGTATCCTTGCTCGGACCTCAATCTCCTTGTACGGCGCGAGATCCTCGGCTGAGACGGGAGCATCCTGGGGCGCTCCTTGTGTCATCGATAGAAACCGGTCTGAGAACGGCGACAGAAACGTCCCGCCGGTCGACGTAATGAGCGTCGTGCAGGTCATCGCGTCAGCGCTGGCGAAATCCCCGCTCGCGTCGACCGATCCCGAAAAGGCCCCCTTCATCTCGTATTTCAGATACCCGTTTTGATCCAGGTAGGCGGGGAGATCGACCGAGTCGAACGAGCATTTCGCGCTCCATATCGGATTCTCGGTGAGGAGGTTGATGCGAGCTGTGCCCTCGACTGAGCCTCCGTACGCGTCCGCGGTCAGCCCGGTCAGGTCCACAACGCCCGCGGAATAGGCTATGTCCCCTGTTGCGCTGTCGATTTTCACATTACCCAGCAAGGCTTCGGATAGCTGCAATGCGCCGGACACGCTGATCTGATCTCTGGCGCCTTCCATATGAATCGCGCACTGCGCCTTGCCCTCAGGAAGGAATGCGCTTTCCCTGAAGAGTGGATCGAGGTCCCTGAACACGGTGACTACATTGACCTCGCCCACATCTGCATCGAGATCCATTGCCTCTTTCGAATCCACCGGGACATATCCCTTGAACTCGATCGGCGTAGTGAAGTACAGGCCCGTGACCGAGTCGAGCCACAATCCCTGTTTCGGGACGTATCTGCCCGCGCCCTCCAGCCGGTTGAACGCGACGTCGACCGACTCTGTCATGTTCGGGTAGCGTTTATGAATCTCCAGCACTCCGTTTTCGCACGTTATCTGAATGCCCCTCGCACCTGCAGGAGGCGGCGCGACGCCTGCAAGAATCAATGGAACCCGCGCAGAGCTCATCCTGAACGTCCACTGTGGGAGGACTATCTTTCCATCCGTCCCGATGTGCAGGTTCACTTCAAAGCCGTCGACATGGACGCGGGTCGGGGTGAAATCGCGCCTGAGAAGGTCGAGAAGCGAGAACCTGAACGTGGCCTTATCGGCTCTGACAAGCGGCAGATGGGCTGGATCCTTGTCTGCGTACACGATGATCCTCTCGGCCGTGACACCCGACCACAAATCGCCCCGGACCGTGCCAACCTTCACATGCCCGTCGGAACGCGTCTCGATATCGCGTATGATCTGACCCGATTTCCCGTTGATATAGACCCGCATTCCCGGTCCGAATATCGCCCAGATCAGGATGGGCGCGAGCACAACGATGATGAGCAGTATCCGCAGTCTCTTCACACCGACCTCCCTCTGCGCGGATGATATTCCGAGCCGCCCGGCGCTTCAGCTTCCCCCGATCTCTGGAGCGGGGGTCCCCCGACCGCAAGCCGCGCGATGAGTGTCTCGAGCGCAAGTTTTGCAGGCATGGTCCCGCGTTTGAGATGCACGTCGGTCTCCATGAGCTGATCCAGGATTCTTGCGTAGTCGAATTCAGGAAAAATCCTGACCTGGCCGAGGACCTTCCGAATAACAAACGGCGATTCCTTCAACACCTTGGCCACGTCGCCCGGAGGAACGCCGCTTTCGAGCAATTCACGCACCTGCCCGATGATTCTGACCTGGCGCGCGATCATCGCGAGTATGTACGGCGGAGCCGCGCCGCGATCCATAAGGTCGCTCAAGACTTCCATCGCCTCGCCGGTTCTTCTGAGCCCGATGACATCGACCAGATGGAAAATGCCCGCCTCGTAGGATTCGGTGACCACCTTCTCGACATCTTCTCTTGTCGGACTCGCTCCCGGTCCGGCATAGATGGAAAGTTTTCTAAGCTCCTGGAGGATACTCCCCTTGTCTGAGCCGACCAGGGTCGCGAAACGTTCCGCAGCGTCGCCGTCGATCCTGATTCCGAGTCTGCCCGCTTCGGCCTGAATAAATTTCACCGCGTTGTCGGTGTCGCCGGCGGCGGCGTCGAACCACATGGCCTTGGACTCATCGATAACGCACCCGACCTTCTTCAATGCCCTGTAGAACGCGGTCCTGCCGTCGAGATGCCCGTTCTCCTCTACAAAAATCAGCAGAGCATTATCGGGAAGATCTCCAAGCTGCTCCACTGCGCGTACGATTGTCTCACCGCCTGCACCCAGGTCCTCCTCACGGGTCTCATCCTCGTCAGGCTTTTTGAAGAACCGCTCGACCGCCTTGACTCCTTTTGCGACAACAACTCGCTGTCCACCGAGAAAGGGCACGGTAAGCGCGCTTGAGACCACATCGAAAATCGTCGTCCCGGTCTCGCTCAGATCGAATACTGAAAAATTCAGGTTACCCTCGCGAGGCACATCCTTCAGAAGCCTGTCGAGCTTCTCCCTGATGAGGAAAGGGTCGGGCGACTTGGCATCGCCATGCAGCAGGTGGATCGGCATTGTGACCGCGCGAGCGCCCTCAGCGACTCATGAAACGCGGACGAGAGTATACCGCAGAGGCGCGATTCATCGCGACGCCTGAAGGTTTTTCGTGCTATTCTTCCGCCCGTTATGACCATCCTTCCCAACTTCGACTTCCCCGAGATCCGGGATGTTCTCAGGGGAATCTACCCGATACTGAACATCGCTCCGGAGACGGACATCGATGCACTTCTCGACTGGGCCATGTGTCTTCCGGAGGCCGGAATCAAGCTTGTGCAGGTGCGAGCGAAGCGTTTCCCGGAGGAGGAACTGCCCGCCCTGCTGGACGACATCACCTCACACCTGAAGGGAAGCGGTCTTGCGGTTATTCTGAACGACTATATCGAATTGGTGAAAATAACCGGCGCGGACGGTGTGCACATCGGGCTGGACGATTTCCCGGTGTTCGAGGCCCGCGCTATGCTGGGCCAGAAGACAATCATCGGCACGACATGTCGCAACCATGCGGAGGTACTTCTGGCGACAGGGCAGGGGTCGAGCTATGTGGCCGTCGGGAGCATTTTCGAATCGCTCACGAAATCCGGCGTACCGATCGCCGGTCTCGAGGGTCTGAGGCAGGTGATTGAGCACATCGAGCGCGAATCGGTGCCCCGAAAGGGCTGGGGCAGGTTCGGCCATGTCCCGATCTGCGCGATCGGCGGGATCACGAAGGAGAATCTGGGGGACGTGTACTCAGCCGGGGCGAGCATGGTGGCTGTGATATCGGCCATCCAGGATGCCACCGACCCGATCAAGGCTGCTGGGGAATTGGTCGAGGAGTGGGGGAGACTGGACCTCACCCCCTAGCCCCCTCTCCATCCGCCGCGGCGGATGGAGAGGGGGAAGGGGGGTGAGGTGGAGAGGGGGAAGGGGGGTGAGGATTGACACATCCCCGATCGAATGGTAGACTCAGCTTGCTTTGAACATATAACCGTTGCCGGAGGGGTGTCCCGCTGAAGCGGGGCTGAGAGGCCGAAGGGCCAACCCTGGGAACCTGATCTGGGTAATACCAGCGTAGGGACTCGGTGCACTAACCGACGGAAATCATCCCCTCCCGCATCCCAGGGAGGTTTTTTGTTGCCATGACCGATACCGACAGCATCGTCTGCAGAATCAACGGCCAGGACATCGCCCTCCCGCGAGGTACCTCTCTTCTCGGTTTCCTGGCAATGAAAAACGTGCCGAAGGACGCGGTCGTTATCGAACACAACAAGTCCGTTCTTCCGAAGGGGAAGTACGAGGGGATCGTTCTTTCCGAGGGCGACGCGCTGGAAATCGTCCAGCTCATAGGTGGCGGCTGACATGGCACGCAAGGATCGACCGCACGGACATCCTGGCGCGAAAAGCACCCGTCTCGCAGCGGATCGCGCGATCCTTCGCGAGCATTTCGGACCCTATTACCTGTTCGTCCAGAGGCTGGGCGCACTGCCGGTCGTGTATTTCGTAATGGGCGCGATCGTCGGTCGCCCGCACGGTCTGACCACAGCCCTCCTCTATGCAATTGTGGCTGCGGTGTATGCGTTCATCTTTCACATCATGGCCGTGTCCTATTTCGCCATGCGGTCGAAAGTCGGTCTCGATGTCTGTCCGAAGGGGACATTCGGGTATTTCTGGTCAGGGATTTTCATCCCGAGAGCGGTTTTCGATCATGCTGCCATGATGAGCGCGCTCATCTGGGCGGGACCGGCATGGTTCCTGGTCTCGGGCCCCGCTCTTTATCTTGCGGACTACGCCATCTCCCTCGCTTCCACGCTTCGATACAGCCTTGAGGCGAAGAAGGGAATCGCCTCGTCCGCCGATACTGAAAAAATCGGAGGTCAACCGAAATGAACTCGCATGACCCATTGGTAATAGCCGGGAAGGAATTCACGTCCAGGCTTCTCGTCGGCACGGGGAAATACTCGGACAACGCGACCATGATCGCCGCGCATGATGCGTCGGGGGCACAGATAGTCACCGTCGCGCTAGGACGGGTCAAGTTCGACGATCCAAACGACATCCTGAAGCACATCGACTTCAGGCAGTACACGCTTCTGCCCAACACGGCAGGGGCGTATTCGGTCGAGGACGCGCTCAGGATCGCACGTCTGGCGAGGGAAGCGACCGGTACGAGCTGGATCAAGCTCGAGGTGCTCGGTGACAAGGAGACGCTTCTTCCCGACATCGGGGGCACCTTGGAGGCCGCGAAGATCCTCATCAAAGAGGGATTCGTGGTGCTGCCGTACACGAACGACGACCCGATAGCTGCCAAGAAGCTCGAGAAGCTGGGCTGCGCCACTGTGATGCCTCTTGCAAGCTACATCGGGTCTGGACAGGGTTTTCTGGATTTTTCAGGGATCAGGATAATCGTAGAGCGGGCGCACGTGCCTGTAGTTGTCGATGCTGGTCTGGGAGTGCCTAGCGATGCTGCTCAGGCAATGGAAATTGGGGCTGATGCTGTACTGGTTAACACGGCTATTGCAAAGGCAGGCAATCCTGTGCAAATGGCCCAAGGGTTCAAGCTCGGCGTACAGGCGGGTCGGCTCGGATATCTCGCCGGGCGCATAGAGAAGAAAATCTACGGCACTGCGTCAAGCGTCGGAGCCGGCCTGAAGTGACACAGGATGCGGGTTATGCGCGCGGGTCCCGTTCGGGGGCGGTTTCACCGGCGCTTTTGAACGGTCGGCCTGGCGGATTCGGATCAGGACAAGATCATGTGTGCCGGCTTTCAGGCAGACATCTTCGCATTCGAGCAGCATCCGGGCGACGAAATCGTAGCCCCATTCCTTCCCGAGGAGCTCCACGCACATCTGTCGCGAGAACTCCCGCCGGGCGAGAAGCTGGACGATGCCGAGAAGGAGAATGGACAGAGGCACCGACAGGTCGCGGGTCTCGATACGTATGCGCAGCTTGACCGTGTCGTGAAACAGGAGCTTGAACGGTCGCTTCCGGTGGACCGTCTCGAAATCCCGTCCGTTGAAGGTGTCGAGGTGCTTGAGCAGCGTTGCGACAGTCAGAGACATAGGCGATCACCAATGCAAGAACGGTCGGAACCTCCGAAAGCT
>CAYGZQ010000072.1:0-19086 GCA_964354375.1 uncultured Planctomycetota bacterium
AGGGGGGGGACGATTCCTTGTGAACCCAGTATTCATGCATGCTCCAGACTAACCATCCCCCCCGGTCTTCCGGGGGGGATTATAGGGGGGGCTGCTCCCGCCATTCATGCGGCACTCACGTCGGCCGTCTCCTCCCTGGGAACAGTCGGGAATATCGGGACGGTCGACCTGATCCCGAGTTTTATTTCATCGGTAAATTCTTTCTTTGATGTTTTTATATTGAGCGCGTCGCCGAGCGGCAGGATTTTTTCGACCACCAGGGTGGACGTTCCGAGGTCCACCTGGACCTTGCCCTCCATGCAAAGCCCGCTGGAGGCCTGCGTGCGAAGTACCATGGCGTAACGCCGGTAAGCCTCGGGGAAAACCACCGTGTCGAACGTGCCGCTCAGGTCCTCGAGCGATATGAGCGCCATGGGCTCCCTTTTTTCTTTCGTGACGGCGGGCTTGATGGACACGAGGATTCCGCCCATACGTATGCGCCTGCCCGCGTAATGCATCATGTCCGCGCCCTGTACGAATCCGGCCTTTTTCATGGCGCCCTGAAGCGGCTCGAGAGGATGGATGGACACGATCATGCCGAGCACGTCCACCTCGGCCTGGATCTGCTCGAAGAGCGAGTAGTCGCGGTTCCATGAGGGCTCCTCCGCGATCTCCGCGTTCCAACCCTCGGAGAAAGTGAGGAAGTGCTTTTCATTTTCTTCGCCGATCCTGTCCTTGAACAGGAGGGGCTGGCGAGGGGATTTTGCGGGACGGTGCATCCTGGCGCGCATGGCCTCGGCGAGCTCGGCCAGGAGCACCGGCCTGGTGGCGTGAAGGGACCTGAATGCTCCGACCCGTATCAGCGCGTGCGTCTGCTCGTAACCTGTTCCGGTGCGCGCGAGGAAGTCCGCGACCGACCGGAACGGTCCCTCGGTATTTCTCGCAAGAAGGATCGAATCGATCGCATCGTCGGTGAGGCACCCGACCGTCTCGAGGCCCAGGAGCACCCGTCTTCCGCGACCCACATGCGTTTTCTCGCTGCGATTGATTTCGGGGAGCTCGATATTCAGTCCGAACCGCCGCGCGTCTCGGATGTAATAATCGGCCGGGAAGAATCCGCCCGCGTTGGAAAGCCTGGAGGCGAAAAATTCCGCCGTGTGATGGGCCTTCAGGTAGGCGCACTGCCAGGCGAGGATCGCGAACTGGGCCGCGTGCGCCTTGCAGAACGAGTAGCCGACGAACGACGCTATCTGCTCCCAGATTTTCTCGCGCGACTCCCCGTCGATCCCGCGCATCTCGCATTTTTCGATGAACTCCCTCTCCAGGTCCTCCCTGGCCGTGCGACTGTCGAGCGCTTTCCCGCTCATCATGCGCCTGAGAAGGTCGGCCTGGCCCAGAGACACGCCCGCAAGCTCGTGCAGAACCTTGAGCACGTCCTCCTGGTAGACGATCACCCCGTAGGTGTCCCTGAGGATCTCGGCCATCCTGGGATGCGAGTGCCGGATGTTTTCGGGGTTGTGATGGCGGTTGACGAATTCGTCCATCATGCCGCTCGCCGACACCCCGGGCCGTATGAGGGCGGTCGCGGCCATGTGCATGTCGTAGGAGGGCGTGCCGAGCTTTCTCAGGAGGTTGCGTATCATCGGCGACTCGGCGTCGAAACATCCCACGGTGGCTCCGCGACGGAAGAGGCCGATGGTGGCGGGGTCTTTCGAGAGTGAGTCCATGTCCTCGATATCGATCGCGAGCGCCTCGCCGTTTCGATCGATCGCCTCCAGTGTGTCCTCGTACACTCCCAGCCCTCGCTGCGACAGGAGATCGAGCTTGATCAGGCCCACCTCCTCGCAGTCGCGCATGTCGTACTGGGTGATCACGAATCCCTTTGCGGCGCGATTGAGGGGGGCGTAGCGATGGATCGGCTCCGGCGAGAGGACAAGCCCGCCCACGTGCACCGACTGATGTATGGGCAGATCCATGATTTTTTTCGCGCAGGCAAGGATGGTTTTCAGGGGCTCCTCGCTCAACGGAAGCTCCCTCGACACCGGGTGCTCTTCGAGACGCTCGCCGGATTTGTCCCACCATGTGGGCAGGTAGAGGCTCCAGCGGGATATTTCCTGATTGGAATAGCCGAGCGCTTTTCCGGTTTCGCGAAACGAGCTTTTGAGGCCGAGGGTGATTATGGTGCCGACGCTCGCCACCTTGCTTTGACCGTAGCGCTCCTCGACGTACTGCACCATCTCGTCGCGATGGGTCCATGAAAAATCGAGATCGATATCCGGGGGGCTCGATCGCTCGGGGTTGAGAAATCTCTCGAAGTAGAGGTCGTAGCGGATCGGGTCGACCTGGGAGATATCGAGGCCGTAACTGATGATCGAATCGCCCGCCGATCCCCGTCCGAGCGTGCGGTAGCCGCGACGTCGCGACTCCTCCACAACGTCCGCCACGATCAGGAAGAAATTCGCGAAACCGTGGTCCCCGATAATCGCAAGTTCTTTCTCAAGGCGTGCCTGTATGATGGGGGTCCATTTTCTGTATTTCTCCCTGAGCCGGGGCGTGACCTTCTCGCGCAGATGATCGATGGGGCGCTTGCCCGGGGGAAGGTCGGGCGGGGGAGGTATGAGCCATTTTCTATCGGGCCAGTCCCAGGCGCATCGGATGGCAAGCTCCTGTGCGTTCATGAGCGCCTCGGGCACATTTTGCGCGCGGAAGGGTTTTTCGAACTCGGAGGGGTCCTGGAGGAAGCAGGCGGGGTCGACGGTGGGGATTTTATCCTTCAGGCAGAGGCCGGTACGCATGGCGGTGAGGATGGCGTGAATGATGTATTCGTCGCGGGAGGTCATGTGGACGTTGCCGGTGGCGACCGGCGGTCGGCCGAGGCGTCGGCACTCCTTCAGCATCGCGAAGAACCGTTTCCTGGTGATCGATCTTTCACCCCAGGCAAGCTCGCCGAACAGCCGTCCGGGCGGGATTTTTTCGTGAAGCTCGCGGAAAACTGCGGGGATGTCGGCGATCACGACAAAACCCTCGTGGGCGTGCTCGACGGCCTGTTCGATGGGGTCGAAATTGTCGGGATCGAGGTTTCGGAGGCTTACGATCTCGGAAAGGCGTCGGAAGGCCTGAAGGTTTTCGGTGAGCAGTATCAGGCGGCGCGAGGGTCTGCGGGGGGAGGCTATCTGCGCTCCGATGAGCGGCGCGAGTCCGTTCCTGCGGCAGCTTTTCACGAACCTCGGCACCGCCCAGAGGCCGTCGCGGTCGGTGATCGCGAGGTGGGTGTAGCCGAGGCCGGCGGCATGCTCGGTCAGCAATTCCGGCAGGGTGGTCCCACGTCGCATGCTGTAGGCTGAGTGGATATGTAGTTGCGGAACCGGCACGGGGGGGAACTCCTTCCAGATCCTTCAAACCTGGGAAGAGTATACCACAAAAGCATAACATTTGTATAGTATTTTTAGGGAAAAATTTGCAGTCCATTGTGCGGACTGCAGTCGGCACAGCAGTTTCTGTTATAATGAAGCTATAGGCATTGATGAGGCGTTCATAGAAGAGCTTGTGAGGCGTGTCGTACGTGTGGCTCAGCCCGAGCGGATTATACTGTTCGGCTCGGCAGCGTCCGGCCGAATGACCCCGGACAGCGATATCGATCTGCTGGTTCTCAAATCAACGCCGATCGATCGGAGAAAGGAAAGCACCCAGGTCCGCGAGGTCCTTCGCGGGCTCGGCTTTCCGTTCGATGTGATCGTCATGGCTACTGAGCGCTTTGAGGAGACCAAGGACATTGTGGGGGGGGTCGCGTATCCCGCCGCCAAGTACGGCAAGGTGATCTATGAAGCCGCCTGAGGAAGTGAAGCGCGAAATCGTGAGGCAGCGGCTCGCGAAAGCCTCAAGGAAACAGGGAACGCGGTCAAGGAGGCTGCCAGGGTCAGGGAGAAGATACGGAGCGTTCTTGCAGGGAGGCTGTGAACAGCCTCAAGACTTAGAATAGCCGGCTGCAATGCTCGATCTCGCGCTCACCATAGTCTGCACAACGAGCATAGGGGTCATCGTCAAGATCGCCGAGACCAGAGTCAGGGAGCGTCTCACGATGCTCCTGCTCAATTACATCGTCGCGACCCTCATCAGCACCGCGTTGTGGATAGCTCCCGGTCTCGCCTCGCAACCGGGAGACGCATTGGGACCCGGATTGTCACTGACCATAGCAGCGATGATCCTCGCACCTGTCGGGGGATTTGTCTTCGCCTTGAATTTCTTTCTCATGGTGCTCGCTATCAAGAAACGCGGGGTGGCTCTCCCGGTGACCTTGATGCGGCTCTCCGCGATTGTGCCCGTGGCCGCGTCGCTTCTGTTCTTCGGTGAATCTCCGACATGGTTGCAGGTTCTCGGCATGCTGGGTGCGCTCGCAGCAGCGGCGATGATGTCGGTGAGCTTCCGTGGCGGCGAGCTTGTGAGGAGTACAGACGGCGAGTCGAAGATGATACTCGCGATTTCCTCGCTTGCACTGCTGTTTTGTTTCGGTCTCGGGGACCTGACCATGAAGCTCTTCGAGAGGCTCGGCAACCAGCAGGAAAGACCGTTGTTCCTTGCGGCGTTATTCGGATCTGCCGGAATCAGTGTGGGAGTGACGATGCTGCTGAGAAGGGTCGGAGTGAAGCCGGTGGACGCGATGTGGGGCATTCTGCTCGGTGTGCCGAACTACTTCTCGAGCTATTTTCTCGTGGGAGCATTGAGGGTGTTTCCGAGCCATGTGGTTTTCCCCACGGTGACTGCGCTCACGGTCATGGTGATAGCCCTGATTGCGAGAACCGTTTTCAGGGAGGGCATCGGCGCTCTCGGGCTCGCCGGGATTGCGCTGACGCTGGTGAGCATTGCGGCCGTCAATCTGTGACACCATCGCCATGCGCAAGTAGGGGCTGTTGAAAAACCTAATTCGATGCCGAATCCGGTGGCACCCTCAGGCGGAAAGGCTGCGTAAGCAGGCTTTCTACCTGGGGGTGCTCGATCTATTAATCCCTTTATTCATGCGGCATTCAGGTCGTCGGCTCAGCACCCCCAAGCTCGGGGACTCGCTTGAGGGTGCCACACATGGTATGCCCTCCCTGCGCAGAATTGGACTTTTTCAACAGCCCCAAGTGGCGTCGCCTACTCATCTTCCTTGATTTTCAATGCTGCGAGGAAAGCGTCCTGGGGGATGGAGACCGATCCCACCTGCTTCATCTTCTGCTTGCCCTTCTTCTGCTGCTCCAGGAGTTTTCGCTTCCGGGTTATGTCGCCGCCGTAGCATTTGGCGGTGACGTCCTTCCTGAGGGCCTTGATCGTCTCGCGCGCGATGATCCGTCCCCCTATCGCGGCCTGGACCGGGATGTCAAACAAGTGCCGCGGTATCGTGCTCCGCAGCTTGACCACCATCGACCGTCCCTTGCGTTGCGCCGAGTCCGTGTCGGAGAGGAATGTCAGCGCATCGACCGCTTCTCCGTGGACAAGGATGTCCACCTTGACGAGATCGGTCGACTCATACCCGGAATGCTCGTAGTCGAGGGAGCCGTAACCCCGGGTCCCGCTCTTCAGGCGGTCGTTGAAGTCGATAATCAGCTCGGAAAGGGGGATCCGGTACTTCATCGTCACCCGGTCGGCGCCGATGTACTGCATCCCCTGGTCGACTGCGCGGCGCCTGTGCGCGAGATCCATGACCGCGCCGATGAACTCCTTGGGCGTGACAATCGTGCACTCGCAGATCGGCTCACGGATGTCGGCCAGGCGTGTGCGGTCCGGGAACTGCGCGGGGCTCTCGATGTATGCCACATGCCGGTCCGTAAACTCGATCTCGTAACGAACCGTCGGCACGGTGACCACAAGCTCGAGCTCATACTCTCTCTCAAGCCGCTGCTGCACGATCTCCATGTGAAGCACGCCGAGGAATCCCAGGCGATAGCCGAATCCGAGCGCAGCCGACATCTCCGGCTGGTAACTGAAGCTGGAATCGTTGAGATGAAGTTTCTCCAGCGCTCTTGTCAGGCGCTCGTAGTCTTCGGGCTCGACGGGATAGAAGCTGGCGAAGACCATCTGCTTGGGCTCTCGATATCCCGGCAGCGGCTTCACCTTGTCGCGCTTTCCGGCGAGAAAGACAGTGTCGCCTACATGAGCGTCGGAGGCCTCACGTATCGTGGCGGCGAAGAAGCCCACCTCTCCCGCCGAGAGGGAATCGATTTTCTGTTCCCAGGGCGTGAGCACTCCAAGCTCGTTGATTTCGAATTTTCTCCCGGTGGCAATCATCTCGATGCTGTCGCCGATGCGTATCGTGCCGTCGATCACGCGCACGTACACGATTACTCCGCGATACGTGTCGAAATGGCTGTCGAAGATGAGGGCTCGGAACGGCGCGTCGGGATCGCCCTGCGGTGGCGGCACCTCCCTCACGATCCGCTCCAGCACTTCCTTCACGCCGCGACCGTCCTTGGCGCTGACAAGGCTGATCTCCTCTTCGTGGCCTCCGATGAGATTTATGACCTCCTGCTTGACCTCCTCCGTTCTGGCCTGCGGGAGGTCGATCTTGTTGATGACCGGAATTATCGTGTCGTCCTGTTCGAGTGCCAGGTAGAGGTTGGCGATGGTCTGGGCCTGGGGACCCTGGGACGCGTCCACCAGAAGGATCGCGCCCTCGCATGCCGCGAGCGACCTGCTCACCTCGTAGGAAAAATCCACATGGCCCGGCGTGTCGACAAGGTTCAGCTGGTACTCGGTGCCGTCGGCGGACACATAGGGGAGTCTGACCGCAACCGCCTTAATAGTGATTCCGCGCTCGCGCTCGAGGTCCATCGTGTCGAGCATCCGATCATGCATGCGCTTGGCGGGCACCGCACCGGTGATCTCGAGTATCCGGTCCGCAAGGGTGGACTTGCCGTGATCGATGTGCGCGACGATCGCGAAATTACGTATGTGCCCAAGGTCGGTCATTCGGTCTCCGGAAATGCATTTTAACCAACCGAGTGGAGTTACTCAACGGCGCCGCATGAGTCTCTGGAGCGTTTCGGTGAGATCGGGATTGCCGAAGAGTCTCAGCACTCCGAGGTACACAGTGGCTCCGACGAGGGCTGCGAGGAGAATCAATCCGAGGAGCGCCCATGCGCCGTGAGCCTGGGCGCAAAGAACCTTGAACAGCCACAGAACGCCCGCCTCGGCTACGCCCGCCACAATCATCTGCACCGGGGACTTGATCCCGATCGCCGCCAGGAGAGAGGTGTCTTTCCTGTGGCGGTTATGGATGATTATCACCGAGGCTATCAGAAGCATCCACGCAACGGCCGATGTCGACAAGGCGATCCCGGCGAATCCGATCGCGCCGGCGAAATTCAGGGAAAAGATGTAAAAGAGCAGGATCGACAGAAGACCCAGCACCGCGGGCGTACGCATGTCCTTCTCGGAGAAAAATGTTCTCGCGGTGAGGAGGGAGAGGGCCATGGGAAGAGTCGCCCAGGAGTAACAGTAGAGTGCCATCGCGACATCCTGCGTGTTCTGCGACGTAAAAACGCCCCTTTCGAGGAGGAGGCGGATGGTTTCCAACGGCAGCACAAGGAAAAAGACGACCGCAGGCAGTGTTGCGAGCGTGGTAGTTCTCAGGCCGATACCGAGCGTTCTGATGAGGTCCTTTCCGCCGCCGGCGGTGGCGTGGCGGGAGAGGGTGGGGAACATCGCGGTAGCGACCGACACTCCGAAAATGGCCATCGGAAGCTGCTGAATTCTGAACGCATAGGCAAGCGCGCTCGCGGCGGATTCGGAGAGCTTCGTGAGAGCGAGGCCCTGTCCGATGAAGGCGTTGACGCTCTGGGTGGCGTATGCCAGAAGCGCGGCGGGGGCGAGCGCGAGAAACTGGAGAATCATGGGATGTCGCCAGTCGATGAGAGTCGGATATATGCGAGCCTTCCTCAGGGCGGGCAGGTGGAACAGCACCTGGACTGCGTGGCCGATAACGAACGCCCAGGCCACGTGATGCACGTCGCCGTATTTTCCCACAACGATGAGAATGACAATGATCGTCCCGTTCCAGGCGATCGGTGCGATTCCCGGCACATGGAAATTGTCCAGCGCGTTGAGGATTCCGCCCATCAGCCCCCAAAGGCTCACGAGCAGCACGGTGGGCAGGAAAATCCGGATCAGCTCGCTTGTCAGTCGGAGCTTCTCCGGGTCGAGAGGTTCGTCGGCGAAGCTGAGAGCGTGGCTGGCCTGCACAAGGAGAGGCGCGGCGAACTCGCCGATCACGACGACCACGATGGCGATCAGAGAGACGAAACTGAGCATCATGCCGGCCATCCTGCGGGTCTCCTCGATCCGGCCTTTTCGCTGCACTTCGGTCATGAGGGGTATGAACACGCTGGACACGGCGCCGGAGATGATAAGGGTGCGCAGGAGCTCGGGGATGATCAGTGCGTAGAAGAAGCTGTCGGTCTGGCCACTGGCGCCGTAGTAGCGCGCTGTGAGCATCTCCCTGAGAAGCCCCATGAGGCGCGAGAGAAGCGTCGCTATGGCCAGGAGGGCGCTTGCGCGAGCAAGGAAGGCGGCCGTCGACGGTGCGGGACCCTTGCCGGTTTCGACCGGAACGGTGGGATGCGTTTCCCCCGGCGGAAGGGAGTCGGGCATGACGGGATATTAGCACATCTCGTGCCGAGCTTGAGGGTTTTTGTGTCCACGTGCGATTCCTCTTGCGTGGAGCGGGGAAGTATGGTAAAGTCCCGAAGCTTGATGCTCCTGCAATAATCGGAGGCATAGTTTTACTGTGGCCAAACGCGAACAGCCTGCAAAGAGGCATAAACAATCGCTGAAGCGGAAAGACCGCAACTACGGGTATCGGTCGCGTCTGCGGACCTTCATGAAGGCGGCGCGACTTGCCGTCGTGACCAACACGGAAGACAAGCAACAGCTTGTTGAGAAGGCTTGCCGTGAGCTCGATCGCATGGTGACCAAGGGTGTGATCCATCCGAATAATGCGTCTCGTCGCAAGTCCAGGCTTCTCAAGGCCCTGCACGGCAGGAAGAAGATCGAACTTCCGGTGTCCGACCAGCCTGCGGGGTCGTGACACAGCCAGCGTCCCGGAAGTCGGAAAAACCGGATAGGCGCGTTTACCGGACTGCATAGGAAACCCGGGAATTCTGTATCAAATGAGTCAGGTGCGGGACTGTGGTCTGGTAACTCAGCGCTTACTTACGTCTACGGACTCATATTCAATTGCGGTGTATGGCGGGCTGGTGGGGGGTCGGAAGCGCTATAGAAGGCCGGCAAAAAAACAGGCGGACCTGTTGACAGGGGGGAAGAAAGTATGGTATTATCACTTAGCCCTGAAATCTCAGAAGTGCCCAAATTACCAAGAAAGGAGGCAACCAAAGAGTTATGGCTCTTAACAAGGTGCGGAACCAGAAGGGTTTTACCCTCCTTGAGCTACTCGTAGTCGCAGCAATTATCGCCATTATTGCCGCTATCGCCATTCCTGCTCTCCTGAACGCCAGGCGCGCAGCGTGGCAGAGTAGAGCCAAGGGAACCCTACGGTCAATCGGATCGAGCCAGTTAGCTTACCAGGGAACCAATAACAACAAGCTGTACGGTACCTTCGAAGCATTGAAGCAGGACCTGTACATTGCTGAAGGTTACTCCCTGGCAAACATGATCGAGAACTACTCGATGTCATGGACTGTCTCGAACCCGTATCAGGGAACTGAAGGTCTGGGTGCCGGTATCGGTAACAACAAGTTCACCGTAATCGCGTTCCCGCGAGATACCCGCGCAGGCTTCCTGAACACCTTTGCCGTAACGGATGACCAGGTTGTTCGCGTCTTCAATCCGACTAACACGACGAACAACTGGGATTCAGTTACGACATGGGATCCGATTCTGTAAGGTACCGGGAAGAATCTTCTGGAACCTTGGAGAGGACTCAAACGAGTCCTCTCTTCTTTTTGCAGCAACGCGCATCCTGCGCATAGTTCTTCGTATTTCCGCCGTTAAGAACCATACGCGGGACGCGTATGACTACAGCGCATGGTCGGGAAAAGCTATCGGGAAAATCCGATGGATTTTTTTCTCACAAATATCTCAATCCCCCTTTGCAGATGCTCTGATTGATGGTAAATAGTGAGTAGAGGATCATCAGACGGCACATTGACAACTTAAATGGAAAGGAGGGAACGCGATGTCTGCCAGAGTGCAGAATCAGAGGGGTTTCACGCTCCTTGAGCTCCTTGTGGTGGCAGCTATCATAGCCATTATTGCCGCCATCGCCATCCCCGCGCTCCTGAACGCCAGGCGCGCGGCATGGCAAAGCCGAGCCAAGGGAACCCTCCGATCGATCGGGTCGAGCCAGCTCGCCTACCAGGGTACCAACAACAACAAGAAGTACGGCACCTTCGATGCCTTGAAGAAGGACCTGTACATTGCTGAAGGTTACACCCTCGCCAACATGATCGAGAACTACTCGATGAGCTGGGAAGTGTCGAACCCGTATCAGGGCACCTCAGGCGGTGTCGACCAAGGCGGTATCGGGAGCAACAAGTTCACCGTTATCGCCTACCCGCGCGACACTCGCCCCGGTTTCCTGAATACCTTCGCGGTGGCCGACGACCAGGTTGTTCGGGTCTTCAACCCGGGCAACACGAGCAATCGCTGGGAATCAGTCACTACGTGGGATCCGATCCTCTAGCGTGTAGAGCCCTTCTGAAACCACGGGAGCGGGCTTGATTGTCCGCTCCTTGGTTTTTTTATGGCGGCATTATGAGCACAGACGATACAGACGGCGCCCCTGAGACCATTGAGGGGGCTGACGGAGCGGGTGCGGCTCCGGGGGGATCGCACGACGGCGCGCGGATTACCGCCGTCGCGATTGCGGCCATTATCGTCGCCGCGGTAGTTGCGTATGGGATCGCGAGCCCGATCGCGACTCGGCAACCCGTGGAACGACGCGCCGCTGCGATACTCCGGGTAATCGGTGCCGCACAGCTTGCATACCAAGGAACGAACAACGACCGGTTCTATGGCTCCTTTGAGGATCTCAAACTCACACGTTACATCTCCCAAGACGAGACGGCAGGCAACATGATTGAAGGCTACACTCTTGACTGGAGCGTTGAAAACCACGTGGAGCCGTATACGGATTTTGGCACTGACGGTCTAGCCAACTCGTTTACTATCGTCGCCTATCCCAGGTCGGACCGAATTTCTCTGCTCCGTACATTCGCGATAACTGATGATCAGGTCGTAAGGGTGTACAATCCGGTTGGTGGAAATGTCCTGACCAGCGTGACAAGCTGGGACCGGGTGACCCACTAGGAAGGTCGCAGGTGGGACAAAGGGAGGGAGGATTGTATGGGAGAGAACGAGAAAATCGAGCAAGCGTCCGCTGACGGGTCGAGAGGCGAGCAGGAGACGTCGCGCGGGAGGTCGGAGATCACGACGATAGGATTGGCGGTCATTGTTGTTGCTGCCGTTGTTATATACGCCGTGGTCAGCCCGGTCACGACCAAGAGAGCGCTGGAACGACGCGCCGCTGCGATACTCCGGATAATCGGTCTCGCCGAGCTTGCGTTCCAGGGAACGAACAGCGACCGGCTCTATGGCTCCTTTGAGGATCTGAAACTCACACGCTACATCTCCCAGGACGAGACGGCAGGAAGTATGATTGAAGGCTACACTCTTGTCTGGAGCATTGAAAACCACGTGGAGCGGTTATCGGATTTTGGCACTGACGGTCTAGCCAACTCGTTTACCATCGTTGCTTATCCCAGGTCGGAGCGAATTCATCTGCTTCGCACGTTTGCGGTTACCGAATCTCAGATTGTGAGAGTCTATAACCCGGCCGACGGAAACAAGCCGGATGCAGTGAACGGCTGGGACAGAGCCCCGTAGGGGCACGGCACGCCGTGCCCGTGTGGCGCTGGCGGTACGGGATTGCCGATGGCTGACGCCGTCGGGTACGCGACTCGCTTACGCTCGCGCTTCCGACCCGTGTGGCGTCTACATGCGAGTCCCGTGCCCGTAGTTATGAACGCCCTCCATCGATCGGCCGATACTATTAGTAGATACTTCCCCACTGGAGGGGCATGAATGAAGAAATACCGGGTCAGCCGCTTGAAGCAGCTCATATTTCCGCAGGAGTTGTTGATCGACAAGTACCATGTCCTGTCGCGCAAACGTCATTTCCCCGCCTTCTGGCTGGTGACGGAGGAAAGCATCCCGCTGAGCAAACTGGCGAGCATACAGATACATCGCGGGATGTTCTTCTCGAAGCTGATCATCGAGAACTCTGGAGGGCCGTTCCCGATCGTTGTGAACGGTCTCTGGAACAGGCAGGCAACCGAGGCCAGGAACATCCTGGAGATGATCGAGCGGGAGATGCAGAAGATGGAGGATGTGGGACATCTGATCGGCGACGACGATGCCGGGGGCAAGGACGATACGCCTGAAGGTCCGGGTCCGAAACCGCCCCGGGGCAGGAAAGAAGCTGAGCTGCGCGGCCCGGCAAAAGAGAATCGTGACAAAGACGCGCCCAGGGAGCATCAGAGAAATCCTGCGAGCGTGTACGACATCGACCTGACGGAGCGTCGGCTTCCGAGCGACGAGCCGTTCAGGGAGGAACAGGTGGGTCGGTCTCCAGCGCGAGCCCAGGCGGACCCGACATGGCGCCTTGCAGGAACGAAACCGGTGAATCCATCCGGGAACGGGCGGCGTCCGAAAACGCAGGACGAATCGAAGCGACGCATAGGCGAGATTCCCGAGAACTGGAACCCTGCACCCCCTTGGGCGCCCGCGAAAGAGCCCGAGACCGTTTATGTCGAGCAGCCGAGTATTCCCGAGGTGGATCCGGTCGAGTTTCTGACTCGCGAGCACGTATCGGCGGCGACGATGGTCGAGGAGAAGGGCGAGATCAAGAGACAGTCGCCGATCACGAAACTTCTTGACTGGTGGAAGCAGACGAAGTCGGAGCTGGCCTCAGCGGCGCCTCAACCGAAGCGGAAGAAGAGGAAGCTGAACTAAGAGCCCCCCTGTGGTCCCCCCCAAGGGGGGGACAGGGAAAGAGGGCCCCCCTGTGGTCCCCCCCAAGGGGGGGACGGGGAAAGAGGGCCCCCCTGTGGTCCCCCCCAAGGGGGGGACGCTGGGCTCTAGTGGAGTTCGTAGGATGTAAGCTCGCGGATTTCGTAGGTCCCGGTGCGGTCTATGGACATATACTTCACGGGGCCGACATCGCGACCGTACCACGTGTACCACTCCATCCCCGGTTCCTCAAGCGTGTAGTGCAGCTTCACGCACTCAAAAGACCCCGCGGG
Organism: uncultured Planctomycetota bacterium; assembly: GCA_964354375.1. Taxonomy (GTDB): domain Bacteria; phylum JAJVIF01; class JAJVIF01; order JAPKYR01; family JAPKYR01; genus CAYGZQ01. The sequence continues at coordinate 13,275 of CAYGZQ010000072.1, forward strand.
GACACTGACAACTTCCACAGCCTCGACCGTGACGGTCTGGCCGCTGTCGGTGAGGCTTCTGCCGACCGTGGGAGGATACGGAATCTGCAGGACGGCTGTTGACCACACTTTGCTCAGAGAGTTGACGCTGTAGAGTCCGGTGGATTTCTCGAGAAAATAGACGGTGTCGCCTCCGGTCTCGATCTCCCATATCCCTCTCTGCGCGTCAGCCAGCCGTTTGACCAGTATCTCCGTTGTCGATTGCCTGATCCGTGAGCCGCCACCGCTCGGGTCTCGGGTATCGTAAGTCAGAAACACCCACCTGTTTCCCGCCGCGGCCGGGAAATAGCTCTCGGTGAGCGGATTTGCGTTTATCACCTCAGGCTGCCGGCTTGCGGTCTCGTCCTCCTGATCGGCGGTCGATGTCTGGCCCGCCTGATCGGCGGATTCTCCCGTCTTCTGAGCTTCCTGGAGCTTCTCGTTCGTTACGCTGAACTTGTACCGCGACTCAAGGACCCCCGCGGGGGCAGACAGAACGGATCTCGATTGAGCGGGGAAGATGAACCATGCTGCGACCGCCGCAACGATGATGAAGAGGAGGAAGATATCGATCACTCCCCACGACCGTCTTGGGATTCTCCTCAAGGGAGGCGGGGGGTAGTACATCGTGCCGGATCGCGGGAGGGGCGGCGGCATCACAGCGGACTGGGGCCTCGGGACAATGTCTTTGACTCCCGCCTCGCGCACGGCATCCTCGTACGGAATATTCTTGATCGAACAAATGGCTCGAATGGCGCGTTCGACCTTCGGTGAGTGGATGTCGAGACGAACGAACTCCTTGAATTCCCTCACCGCGCCCTCATTGTCGCCGAGGAACGCGAGCACGCCTCCCAGGTTGAGATGGGCTTCCGGGAAAGCGGGCTGCATCTCGGTTACCCTGCGATACAGGTTCGCGGCCGCCTCGTATGCGCCCCGGAGGAGGTAGACGCCCGCAAGGTTGTAGAGGCGCAGATGGTCGTTCGGATTCGCGTCGACCTCGCGTCGATGGTGCTCCAGCAGGCCGTCCAGGTCTTTCTCATGGAGCCTGTCCAGGTCGGAGAAAAGGAGATTCTGCCTCCTGTCGCATCGCGCGCAGACCACCTCGTGCGGCTGCACAATTGCGCCGCACCGGCACCGTGAGGGTCGGTAGTCGATGTATGTCGTTGCCGCGGGACGGTCGGGGCTCGTTGGCCACATGAGGCGCCTCCGTTGGTCAATAAGATGCCACAGAAGGGATTTAAGCTCAATGCAGCATCTTTTTTCCCCAATATCCGCCTGAATTAGAGTATATTTAGTTTGGTTTGACGGCACAGTGTTGGTTTTCTTCGGGCGAGAATCTCAGCCTGCGTCCCGCATTTGCGCAAGCATTTCGACCAGGAGCTTCGTCTATGATCAGGTTGGTTCGATTCGGCGCGTCGATGGCAGTCATTCTGGCGCTCGTGTTTGTCATTGTTTCGGCAGGTTGTCCGGGTCCGAAGAAAACGGGCACTGCGGGAGATGAAAAGCCCGCGACAGCCGACACTCAGCAGACGACAGGGAATGGGACCACTGAGACGCAGGGGCAGCAGAAGATGGACGAGCTTTTCGGGAATCGTGAGCCGGTGACTGAGGAGCAGCTTGCCGCAATCACTGCCTTCGGGGTCTTCCGATACCCCGATTCCGTTCTTATCCCTGGGGGGTCGGCGCATCAGCAATTCCCCGGCGATGTGGAGGTCTACAAGCTTGTTTTCGGGGTTGACGCAGCCTCCACCGACGTCGTTGACTGGTACAAGAAGAACCTCGAGTCGGGCGTGCAGGAAACCACGATGCCGTTTCCCGATGGATCGGAGAAGCACGGTTTCCAGTACGAGCCGGCGGACGGATCATGGCGCAAGACCATAACGATTTCCGGAATTCCCGGCGACAAGAAGACCCAGATCGCGGTCGATCTTTTCCGAAGATTGTCGAAGCCCGAGGAAGATAAAGAAGAATCAAAAGAGGGCGGGGGCTGAACGCGGACATTATTGCAGGTGTATGTGAAAGGTTTTCATTCCGGCGCATTGCTCGCGCGAATGTGAGTAATGCGTCAGTCAGGCGCCTGAGGAGGTGTCCGAGATGCGAAGATCATGTGCGAGAGGGTTTACCCTGATCGAGCTTCTCGTCGTCATTACGATCATTGGGATTCTCGCTGCGATCGCCCTGCCCAACTACATCAGGGCGAAGGACAAGGCCAAGGAAGCCGAGGTCAAATCCAACCTTCACACAATCCAGATCTCGCTCGAGAGGTACATGACGGATAACAACGAGTATCCGGACTACCTCATCGGCGGAGACATCCAGGGTTGGACCAACTGGCACTCGGTTCACGACCCCGAGGACGACCGGAACGGGGTGGTCGAGGACCCCATGGTCTGCTATGACTACATCGTTTCCTTCCCGAACAACCCGTTTGTGGAAGACGGGTCGGTCGTGATCAAGTCCACGTCGATCGACGCGGATCCCCAGCAGGGAGACGGGGACCCGCGGTTCGGGTACAAGGGGAACATCATGGGGAACGGTCTCGAAGATTTCTTCTTCTTTGAGTACCGAGTGGGAGGATACCCCGACGGGTGGACGAGCACGATCGAGACCCGCAGAACGCTTCCTCCCGGCCAGAAAGACATCCTGGGCTTCCCCGAGCTCGACGGGAGCGAGTACCAGGGCCTCCATTACATGTTCGGGGGCCGGCGCCAGATCATCAAGGTGGAGGGGAAGCCGGACGAAATGAAGACGATCTTCACCTTCTGGCCCGGGAATTTCTTCTACCGGGGTCTGGGAAGCCATATCTCCGAGAGGCAGGGCTATACTCACTTTGATCCCGGATACTACCTGCCGTCGAAGACGGATCGTTACATGTTGTGCGGATATGGATCGTTCGGGCAGGAGGGTCTTGATGTGATCAGGATGCACGACAGGACTCCCGATGGCCAGGAGATCCTGTATCGCATGCCGCCGCCGTGGCCGGATCCTCCGGACATGAGTTTTGGCAAGGCCCAGATCAGGTGCGGTTGGCCGCCATGGCCGGACGGAGGCGGCTGCGGGCTTCCTGAGGTGTCGGGCGGCGGAGACGCGTTCACCGGTCCGTATTTTCCCTACGACTCAGGGCCGTCAAAAGGGTGGGTCTACGGCTCACCGGACGGTCACAGGGACGGTATCATCCTCGTGCTCGCGGCGGGCTCCGAGATGGACCTGAACCTGAGAAACCAGTGATCGCTTCCGATACGTGCACTCACAAGCCGGCGACAAGCCGGCTTTTTGTATGGGGGAGGGCGAGGCTCCTGCCGAGCCGAGACTCACTGGTCGCCGTGCTACTTGCCGTCGGGGATTTCGTCGATAGCCAACGGATGGGCGGCGAGGTAGCGCTCGCGGAGGTCCTTGAGCGACAGATGCGTGTAGATCTGCACCGTGCCCAGTCGCGCGTGGCCTAATAATTCCTGCACGGTGCGAAGGTCCGCGCCTCCCTGCACGAGATGGGTTGCGAAGGAATGTCTGAGCGAGTGAGGGGTGGGGATGACTCTCAATCCGGCTTTCCGGGCTCGATACGAGAGCATCCGCTGGACGCTTCGGGACGTGAGCCTTCCCCCGTTTTTATTGGCGAAGAGCGGCGAATCCGGTTTTGAGTCGAACCCCTCGGCTCGCCGCTGATGCAGGTACGCGCTTATCGCGCGCATCGCGGGCTCGCCCAGGAACACGATCCTTTCCTTGCGCCGTTTTCCGATCACGCGCATGGAATTCCCGGTCCTGGGAATGTCCCCGCATCCGAGGCCGACCAGCTCGGATACCCTCAGGCCGGTCGAGTAAAGGCATTCCACGATGGCCCGATCTCTCAGGCCCGCAAGATCGCCGCCCGGTATCGAATCGATGAGCTTCACGACCTCCTCGATCGTCAGGAAAACGGGCAGCTTTTTGGAGCCCTGCGCGCCGCGAAGCTCGGCGGTGGGATCGATCCTGACGAGACGATACTCGACGCAGAACCGGAAAAACGCCTTGAGCGCGCTCAGCCTGCGGTTCTGCGTTCGCGCGGAGAGCTTTCCTTCCCGAATCCTTCCGCCCTCCCTGATCTGACGGCGTTTTCCGAGATGCGCAAGATAGTCGGTGATGTCGACCTGCAGAATCCGCTCCGGTCCTGCAATTTTGGGGAGGCTTTTCCGGTCGCGCATGTAGACGAGGAAGTCGGTCAGGTCGCGCCGGTATGCCTTGATCGTGTTCGGGCTTTTTCCCTCGACCGCGGAAAGGTGATCGAGGAACTTCTCCAGCGCGTCGCGGCAGGGGATCTCTTCAGCGTTCCGGGATATCGATTGCGTCCGGTATGTTGTACCCATGGTCCCTGAGGGTGCTGACGTACCCCGACATACTATCCAGACTTCTCGCCACGATTGCCTCCCTTCGATGCTTCTTGCCTCTCAGCTTTGATTCGAGGGGGGGCAGGATGCCGAGCGTGGCGGCGAACGGCTGGAACGGGATGTTCCTGACGTCGGTTATGGCCCTGCACAAGGCCGCGTGCATTGTGGGCGAGGGCGGCGGGAGGATTTCCTCGGACCTCGCGATCGCAGTGAGCGCGAGTCCGGCGAGATGTCCGGTGGCGATATCCTCGACATAGCCCTCCACCCCCGCGAAGCATCCGGCGACCAGGATGTTGGGGAATTCGCTCACCCTCAGGGTGGGCTCCAGAAGGAACGGCGATTTGAGGTATGCGTTCTTGTGCATACTTCCGTAGCGGGTGAACTCCGCATTTTCGAGGCCGGGAATCATGCGGAAGACACGTCTCTGCTCGGATTGTATCAGGCGGGTCTGGAAGCCGACCATGTTCCAGCTCGACGGGTCGGCCTGTTCACGTCGGAGCTGCGCAACCGCCCAGTGAAGCTCGCGGGTGATGGGATGCTCCAGCCCGACAGGTTTCATCGCGCCGAACCTGAGCGCGTCGACATCGCGCGCCGCGACGATCTCCACCGGCAGACAGCCCTCGAACAATTTGTCCGGCTCGAAGTCCCTGATCTCGATTCGCTCGGCCTCGACAAGCGCCTTATGGAAAGCCAGGTATTCGTCTTTGGTGAACGGGCAGTTGAGATAATCCTTCCCGTCGGGATCGTACCGCGAGCCATAGAAGGCTTCTGTCAGGTCGATCGATTCGTGGGAGACGGACGGGCTGATGGCGTCGAAGAAAAACAGGTTCTGCTCACCCAGAAGCAGCGCGATCGCGCGGAGGAGAGGGTCGGATGTGAGCGGGCCGGTGGCGAGGAGTGTGAGGGGAGCGCCGGGGCGCGGGTCGACGCCGGTGACTTCCTCTCGGACCATCTCGATGTTGGGCTCCGCCTCGATCCTGCGCGTGACGTCGGCGGCGAATCTCACTCTGTCGACCGCGAGCGCGTGGCCTGCGGGGACGCGGTTCGCAAGCGCGATTTCCAGGAGAGGACTTGCCAGAAGCCCCAGCTCGCGCTTGAGGCATCCGCCCGCGGTCGATTTCTTGAGGCTGCCCAGTGAATTTGAGCAGACGATCTCCGCGCAGTCGGCGGACTGATGGACGGCGGTCGTTTTCTCCGGACGCATCTCAGAGAGACGCACGCGGAGTCCGTTGCGGGCGGCAACAAGGGCGGCTTCGCTCCCCGCGAGGCCTGCGCCGATTATGTGGATGTCGATTGGCGTATCTATAGCCCCCCTGTGGTCCCCCCCAAGGGGGGGACGGGGTTTTCGTCTATACCTCCCCCTGTAGTCCCCCCCAAGGGGGGGGACGGTTTATATGTCAACTTGTTGCCCAGCCCACGATTCATCACGCTTC
>CAYGZQ010000073.1:0-18709 GCA_964354375.1 uncultured Planctomycetota bacterium
TGAATGAGCTTCCTGTCGAACTCCCGGAATTCCTTCAGCATCGCGTCCCGCTCCTCGGGGGTGAAGTAACACATGACCGGCATGAAAAAATGCTTGTCCTCTTTCTCGATGTGCCTCGGATAGAAATCCACGAGAGTCTCAAGGCATTCCTTGATGTCCTCGATCGCGCCCAGGTCGCCGCTCTGGTAGCGCTGCCTTGCGCTCACGAGCGTGCCGACTTTCTTGCGGGCGAAAATATGTTCGTCGATCAGCTCCTGCAGAATTCTCTGATGATCAAACGATAGCTTTTTCTTCCTGAGGTCGCGGAAGAGGATGTCCTCTTCTTTCCCGTGATGCGTTCTGTCGGCGTACGTGCGTATGAAATCGACCGCATCGTCAAGGAACTGCAGATTCGCGTCTCCGCCGCCCCTGATGCGGTCAAGCTCGGACTCCATCAGTGCGATCATCTTTTCAATGAGCCTGTGCTCGATCATGAGCGGTCCGGCAGGTTTCATGGCAATGTCCTCGATGAAAAGTGGTGGGAGAAGGATAACATATACCTCACCCCCCTAACCCCCCTCCCCACAATTGTGGGGAGGGGGGAAAGGGGGGAGAGGTGGATTGGGGGCCAGTGGGTGAGGTGGAGAACTGTACGCGATGACGTATAATCATCTCGGATGGATGAACGACAGGGAATCGCGGTGCCGACCAGGTCAATGTCGGACAATCGGGACCCGTTCCGCCTTACGGGACTGGCTCGATTCTCTCCGCGACTGAATCTTCTGAGACGATTCGCACTGAGCGACGATCCCATTCTCTCGATCACCGCGACAGACCTTCTGAGGAATAGAACCTTCCGACGTCTGGGGGGATTCTTTGAGTTTACGTTTATCGTTCTTCTGCCTCTCATGTCGGTTGCGTATAACGCGTTGATCTTCTTCCATCACGCGTTGTGGCCGGGTCGGCCCCACACATGGATGATAATCGCAGTTGACCTCGTCGTTGTCGTAATGAGTATCGCCTGCGTTATTGGCCTCCTTCTTCTTGTCCGACCCAGCCGCGCGCTGCTCATTCGCGAACGGGGTGAGCAGCTTCTGCGGATGATTCCATGGCAACCAGCCGATGTCTTCCGCGCGATCCTCAAGATAGAGCACGTCTCGTTTGCGATGCCTCCCGTTATCTTCTTGTCTCTGGACTTGGCTCTCAGCGCAGTCAGGTATACCTCGCTCTTTGCAGGTCGCCATTATTTCGGTCTGCTGGGAGAGATGTCCGGGTCGTGGGCGGAGCCTCTGCTCGCGCTGCCTCTGCTTTATTTGTCTCGTGCCGCGATTCATGCCAGCTTTAGGTTTGTTGAAACATGGGCTGTGCTCCTGGGCGTTACTGGGGCCATAGTTGGCGGATTGTGTTTTGTTCTCCTGGCGGCGATCTTGACCATGGCGATTTCTGAATTTATTGGGCCATTGTCCTTCTTTGTCTTCGTGTTTCTCGTATGCGTGGTGCTGACCAATACGGTTACCGAGCTCGCCATGAATATCATCAAGTACCGTGTGCTTCCCCAAAGCCGCTAGGAACCCCGGGAGGGCGAGGCTCCTGCCGAGCCGTCGTCCCCTGTGGTATAATACATAAAGCTACAAAAGCTAACAATGCACGAATCGATGTGCGTGGTGATCGTTATGCGTCTTACCTTTATCCTTCTATTAGCCTCAGCCCTGATCGCGACCGGGTGCAGCGTGGTTCCCACAGAACCGTCTCCACTCATCGCCCCCCAACAGGCGGTCCAGCGGTCCTCAGGTCATCTGTCGTGGGGACAGTGGGCGATCACGCTCGATCCGGACGCCGGCACCGCCCGCGCGACCCCGGTTCGCGACGCCAATGTCCACCTAAATGTCACCTCCTGGCTTCACCCGCCCGCATGCGCCGATTGTTTCCAGATAATCCTGACCGCCTGGGACCCGGTTGCGCGTATTGTCGATGTCACGCTGGTCCTCAAGAACCCGACGCAGCTCACGGGCTACGATGTCAAGGCGATCATTTCGGACTACGACACGAAAGAGTTCCTTAACCCGGACGCGTACGCGGATTTCTACACGGACGGCACCACATGGGACCCGTACTACATTTTCGCCGAGACCGAAGACCTTCACGCATTCGAAGGCGGGAAGAGCCACGCGGTCGGGATAAAGGTCCATTTCCCCGTCGGCGCGACTCCGAATGCGTTTGTGACCGTGGACGTGTCGTGGCCGGACCCTCAGTTCGAGCCGTGGCGGATCGGCAACGTCATTGTCGCAGGGCCGCTCCAGAACGATTCCATCCATCACATTTCGTTCTCGTGCCATATCTGGGACAACTACGACGATGTGCAGGTGGTGTTCTGCGATCTAACCCCGATCGGGCCTGCGAATGTCTCGATGGGTGACGATGCCGGTCACAAGGATTATCTTGCGGGCGACGGGATATGGGGCCTGGACGAAATCAAGACAGGCACGCTTCCGGGCACATACGACATCTGGGTTCGGGCGCGCGGCGGCGGAAGCGATCGTTACACCTACCAGAAGGTGACTCTCGAGGTGATCCTGCCGGTGCCGAATCCGCCGCCTCTGTATATCGTCAGCATGATGCACGCCGAGGAAGACCTTTCCTATATGGATGAGCAGACCTATCTCGGCTACTCGGAGACGCTTCGCGAGCTCAAGAAAGTTTTCGAGGATCACGGGGCGAAGATAGCTCTGCAGCCGGACTGGACGTTCATCCAGGGGACCGCGGTGCACGATCCGACGCTTTTCAGCGATTTCCAGGCGTCGGGGCACGGTGTGGACACTCATGCTCATGAAACGCAGTACGATCTCGGTCAGGTTCACGATTGGCTGGATCTCACTGGTGTGCAGGACACGATCATAGCGAACGGCGGTTTCGACAAGACCTGGGGGGAATTGAACTGGGTCGCGTACGTGGCTCATTTTCAGATCCCGGGCGGACAGCAGATGTTCCAGGCCGTGAACGCGTACAAGGATCCCCTGAGCCAGGTTGTGGACAGCCTCGCCACCCCGATTCGTCCGAGTATGTCGGGCGACTGGATGGTTCATGACCCGAATGGTCTGCTGGTATACATCCCCGGCGCACCGAACTCATACCTTGTCGGCTCGAATCCATCGTTTTTCCAGCTCCTTCCGGATGCGGTCGACTATGCGCTCGACGGCGTCATCCCGGGAAAGGTGAACTGTTTCTACTGGCACGATCCGGTGAGCCTCTACAACGGGTCGCTGCTGTCGAAGACGCGGCTCGATTTCTGGGACCAGGTGCTGAGCAACTACTTCGATCAGAAGGTTGCACAGGGCGATGTGGTGTGGGCGAACTTCGCAGAGATGTACGAGGCGTATCTGGACTGGGAAGAGGACAACTGATGCGCCCTCCCTGACTGGGCTGTCGAGAAAGAACGATTTCGCGCAAGGAGAGCATTTCAGGCGTGGCACCCTCAGGCGAGTCTTCGAGCCTGGGGGTGATGAGCCGACGACGTAAATGCCGCATGAATAAAGAGATTAATAGATCGAGCACCCCCAGGCAGAAAGCCTGCTTACGCAGCCTTTCTGCCTGAGGGTGCCACCCGATTCAGCGTCGAAATAGGTTTTTCAACAGCCCCTTACGGTCGGGCCCCGGACGGACGGATGTAAGCCCGCGCGCATGCCGGGTTCACACGTGACATGGCTTCACTGAAATGATATTATCTGACATAGTCTCAGGATTCGGGGTGGAGTTGCCGGGAAAGAGCCTATAACATGCGAAAGGAAAACCTGACGGAGGTCCAAATGAAACGACTGACAGCGCTACTTGGTGTGCTGGTGATCGCCTTCTTTGTCGCCATGGGTTGTTCGAACTCAGGCGGCAATGCGGTGACGCCAAACTCCGATGAAGGCCTCACACCCGGCCACGAAGTGCAATCGGAACAGACGTGTCTCTGGGGGTACTACGACATTTACCTGGACATCGAGAATCAGACCGCTGAAGTGGTTGTGAATCGCGATGTGATGTACGCGGTGAATGTCGTGCAGTTCCTTAACAGCAATCCTGCTACCCTGGCGTTCCAGTTCAACTTCATCAATGTTTTCCCAGAGGGACTGCAAGTAAGCGTCGACGTGAGCATCACGCATCCCATCCCTGATAAACCCAAGTTCAACGGGTATGACGTGCGAGGGATACTGATTGCCGAGGGCTCGCAGGTGATGGGCTACAACCCGGAATTGCGGCACTCGCTCTGGGGAATGGACCAGTTCAGCCAGAACCCGGACGGCTACACTCGCTGGTTCAACCACGCGGAGTTCACCGTACCCGGACTGTTCGGCTACACCAAAGGAATCTACTCCTCGAAGAATCTTCTGTTCGGCGACGCGACGGTGAACCCGTATAAGTACTTCGCGGACGGCCTGTCGTCCGACGGGGACCCATATACGTTCCTGAACGCCAACTCCGAAGGCAATGGCGTGTTCTCGTCCGGAAGCACCAACACAAGGAACTACTTGATTTTCTTCCCGTTCCCAACTCCGGCGGTGCAGTACGGTTACGCGGTCATGGCTAACTGGGAAGGGGGTCAGCCCGAGGATCATCCGTCCAATGCCCCCGAGGCGGTCGCGTACAGCGTGATCGTCACGGATGACGTCTACTATGTCGATCCATTGGATAACGGCGGCGACCTCATTCTTGATATCTCCCTTTTCTACTGGGAAGAGCTTCCTACACAGCTTTATATCGAATCGACTGTGCTGAGTGCTGTTCACCAACTGACGCCCGACGAGATGTCTTCCGGGTCGGTCACCGACCATACCGTCTCGTATCACGTGGAAGTTCCAGCGGATAATGTGACCAGCGTCTCATGGCAGGAGTTCTGGATCGTCGCCGAGTACAGCGGTTTCGACTACACCAACCCCTTTGGTATCCCGAACGCAGCGGACGGCGACCCGCTTGCCGCATTCTTCAGGTGTAGTCTCCTTGTGTCGGATACGCCCTTCAACTCGGACCCGGTATGCGATATGTTCGTCGTGACGTCGATGCCGGCGGAGGGCACCGCGCCGGTGGAAGTCGAATTTGACGCGTCCGGCTCCTCCGATCCGGACGGGGATCCCCTCACTTTCGAATGGGACTTCAACGGGGACGGTATTTTCCCCGATCCCTGGCTCGGCGGGACCCCGGACCATCCTATCTACGGGTACATGGACAGCTATACCGGTCAAGTGTGTGTAAGGGTGAGCGACGGCAACGGCGGATCGGATGAGTGCTGTGCCGACGTGGTCGTGAATGTCACCGGCCCGAACCTTCCGCCTGAGATCGTCAGCGGTGTGGACGGCGATCCGACCTTCGGGCCCACCGATGTGAAGGAATACACTGTGACCGCGAACGATCCCGACGGCGATACACTGATGTATATATGGCTCGTGACCAACACCGGCACAGGGGATCCCGTCTTCGCCGGACCCGGTAACGGTCTCGGCGGATTCACTGTGGACTGGGGCGCCGATGTGGGCGCGGTGGTTGGCGACCAGTTCTCGATCGCCTGCACCGTGAACGACGGCTACAACCCGCCTGTCGATGCAACACCCCTGCTGGTGGATTGCGTCGAGGGGGTCCAGACTCTCTACCTGTACGACGGAACCGTTGACGACGGCGGAATCCAGGCGATATCTGATCCAGATTACAGCGTCCCCACCTGGGAATACTGCCCAGGCATACAGGCATGGGATGAGAACCACTGCAACCCGTATATTGCCGGAGACTCAATGGTGGCTGTGACGCCCCCGATCACTTTCCCCGATCCGGGCACCTTCACAGCGATTCATCTCGAAATCTGGCACTGGGGCGACATGCAGGACGACGGGTTCTGCTACGGCAGCCTGGGTCGTGCCGAGGACCTCGGCGGCGGAGACTACAACTGGTACGGAAACTGGTGGTTTGAGGAACTGGTCTACATTGACGGATTCAACTTCAACGAGCCCGGCTATGACGACTGGACCTACACGTTTGGGTCCGAAGCCGATCCCGAGTGGTCTCATCTTGACTGCAGTGCGTACGCGGGCGGAACCTGGAATGTCGGGTTCCAGTTCGAGGAGTGGGATGGGGGCAATCCCGACACTCAGGCCGGCTGGAATATCCGGAAACTCTGGATTTGGGTTGAACCCTGACCGAACGGGACCGGCCTCTTCTTCGAATCATCCCCCCCGCTCCCCGGGGGGTTTTTGTTTTCCGACTTTTCGTCCTAGAATGTCCCCGGCATTCGATAAATGCTCGATTATCGTCCACAGAAGAGGAAAGCCATGAAGAGAGAAGCGCTGGAATTCGCCCGAGAGCATCCCACATCGCATCTGGCGACTGTTGAAAACGGGAAGCCGTACGTACGGGTCATGCATTCGCCGAGGATAGACGATGATTTCACCGTCTGGTACGCCACATCGGGGTCCTCGAACAAAGTGCGTCACATAAGGGCGAACCCGCAGGTCTGCGCGGTCTTTCACCATGAGGGGAAATGGGTCAGGGTGATGGGGAAGGCGGAGATCGTGACCGACCTCGGGGTAAAGGGCCGACTGTGGGAGGACGACTGGGTAAGGTACTGGCCCGACGGTAAGGGAGATCCGGACTACACCCTGATAAGCATCAAGGCGGAGTCGGTGGATTACCTTGACCTGACGAAAGGTGCAGCAGAGGAGCAAAAGGTGATTTGAGCCGGGGCTGCCGATGCTGAAGCATCGGACTCTCCGCTTGCTTTAAGGTCCCGGGCTCGTTAAACTGTCGGATTCACGGTTCCTCAGACCCAAGCGGTGCAAGTCGATCGTGTTCGCTTGCTTCGATTGGGAATGGAGGAGACAATCTACATCAACCTGATAACAAGGAATGACCAGGGAGGATCAGTATGAACCGAACATCAGTGCTCTGCGCGGCGCTGCTGGTGGCCGCGCTCGTGGTATTCGGGTGCTCACAAGGGGCGGTCAACCCGTTGACACCCGGTCCCGACACCACGCCCGGCTTGAGTCGGGCGGACAACGGCGTCCAGACACAGCTTTGGGGGTACTATGACATCTACCTCGACCTCGAGGCCGAAACGGCCGAGGCCGTGGTGAACCGCAACGTAACGTATGCGGTGAACATCGTCAACATTCTCAACAAACATCCGCAGGCTCTTGGTTTCGCTTTCAATGGGACCTCCGTCACTTCTGACTACATCGATGTTGACCTTGATCTCAGCATCACTCATCCGTTCGCCGGAAATCCCGGCCTTAACGGATACGATGTGCGCGGGATCGTTGTCTGCGACGGCCAGGGAACGATGCAGTACAACACCGACCTGGTTTACCCCGTCAACGGGCCCGACCAGTTCATGCTGAACGCCGACGGGTACTCGAGATGGTTCAACAAGACCGAGTTCACCGTCCCCGGCCTGTTCGGATACACAAAGGGATTCGCCGCGTCCAAGAATCTGACCGGCAACGCGACTCTCAATCCCTACAAGTACTTCACCGACGGCCTGAGCGCCACTGACAATGTCGTCGATTACATTGTCGCCAACGCGGGCGCCCACGGGGTATTCTCCTCGGGCGCGACCAATACCCGGCAGTACATCCTCAGGTTCCCGATTCCGACGCCGGGAGTGCAGTACGGGTACGCGATAGTGGCGAACTGGAAGGGCGCGATGCCTGCCGACCATCCCGCCAACGCTCCGGAAGCCGTGGCATGCAGTGCCGAGGTCACGGACGACATTTACTACGTCGGTCCCGGTGACAAGGGCGGAGACCTCATTCTGGACATCAGCATGTGCTGGTGGGACGATCTTCCCTCACAGATCCACATCGAGTCGACGGTCCTCGGCAGCCCGTATGCGCTGTCGCCGTCGGAGATGGTGCCCGTGACATCGGGCGATCATGTCGCCACCTGGCATGTGGAGATTCCGGCGGATAACATCACCGGCACTCAGGACAACGAGTTCTGGGTGATCGCGGAGCAGGACGGGTTTGACTACCAGAGTCCGTTCGGAGTGCCGAACCTGGCCGATACGGATACCCTTGCCGCAATGTTCCGATACGCTCTCTTCGTGTCGGATACCCCTTACAACCAGCCGCCGGAGATTACTTCCGGAGTAGATGGAAATCCTGAGGCGGTTGTCGCCACGATCGAGTCCTACTCGGTGACTGCAAACGATCCCGACGGGGATCCCCTGACTTATGAATGGTGGGTTACGGAATCTGTCTCCGGGGATCTCTATCTGACCGGCCCGGGTGACGGCGCGGGCAACCTTGAAGTGAACTGGAGTGCCGCCTCAGTCGGAGAAATATACAACATCGACTGCGGGGTGAGCGACGGGATCGCGGCGACCGGCGCGACCACGCTTGCGGTCACAATCGTCGAGCCGCCCAATATGCCCCCGATCATAATCTCGGGCATCGACGGGAACGCCGTTCCCCCACCCACGGCGGTGGAGCAGTATACCGTGACTGCGTCCGATCCCGAGATGGACCCGCTGACATACGATTGGACAGTGATGAACATGGGCAATCTTCAGGTGGTGATAAGCGGCGAGGGGGATGGGAACGGAGGCCTTACCATCGACTGGGCGAACGATGTCGGAGCGCTGGATGGGGAAAAGTACCTGATCAGGTGCCTGGTCAGCGATCCATACAACCTGCCGGTGCAGGCGATACCTCTCACGGTCACCATCACCGAATAGCTTCCTGTCTTTTCGCGACCAAGAAACACCCCCGAGCGATCGGGGGTTTTTTTGCCGTCCATTACTCCCTGTCGGCTATTTCTTCGACTTCATAGAGTTCCCTGTACACACCGGGTCGGCCGATCAGCTCGTCGTGGGTACCGCGATCGACGATCTCGCCGGCCTTCATGACGATGATCTCGCTTGCGTTGCGGATGGTCGTGAGGCGATGGGCGATTATGAACGTGGTGCGACCCTGCATCAGTCGCTCGAGCGCCGCCTGCACCAGTTTCTCGCTCTCCGTGTCGAGATTCGATGTCGCCTCATCGAGAATGAGTATCCTCGGGTCTTTCAGGATGGCGCGAGCGATGGAAACGCGCTGACGCTGCCCGCCCGAGAGCTTCGTGCCGCGCTCGCCGACCACCGTGTCATACCCGTTTTCGAGCTGCATGATGAAATCGTGAGCGTTTGCGGACCCGGCCGCTTGCCTGATCTCCTCGTCCGATGCGTCCAGCTTCCCGTACGCGATGTTTTCCCTGACCGTTCCGTGGAACAAAATCGTTTCCTGGGGGACTATTCCCAGATGCTTGCGAAGGCTCTCAACTTTGATTGCACGCACATCGTGTCCGTCCACGAGTACCTCGCCATGGGAGACATCGTAAAATCTCGGTATCAGCTTGGCGAGAGACGATTTCCCGGCGCCGGACGGTCCGACGAACGCGATCACACCGCCAGGCTCGGCGAGTACATTGATCCCTTTCAGCACTTCTTCGCCCGTGGAGTATCTGAAGTTGACGTTTCGGAACTCGACGCGTCCCCGGCATTTGTCGAGATCGATCGCGTCGGGGGAATCCTGGATCGTGGGCTCGATGTGCATGAAGGCGAAAATCCGGTCGGCTGCCGCGAGAGTGTCCTGGAACGCCATGTACGTGCGTCCCAGCTTGTTCGCCTCATCGTTCGTCTTGTACAGGAGCGCGATGATCATGACGAGCTGTCCTGAAGTGATCCAGCCCTCCCCGACCTGCCATGTCCCGAAGACAAGAAGGATGCCGAGACCCAGGCCGCCCGCGAGCATCAGCAGGGGGACCATGACCGCTTCGATCATGGCGCGACGCATTTCGGTCCTGTAGGCGTTCTCGTTCACCTTCCCGAATTTCATGATCTCGAAGGCCTCGTTCGCGAACGATCGCACAACCTGGATCGCGGAGATGCTCTCCTGCAGCTCCCCGGAGACATCCGCCAGCGCCTCCTGCACTCGCAGCGCGGCCTTCCTTATCCGCCTCGCGCCCGCCTGCACAACAACCACGACCAGCGGAATCACGATGATCCCCGCCAGCATGAGCGTCGGACTCGCCACCACCATCATCGTCAGGAAAACCAATATCGCAGGCGGACCCTGGATCAGCATGGGCAACTGCTTCCCGGCGAACTCCCGGATGCGCAGTACGTCCGTCGTGATCCAGCTCATTATCTGTCCGGTCTTCTTCGATTCATAAAAATCGAGTCCGAGTTTCTGCAGATGATTGTAGATCGACTGCCTCAGGTCCTTGATCAGCCACTGACCTACCCGGTTAGTGAGGAGTACCTCGGCGCCTTTCTGGATTCCCTGTCCGAAGATCAACACCGCGACGATGGCGATTATGCCCCAGGCGACCGCGTAATGCTCCCTCAGGTTCGGCTGAGCGATCACATTGTCCGTGAACAGCTTCACCATGTAATACAGGCCGCCTTCCAGGGCGATCCAGGAAGCGAGTACGAGACACCACAGGAATACGAACAGTTTCTGTTCTTTGAGCCGACCCAGCAGGAGGCGGGCCGTCTGACGACGGTCGAACTCGATGGGGGGCTTTCTGAGCTGGACTTTCATTCTTTCCGTATGCCTGTCACCTTTGCGGCGGTTTGCCGGTCAACGGTTTGATCTTGATCATGCCGCGCTGGTAGAAGTACCAGATCGCCTTTTCGAGCGCCTCGCGTATCGGAGTGAACTTGAGCCCGAGCTCGCGCACGGCCTTTTCAGAAGTGAAGAAAGGCGGGAGAGCGGTCATTCGAGCCCCCCCGCTCGTCAGCACCGGAGCCTTCTTTGTCACCGCGCTCGACCAGCATTCCATCAGACCGGCGGAGAATATCGTCATCCCTCTGGAGAACTTCCTTCGGAGCTTCGGGACGCCGGTGATGTCCGACGTGAGATCGAATAGCTCCTTCAGGGTCATGTTCCGGTTGGTCAGTATGTATCCTTCGCCGATCCGCCCTTTCTCGAACGCGAGCAGGTGACCCTCGCCGACATCATCGACATCGATCACGCTGAACCCTCCGTCATAGTACGCCGGTATCTTCCCGTTTATGAAATCGACATACATCTGGCCGGTCGGAGTGGGTTTGATATCTCCCCATCCTATGGGAGCGGAGGGGTAGGTGATGATAATCGGAGCACCCTGGGCGATGAATTCCTTCGCCACCTGGCAGGCTAGAAATTTCGATTTCGTGTACGGATCCTTTGTCCACTCGAGGTTCCATTCGACCGTTTCATCGGAGGGCTTGCCGTCGTCGCGATGTCCGATCGCCGCGACCGAGGACGTGTAGATGATCTTCCCGACGCCGGCATCGAGAGCCGCTCGAAGCATCGCGCGGGTGCCGTCCACATTCGTTTTCAGAAGCAGGTCCCTGTCCCTGACCCACATGGAAAACATCGCCGCGACATGAAACACCGCGTCGACCCCTTCGCAGGCTTTCTTCAGAGAATCGGGATCGGTGAGGTCCCCATCGACGCGCTCGTAATCCAGGTGCTTCACCTGATCGATGTGTTTGTCGGACCGGATCATGAGCTTGAGTTCCAGTCCGCGCTTTTTCGCCGCATCGGCGACTGCCCGTCCGATGAATCCCGTTGCGCCGGTGATGAGTACTTTGGTCATGACACATTACCCCCCGGAAAATCCGGGGAGGGAATGTTAGCATTTTCCAAAGAACCTCACCCCCTGTCCCCCTCTCCACAAGGTGGAGAGGGGGTTAGGGAGTGAGGTCAGTCGTAGCCCGGCAATGCATGAGGCTGTCTCAAAACTCAATGAACTGGTGACAAAGGAGTTGGATCGGGAGGGCGAGGCTCCCGCCGAGCCGCACTATCACAGCCGTTACGGCTCAGCGGGAGCTTCGCCCTCCCGAATTTGGCGGAACGTTGAGGGTTTTGAGACAGCCTCTGCATTTGCCGGGTTACATATCATGTCCCGGCGAATGCATCGCCGGGCTACTGTTGCTTCTTACATAACCGCTTTTCGTTCATACAGAGTGCCGGTCTCGGAAAGATAGCAGTAGTGCGGCATCTCCCTGAGAGTGTCGAACGGCCAGGAGAGTACGTACGCGATTCCGCCCTCGTCGATGTAAAGATCCTCAACCCCGAACCCGTCGGTTATCTCGTCCTCCTCAAGCCAGACATGCCTGCCTTGCGTTTCCCAGGCCTTCTGCTCCGCCTCGATGATCGCGTCCCATGAATGCAGTACAAGCTCGGTATCGGACGGGATCAATTCGACGACAACCTGACTGGAGTCAACCATGAAGATGCCCAGTTCGTCAGAGCATTCGTCGCTGGGAAGCGCGACAACTGCGAAATCAGTCTTGTCGCGGTTCAAAGTCCAGATGAGCCTGTACTCCTCCACCATGGTCTCCGGAGTGTAGCCTTCCGCGATAAAGAGATCGTCCGAAAGGTCTTGGAACGAGCCGAACTGTTCGCCGCCCCTGATGCTTCGGTAGGCCAGCTCGCTTGATGCGATCGATCTCAGCGTGCCCTTCGCGCGGGCCTCGAAACCGAGTAGTCGATCATATCCTCTCCATTCAGCGAGAGTGGAGCCGATCTCGGAATCGTACAAGCCGACAAAATACGCGAGACCGGTGCCGGATAGATAGGCTGAGCCGGGGTCGCCCAGCAGGCAATCCTGGGTCCACTTGGCGAGAAAGGACGTGCTTTCCGAGTTCAGAAGTAGCGTAATCGGATGCCATCGATCGTGGAGCTCAGGGACATCGATGAACGAATATTGGCCGGCGCCCGTTATCTCATCATTCTCGGCGTCCACGATCGGGTTGAGGTTATGCTCGTCATACCCATCCGATTCGGCTTGCGTGAACGCA
The DNA here is from genome assembly GCA_964354375.1 of uncultured Planctomycetota bacterium. Classification (GTDB taxonomy): domain Bacteria; phylum JAJVIF01; class JAJVIF01; order JAPKYR01; family JAPKYR01; genus CAYGZQ01. Next base: position 12,776 of record CAYGZQ010000073.1, read on the forward strand.
AACACTTCCCCCACCGAATCGATCATCAGCCCGATCATCTCGGGATCGTCCTTGGGCAATGCGACGATGGCGAAATCGGATCGATCCTCGTTCAGGAACCATTGCAGCGTGAAGCCCTGCGGAGCGTCGTCCGGATGCGCGTAGAAAAAGGGCACTGCATCGATAAGCTCTTCAGGGAAACCGTACTTGCCGTTTCCCGGACCCTCGAGATAGGCCTGTTCATTGGAGGCCAGGAGTCTAAGCTCGATGGCCGCATGTTCGAGAAGGTGCGGTCCCAGCCATTTCCAGAGTTCGGCTTGCTGGGTGGAGTCGGTCTGCATGACAAGCGCAGGGTGAGCTGGAGAGACGTTGGAGATCGCAAGCAGAGCGATAAGAGTGAGCGCGGGAAGATAGATTCTCATTTGGGTCACCTCCAGTATAGATACCCCCCCTGCAGTCCCCCCCAAAGGGTGGGACGGTGAGAAGAGGGCTCCCTGTAGTCCCCCCCTCAGGGGGGCTTCCTCACTCGATCTGTCGTGTGTCGCCGATCATGTAGCCCGCAAACGACGCTATATAGACCAGCGAATCGTCCGGAATGTACATCCCCTCCCGATTCTTGCTGAACGGAACGAGCACGTAGCTCGTTCCCTCCCGGTTGAGCCTCACCTGCAGCGGCGGATCATAGGAAAGAAGCTTGAAGCCGTTCAGATATTCGTACAGTCCGCTTGACCAGTATATTTCGTTCTCCGTCTCCCTAACCGACGCCCAGTCCTGGTTCGGGTCTCCCTGAACTGAAGGCGTGATAAGGACCACCTGCCGGTTGTCCGAGATCATGAAGGGACGGAGGTCGTTCTGGAGCGGTTCGGCAACCAGCGTGAAACCCTGGTGCCCGGACGGCAGGTAGAACGTGATGCTGTAGCTCGCGGCGAGGCTTTTTCCCGTCTGGTTGGGCTGGAGATAACCCGACCTTACCAGGTCCTGAAGATAGGCGTACTGTCCGGCGGTCCGGTTGGTCGAGTAGCTGTACTCTGCGGCTCCGAGCGAGGCGAGCGCCTCCCTGGCGTTGTATTCGAGGTCGGTCGCCCTCTCGTTCACGGGCTGGGTGTATGATAGCCCGGCACCCTGCATAAGGAGCGACGCGTGGGCTGTTCCGCCCCCGAGTGTCAGATGACCGAAAACGATCATCCCGACCAGGGCGCAGAAAATGGCGATATCCGTGTAGCGCGGTTTGGTTCGAGTCATATGGACATTATACACGACCTTTCGTCCCGGTAGCCGTCCCGGTAGCTGCTAGCTTTTTCGTCTTCGAAAAAGTAGCTGCTACCGGGTCCGGGACCTCACCCCCCCTGGCCCCCCTCCCCATCCGCCGCGGCGGATGGAGAGGGGGGCCGGGGGGGTGAGGTGGAAAACCATTTGCCGGATGCGCACTCCGCCCTGCGTCTGACACTCTGCGGGTTTTTTGGTACAATAAAATTTCCCTGAAAACCTTCCGGAGGTCCGTGTCATGGCCGACATCGCTGGCTTTATACGCCCCCATCTCTTCAAGGTGCAGCCTTACATCCCTGGAAAGCCGATCGACGAAGTCAGGAGGGAGCTGGGTCTCGAAGGCGAGATAGTCAAGCTGGCATCCAACGAAAATACGCTCGGTCCGTCTCCGATGGCTCTGGAAGCGATAGAGAAGGAGCTTCGAAACCTGTGGCTGTATCCGGAAGATTCGGTTTTCTACCTCAAGCACGCGCTCGCCGAGCTTCACGATGTGCCGGTCGAGTCGGTCGTTGTCGGCAACGGCGCCGTGGAAGTAATTTATCTTCTCGCGCAGGCGACGCTCAATCCGGGCGACGAATCGATCATGGGACACCCGTGCTTCATGATCTACCCGATAATGTCCCAGATGACCGATTCGACCAGGATCGGAGTGGGGCATCCGGACTACAGAAACGATCTCCGCAAGTTCGCCGAGCACCTCAGCGACCGCACGAAAATCGTCTGGATCGACAATCCCAACAACCCGACCGGCTCATATGAGGGGAAGAAAGAGGTCGAGCGATTCCTGGCGCAGGTTGACGGTCGGGCGCTGGTGGTCCTGGACGAGGCCTATCAGCAGTTCGTGGACGATCCCGACATCTGCAACGGCATCGACCTCTACAAGCGCGGCCACGAGAATCTCGTGACTCTCAGAACCTTCTCGAAAATCATCGGGCTCGCGGGCATCCGATGCGGCTACGGCGTCATGCATCCGGTCCTGGCGAAAATTCTCGACACCCTCAGGATCAAGTTCTCGGTCAACTCCCTCGCGCAGGCGGCTGTGCTCGCTGCGCTCAAGGACAAAGGGCACATGGAGAGGAGCCGCAGGATTGTTCTGGAGGGCCGGAAATACATGTACGAGCAGTTCGACAAGCTCGGCCTTAAATACAACGTCACGCAGGGGAATTTCATCTGGGTGGACTTCGGGCACGACGCGAGGGAGATCAATGATTTCCTGCTTCGAGAGGGAGTGATAGTGCGTCCGGGCTGGACATTCGGAGCGCCGACATGCGCGCGCGTGAGTATCGGCAACCCTCACGAGAACGAGTTCTTCATCGATCGACTCAAGAAAGCCCTCACCGCAGGCGTCGGCGCGAAATAGTACTGAACTACAGCGCAAATCGGAGTGAGAGATGTCTCTGAAATGGTTCATACTCGTGACGGGGGCGATTCTCAGCCTTGGATTGCCCTTTGGATTCATACTGAAGCAGAGGTCGGTGATGGTCGGGGAGCGATTTGTCGAGCGCGCAACACAGACCGAAGACGTCGCCGAAATGATGATAGGGAACATTCAGGATCCGATAACCGCCCAGTTGTTGGACGAAGTGTATGCGCTGGGCGTGTACAGGAGGGCATCCTTCTGGCTGGGAGGCTTTGGAATCCTTCTTGTGATTGCCTGGCTGTTCATTCCCAACCCTGCGAAACCGACCAAGACATCACCCGCAACCGGAGAGTCGCCGTAAGTTGTGAGGATCGTCTCTTTCTCTTCACCCCACAGTCTTGCGGACACGCGACCGGTTAGCGAATTCGCGATTTATTAAATCGTATATAGTTTAATGTACCGGCCCGAAAAGCATAGAATTATATCGCGCCCCCGTCAGTTTTAGTTCCCATCGGTCGTTTACGGTGTGTGATCCCGTCGATACAGGCTGCATAAGAGGTGCCATCATATGAACTACTGCGCGTTCGAGCTCCTTAGCTTGGTGTACGAGTGCGAGCGAACCGACCGCCCGGAGATGATCCCGAGCCCTTGCGAGGTGCGCACGGATCCCGAATTCTCCGACGCCCTGGACTTCCTCCTGGACAACGATTTCGTCAAGGTGGCATGGACGGATTACGGTTCGCCTCGCGAAAACGGGGAAGGCAGGGAACGCGCGTTTTCAAGTGCTGCGGTAGAGGCCCTGAAAATCACCCTTGCGGGAACCAGGGCGCTTGAGGAGGAAAAGCAGCTCAGACCCGCGTTGAGGGCGTTCTGAGCGATCCGCCCCGTCACGGATGGGCGGGGTCAGAACGCCAGTTCGTACTCGGGCGTGATGATCATCCGTTTGATGGGGCCGGGATGCTTGACCCGCGTGTTGGGGAACACGACGCATTCCTCGATCGGACCCTCACCGTCGATGACCGCGTTGTCCCCGATCACCGACCATTTCACCAGCGGTTTTCCCCGGAAGAAAGCGTCCCGTCCGATCACCTTATCGACCCCTCGATGTTTCATCTCCCGGATGCAGCAGTCGATCAGGTCGGCGGGGAAGGTGATGTTGATGTCGTCCTGGAGCGCATGGCTGACATAGACCGGGTGGCCGTCGTCGATGTATATCTGGATCGATTCCGTGATCTCGTACTCGTCCCGCATCGCGGTCCGCGGCGTGCGCCGTATCGCGTCGAAAATGCTCACATCGAACAAATAGACTCCGCACCCTTTCAGATCGTTGAGGGGGTAACGCGGCTTTTCGATCACCCTCGTCACCCTCCGGTTTTCATCGAGCGCGATGGCGAAGTTGCGCTTGATGTTATCGGGCGTGTCCCTCTTGACCGCAAGCACGGCGTGGGCGTCATGCTCGTCCCACTGCAGGACCATGTCGTCAAGGTTGTCCGAGATGACGAAAATGTCGCCCAGGAAAAGGAGAAACGGGGTAGTGATGTACTGCTCCAGTTTCATGACCGCGTGCGCGATTCCGAGCTGCGACTCCTGGGTGAGGTAATGGACTTTCACGCCGTAATCGGACCCGTCGCCGAGCTGCCGGTTGAACATCTCTCCGAGCTGGCCCACGACCATGTAGACGTCGGTTATGCCGATCGAGCGCATGTATTCGAGCTGGTAGCCTACTATCGGCTTGTTGCATATGGGTAATAGCGGCTTGGGATAGGCTTCCGAAAGCGGCTGCAGTCTTGAGCCTTTGCCGGCTGCGAGGATAGCTCCGACGAACTTGCGATCTGGTTGCATCGTTTCACCTTGGAGAAGGTGGCTTCACCAACCACCCGGAATATCCCTCAGATACCGTCCCCCCCCTTGGAGGGGGACCACAGGGGGGCTGTCGTCCTCTCTTTCAATTCACCGCACAATGATACGCGCGTGCGATTGACCGCGCAAACGTGGATGTCTCAGCCGCTGTTGGCTTTCATCTCGACCGGGCAGCCCGCGCTGATCGCCCAGTTGCTCCTCTTGTTCCCTGCAAACTTGCACGTATCGACCGTCCCCCCGCCTCCGCTGTCGATGTACAGCCCATAGATACCGTTGCACTTGACGCTGCAGCCGTGGATCGCAAGCCTCGCGCCGTCCTTGATTTCGACGCCATGTTCCTCATTCGACGAGATGTCGGTGTCTCCCATCTCCCCTTGTGCGCCGTCGGTCGCGATCACGCCGACCCGATTCTGCAGTATCGTGCATCCCTGAATGCGCGGCCTGGCCCTGCCCGTGACGACAACTCCAGAGAATCGATTCCTGAAAATCTCGCAGCCGACTATTTTCGTCTCCTGACTCGTGCCGATCCTCATGCCTTCCCAGCATTCGTGCACCTTGCATCGCAGAATGGCCGGTCTGCTCTCGGAAGCGACGTCGATACCCCTGTTGCTGCTGAAAATGTCGCAATCCTCGATCGTGCCCAACGCGCCGGACCTGAACTGCACTCCAAGGACATTGTTCTTGCGGATTATGCAGTGCCTGATGGCGGGGTCGCAGCCCGACCCGATGTCCACTCCGATGTTCGTCCTTCGGATCTCGCAGTATTCTATCGTGCCACCGGCCTTGTCCCGGAATTCCACACCCACGGATTGACCGCTGTGAATCCTGCTGTGAGAGATCACCGGCGCCGTGTTGCGACCCGATATTTCCACGCAGCTGTGCCATGAGCCGGAGATATCGCAATCCTCGAGGTGGGGTTGTCCCTGCGAAATACGCAGGCTGTGGAACTTGTTCCACATCCAGCCCCTGGACTTTAGCGTGATCGAGCGCACGATCGCATGGTCGGCCTCTATCGACAGACAGTCGGCGTTCCGGGTCTCGATGACGACCAGTTGTCGGGGACCGTACCCGATCAGCTCGATATCCTTGTCGATGACCACACTCTCGCGGTAGGTGCCTGGCGTGACGCGGATGCGCGCGGGCGGAGTGACAGCTTTCAGGGCGTCGCCTATGGACTTGAAGTCCGACTGTCCGCTGGGGTCGACGACAACAGTGTTGTACGTGGGTGACATCGGTCGTCCTGCGTGACCATATTAGATATCATCAAAAGGTGAATGCTTTTGAAGCGACGTCGCAGCATTTGAACGATCGGGGGAGAAATGTCCGCAAGGCATAAGAGAATGGCAGGCTCGAAAGCCCGCCCCACACGAGACTTGTTCGTGAATCCCGTATGCGGATTGCACCAGTTGTTTCACCTCACTCCCCTTTCCCTCATCTCTCCCTCCCCCCCTCTCCGCAATTGCGGAGAG
>CAYGZQ010000074.1:0-17832 GCA_964354375.1 uncultured Planctomycetota bacterium
TTCCCCGGCATCGTATGCCATCGGCTGCACCAGCAGAACAGGCTGCACCCCTCTGGAGACCTCAAAAACCACGTTCTCCAGCACGTTCCGCAGGTTCTCGCTTCCATCGCCCGGACAGATGAGCGCTATAGACGGTTTCCCGCTTCGCACCAGGGCAAGCGCAAGCGTGCTCGCAGCGCGGGATATCTCGTCCTCTGCGCCCTTCCGGATCGACGCAAGAGGGCTTCCGTGCAAAAAGACTTCGATCTGGTCGGGACGACGGAGCCGGGGATCGAGAATTTCCAGAAGGAAAACCAGGAAGATGCCCAGGACGATACCGAGTCCAAACCCGCCCCCCAGGTTCCGCTTGATGCTCGGGGACACCGGCTGATCCGGCGGAACCGCGTGATCGACTATCCTGTTCCCGACTGTATATGCGGACGCCGCCAGCTTCGCTTCGCTGAGTCTCTGGAGCAGAAGCCGATAGGTTGCGTCGGCGACATCCCGTTTCCTTGTGAGCTCGATCAGGTTTCTCTCCACGCCGGGGATATCGTACAGGCGACCCGTGAGATCGGCGATTACGCCTTCGAGATTAGCCCTCTGCTCGCCCAGGCTTCTCGTGGTAGCCGAGATGGCGTCGACAATGTTCTGCCTGACCCCGATTATCTCCTCGCGCTTGGCGATGACGGACGGGTGGCTCTCGGTGTAATCGAGCAGAAGATCCTGAAGCTCGACCATCAGGCGGGCGTGGTCGGCTGCGAGCTGCTGGATCAGGGAGTCCTGGGTGAGGGACGGCGGCACGGCAAAAGTGTCGCTGTTGATCGAGGCAGCGAGCTGTCTCTGGATGTCCTGGAGCATGGAAAGCCTGAGTTCCACATCGACCTTCTCGGCTTCCCTGTCGGAAAGGACGGAGACCGCAAGCCTCGCCTCGTCGGGAAGAGATACGACTCCGTACTGGTTCTTGTACTGCTCCAGTGCGCTCTCCGCCGCTGCGAGATCGCTCAAAGTCTGGGCGATCTGTGCTTCGATCGGGGCCGTCCGTGCCTGCCCCATGCTTGATTTCCATTCGGTGTCTCTGCGGACGTACTCATTGACGATGGTCTCCGCGACATCGCTCGCGAGGCCGGGATCGTTCGCCTCGTATGAGACCAGGATGATATTCGAGCGGGTGGCAGACCCTCCCGCAATGGAGGCCTTCATGCGATCGCGGTAGCGCAGCACCGTTCGGTAGTGGCCCTTGGGGATGACTAGAAAACGAGTCCCGGTCCGTCCTTTCACTGCTGTCGCCGTGAATGAAAGGCTTTCCGACGTGAATTGCGCGCCCTGACGGCCGGTCCCGAGGTCGCCGCCCGGACCTCTGACGCGGAATCCTCCCGTGTCGTCGGTGAACGTGACGTAGAATTTCTTGTCCGTGCTGGTCTGGGGGAACTGAACTTCATTCACTCTCAGGGACCTCAGTCCCCGTCTCAAGCGATCGCCGAACACGAACATGATCGCCTTTGACACAGCATTGCCGTACGTCGCGTCCCTGATGTCAACGTTCAGGCTCAGCTCACCGATCACCGCATCCATGATCGATCTCGACCTGACTATCTCCACTTCGCTGCTCACCTGGCCCCCGCCGCCTAGAGAGAGAACGTCGCCCACTGCGCCCAGGCCGCCTGTCGCGCTGGGTATCTGCACCGATGCGTTCGCTTCATACGTCGGCTCCATGACCAAAGCTGCGAATGCCAGAAATGCGCTCAGAAGGATGCCACATGCCAGGATGACCTTCCAGCGCAGCTTGAGAAGCCGGAAGAAATCGGGGAGCGTAAAGTCCTTTTCCCTTTCAGTCACGATATGCGTTGAGAGGCGATGATTTCGAGCCTTTCAGTCTCATTAAGCCAGCGACGATGTTACCCCAGCCGGACTTGGCGGTCAAGAAACACCGCGCCCGGGAGGGAAATGCTTCTGTCATCTATTTCGACAAAACGAGCGTTCGATTGAGGATGCTAGGCCTGATGTAGCATAAGGGAATCCTGTTGATTTTCCGATCCCCGACCGTTACACTACCGCCATCAAACGCGTTGCGAGCCCTTCTGCTCGAAGGGTAGGCTTCTTATGCCGGTAAGTTACATCCCGCCTTCGTATATGGATTTCTCCTGGGTGCTGTTCTTCGGCCTTGGGGCGCTTGCCTTCGCGATTTTCGGGCTCGGGGTGGCCTGGATTATCCGCTACAGGCAGCCTGTCGAGAGAAAGTACCAGACCTACGAATGCGCCGAGCAGCCGATCGGGCCGGCATGGATTCGATTCAATATCCGTTACTATTATTTCGCGCTGCTGTTCCTTCTGTTCGACGTCGAGATCGTGTTTTTCTATCCCTGGGCCGTGGCTTTCCTGTCGATGAAACCGAGGTACAGTTACGCGCTCGGAACGTTCGGAATCCCGGAGGCCCACAATTTCGGATTCGCGATTTTCGGCGAGATGGTTTTTTTCATTTTCCTGCTCACTGTCGCCTGGGCGTATGCCTGGCGCAAGGGCTATCTGAAGTGGGAATAGCGCGCGTTTGGGGGAGGAAGAGGTTGGAGATGGACAGCGCGTCCGAGCGCTTGCGGAATGAAGTCAGGAATCTGATGCTGGCTCACAGGCTGTTTCCCGTGGAGGCCTATGAGTTTCCGCAGGCGAGGGTGGCTGATTTCTGGAAAGAGGTTTTCAGCGAGAAGGGGATTCTGGTGTTTGGATCTGAGGAGATCCCCCAGGGGGTGCGTGTGATACAGATGGAATTCACGCTCCCCGACGATCCTCCCTTCTGGCTTGTAGTGAGAGAAGAACAACATGGGCCTGCTCGAACGTGATTACCCCCCCGGCGTGCTTCTTACGACGATCGACTCGGTTTTGAACTGGGCGAAGCGCTCCAGCGTGTGGCCTCTCACGTTCGGGATCGCCTGCTGCGCGATCGAGATGATCCTGACCGGCGCGTCGAGATTCGACCTTGCCAGGTTCGGCGCCGAGGTCTTCAGGGCTACGCCCAGGCAGGCGGACCTCATGATTGTCGCCGGCACCGTGAACCACAAAATGGCCCCGAGGCTGAGGCTTCTTTACGACCAGATGCCGGCTCACAAAAAGGTCATCGCGATGGGTTCCTGCGCGATTTCCGGTGGACCATATATCGATACTTACAACGTCGTGAACGGCGTGGACCTGATTGTTCCGGTGGACGTGTATGTCCCCGGATGTCCGCCCCGTCCCGAGGCCCTGATCGATGGTTTCATGAAGCTTCAGCGACTCATCGACAAGGAGACTCTTGCACGCAAGAAGGCTTGAGAGATCGCCTTATGGGAAAATCTCAAAAATCTGTCACTCCGCCGCCCGATCCGCCCGAACCGGAGCATTCTAAGGTCTGGGGCGAGTTCATGGACGGCCTTTTGACCCAGGTCGCGTCCAGATTTCCGAACGTGGAACGTCGCGACGCGCGTCTTTCCGATGAGCCGGCTCTTCTTGTCGATCCATTGGGTATTGTCGACCTCGCTTCGTTTTTGAGGGACAATGACCTGGTCCCCATGAACTACTGCAGATGCGTCACTGGAACCGACAAAGTGGACCGTTTCGAGGTTGTCTACAGCCTGGCGCATCTCCCTGCCCCCGGCGTCGGAGGTCCCCTGATTTTTGAGAAAGTGTCTGTCGTTGTCGTGATCGACGACAGGTCCAGGCCGCAGACACCGTCGCTCTGCAAGCTTTGGCCCGCGGCCGATTTTCAGGAAAGAGAGATCTACGACCTGCTGGGGATTGAATTCGAGGGGCACCCGGACCTCAGGCGGATATTGCTCAGCGATGAGTTCAAGGGGCATCCGTTAAGGCGGGACTATCCCTTGATCGGACGCTGGGACGACATGACGGCTGTCGATGCGCACCTGGACGAGAATCAGGTCCGAACTTTGAAAGAGGCGGCCGGGAAGAAGTTCGATCCGTTGAAGGATGTCCCTCCGAACTACAAGCGTTAGGGTCTGAATTGGCATTTATCCGGTCAAATCGGTTACAATAGCCGAGAATAATAAGACGGGCCCAATCGATCGGTGGCCCGCGATCAGAAACACACAAGGAGGAGAACACAAAAGATGCGCAAGGTACTAGTTATCCTGGTCGCGCTCGCGATGTTCTTCATTGCCGCCCCTGCATTCGCTCAAGACGAGTACGATTTTGAGATGGGGACATGGTCTATTGGAATGGGCGGAGGATTCGGTGACTCCACCGATGTCGGCCCGTTTGTCCTGAGTGGCAAGTACTGGGACGCCCAGTGGGAGATCGGCGCCGACGTCTACTCCAGCTTCGAGGATGAGAGTCAGGACTACGATCAGCTCGGCATGGCCTGGCTGGCCTATCGCTACGACCTGAGTGTCGAGGAGGAAAGCGCCACTTATGTCGGTATCGGCGCAGGGGGTATCTTCCAGCAGATCGACGAAGGCTGGTCGAACCAGTTCGGCCCCGTCGGACTCGTGGGATGGGATTCCGACGTTTGGGGTCTCGAGCTCAAGTGGGCCTACTTCGACCCGTCGATCATTTCCGCGGTGGCCTACTATCATTTCAACGAGGAGTAGCACCTCGTCCCGCCGTCACCTTCCCCGGGCTCTTAAGCTTTGCGCTCAAGAGTCTCGTGGTTCGCATCAGTCTAGCCTGGCCGGTGTCCAGCCGGCCTTTTTCCTTTTGTCCGCAGCTACGCCACTGGGATGATTTAACGGGCCAAATCGCATACAATACGAAGCACGCTTCGCGAGCATCGGCTGAACTCGACCACGCGGAACGTGGTCAAAAGAGCGGAGGAAAAGCGACCTTGAAAAAAATGCTCCCTGCAATCGCGGCGGTGGTCTTCTTCTTCCTGGCGACCCCCGTATACGCTGGCGACTTCTCGGTGGGTCTGGGGGCCGGATTCGGCGACAACGATGTCGGTCCCGGGGTGATAAGCGGGAAGTACTGGGACGAGTGGTACGAGGTCGGCGCGGAGCTCTTCTACGACAACGATAAGGGGGACGCGATCGATCAGCTCGCCCTGAGCTGGTTCATTTATCGCTACAACCTTTATGTCGAGGAGAACAACACTCCGTGGCTCGGCGTGGGTATCGGCAAGACCTTCGAGCAGAACTCGTACCAGGACTCCTTCGGATTCGTGTCCGCCATGGGCTGGGAGGGTCGCGGTTGGGGAATGGAATTCAAGTACGGCTATTTCGATCCGTCCCTTTATTCATTCGTCGTCTACTATGGTTTCTGAGTGCTTTGCTGCTTCCATTGGGTGGATTTCCGATGTCCGGACAGAGGGGCTGTTACGAATGCTGAACCGACTGACTATTCTGTGTGGATTGCTGTTTGTGGCGACCCTGATCGCCTCGACCCCGGCCTGGGCGGGCGAGCTCGATTTCCTCGACGGGATCGCGATCGGCGCAGGGATGAACCAGGGCACCGACAATGACGCGGACGAGACCTGGGCGTTGAGCGCGAAGATGCGCGAGGGTCACTGGGAGTATGGGGTCGATGTCTGCAAGAGCGAAGACTTCGGGGGCGTCGGGGTCAACAAGTTCGGTTTCGTGTGGGTGTCGTGGATCGAGGACTTCCAGAGGCCCGAGTGGCAGGACTACGGCATCTACGCGGGCGGCGGAGCGGGCGTTTTCGTCCTGGAGGACGAGCTCGTGGACTGGCCCGCCGGACCCTTCGTCACCGTCGGCTGGGACTTCAGCCCCCAGGCGGGTCTCGAAGGCAAGGTCGGTTACTTCGGCGAGAACTACTGGGGCACCGCGCTGTTATATTGGTATTTTGAGTGATAGCATTGGGGAAGACCGAAGCGAGGGGCGCAATGTCGAAGGCAACAGATCCAACCAGGACGAAAAAGAAGTCCGGCGTTTCGGTAACCAAACGCAGGAAGGCGTCGAAGCCCTCAGAGGAGCTGTCTCGCGAGCATTTCGAGCTGCTGATCTCAGACGAATACGAGCTCACTCGACCAATCCCCGTCAGTGTACTTCGGTACTCTGATGACTCCGCTATGATTGCCTCGGCAGAGCTGAATCTCTACGCCGAAGGAGACAACGAGTTCGAGGCTCGGAGGCTTTTCTCCGAGATCCTCGTCGAGCAGCTTGAGGACCTGGAGGCCGAGGGGGTTCAGAAGTTGGGCAAGCTTCTGCGAATCCAGCTCTCCATGCTGAAGAGGCTTCTCAAGAAGATCCCAAGACCACGAAAAAGGCGACCAAACAGAAGCTAGTCAGCCCTCGGGGCTCTTCCCTCTTACCCCTCTCTGCGTTATCATGCTCTTCTAACGATTCTCTCGACGGGGAATCGTCCGGAGTCATCATGGCCTTCACATTGACACCCACCCAGATAAGGGCCCAGTCGGGCGCCGACACCGACGATTTCTGGCTCAACATGGGTCCGCAGCACCCGTCCACGCACGGAGTCCTGAGGGTGCTGCTCAGGATGAACGGCGAGATTGTCCGAGAGGCGGTCCCGCATTTCGGCTACCTGCATCGCTGTTTCTCCAAGAAAGCCGAGAGCTTGAAATACCCGCAGGTGGTTCCGTACACCGACCGATGGGACTATCTCGCGTCCATGGCGAACAACATGAGCTATTGCCTGGCCGTGGAGAAGCTTCTGGGAATCCGGGTCCCCAGGCGCGCCGACCTGATCCGCGTCCTCACCCTCGAAATGCAGCGTCTCGCCAGCCACCTCTTCTGGCTCGCATCGTTCGGAAACGATCTCGGCTCGACCACCATGCTGATGTACACCATGCGCGAGCGCGAGAAAATCGTCGACATCTTCGAGATGCAGTGCGGAGCGCGGCTGACCTATCACTTCATCCGTATCGGCGGCGTCTTCAGGGACTGGGACGACCGCATGGACGAGGCCACGCGACGGCTGATGGCCGAAATGCCCAAGCGAATCACCGAGTACGAGGACCTTCTGACCGGAAACGAGATTTTCCGCATGCGGGTCGACGGCGTGGGTTACCTTTCGCCCGAGGACGCGATCGCGTACGGCGCCACCGGCCCCTACCTTCGCGGCTCCGGCATCCCGTACGATCTTCGGCGCACGCTTCCGTACTCCCTTTACCCCGAGATGGAGTTCGACGTGCAGACCTCGAAGCGATGCGACTGCCTCGGCCGCTACGAGGTGCGTCTCAACGAAATGTACGAGTCGGTGAGGATCATCCGGCAGTGCCTCGACAAGCTGAAGGCTGAGCCGCCGGGCGAGATCATGGCGCCCAATCTTCCGAAAGTCATCAAACCCCCTGCAGGGGAGGTTTACAGCGCGATTGAGAGTCCGCGCGGCGAGCTCGGCGTGTACCTCGTGAGCGACGGGACCGATCAGCCGTACCGCGTGCACGTCCGCGCGCCCAGCTTCGTGAATCTCACCAGCCTCGACCGCGCCGGCAGCGGGCAATTGATCGCCGACTTCGTCGCGGTCCTCGGCAGCGTGGACATAGTGCTCGGCGAAGTGGACAGGTAGCATCTTCTGAATAAGCCATCGGGTGCCCCTGACAAGCGGAGTCTTCGTAGCTTGTGGCGGTCTTATCTCGGTGTAACGTCCACATGCTCGAAGACTCGCATGTAGACGCCACCGGCCAAAATTTCCAGCAGAGAGGGCTTGTATTATGCTAGAAATGTGGTAAGATATCAGCAAATACTAATGGGAGGATTATCATGTATATCTTAAACCTAGCCAAATCCATCGACTGGAATCTCGCAATTTCGATCATATCAATGGTAAGTTGATTGAGTTGAGCAAAACAGAGGATCGAATGGACGGTACTTTGGAAGGCGCTCGATTATCACCTGGGGAATGGCAGGAGTTCTACGTCGAAGCAATACCGAGTATCGTACCGAAGCTCAGTCAATTGCGTCAGTTACCCCCGCCTCGGAATGAGGGTTATCCCATCATTCTGAGCCTTGAATATTCCTACAAGCGGAATGAAAGCGAACCATGGAAGATCGCTGTATTCATCGAAGATCCGAAGGCAAAAGAACCGAATGCTACGTGGGTGAACTTGGTTCCCAACGATAGCTCAGTAAGTGCGGCTTGATCCTCTCCCGGGTGCCCGTCACAATCCGCCATGGAGGACGCGGCGGACGTAGCTTGTGGCGGTTGACGGATCCGCCGATGACCGCTCGCTGACGCTCGCGGCTCAGAAAAGAGTCTCAGAGCCGCGAGCGTCAGCGAGCGGTCCCTGGCATGCCGAGAAGTGGCGAAAGAACCATGCGCAGGATGCGCATATGCTACAGTCGCGACCGATTACTAGAACTCCATCGTGCTGGCTTCGAGGATGTAGTCGTACAGCGCTTCGGAGAGGTGGTAGACGTTTTCGTACTGGTAGGTGTCCTTGTAGACCCTGCTCAGCCGGACATTCGGGGGGTTGTGGTTCATTCGGGCGTACGGCGACTCCCCGCTCACCGCCGCATTGACCATCGCGATCGCGTGATCGACGTAGAAATAATCGAGGGCGTGATCGAGGTCCGACTGCACCCTTATGTACGGCGCCGTTACGCGTGGCTGGAACCGTATCGCCTCGCGCTCGCGCCAGAATTCGATATCGGACGTATCGTGCCCGCCCCATGTCTCAACCCAGAACGGATCGTCCCACTGCGTGGACACAAACCGATTCTGGCTGCCTTCCTTGTCGATCCAGAATCGCACCGGGAGGTCCGGCCACGATGCCAGGGTTCCTGAGGCGACCGTGCAGCCGAACGATGACGTGACCAGCCCTATTCCCCCCGGCAGGACATCGGGACGTTTCGCGCAGTACTCGATCACGGCCTTGAGGTCCTCGCGATGCGTGGGGCCGTAGTAGTCTTCCTCGCCCTCCGATTTCCCCCGACCCTGAAAGTCGAAATCCATGACGAGGAATCCAACGGCGGCGAGATGGTTCGATCCGCACTTGAGGTATTCCGCATGCCAGGCATCGCCTTTCTGCGTGCCGCCGGGGACAAGGATGAGCCCGTGACATGGCGCCTCGGGCGACGCGAACTCCGGGCGGTGAACGTCGCCGAAAATCTCGTTTCCGTTCGCGCTCGTCAGGTAGAACTCTTCGACAACAACCGAGTACGGCTCGCCTGGGTCCGGCGACCAGTGGGATTTCACAGCGGGATCGGAAGGCGCTTTGAGGTCGACCGGTTTCTCCTCCGGTTCGATCGTGGTCCATGGATCGCCGGAACTCTTGGTGACGCCACTGAGTGCCTCGTGCGTCGGGAGAATGGGCCCGGACGAGGCGCTTGGTCCGCAACCCAGAAGTGCGGTCAACGAAATAACCCAGATCACAGCGTGCCCGCGGTCAGCCTTCATGCCCTAGTATCAGGCTGCGACGGCACGCTCTTATTAACCGTCTCTTATGGGATTGAAGGAGAGATCCCTCAGAACTCGGCCACGCTTGCCTCGATTACATACATGAACAGGCTTTCATCGATGATGTCGAGGTCCTCGTATTGATAAGTTTTCTCGTAAAGCTCGTCCAGAAGCTGGTTCGGGGGATTGTGATTCATCTGGACATAGGTGCTTGAGCCGAGGAGCGCGGCATTGCACATCTGGATCGCGTGGTCGACGTAGAAGTAGTCGAACGCGTGATCCGTGTCGCTCTGAACGCGGATATAAGCCGACTTGATGAAGGGCTGGTACGTGATCGCCTCGCGCTCGTCCCAGAATTCATCGTCCGACGTGGGATGTCCGCCCCAGTAACCGATCCACACGGGGTCGTCGAATTGCGTTGCCACGTGTCGGTCTTGAGCGCCTTCGAGATCCACGAAGAAACGCGCGGGCAGATCAGGGAAGGCTCCGAGCGTGCAGGAGCACACCGTGACGCCGAAGGACGAGGAGACCAGCCCGACGCCTCCGGGGAGAACGTCCGGACGGCTCGCGCAGTATTCGATCACCGTCTTCAAATCCTCCCGATGCGTAGGACCGTAGTAGTCCTCCACTCCCTGGGATTTTCCCCGGCCCTGAAAGTCGAAATCCATCACGATGAATCCCGCGGCGGCCCAATGATTCGAGCCGCTCCTCCTCCAGGGGACATGCCACACCTCGCCCTTCTGTGTCCCTCCGGGAACGAGCACGAGCGCGCTGCACGGCATGTCGGCCGACGCCCATTTGGGACGATGCACGTCGGCGAAAATCTGGTTCCCGTTGGTGCTTGTGAGATACATCTCCTCGACGACGACCTTGTTGCGCTCAAGAACGTCGGGATACCATTTGTACTCCGCAGGCGGGTCGAAGTGGTCGCGCAGCTCGCATGAGAGGCTGTCGGGCTGGGTTGAATTCCACAGGAATCCGGCACCGGAGTCGCTGTCGTCGGCGATCATGTGCCCCGGAGTCTCGGGGGACAGGGACATAGATCCCGCGCAACCCGCGATGAGTGCAAGAGACAATGCCAGTATGCCCAGTTGAACGCGCATCTTCCACCGAAAATAATATCATGATTTTCGAGAAAGAGGGCAAGGGGGGAACCGCTTCTCACCGGGTGCGCTGACTTTCCAGTCCGCTCTTGTTCACCAGAAAAATGCAGCCTGGAAAGGCTGCGGACCCGGGTTGGGCATTTCTTGACATCATGTCGGCGCAATGTTATAAATCCGCAGGCTGTCGAAGGATTCCATATGAATGAAAAATGCGTTATCGATAGATGTTGAAGACTGGTTCTGTGTTTCCAACCTGAAGCGGGCCATAGACTATCGGGACTGGGGAATTCAGGAGCTTCGTGTGGTGAAAAACACAAGGCGCATTCTTGATCTGCTGTCCGCACATAAGACAAAAGCCACATTTTTCGTGCTTGGATGGATAGCCGAACGGGTTCCTGAGCTGATATACGAGATCGACCAAATGGGTCATGAGATCGCGACCCACGGCTATTCTCACACGATGATCACCGAGATGACGCCCGAATCGTTCGACGAGGACCTGAAAAAGGCGCTTCACGTCACACAGAAATGCACCGGGCATGCGATTCTCGGATTCAGAGCGCCATCATTCACAATCACGCCAAAGACAATGTGGGCTCTCGATGTCCTTATAGAAAATGGGATACGGTATGATTCATCGGTCTTTCCTGTGTCCGGACATCCCGACTACGGGATGTTCGAATGTCCGCTGCAAATTCACGAAATCAAGCCCGGTCTTATCGAGGTCCCGCTGTCGGTGGTTGAGCTTTTCGGCAGAAGGATTCCGTGCAGCGGAGGCGGATATTTCAGGTTCTTTCCGTATACCATGACTCGGTCCTTGATGAAAACCTGCAACAGGCGGGGAAGACCGGTCATATTCTACCTGCATCCATGGGAGATCGATCCCGATCAGCCAAGAGTCAATCTCCCGTTGCTGAAAAGATTCCGCCACTATAACAACCTGGGAAAAACGTTCAAGCGGTTCGACAGGCTGCTTGGGGAATTTGATTTCACGTCGATCCGCGAGATCATCGGGATTTGAATGTCTGAATTGAACGAACAATCGAGATACTGGGACAGTCAGGTCGAGGATTTCGACTCTATCTACTCGCGCAGGAAAAGCGGTCTGGCGAAGGCCCTGGACAGGATTTTCAGATGGGATATGTTCGCCAGATTCGAATACACAATGGAAAAATCGAAGCCGATCGAAAACCGCGCATTTCTGGATGTCGGTTGCGGCACAGGCAAATACTCGCTCGAATTCGCAAGGAGAGGATGCCGCAGGGTGGTGGGCATCGATATCGCGGCGAACATGATCGAGGTCTGCAAAGAGCGGGCCAATAAGGAAGGCCTCGCCGATCGATGCGAATTCATTCATGCCGATCTTCTGGCATACAATCCCGAAGAACGCTTCGATGTATGCATCGGAATCGGCCTTTTCGATTATATTCGCCACCCGCATCCTGTCGTTGCCAAAATGCGGGAATGCATCACGGACAGGGCGATCATGAGTTTCCCGAGGCTGTGGACATGGCGCGCGCCGATCAGAAAGATCAGGCTCGGACTGAAAAAGTGCGGGGTTTCTTTCTTTACGAGGAACCGAGTTGCGAAGCTCCTTGAAGAATCGAATTTCGCGCGGTATGAGATCGACATAATCGGACAGCTTTATTGTGTCACTGCATTCACGGAATGAGTTTTGCCCATTGAAGGCTGCATGACTAATGTCCTGATTAAGGTATGAGGTCAGCCAAGGGATTGGCCTTCAGGTAATCCCATCCACTCGACTGCAAAAAGCCCGGAAGCCTGTAGCCCGATTCCTAGCTGTGAGTCTTCAAGCGGATGACGTCAAGATACGCCTTGTACAGCTCGATCGAGCGGTTGTCCCCGGCGGCACGAGCGGCTTTCAGCTTCCGGTCGGCAGATTCAAGCGCCTTCTTCCATTGCTTCCATTCAATGAGCTCGTCGATGCCTCGATCGTGCCATTCCTTCAGAATCGTCGGCAGATCAGAGCCGCCGGCATCCCTGGGGAGATCCGGGAGTGAGCCGAAGGGGGTAACGGGCTTGTCGGTCAACTGTTCCCGACGCGCCTGCTCGTTCAGATAGTTGGCCCTGAGAGACAGATCGAAGAGGTTCTTCTGCCTGCTCAGCAGCCTCAGCTTCCTGTGCCTGTCGACGAGCAGATAGAGAAAAAGCCCATGAGAGACCAGGGGCAGGAGGAGAAAGCAGAGAAACCAGAATGAAGGTCGCCCGAACAGTCGTCCGGCCCACTCGCTCAGGAAGTAACTAAGGGCGCAGTGGGTGAGAATGACGAGGAGCCCGGCCGCACCGGTGAAGATGGGTCCTGACATTTAAGCCGCGCCAATAGAAATATACTGCAAATCTGCTATAATCCCAAGCCTGACGAAGGGCCCTTTTCCGGTCGCTGAGGAGTACAGATGAACCCGAGGAAAAGCGAGCGGGCGCCCAGTCCGCCCGATATCGACAGGCTGCCGTACGATCAGGAGCCTACGATGGAGCCGTTGGATCGACCCACCGGCGAGCCGAGGAGGAGCGTGCTCGTCACCGGTCACAAAGGACAGCTCGGACAGGCCCTGATGGATCTGCTCCAACCGGACTACAAGGTGGCAGGAGTCGACCTCGACGAGATGAACATAACGGTCGCGGAGGAGGTTGTCGGCACCTTCTACCTGCATCAGCCCGATATCGTCATCCACACCGCGGCCATGACCAATGTCGACGGCTGCGAGCTGGACCCCGAGCAGGCTGTCAGGGTAAACGCGCTCGGCACCCAGAACCTGGTCATAGCTGCCGAGGAGTTCAATTCGGTCTTCGTCTATCTCTCCACTGACTATGTTTTCCCCGGAAACGCTACCCAGCCTTATACAGAATGCGACCCCACTGGACCTCTCTCGTGGTACGGGAAGAGCAAACTCCTGGGGGAGCACTACGTGCGAAACCTGCTTCTGAGGTACTTCATCGTCCGAACGAGCTGGCTCGTGGGTGAGAAGGGCCGGAATTTCGTCAAGATAATGCTCAAGATGGCTCGGGAAAAGGACGAGCTGAGCGTTGTGAACGATCAGACGGGGTGCCCGACGTTCGCGTCCGACCTGGCGAAGGCAATCCGCGAGATGATCGAGACCCCCTATTACGGCGTCTATCACGTCACAAATGCCGGCGAAACGACCTGGTACGATTTCGCCGCGAGGATTCTTCAGGAGGCGGGTTTGAGCACCCCGATCAGGCCGATCACAACGAAAGAATGGGGCGCGCCCGCTCCCAGACCGGCCTACAGCGTGCTTTCGGGGCTTCTGTTCAAAGTCCGTGGATTCACGCCGCTTCGTCCATGGGAGGAAGCCCTGGCGGAGTACCTGGGCAAAATCGGAGAGCTTCCCCCAAAAGCTTGACAGGGTTTGCTAGATGTGCTATCTTTCGACACCCGCGCTTGGTTGAAAGCGCCGTTTTTATACTGGTGCGGTTTTGAAGACATGGGTAACGTGCCTCTATTGAAATTGCCGAAAACACTCGCAGCCGAACGAATAATCGTTGGTCTCTGTCTGGCCGCCTCCGTAATTGGGGCGGGTTTCGTTTTCTTTGGGGCTGCTCTTAATGGGGGTCCGTCTCGACAAGTGACGCTCGATTCGCCCGGCCTCCAGGGGACCTACCTGACAGCCGCAAGGACCGTCGGGGAGTTCCTGACCGAGGTCGGGATAGGGTATTCGCCGGACGACCTGGTTCAGCCGCCCCCCCGGACGCCGATCAGACCGGGTCTGAAGGTCACTTATGCCGCGGCGAAGCGGGTTTTGCTGGCTGACGCCGGGATGTCCGCCCGGGAAATCGTCTGCACCGGGGAGACGGTCTGCGACCTTCTGGACCAGTACGGCCTCGATTGCGGCCCTATGGACCGTGTCACCCCCAACCCTTCGTCCTTGCTCAAAGACGGGATGCGGATCGAGATAACACGGGTCAAGGTCCTGGATGTCACCGAGAGGAAGGAAATCCCGCCGTCGCTGGACATCCAGCCCGATCCAAACCTGCCCAGGGGACGGATGGTGGAGGTCTCGCCCGGGTCGCCGGGCCAGGCCGAAGAGATTACGCGCTACTACTACAAGAATGGCCAACAGACCGCTCGCATCGAAATGGGCAGCCGCGTCGTCGTGGAGCCGACAAGGAGAGTGGCGAGAGTCGGCGTTCGTTCCCTTCCCCCTCTACCCAGTCGCGGTGGTATCGACAGAAGGGTCCTGATCATGGAGGCGACCGCGTACGATCCCGGACCGTTGTCCTGCGGACCCTATGCAGATGGTCGTACTGCCACCGGACATATTGCCACCAGGGGAGTATGCGCGGTCGATCCCAGGGTCATCCCCCTGGGTACCGAGCTTTGGATCGAAGGTTATGGCTATGCGCTCGCCTGCGACACGGGCGGGGCGATAAAGGGCAACCGGATCGATGTGTGCTTCGACGATCGCGCCGAGGCTCTCAGGTGGGGGAGGAAAACGGTCCTGGTCTATGTTTTGGAGTGATTGGGAGACCTTTCCCGGCAAGCCAGGGTAGTGAAGATGCCGCCTGTGTGGCGGCATTCTTGTTTGGCGGGCTCAGGCCTGTTTTGACTCCCAGTGTACCGACAGCGTAAAATGGTTCCCGTGTCCGATCTCTTTCCGGCCAGGATTATGGACAGCATGCCTGCCGCAGAAAACCAGGTTTTTCTGAGGCTGGGTGTGCCACGGGAGGTATGGTCGGCCCACGTGTTTCATTCCCAGTTCGTCGACCTCGTGCTTCCGGGCATGGCTCCCTGGCAGGGGACCATCGCAAACCGGCCCGGCTACGAATTCTTCGAGTTCCTTGTCAAGGATGTCGGCGAGCGAAGTCGGAGGCTGTGCGAATTGGCGCCCGGGGACGAGATTCTCATCAGCCGTCCGATGGGAGCGGGTTTCCCGGTCCTGGCGTACCGCAGGTTCGACATTATTCTGGCCGCGAGCGGTGTCGCGGTCTGTGCAATGCGTCCGGTGATTGCGGAGATCATCCTCTACAGAAACGACTGGGCAAGAGTGATGCTTTTCTACGGGGAGCGGACGTCCGACAGGTTTGCGTTCGGTGAGGAACGAGAGTACTGGCGGGAGAACAAGATCGAAGTCTACCTTTCCGCCAGCAGACCCTCGGAGGGGACATCCTGGAAGGGGCATGTCGGGTATATACAGGACCTCCTTACCCGGATGGCGCCCGACATTCGGAACACCGTAGCGTTTGTGGCGGGGAAAGACGCAATGATCGAAGGAGTCAGAGTCGCTCTGGAACGGCTCGGGATGCTTCCGAGCAGCGTTTTTCTGAATGTCTAGGCTGCTGTCGATGAGGACTTCGTGGGGCAGGCTTTCCAGCCTGCTATCCATGCGCCGTCCAGAAGCGGCAGGCTGGAAAGCCTGCCCCACATGCGAGGAGTGAGCAAGATGACCGACCATCCGATACCGTCCCGCGACGCTGCGTGGGAGACTCTGTGCGAGTTCACCAAGAACGAGCAGCTCAGAAAGCACGGTCTGGCGGTGGAGCTGTGCATGCGCGCTCTGGCCAGGCACTACGGGGAGGACGAGGAGAAATGGGCGACCGTCGGGATAATGCACGACTTCGATTACGAGCAGTACCCGACGATCCCCGAACACGCCAATGAGGGCGCGAAAATTCTCCGTCAGAGAGGATGGCCCGAGGAGATCGTGACAGCCATTCTCGGCCACGCGACCTACTCCGGCGTTCCCCGCGATTCCCTCATGGCGAAAGCGCTGTTCGCGGTCGATGAGCTTTCCGGCTTCATGATCGGGTGCGCGCTGGTCCGGCCCGACAAGTCGTTCAAGACCATGGAGGTCAAGAGCGTCAGGAAGAAGATAAAGGACAAAGCGTTCTGCAGGGCGGTCAACCGTGACGAGCTCGTTGAGGGCGCCAAAGAGCTTGGCTGGGAGCTCGACGACCTCGTTCAGTTCCTGATTACCGAACTCGGCAAGGTGGAAAGTCAGCTTGGCCTGGGACCCGCTTGACGGTCCCGCACCAGCTTGCATTTTCCTCTGTTTTTCTGTATCTAAAGGAATAGAGGCCGGTTTGAAGTCTCCTCCCGGCCTGAAACCTTCTGTCTGGAGGCCATCATGAGACGGTGGTGCGT
Organism: uncultured Planctomycetota bacterium; assembly: GCA_964354375.1. Taxonomy (GTDB): domain Bacteria; phylum JAJVIF01; class JAJVIF01; order JAPKYR01; family JAPKYR01; genus CAYGZQ01. The sequence continues at coordinate 16,498 of CAYGZQ010000074.1, forward strand.
ACTTGCGGTAGCGGTCTATCTGCTGGTTCTGGGCTGCGCGTCCGGTTCGACCGGCCCGGTCGATCCCGTCGCGCCGTCGACCCGAATTCCCACGCCCGGCTCCCGCCTTGATCGCTATTCCACGACCAGCGTGCACTTCGTCAGCACCGCGCCATCGCCGGTTGCGTGAAGGGTGTAGAAATCGCCCGACCAATCGATGAAGTAATTGTGTGTGACGTCTGCCTCGACGAATCCTTCCCAACTAGGATCATCGACAAGCTGATTCGCGTAAATCTGTTGTCCGTTCGGTGCCATCTTGACGAGCTGGCTGCATTGGTCACCGGGTCTCCGCATGTACGAGTACCCATACATATCTTGAATGTCCTCGGTAACCGTTCCGTCCGGGGTTACGAAATAGTATAGGAATCGCTCCGGATCCTCCCTTGTCCCGTGAAACAATATGGTTGGGTCTGCGAATCCGTTCTCGAGCGAATACTCGACCACCATTCTCTCCATTTCGTACTCTCCGCTTTGTGCGGATACCCATGAAGGACTGTCGTAGACAAGCCAAAAGCCCCCGGACGCGGACGGCCAGATCTGGCCAACATAAGAGCCCCTCCAGAGAAGGGTTGTCAGGTCAATCCGGTTCAGGTCAGTGTCCAAGACACAGACAACATCGTCGGCAACTAGCATCACCTCACCCCCGACTGCCACGCATGCGTCTCCTGGGTTTCTCACCCCAACGGACTCCAGATCAATATCACCGATCAGATCGCCAGCAGCGGAGTATCTTATCAGCCTGAACAGAGACCCGTCGTAATCTACTAGGGCCAAGCCTCCAGTAGGAGAGAAGCTCACCGGGAAAGGGGCATCGTAGTACCCTTCGAAGTCCGGCGGCAGCGGCTCATGCCATAGTAGAGAGAGATGCCCTGCCTCATCGCCCCACGGGATGGTGAAGAGCGCCTGCGATTCGTATTGGTCCTGCGAGAATGCTTGATGATGCCCAAGGAACAAAAGCATCGCGAATGATGCGCATCCGAGTGCGGTCCTGACCAATCGAGGCTTTAGCATAGTTTTCATCTCCTCAAGGACAAGAGTCAAAGACGAGGCCATCTACCCAGTGCCTGGCAATATGCGTGGCGCCGTCGAGGTCGGCGTCGGACAATCAGAGGGCGCTCAGCGGATCATCCGCCTTCACCACCAGCGCGTCTCCCGGAGCTCATACGATATCGACATCTACATACACCGTACAAGTCATGGCCGAGCTGTGGTTGTCGGACAGGCGCAACATGACGGGGCCATGGTAGGAGGCGGTGTAGGAGTGCGTGGGATTGTCCGGGTCGCCGGTGTAGGAGT